>JBHJOB010000142.1:0-15579 GCA_050330195.1 Rhodomicrobiaceae bacterium | reverse complement strand
CGCGCCTATTTCCAGGACCCCCGGGTCACGTATGCCGCATAGAAACTTCAGCGGGCCGGATCAATAGTACAAGAAGCCGAGCCTTGCGAATGTCCGAATTGAGGTCGCGTCGCCCGATCAGCGAGATGGCTAGGCAGGGAGAGAACTGCGCTCATTTCGTCCGCTCTTCACGAGCGGTCTGTCCCACCGCAGTGCGGTGTTTTTCTCCGTGCCGTTTCTCAGCCGCCGACGGAGATATTGGGCCAATTAATCGATGATTACCGCGGTGCCCTCCGCCTGAAGGCGGGCGAGGCCCTCCCTCATCTGTTGTAGCCTTTCAGGCGGGTGTCCTTGCCAATTCGTAACTTCGGCAATGATGCGCAGGGGGTCGCGGGAGCGATAGGGCAGCGTCGGATTGCCGGAAACTTCTTGTCGGTCAAATTGGGATCGTCCTCGATCGGTCCGGTCGGTTCTACAACATAGATCCGTTCATTCCCGCTGCCGGTGGCGAGCTCAGCGCCCCAGATTGCCGCGTCCAACGTACCCGCGAAATAGACCCGGGAGAGCGGTTTGGCTTCAGTGAAGTTGGACTTGTGACCAACGATAATTAAGTCTCCAGGTTTCAGATCGGCTCGCGTCCCGTGAAAAAACGACTTTGAAAACATGCTGGCGTAAGCTGACATAGCTCGGTGGCACCTTTGATGCGATTTGAGGGCCGAACCTATTGCACAGGGCCCCCGGCTTGACGCAAGTCCTACCTCAAGGTAGAAAATATTAGTGGCACAGTACGGTTGATTTCTTCGGCCTCCAATTCCCCTTTTCCTTGGAAATCCAGCGGCAAAGCAAGGCGGGTGGCAACTCGTGATTGATCCTGATCGGGAGACGAGAGCCGCCTTGAGTGCGCTTGTAGATCAGTCTGTTTTTCGCTGTCCGGCTACGCGGGTGGAGCGACCAGGATAAGACGGCACCTATTGGCCATCGGGTTGAGCGGCCCCGGAGAGATCAGGGGCTGAGTCTTGCCGTTCGTCGCCCTGTGCCGGCACACCGAAATTGCGGTGAAATCTGCCGTTTTGCTTTCAAACCGGAGAATGACCATTTTCCCGCAAGCGGACGCTTAAAACGGGTACCTAAGGCGACCGCATTTCATCCTTTTTCTGGTTTAGCAGCTCACGAAGTTCGCCTAGGTCGATAGATTGCCCGGTGAACAGTCGGAACGCATCAAGACCTTGATAAAAGAACAGCTCATAGCCGCTCATGATTTCCAGGCCGTAACTTCGCACGTCCGCCAGAAATTCCGTCTCCACGGGCGTATAGACCGCGTCGAAAGCCCAGCGCTGTGAGCCGAGCAGCCGTTTCGGAATTGCGGTGCCGGGCTGACCGATCATCCCGAGCGGCGTGCAATTGACAAGACCGTCCGCGCCGATCACCGCCTGCTCAATGGTTTCCGCGATCGACACTTCGATATTGGAAACGCCGCGCGTAAGCGCATGCATCAGGATTTCCGCTTTGGAGCGATCCCGATCGAACAGTCGAAGCGCGCTGGCTTCCAGATCGGCCAGGGCGAAGCCGATTGCCTTGCCCACCCCTCCAGCACCGGCCATTGCGACGATGCCGGGCTGCCTGCCCGGAAATGTTGTGCGATAAGCCGTTACGAAACCGGAATAATCCGTATTGAAGCCGGATGGACCGGCCTCCTCGAAAAGGACGGTGTTGCAGGCTCCGATCGCGGCAACGCGAGGATCGTCAACGCGCATCAGCGAAACTACCTCCTCCTTATAGGGGTAGGTTACGTTGATGCCGCGATAGCCGCTCCTGCGACATTGCTCGAATACATCGTCGAAGCTCATGCCCATTTCGGGGGGGATGAGGATGTCGTAGCGGATATCCAGACCGCAAAGGTCACCGGCCAGCCTGTGCAACAGGGGTGACTTCGAACGCTGAATATTGTCGCCGATCAGACCGAGCCGCATCGACGGCGCTGAACCCATTTACCTGTCCCCTCACAGAAAACCAGCGGTTCAGAAATCGTCGCATGTGGCGCTTTTATAATCAACCTGCGTTTTAGTATATGCCTGTTATTATGATTTTCATATGATTGTGTGGCAGCGTTATTCTTACTAAAGGATGCTGCCGGTTGCGAGGGCGTGTTCGACACCACCCGACACGTGTTCCGCAAGCACGCGCTGCGCGGTTTCCGAATCGCGTTTCAGCGCACAATCCAGCAGAGATTTGTGTTCGCGAGCAGCGATTTCGCCGCGGAAGCTGAGCGCAATCATCTGGTAGCGCAGATACTTGTCGAAGACTGTGGCATGCGTTTCCATGAGCGCCCGCGAGCCACAGGCCGAAATCAGCGCCTGATGAAACTCCCAATCGTACCGCTTCCACGTTTCCGTCTGGCTGCGATCGCCGCCCTGCATGAGACGCTCCATGGAGGCCAGCTTGTGGTGAGCGGCAACGACACGGCCTTCCCATTCCATATCGCCCGCTGCGAAGGACTGGCCGAGCGCATGCCCTTCGAGCAACTGCCTTAGCCCCGCAATATCCTTGAGATTTTCTGCAGAGACTTCCGGTACCTCGAAACCTCGCTGACCTTCAGCCAGCACAAGTCCCTCCGACGCGAGGCGGCTGAGGATCTCTCGCAATGTGCTGATGCTGACGCCATAACTGCTTTTCAGCTTATCGAGCTTCAGTTTCTGGCCAGGCGCAAGGCGGCCGAAAATGATATCGGAGCGCATTTTTCTGTACGCGGTCTCGCCGATGGTTTCTGCGGAGGGTTCGAAGGTCGACATAACAGGCATTCCGATCGTTACGCTTTGTCCGATTACCAGATTTAGAATAAATACCCTAGAAAAAATGATCTATCAGTTTTTTCATGGATTATCATTTTTTAAGCGCTCGAGTTCCAGCCGCGTCGAAAGGTGGACATCCTTACAAACGCCGCCAAGATCAGAAGATTGTTGATGTGTCAGATGGATTATAGCGGCTATATTAAAAAATATCAGATAAAATCATTAATACATATTGAAATTGAGAGTCTCTAATGCGAAAAATGAGGCGTCAAGGCCGGTGAGAAGCCGGCACGCGCAAAGCAGCATTTGGGAGGACTTCAATGCGTTTCGTATTCAATCGCCGCTCGGTCATCGCCGCAGGTGCGATAGCGCTCGTTGTAAGCGGGCTCGGAACATCGGCCATAGCGCAGGACAAGACCGAGCTTCGCTTCTCGGCCGTGTTCTCCGAGCAGGACATCCGCGCCAGGATGATGGAAATGTTCGGCGCCGAGGTCGCGGGCGGCTTCGAGCTGAAACCCTATTACGGCGGCACGCTCTTCAAGCAGGGCACCGAACTTGTCGCACTTCAGCGCGGCAATCTGGAAATGGGCAATATCGCCCCGCAGGATATCGCCAACCAGGTTCCTGAATGGTCGATCCTGACATCCGCATATCTGTTCCGCGATGCCGATCACCTCAACACTTTCTTCGCCAGCGAGCTCGGCAGCGAGATGAAAAAGAAGGCTGAGGAGAAGCTTGGCATCCACATTCTTGGCCCGACCTATTTCGGCACTCGCCAGGTCGGCCTGAAGACCGACAAGGAAATCAACACGCCTGCCGATATGGCGGGCATCAAACTGCGCATGCCGCCTGGCGAATCGTGGCAGTTCCTCGGCGAAGCGCTCGGTGCGAACCCGACGCCAATGGCTTATGCCGAGGTCTATACCGGACTTCAGACCGGCGCGATCGACGGTCAGGACAATCCCCTGCCGAACGTACAGAACATGAAGTTCTACGAAGTCATGAGCCAGATCGTACAGACCTCGCATCTCGTCGGCTATGACCTGCTGACCATATCGTCCACCGCATGGAACGCGATGACGCCTGAAAAGCAAAAAGTGATCCAGGATGCGGCCGACAAGGCCACCAAGTGGAGCGAGGAGGAGCACCTCAAGCGCGAACAGGAGCTTGCCGCCTTCCTGCAGGAGCAGGGTCTCAAGCTGCACATGCCTGATGTCGATGCATTCCGCAAGAATGCCCAGCAGAAATATCTGGAATCCGATCTTGCCAAGGACTGGCCCGAAGGCATGCTGGAAAAGATCAACGCGCTCTGATCGTCTGTAGTACGCTGCCGCTGACCGGTTCGCCGGTCAGCGGTATTTCATTCGGAGCCGGGAATGTCCCCAAACATTCGCAACATTGGCGGCTGGTTGTACCGGCGCGCTGAAAACGTCGCGGCGGCAATTCTCGCCGTCATGTTTCTGGCTTTCATCCTGCAGATCATTTTCCGTTACGTGCTCAACCTGCCAACCGGATGGACGACCGAAATCACGATCATGGCATGGGTCTGGCTGGTGCTGTGGGGCGCGGCCTTCGTCGTGCGCGAGGAAGAGGAAATCCGTTTCGACCTGATTTATGGCTCGGCCGGACGCCGCACGAAAAGAGTTCTCGCAGGTCTCAGCGCCGCCGCCCTTCTTGTCCTGTACATTTTTTCATTTCCGGCGGTCTTCGATTACGTGACCTTCATGAAGGTGCAAACCACGGCCTATCTCAAGATCCGCTTCGATTATGTGTTCTCGATCTACCTGATCTTTGCCGCAGCGGTGATCGTCCGCTACCTCTGGATCCTGTGGAGCGCGCTGAAAGGTCCGCCTGCCGATGAAACCGGATCCGGCGAAACGAGGTCCGGCCCATGAGCCTTGAGCCCTTCTCCGCCGCGATCATCGCCATCCTGACGCTCAGCTTGCTTGGCCTGCCCATCGGCCATGCGATGATCGGCGGCTCGATCCTCTATCTCTACCTCGCCGGTCTGGACATGGGCACCGCCGCCGAGCAGTTGCTCAACGGCATGTACAGCAGCTACATCCTGCTCGCCGTTCCCCTGTTCATCTTCGCCGCCGAACTCATGAACTCCGGCACCATGACGGAGCGACTGCTTCGTTTCTGCAACGCGCTTGTCGGCCGCTTCCGGGGCGGGCTCGCCCTCGTCAATGTCGCGCAGAGCATCATCTTCGCGGGGATGTCGGGCTCGGCCATTGCGGACGCGGCGGGCAGTGGGAAAATGATGCAGAAGATGATGACGCATGAAGGACGGTATCCGGCGAGCTTCGCCGCGGCGCTGACCGCCTCATCCGCCGTGATCGGACCGATCATTCCGCCATCGATTCCGGTCGTGCTCTACGCGCTGATTTCCGACACCTCGATCGGCTATCTGTTCCTTGGGGGCGTCGTCCCCGGCTTCCTCATGGGGCTCATGCAGATGGGCATCATCGTCAGCTCCGCGCGCCGCCGGAATTTTCCGGTCGAGGAGCCCGTACCGCTCCGCGAGTTGCCCGGCGTCACGCTTCGCGCGTTCCCCGCGCTGATGATGCCGGTGGTCCTGCTCGGCGGCATCTACAGCGGCGTGACGACGCCGACCGAAGCCGCGGCCATCGCCGCCGCCTATGCGTTTCTGATTTCGGCCCTGCTCTACCGGTCCGTCACCTTGCGCGGCACCTATGCCTCGCTGCTTTCCAGCGCGCGGACGACCGCCTCCATCGGCATGCTGATCGCCGGGGCGCTGGTCTTCAACTATGTCGTGACGGTTGAGAACATCCCGAATGCGCTGCGGGCTTTCCTTGCCGGTTACGAGCTGTCGCCGATCGCGTTTCTGCTCATGGTCAACGTGATCCTGCTCGTGCTCGGATGTCTTCTGGAAGGCACGACCATCCTGCTGATCGTGGTGCCGGTCTTCCTGCCGACCGCGCAGGCGCTCGGGATCGATCCTGTCCATTTCGGCATCGTCGCCGTCGTGAACATCATGATCGGCCTGATCACGCCGCCTTACGGGCTGCTCCTGTTCATCATGACCAATATTTCAGGCGCACCCCTGCGCCAGATCGCGCGCGAGACCATGCCGTTCCTGATCGTCATGCTGGGGGCGCTCCTGATGATCACACTCATTCCCGATATCGTTCTCTGGCTGCCGCGCAGGTTCGGTTATCAGGGCTGATCAGGGAAAGTGTCGATCATTCAGGCTTTACCGCCGTGGGAGACCGCTCGCGCGCGACAGGTGCTTCAGTGCTGCCGTCCGATATGAAGCATTCGGCGCGCCGTAGCCGTCATATCCATTCTGCCGCTCCACGATTTCAAAGAAGAAGCCGTCCCCATAGGGGCGTGAATAAAGCTGGAGATAGGCGCCGCTTGCGTCCTCGTCATAAAGAATGTTTGCCGCCTGCAGCGTCGTCAGCATGTCCGCGTCGAGATCGAAACGCGTCTTGAGGTCGATGTAATAGTTTGCCGGAATCGGCAGAACGTCGAAACTGTTTGCCATCAACTTCTCTGCAGTCGCGAATATGTCATCCGTGGCGAAGGCAATATGCTGCACCGATGCGCCGGATGTGTCCGAAACGAAACGCCCTGCAAAGGTCCGATGCGTATCCACGCCGTTGAGCGTCAACCTGAGCGCCCCGTCGTCACTCTGAATGGCGCGGCTGTGGACATGCCCGGCCGCGTCCGCGACATCGACCATCTGCGCTTTTTCGACCTTGAAGATCGAGGTGTAGAACAGCGTCCATGTCAGCATGTCTTCGTGCTTCATGGTCTGGGCGATATGGTCGATCCGGGTCACTCCGGCGGGGCTGGCCGATGTCTCGGGCTCCAACACGCGAAACTCGGTGTCCCACACCTCGGCAAGGTCCGACTTGCGGTCGAGAAAATGCAACAACGATCCGCCCACGCCCCTGACTGCCGGAATATCGAGCTCCCCCTTGCCGCGGCGCTGTGAAAAGACATTGGCTCCGAGCGCGCGGGCACGTTCCATGGTCGCATTCGCATCGTCGACAAGCAGCCCGATGTCGCAGACGCAGGTTCCGTGCATCACATAGGCCGAGTGTGCGAAGCCTTCCTGCTCGGTGTTGACGACAATATTGATGCTGCCCTGCCGCCATAGCGTCACCGACTTGGCAATGTGTCTGGCCACCGGCGCAAAGCCGAGCGTCTGCAACATGGCGCCGAGCGTCCCGGCTTCGGCGTCGGAAGCGGTAAATTCAACGAATTCCACGCCATTGACGCGGCCCTTCGCAGGCAGATCCGGCACGTCATAGCGGATGTCGGCTTCCTGCCGCCGAGCCTCGTCCAGAAGATAGACCAATGACCGATGACAATCGAGAGCCACGCTCCTCGGACTGCCGCCACGGAACTGGTCATTCAGAATCTCAAGACTGAATGGCCCGTCATAGCCCGTTGCCGCCACCGCGCGCACGAAGTCGAGCAATGGCAGGCCGCCTTCGCCCGGTAACGTCCGGAAGTGGCGTGAACAATATTCGAGGTCCATCTCGATGATGGGGGCATCGGCCAGTTGCACGTGAAAGATCCGCTCGCCGGAAATAGCGCGGATGGCTTCGGCGCCGGATTTTCGGGCGAGAACATGAAAGCTGTCGAGTATCAGCCCGATTGACGTCTGGTTCGCCCGCCTGACGACTTCCCACGCATCCCGATAATCCGCAACATGCTTGCCCCAAGCCCGGGCTTCATAGCCGACACGCAGATTTCTGCTCGACGCGCGTTCACCCAGTTCGGCGAAATCGGCGGCTAACCTGTCGATGCCGCCAAGGCTTTCGGGATGACTGGTGGAGCTGACCAGAAGAAGGTCCGTGCCCAATTCGGCCATGAGATCGAATTTGCGCTCGATCCGGTCGAAGGCCTTCTTGCGAAGCTGGCCGGGCAATCCCTCAAAATCACGGACGGGTTGCAGAAGTTCGATCCTCAGACCGTGGTCCCGTACCATCTTGCCAATATCGGATGGCACTCCGCCGAAGGTGATGAAGTCCTGCTCGAAAATTTCCACGCCGTCGAACCCCGCGCCGGAAATCGCGGTCAGTTTTTCGTCGAGATCACCAGCGATTGACGCGGTGGCAATTGAGGATCTCATCTCTTGTCCATCATATCTGTTACGCCGCGCCTTGCGGATTTCACCAAGGCGCGGCGGAACGCGGTTTCAGTCGGTCGAGACATGACCGGCATTGCCCTCCGGTGCATAGATGTCGAGGATGTTCCAATGGCCGGACGTCGGCGTGGGATTGTTGATCATCGCCACGTCGATCACCGTCGGCCTGTTCGAGGCAATTGCCGCTTCCAACGCCGGTTTGAACCCGGCCGCGCTCGTTACCTGCACACCTTCGCAGCCATAGGCCCGGGCGATCGCCGCGTAATCCGGTTTCTGTTCCGCTGGAGACGCCGCCTTGGGGAATGTGGTGCCGTGCAACAGGCCGAAATTCGCCATTTGCAGCCCGGCAATCGTTCCGTATGCGTTGTTATTCATGATGATCCAGATTACCGGGATGTTTTCCTCGGCGGCAGTTGCGAGCATGGCCGGATTCTGTCCAAAACCGCCATCGCCGACGAGGCTGATGACGACGCGGTCAGGCGCGGCGATCTTGGCGCCGATCGCGCCCGCCGGACCGAACCCCATCGTAGCGAACCCGCCGGGGATCAGGATCGAGCCCGGCTCGTAAATCGGGAACTGCTGCGCGACGCCGTTCTTGTTCCATCCGACATCGGACGTCAGGATTGCGTCGCGCGGCATGACGGCGCGGAGATCGGCGAGAATACGCTCCGGCATCATCGGATAGGCGTCCGAAGTCTGCATCTCGATATTCTGATCTGCCAACGCCTTCCGCTCGGCAGCGATTTTATCCGCCAGCCCCGGCGCCTTGCGGCCTTCGGGCAGCATTTCGCGGGCCGCCCGGTTCAAGACTTTCAACGCGCCTTTCAGGTCGGCGACCACGCCGATCTCGGTCGGATAATTCCGGCCGATCTCCTGCGGCTCGATGTCGATATGGATCAGCCTGGATTTCTTGCCGTCAATGTCGAACGTATATTCGGGATACCAGGAGGAACAGTCGGCTTCCTTGAAACGCGCGCCCAGGCCCAGAACCCAGTCGGCCTTCAGACAGCACTCATTCGTGAACTTCATGCCCCAGAAGCCGGTCATGCCGAGAACAAGCGGGTGATCGTCGGGGACGACGCCCTTGCCCATTAGCGAATGCGTGACCGGGATCTGCATGTGGTCGACGAGTTCACGCAATTCGTCATAGGCCCGCGCCAGCGCGACGCCGCCACCGGCATAGATGACCGGCGAATGCGACTCGGCGAGCCGCGCAATGATCTCGCGCGCCGTTGCCTCATCCATCGTCGGTTTGCTGAGGGTCTTCGTGTTCGCCTTCACGCGCTCCCAGAGCTTGATGTCGATGTCCGCCGAGAATATGTCCATCGGCACGTTCACCAGCACGGGGCCGGGCTGTCCGCTCTCGGCGAGGATGAACGCCTTTTCCATGATCTCAGGCAAAAGCTCGGCCGTGTCGACGCGCCAGGCCCTTTTCACGAAAGGGCGGTAGATCTCGTACTGGCTGGCATCCGCATGCAGATTGACTTCCTGATGCGGGTGCTTGCCGTAATAGAAGCTGGGCACATCGCCTGCGATGACGACCATCGGAATGCAATCGAGCGCGGCATTCGCCACACCGGTTGCAGCGTTCGTCAGTCCGGGCGAGAGATGCGTCAGCAGGACAGACGCCTCGCCCTTCACGCGCGCATAGCCGTCAGCGGCATGAGCGGAAATCTGTTCGTGACGCACATTGATGAATTTGATCTTTGAATTCGCCATCGCCGAGAGCACGGCGATATTGGTGTGACCGCAAAGGCCGAATATGTGCTCGACGCCGCGGGTCTCCAGATAGCGCACGAGCTGGTTGGCGACCAGGTCCTTGCGCTGCGCAATCGTGTCCGTGGGCATCTTACATCACCTCGGTATTGTAGAATTCACCGAAAAGCTCTTCATCCGACGGCCGATCTTCCGGGATTGGATGCGCAACCCAGGTGACATTCATGTAGTGCTTGAGGGATACATTCTCGTTGGTGATGTTGCCACCCCAGATGCCGCAGCCGAGAGACGAGGTCATCGGCATGCCGTTCGAGAAAGAACCGGCATTCGCCTTGGATTGCGGCTGGCGCACCATGACACGGGAAACCGGCGCGTTGGCGGCGTGTTTCAGGATGCGTTCCTCATCGAAGGAGTAGATGCCGCAGGAATGGCCCTTGCCGCCGACTTCGTAGATCTGGCGCACCTTGGCCATTGCGTCGTCGAAATCGCTGAACTTGAACAGCGCCATGACCACGCAAAGCTTCTCTCGCGAGAACTTGTGCTCCTTGCCGATCCTGTCCTGTTCGACCATGATGAACTTGCGGTCTTCCGGCATTTCAAATCCGGCGATACCGGCGATCGTGCTGGCCGAGACGGCCACCGTGTCGATGCGGCGATTGCCGTCTTCATCCCAGAGCGCCTTTTCAAGCAGCGCTTTTTCGTCGCCGTTGCAGAGATATCCGCCTTCCGCGATCAGCGCGTCGCGCATTTCATTGTAGATCTGTTCCGAGATCAGCAGATTGCCGTCGGCCGAGCATCCCGAGCCGAAATCCGACATCTTCGACATGCGTGAGTTCATGGCGGCTTCCTTGATGTCGGCCGTCTCGTCGATCACCATGGTCGAATTGCCCGCGCCGACGCCGAAGGCCGGCTTGCCCGAGGAGTAAGCCGCCTTGACCATGGGCTTGCCTCCGGTGGCCATCGTCAGATCGCATTTTTCCATCAGATATTGCGTCATCGGGATCGAGGGTGTCTGGACGCACTGAAAAATGTCCCCCGGCGCACCCAGCTTCCTGAGCGTTTCCCGCATCACCCGCACCATCTCGCTCGTCGTGTTCCTGGCGCGCGGATGCGGCGAGAAGATCACGGCGTCCTTGCATTTGATCGCATAGATGCCGGTAACGGGCGGCGTCAGTTCGGGATTGGTGGTTGGGATCAGCGATGCGATGACCCCGGCGGGCTTTCCGATCTTGATGAGCCCCTTTGCCGGATCCTCTTCTATGACGCCAACGGATTTCTGGCGCAGGGCATCGCGCAGCACGCCGAGGATCTTGAAGCGCTTTCCGGCGCGCCCGGCACGGTCGCCAATACCGCTTTCGTCCACGCCCATCTGCGCGATACGAAGAAAGGTCTTTTCATTGCCGCAGTGCCAGCCCAGAGCGCGGGCAAGACGGTCCACCTGTTCCTGGTCGTAATCCTTGATCTGTTCCATCGCCACGCGGGCACGGGCGATCATCTCATCGACCGTGGCGATTTCTTCAGGCGTTATCTCTCGGGCCATTTCTTGTATTTCCTCCGTATCATCATCGGGCCTTAACCCCGAGTTCCATCGCGCGACTGCGCGGCATTCGGGTTCAGAAGCCCACGCGCAGCCTCGATGCAGTTGCGCGCATGCTGCTCAGGCCCGAATTCGGCCATGCGTTCCTTGTGAGGCAACTCGATCGACAGGGGCAGATCGGGAAACATGTAATTGATCGTGGAAAAATCGATGGCCCCTTCGCCCGGATAAAGCCGGGCATCGCGCGCAATGTGGATCATCTCGTCTCTGGTGTAGGGCAGATCGTTCGCATCGCAGATATGCATGAAATTGATCCAGCGGCTGGGGACCTTCTCCATCGCGAAAATCGGCGTCTTGTTGAAATGCATATAGAGCGTATCGACCAGCAGTCCCTGGTTGGGACGGTCGGCAAACTCCAGAATTTCGACGCAATCCTCCAGAGAGGCGAGGCGCGAAAAAGCTGGAAATTCCAGATTCACGGTCAAGCCGAAGGGAGTCGCCAGGTCGCAGATCTGGCTGAAACTGTCGACGATGAAACTCCGGTCGTTGCGAACGTCCGTCCAGGCGGAACAGATCACCTGAGTTGCACCCAATTCCGCTCCGGCTTCAAAGGAGGGGAGAAATTCCTTCACGTCGATGGAACGCAGTATACGCACCAGTTCGATATCCAGCACCTGTATGCCGGTCTCGGATAATGCCTGCTTCGTCTCGCGAACGGATTGCGGGGCTACCGGGTCAATATCGGGCTCGCCCGGAACATTCAGGTGATAAAGCCGCAGGCTGACATAGTCATACCCGGTCTTTGCCGCGACATGGATCTGTTCGGGCGGCGTCAGCCCCGGCACGGTGAGGTAGGCGAGTGAAAACTTGTGGCTCATGCGTCCTCTTTCCCTGTCGGCGGCACCGGCACATGCGACATGCGCCCCGGCAGTGCGCGGCCCAGCATCGCCTCGGCTCTTGCGACGGGCGCGCGCAAAGCCTCCCAGTCGATGCCGGTGTCGAGCCCGATCTGCTCGCAGGCAAAGGCCGCGTCTTCGGTCGCGATGTTTCCGGTGGCCTTGGGGATGAACGGACAGCCGCCGAGACCGCCCATCGCCGCATCGAATATCCGCACGCCCGCTTGCAGGCCTGCGACCATATTTGCGATCCCGAGGCCGCGCGTATCGTGCAGATGCAGGCTGAGCGCCACGTCTGCCGGCAACTCATCACGCAGCCGCGTGCAAAGCTCGTAAATCTGCCGAGGATTGGCCAGCCCGGCCGTGTCGGCGATGTTGACTTCCTTCACACCTAAGGCTGCGTAATCGCGGGCAATCCTGATGACTTTGTCCGGATCGATCTTTCCTTCGAAACCGCAGCCGAGTGCAGATTGAATCCCGGCGCGCACTGCAATGCCTTCCTCAAGCGCTTTTTCGAGGATCGGCGCAACGGCCGCACGCGCTTCGTCCACCGTACGGTTGGTGTTTTTCATTGAATGGGTTTCGCTGGCTGAAATCGAGATCGAGAGGTGCTTCACCCCGACCGCCAGTGCGCGCTCAAGCCCGTTTCCGTTCAGCACTAACGCCGAATAGACAACGCCGTCCTTCGGCTTGATGCATTCGAAAAGCTCGTCCGTGCACGCCATTTGCGGCACCCATTCCGGATGCACGAATGAGCCAACCTGGATGCGTCGCACTCCAGCGATTTCCAGAGCCGCAAGGAAGTCGAGCCGCTCTTCAATGGAGAAGAGCCTCTCTTCGTTCTGCAGTCCGTCACGCAGAAATTCGTCTTCGATCAGTACATCGCCCTGAAAATCGAACACGCCTTCCTCCCGGTGGGGCTCTCAAGGGTTGAAAGTCGTCCGTCATTGTTACTGTCGACGACGATCTGGAACGGTCGCCTATCGGTCATCTCGGCGCGTCATCTCATGTTCGCGAACCAGACACGAATTCAGTATTGTACCGGCTAGTTAAATCTGTCAACACAATGTACCAGACAGTTAAATGCTATCGTGCCAAAAATCTCGACTGGGCAGGAATCCTTGCGCATCATGCAAACGAGCGAAGGGGAGACGGAAAACTGAGCGAGATAGCAACTACCGGTTCAGCAGGTGACACCGCGCGGCGTGGCTGGAAACAGGACCCGGATGGCGTCAAGGCGAATATTCTTCAGGCTGCCCTGGAGACCTTTGCGGAGAGGGGCTTTTCCGGGGCGCGCGTGGATGAAATCGTCGCCCGCACCCACACGTCCAAGCGCATGATCTATTATTACTTCGGCGACAAGGAAGGGCTGTACCGGGCTGTTCTTGAATATGCCTATGAACGGATGCGCCGCGCCGAAGACAAGCTGGATCTCGCCAAGGTTCCGCCGGTGGAGGCACTGCGGAAACTTGCCCAGTTCACCTTCGATCATCACCGCTCGAATAACGACTTCATCCGGCTCGTGATGATCGAGAACATTCACGAAGGCCGGAACATGTCTCAGTCAACGAACATGCCCTGGCAGAACAGCACCATCATTCAGCACCTTGAGGACATCTACCAGCGCGGCTGCGAGAGCGGGTTGTTCCGCGACGGCCTGAGCGCGGTCGAGCTTCACTGGCACATTTCAGCCATGTGCTATTTCAACGTGTCCAACCGGGCGACGTTCTCGCGCATCTTCGGGGACGAGTTGTTCACCGAACAGGGCCAGTCAATGCTTCGCGAACATGTTGGAGACATGATCATCCGCTTCGTGTTGCGTCCGGAAGTCTCTGCCGAATGAGGCGTTCAAAAACCTTTGGCAAATGCGTTGCGACCACTGTCGTCGGAGGGTGGGCGTGCATTCAATTCGTCTGATGAGAGGAGACCGGCCAGAACGCTTTGTTGCGCCGCCGCCATGGTGCTGTTCTACGATATCGATGGTGATGACAACGCGGATGACAACGCGGATCACTACGACTGGCACAGCTACGAGCACTTACATGAGCGGTTATCGGTACCAGGTTTTCTACGCGCCACACGCTGGGTAGCCACGGAAGGCACGCCCCGATATATGGTGACCTATGAGGTCAGCGGCGTGGATGTTGCCACATCGCCGGGCTATCTTGACCGGCTGAACGACCCGACACCATGGACCAGCGACATGATGCCCCGATTCCGAGGTATGACGCGGTCGGTTTCGGCGCCGCCACTTTTTGCGGTCACTGTTTTGGGAGCGGCAGATGCAGTTGCTGCGGTTTTTGAGGCTTACGACTTGGAAGCCGGCTTCGTGGTTGCTTTGCGAACGTTAGCCATGTGAAGATCCGTTATCGATAAGTGTTTCGTCCTTGGGCATCCACCTGCACTGTCCAAGTGCGCCAAACCGGACCTGTGAATTCACGATGCGATGCCCGATTAAAACGCGCTATAGGTATGATCTGCCATCGGATTGATCTGTGACAAGATTCATTGGTAGCCGATGTCGCCGGATAGAATGCAAAATTCGGTGACATGCGCAATTTAGCGTTGAAATTCAAAATAGATGGTTACTTGCGGCTAAATGGCACGTGCTTCATAAGCGCGGCCTTGGCTATCCAAGAATTGAGCCGGCCCAGGAAGGTTGGATATCGACCGGGCTGGCTCTGCCAAGGCAATCAGACGACGTTGTAGCTCAGCCCTGGCTCCCCGGCGGGGAACAGATCTTCGGCAATTCCTCTCCGCGCGAGTGCTTTGAGGAGAGCCTTGGGCGGTTCGTTCCAGGGCTCGTTGGTGAGCTGGAAGACCCCCCAGTGGATGCCAACGGCGAGGACGGCTTCAAGATCCTCCATGATCTGTACGGCTTCGGCTGGATCGACGTGCTGTGCACGCATAAACCAACGCGGCGCGTAGGCGCCGATGGGGATCAGCGCCAGATCGGGCCTGCCGATCCGTTGCCGCATTTCCCGGAAGATGCGCCCATCGCCATAGCCGGTGTCGCCGGCGAAATAAGCGCGACCGCCGCCCGTGCTGAGCATGAAGCCGGACCATAGCGCCATGCGCCGGTCGCGTCCTGTGCGTGCCGACCAGTGATAGGCTGGAACGATCGTCACCGTTGCACCCTCGCCAATATCGACTTGACCCCACCAGTCACCAGCGATTACCCGAATACCAGGAATGCTCCGCTGCAGGATCATATCATTGCCAAGCGGCGTTATGATTAGCGGGCGGTGCTCCGCGTCGAGCCGGCGTAGCGTCGCGATGTCCATATGATCGTAGTGATTGTGGCTGAGCAGCACGGCGTCGATCTTTGGCAAGGCATTGAATGCGATTCCGGGCGCGCGCACGCGCCGGGGGCCAGCGAACCGGAGCGGACTCGCCCTTTCAGACCATACGGGGTAGGTGAGGATGTTGAGACCGCCTGCCTGGATCAATGTGCTTGCATGGCCGACGATCGTCACGCGTAGCCCGGCGACGCTGGCGTCGGGAATGACCTGGCGCACAGGAACCGACGACGGCCAT
>JBHJOB010000141.1:0-28046 GCA_050330195.1 Rhodomicrobiaceae bacterium | reverse complement strand
TGCACCCGCGAAAGCGCGCGCTGCTGAAGGTCCACATCGCCGATGCCGCCGGGATCACCGAGGCGATTGTCGAGCAACTCATGGGCAACAAGCCGGAAGGGCGTTTCCGATTCATTCAGGAAAACGCCGAATTCGCCCACGATCTGGATATCTGAGGCAGACCATCCACCGGCGCGAAGTCTCCCTGAAGGCGGGCCGATACCCTTTTTCGTCAGATCCCCGCATGCGCGGGGATTTCTGTTTCCTGCATCGCAAACCGGTCGGGTTCTGTTCATCCGCCACACGCTAGATTGCTCCGAATGTGAACGGAGTTGTCTGACATGTTGTTTTTTAGAGTTTTTTCGATTTTCACTTTTGCCGGTCTGCTGGCCATTTCGCTGTCAGCGAATGCGCGGGCGGGGTGCTACGAGGATGTTGGCTGCACGGATCGCGACCGGTTCAGCGCAAGAGCGCTTGGCCGCCTGAGCTGTCAGAATCTCGCTTTCCTCCGCAACAGCATCTACGCGGAGAATGGCTATTGCTTCAAGGATGCCGACTATCAGCATATTTTCGGCAATGAATATTGCCGCTTCGACACATCGGGCGCCGTGCCGCTGACGCGGGTGGAGCGCGCGAATATTTCCACTATTGTCGCTATTGAAAGTGAGAAGAACTGCCGTCCGTAGCGCAAAGGGCGCGTCTTCGATATGTCTGAATGCGATGGAGGCGCGTCATGAGCGGCGGAACGATAACGACACTCACCTCAACCGATTTTCCGGCGGTTCTGGCGCTGAACAACGCCAATGCCGCAGCGACGTCGGCGCTCGATCTGGCCGGACTGACAGAGCTTGTCGAACAGGCATGCTACGCACGCGGCGTCGGGGCCGGCGGCGACGGTTTTCTGATTGCGATGGACCAGAACGCGGCCTATGACAGCCCGAACTTCCTGTGGTTCAGACAGCGGCATGATCGCTTCCTCTATATCGACAGGATCGTGATTTCCGCCCGCGCGCGCGGGCAAGGTCATGCGCGCCGTCTCTATGAGGATCTGTTCGCTTGCGCCTCGCGTCTTGGCCACACGGTCGTCGGCTGCGAAGTCAATTCGAACCCGTCCAACCCCGTGTCCGACGCTTTTCACTCAGCGCTCGGGTTTGAAGTTGTTGGCAGCGCCGTCCTCCAAGGGCCAAGAGCGTACGCTATTACGAGCGTGCGATCTGACCCCGCCAGGCAGGTTGGCCGCGCTCCGCGGAGCCCTCGGGAAGCCCACGGGCCGACAAATTTCTGCCGGTGGAATACGATTACCGGCGAGTTTGGACTATAGTGATCGGAACAAAGGAGCTCATCCGTTGCCTCTTGCCGATCAAATCACGGCCGCGCCCGTCATCAACAACGCCGAAATGGCCGATCGCGATCTCCGCGATCTGAAGGCGAAAATCGGCCAGTCCGAGGAGTTGGAAGGGCTGGCGACGCTGCTGGACGGCCAGTCTGAGGCGGCCGCGCTGATCCACGGCATTCTCGGCAACTCGCAATTTCTCGCCCGGCTGATCCTGTCGAACCCGGCCGAACTACGGGCCGCGCTCCAGACCGATCCGGACGATTATCTCCGTCAGAGCGTCGAACGGCTTCATGCAGCGGTGAGTGAATGCCGCCGGCAGGATGAGGCGATGAAGCCCTTGCGCGAGGCCAAGCGGCGGCTCGCCCTGATGACGGCGCTGGCCGATCTGGGCGGCGTCTGGGACGTTCGGCGCGTCACGAACGCGCTCTCCGACGGCGCGGATCACCTGCTGACGGCGGCAATCCGGTTCTTGCTGTCGCAGGCCGCGCAACAGGGCAAATTCATGCCGGCCGATGCGGCGCAACCGGAAAAGGACAGCGGCTACATCGTGCTCGGCATGGGCAAATATGGCGCGCGGGAGCTGAATTATTCCAGCGATATCGACCTGATCGTTTTCTACGATCCGGAGAAAGCGCCCGTCGCGGTAAGCCAGGAGCCGAGCACATTTTTCGTGCGGCTGACGCGCGATCTCGTCAAGTTGATGGCGGAGCGTACGCCGGAAGGCTATGTTTTCCGCACGGATTTGCGGCTGCGACCAGATCCGGGGGCGACGCAGGTTGCGCTGTCGGTGGATGCCGGGCTGCATTATTACGAGACGGTCGGTCAGAACTGGGAGCGCGCAGCCTTCATCAAGGCGCGGCCGGTTGCTGGCGACAAAGAGGCGGGCGAAGCATTTCTCCGCGAATTGGCCCCTTATGTCTGGCGCAAATATCTGGACTACGCGTCCATCGCCGACATTCACGCTATGAAGCGCCAGATCCACGCACATAAGGGCCACGGGCAGATCGCCATCGAGGGGCACAATCTCAAGCTCGGACGCGGCGGGATTCGTGAGATCGAATTTTTCGTGCAGACTCAGCAGCTTATCGCGGGCGGCCGCCAACCGGATTTGCGCGTTTCGGAAACGCTGACGGCGCTGGAGCGGCTGGTCGAGCGGAACTGGATCGAGCGCGCCACTGCCGACGATATGGCCGAGGCGTATTGCTTCCTGCGCCAGATCGAGCATCGGTTGCAGATGCTGGATGACGAGCAGACGCATTCCCTGCCGTCGAAGCCGGAGAAATTCGAGCGCATCGCGCATTTTGCCGGCTATGAGAACGGCGCGGCGCTTGCGAAGGCGGTGCGGCAACGGCTGGAGACCGTCCAGCGCCACTATGCCGCCCTGTTCGAGGACGTACCCGCGCTGTCGCGCTCCGGCGCGCCCGGCAGCCTCGTTTTCACCGGCGACAGCGATGACCCGGAAACGGTGGCGACTCTTGCGGAGATGGGCTTTTCCAGCCCGTCCTCCGTCATCAACACCGTCAAGGCGTGGCATCATGGCCGCTATTCCGCGACACGGACCTCCCGGGCGCGGGAGGCGCTGACCGAGTTTCAGCCGCTGCTTCTGGAAGCCTTGTCGCATACCGCTCAGCCCGACCTCGCTCTGGCGACCTTCGACCGTTTTCTCTCGGAACTTCCGGCTGGCATTCAGCTCTTTGCGATGCTGCGCAACAATCCGGCGTTGCTCGAACTTCTCGCGGCGATCATGGGATCGGCGCCGCGTCTGGCGAGACTCGTCAGCCGCCGCCCGCGCCTGATGGATGCCGTGCTCGACCCCGGCTTTCTGGGAGAGCTGCCGACGACGCAGGGACTTGCGGAAACCGTTGGCGAGCAACTGGCGCTCGCGCAATCCTATGAGGATTGTCTGGACCGTGCGCGGCGCGTCGGGCAGGAGCTTTCGCTGCTCATCGGCGTGCGCGTTCTGTCGGGCTCCATCAGCGCGGAACAGGCCGGATTTGCCTATGCGACCCTCGCCGATCAGTTGATCATCGCCCTGCAGCGGCAGGTCGAGGCGCAACTGGCGCGTCAGCATGGGGAGGTTCCCGGCGGCGAAATGGCGGTCATCGGAGTGGGCAAGCTCGGCGGGCGGGAGATGACCGCCAATTCGGACCTCGATCTGGTCATCATCTATCGTTTCCCGGAGAACGAGAAGACGTCCACCGGGCTCAAACCCCTCGCACCGACGCAATATTACGCCCGCGCCACCCAGCGGCTGATCAGTGCGCTTGCCGCTCCAACCGCAGTCGGCGTGCTCTATGAAGTCGACATGCGCCTGAGGCCGTCGGGCAAATCCGGCCCGGTGGCGACGAGCCTTCCGGCCTTTGTCGCCTATCAGGGCAGCGAGGCGTGGACATGGGAACATCTTGCGCTGACCAGAGCCCGCGTGATTTCCGGTCCGGACAGCCTTCGCCGGGACATCGAGAGCACGATCCGCGATGTTCTGTGCCGTCCGCGAGACCGTGCTGCGATTGCCGCCGATGTGCGCGACATGCGCAGCCGGATCGCCAAGGAGAAAGGTTCCAGCGATGTCTGGGATCTGAAATATGCCGATGGCGGTCTGGTCGATATCGAGTTCATCGCGCAATATCTGCAGTTGATCCACGCCGCCGAACATCCCGGCGCACTCGACCAGAACACGGTGACCGTGCTGGAGAAAATGCGCGCCGCCGAACTGCTGAGCGCCGAGGATGCGGATATTCTGCTCAATGCGGCGCATCTCTATCACAGTTTGACCCAGATCATGCGTCTTTGTCAGGAGGGCCGGTTCGATCCCGAAAAAGCTCCGCCTGGCCTGATGGCCATGCTCAGTCAGGCTGCCGGCGTGCCGGAATTTTCGCGGATCGCGCCGCTGCTCCGGGAAACGCAGGAAGCCGTGGCTGCGCGTTTCGCCAAACTTGTGCAATAAAAGCGAAAAACATTGCGACGGAAGGGACGCGGGCTCCGCGTATAACAGCATATGACAGCCGCTCCCCAGACCTCTCTGCCGTTGGCGGACAACTGCCCGGTCCGGTCATTGAGGCTTTGTCTTACCCGGAGGAAAGGCGAAAGCGTGCCGAAGCGCCAGGCGCTGACCGAGGAACAATGCTGCGCCGGGGACGCCGTACTGGACGAGGATGCGGTTCTTGCCCGCTGCACGGCGAAGGGCAACACTGACGCATACAAGGTGCTGGTGCAGCGTCATCTGCCGCGCGTGATGGCTGTGAGCCGCCGGATGCTCGGCGACGATTCTCATGCCGAGGAAGCGGCTCAGGAAGCCATGCTGCGCCTGTGGACCCATGCTGGTAGCTACGATCCGCAAAAGGCGAAGCTGACAACGTGGCTGACGCGGATCACGGTCAACATATGTCTTGATCGGCTGCGGAAACGTTCCGAGGAGGCTTGGCCGGAGAATTTCGACGTCGCCCTGCCGGCCAGCCAGGACCGCAGCGTGATGGAGGCGCAGGTCGCAGCGAAGGTCGATGCGGCCTTGCAGAAGCTTCCCGAGCGGCAGCGTCTGGCAATGGTGTTGTGTCATTACGAGGAAATGTCGATGGCGGAAGCGGCCAGCGTGATGGAAGCGACGCCGGAAGCGATCGAATCGCTGCTCAGCCGTGCAAGGCGCAGCTTGAGACGAATGCTGGAGCCGGAATGGCGGACTCTGCTTGCCGAGGATGAGGTTGTATAGAAGATTGTCCGGGAAATGCAGGTCGTTTTGCCGAGGATTGAGCGAAAGCAAGGAAGCATGGATCGATATCGAGTTTCTCGTGCCTGATATTGATCGATTGGAACCGGGAAGATGACGACGAAATATAGCCGGGAAGAGCTGCTGAAACAGCTTCAGGATGTGCTGGATTGCCACGGCGCAACGCCTTCCTGCTGGCCGGAGCGTTGCCGGGCAAGGCTCTCGGCGTTTGTTGAAAGCGATCACGAGGCAGCGCGGATCTACACAGTCGCCAAGGCGCTTGACCGCACGCTTTGTTGCGCGCCGAAGGGCGAGTGCCGGCCCGAGATTGAAGCGCGGATCTTCTCCCTTGCCATGAGCCTGCCACAGTCCAGGAATGAACCGTCCGCAACCATTCTGGAATTCCAGAGCGCTGCGTCGCGGGAGCGGCAGCCATTGCGCGTAATGGCGGCTATTGGTCCGGAGCGCCGTCCGATGTGGGGCGCGGCCTTGCTGGCGGCATCGCTCATTCTTGGCGTTTATATCGGCGTGTCCGGCGAGGCCATTCCCGCCCTGCAGAACATGACGCTGCTGACATCGGAAGAGTTTGCGGATGAACTTGAATTGACGGCTCCCTTGTTCGGCCGCGAGGCGTTTCAGGAAAGCGATCGGCTATGAGCGATGTCGCTGCAGGTCCGCAGCCGCAGATCGTGCGCCGCTCGCCGCGCTGGATGTGGGTGATCCTGATCCTGTCGCTGTCGGTCAATCTCCTGATCGTGGGCATCGTGGCTGGCAGTATCTGGGCTGTGAAACGCGGCGGCTACTGGAACGTGCCGACAACGATCGAGCGCAATCACCGCTTCATGCGCGCCCTGCCGGACGAGCGGCGCGAACAGATCAAGACGATCTTTTTCGAGCACAAGGCCGAGTTGAAGCCGTTCTGGCGTGATGTGAGGGACGCCCGCGGCGACATCGCGCGGCTGTTGCGCAGCGAGAGATATTCGCAGGCTGAACTCGACGCGGCGATGGAGACGCTGTTTCAGCGAGAAATGCGGGCATGGCAGGCGGCCAAGCCGATGCTGAACACGATGCTCGACAAGCTGAGCGTTGACGAGAGGATGCATTTCCTGCGCGTCTTCGTGCCGTATCTGGAAGACGCGCAGAGTCAGGCCGAAGTCCGGCTGCCGCAGTAGCTCTTCCCGCGTACTTCCCCTTGAACGCTCTCAATCAGGAAAGTCCGCACCCTCGGTGACGTCCGCCCATGCGTCGAAGTCCTTCGTGAGTTCCTCGACCTTCGCCCGGGCGCCCGCCAGTGCCGCGCGGCCGAGCAGGAGACGCAGCGGCGGATTGTCGGCGTTGACCGCCATGACGATAGCCTTAGCCGCACGGTCCGGATCGCCGGGCTGGCGGCCGCTATTGCCTCTTACGGTCCCGCGCACCGCGCCGGCCGTATCCGCATAATCCTCGATCGTGACTCCGGCCTCTCCGGCGGAACGGCCCGCCCAATCGGTGCGGAAACCGCTGGGCTCGACGATCAGCACCTTGATGCCTAGCTTTTCGGTCTCGTTCGCCAAGGCTTCCGACAGCGCTTCGACGGCGAATTTCGTGGCCGTGTAGAAGCTGAGCGAGGCCCGCGCGCGCAGGCCGCCGATCGATGAGATGTTCACCACCGTGCCGGAACGCTGCCGCCGCATTCCCGGCAGTACGGCGCGGGTCATGCTCGCAAGACCCCAGACATTGATCTCGAACATCTCGCGCACGGCTTCGATGTCGCTTTCCTCGAAGGCGCCGAAATAGCCGACACCGGCATTATTGACCAGCACATCGATGCGCCCGAAGCGGGCTTCGGCTTCGCGCACCGCGTTGTCGATGTCGTCCTGTAGCGTGACGTCCAGCTTGAGCGTAAGCGTCCGATCCGGAGCATCGGCGCCGATATCGCGTATCTGCTCGGGATTGCGAGCCGTGACAACGACATTGTAGCCCAGCGAGCTGACATGCTGGGCAAGCGCCCGTCCGAGGCCCGTGGAGCAGCCCGTGATGAACCATGTCTGCGACATGATGAATTCCTTTGTCCTGAGACCGGAGGTGCGCGGCCGTTCGGGGCTCCCTATTGAACGCGCGCCTCGTTCATGACTTCATCGAACGCTGCGGCCATCTGTTTTCCACCGTCCAGCGCGGCGTGGTAATCCATATGCCGCGACGTCGCTTCGAGCAGGGCCGCCACAGTGTTGTTGCGGCTGGCGACCGGATTGCGTTCATAGCCATTGCGCTGGAAGAAATTCGCGGTTGGCACCTTTTCGCGCATGGATTGCGGCAGGGCGATCATGTCGTAGCCATTGCCGTCGCCGGTCAGGTTCAGCATTTCCAGCTCGGCCGCGGTCAGTTCCTTGTCGTAGCCGCGGCGTTTCGCATACTGGATGGAGTTCAGCAATTTCTGGGTCTGCAGAAGCGGGCCGATATCGACGTCCAGTATGAGGGCGTGAAGACCGCGACCCCGTGAGCCGCGCGAGGCGCGAACGTGATCCGACCATCGGTAAGGCATACTGCGCGCGTAGCGGATCATCTTGCGAAGGCCGGCGATCTTGCGGTTGAGCCGTTCCCGTTTCTCACCGTCCGACCTGGCCGCGCGGTCTTTCAGTTCCTCGATGAACCCGCCTCCATATTTGGAGACCAGCCCGATCGTATTGGCGACAAGCAACTGGTTGTATCCGAGCGCGGTGCTGATCGCCCGTCCGCCCGGCTTGCCGGACTCCAGCCCCGCCTGCACATCGTAAAGGCCGTTGCCGCTCGCCTCGAAACCGTAGATTCGGACCGCCTGGTCCTTGCTGATGCCGGCTGCAAGCGCCGTTCGCGCATAGGCGCGCTTGTAGTCGATCTCCCGGGCGGGCAGCTCCGGTACAAAGTCGTAGCGCGCCTTGGCGTAACGCAGAAAATCCTTCACGACAGGCAATTTATCGCCGGGACGCTTTTTCTTTTTCCGCTCCAGGGCCGGGGGGAGAAAGTCGGGACGCGCGGGCATTTCAGGTCCGGAAAAGGCAGGCGGCTGCTCCAGGACGTAGTCGCTGAGCCTGATGCGTTGATCGCGCGCCATTCTGCGGCGGCGTTCGGTGCGCTTCGATGAAATCAGCTGCCAGTAGCTGTCTGCCGCCTTTTCGTGACGCGCCAACGCCTTCAGATGCGCCTCATACTGCGCAACATAGTCGGCAACAGCTTGCCGCTGCTCAGGAGAGGAGAACTGCTTGACGGGCAGAGGCGGAATGCCGGTTGCGTTGGCCGGGACAGCAGGGGCTGCCAGAAGTGCCGTCAGTGCCAGAAGGACTCGTACGCTCAATTTTGTCCGTTTCATTGACTTGTCTTGCGCCGTTTCACAGGTGTGCCGGTTGCCAGATCACGCGGCAATGGACGTTTCTTTTACAGTCGACGTTAGATCAGAACCGGCAATCTGCGCAACAGGGGGAGTTATACGGTGATGTGCCGTTTTCAAGGAAATCGCGTGGTTTGAGAAACATTGGCCTTTTGCAAGGATGGCTTCAGCGCATGTTCACCATCGGCGTGCCAATGTCTGCAACATGCCTTTTTGGGAACGAGGGACGCGCTCGCGCATTCCAGTTCCACTTCGTCTCGTTTGCTCACGGCCGAACGCGTCGGCAGACATGGGTGCCGCCAAGGACGCGGTGGCGCGGTGTGCAAAGGGGAACTGGCTATCGTTGCATTCCATTGCAGGAGAAAATCCATGAAACGATCGACCCCATTCAAAGCTTTCGCGCTGGCGCTGGCAATCGGATCCTTCAGCTTCGCGGGAAACGCCAACGCCTATGATGACCCTGAACCCGGCGAAGTGTTTCTCGGTATAATCGGCGAGGTGCTTTCCGGCGCCGTCGATTCAAGAGAGGCCCGCCGCCGGGACCGGGAATTCGACCGCTATTGCCGCCGTCTCGACCGCCGCTGCGATCGTGGCAACTGGCGCGCTTGCCGCCGTTACGATCGGGAGTGCGCATATTGACGTTTTATGAGTGTATTTGAACCGTTCACAGCGCTATAACGTCTGACCCGTATGATCATACGGTGATTGGGTTCTCAGGAGGAAGTGCAATGACACTATCAATGCCTGCCAAAATATTTACGCTTGCCCTGGCTTTCGGCGTCTTTGGTTTCGTTGGCAGCGCCAACGCTGACGATCGGAGGGATGTCATAACCGGTATTATTGGCGAGGCCATCGCGGGCGCTGCTGACAGCGACGACGACGGGGACGACGCGGAAGATCCGCGTTGCGAAGCTTGGGAAAACCGGTGCGACTCCGGCCACCAGCCCTCTTGCGCCCTGGCAGATGCGAACTGCGACGACGATGACGACGAGGGCCCCGAGGACTGAGTTTCAGCCGAATACACAGGGCGGAACACTGCGTCCGCCCCGTTCAACGCCAGACGCTTGCCCGGTTCATCCCGCCAAGCGCCCAGCAAGCGAAAATAAATTCCCTGCTTGTTTGCGGCGCACGGGCGTCGGCTTCTCGGTAGTGAGTGGATCTCTGCGGGGATTGCAGCGAACATTTCCGGCTCGTCTGCAATTGCGAACGACTTGAATGCAGGGGTTTTCGGAAAAGCTTGCGACGTCTGGTATGAAGTAAGCAGACAAACAAGATCGCGGCCGGTTATCTGTTGCCTCCGCGAAGCCCTGGAGCGGCGCCAGTATCGAGCGCCGTTTTTTTTGTCCGCATTTTCCAATGTCATCCCGGCATTGCGTCATCCAATTGCCGTCAAGCATCTGGATAGGCCCTACCACCCATGCTAAAGGACGCGGGAATCCTATCAAACAGAAGCGAAGAGCCCGCCATGTCCGAACCAGCGATTGCAACCCGTACGGAAACCGACAGCTTTGGTCCCCTGGAGGTTCGGGAGGACAGATATTGGGGCGCGCAAACTCAGCGCAGTCTCGGAAACTTCAGGATCGGCGGCGAGACAATGCCCGCCCCGCTTGTCCGGGCGCTGGGGATCATCAAGAAATGCGCCGCCCTCACCAACGCCGAACTCGGCAATCTGGAACAGCAACTGGCCGACGCCATTTCCAATGCCGCGCAAGAAGTGATCGACGGGACGCTGAACGATCACTTCCCGCTGGTCGTCTGGCAGACCGGCTCCGGCACGCAGAGCAACATGAACGCCAATGAGGTGATCTCGAACCGCGCCATCGAGATTCTCGGCGGCGTGATGGGCACCAAATACCCCATTCACCCAAACGACCATGTGAACCGATCCCAGTCTTCCAACGACACCTTCCCGACGGCGATGCATATCGCGGCCGCCGAAGAGGTCCATCGCACGTTACTGCCCGCGCTGGAGCACATCGCGCAGGCGCTGGAGGAAAAATCCGCCGCGTGGATGAGCATCATCAAGATCGGCCGGACCCATCTTCAGGATGCAACGCCAGTGACGCTCGGGCAGGAATTCTCCGGCTATGCCGCCCAGTTGCGGCTGGGGATCGAGCGCGTCAAGGCGGCGCTGCCACGACTCCATGCGCTGGCGCAGGGCGGCACGGCGGTCGGCACCGGCATCAACTGCCCTCCGGGCTTTGCGGACAAGTTCGCCGCCTCCGTCGCCAAGATTACCGGCCTGCCTTTCGTTACCGCGCCAAACAAGTTCGAGGCGCTGGCCGCCAACGACGCGGCAGTCGAGATGTCAGGCGTGCTGAATGTGCTGGCCGTCAGCCTGTTCAAGATTGCCAATGACATTCGCCTGCTCGGCTCCGGGCCACGCTCGGGCATCGCCGAGTTGTCCCTGCCGGAAAACGAACCCGGCTCCTCGATCATGCCGGGAAAGGTCAATCCGACGCAGTGTGAAGCGATGACGATGGTCTGCTGCCAGGTCATGGGCAATCATACGGCGATCACCATGGGCGGCAGTCAGGGTCATTTCGAGCTGAACGTCTTCAAGCCGCTGATCGCCTACAATCTGCTCCAGTCGATACGTCTGATCAGCGAAGCGAGCGTCAGCCTGACCGACAATTGCATCAAGGGCATCGAGCCGAATACGGACCGCATTTCCGAGCTGATGGAGCGCTCGCTGATGCTTGTCACCGCGCTTGCGCCCTCTATCGGCTACGACAAAGCGACCGAAATCGCCAAGGCGGCTCACAAGAACGGCACGACGCTCAAGCAGGAGGCGCTGCGGCTGGGTTATGTCACCGAGGCCGACTTCGATGCCGTGGTGAGACCGGAGACCATGGTGGGTCTGGACAAGTGACGAGCGCTGTCAGGGGCGGCGCGCCGGGCGGAGGCAAATCCGATCCGCGCGCGCTGCTCGATGGATGGGATGCTTCGGCGGCGGCAAAACCGCAAAAGCGCTCCCTGACCATATCCGGACACCGGACATCCATCTCTCTCGAAGCGCCCTTCTGGGAGGGTTTGAGAGAGGTGGCGCGGCAGAAGAACGTTTCGGTTGCCGCGCTGGTTGCCGCAATCGATGCGGTCCGGGGCAATGTCAGCCTTTCAACCGCAACCCGGCTTTTTCTCTATTCGCGCCTGGTGGAGCGAATTTGACATTTGAGTCCCGGTTGCGGCCGATCTCCGTCATCCCTCGTCAGCCGGCGGAAACGACGCCCGCACCCTGACGGAACGGGTGAATCTCGACGCTGGAGAAGACGTCAGCCTTCGCGTATGGATCGGCTGCCGCGATCGCCTGCGCCTCTTCCATGTTCTCGGCCTCGATGATGATCACGCTGCCACGCGGTTCCGCCGCATCGGACGTGAGAAACGCGCCGCCGACCCGGACCTTCTCGCCAAGGCTTTCCAGATAGGCCAGATGATCGGGCCGCGCTTTCATGCGCCTTTCCAGGCCCTCGCCGGGCTTATCCTTGCAAATCAGCACGTAAAGCATGGTCGCCTCTTTTCGCAGGTAGGATTACGGATCTCAGGCTGACGAAAGCCGGTTATCCTCAATAATTAACAGAGTTTCTCGCCCCTGACACCGCTTCGGCCTTTGTCATGGCGATTTCTTTCATTATGAAAGGAAGCGCTTGGGTGGGGGCTGGGCGCATGAACCAGGAAGAAACAAGAGAGTTGCACGAGAAAGGCCAGGAAGCTTGGAATAGCTGGGCCCTGGCGATACTGGAGCGCAAGAAGGCGCTTGAGGATTCCGGCGCCTGGTCGACCGACTGGTTCGGCGAAGGGCAGAATCCGGAGACGACGGCCTGGCTGGAAGAGGCCAAGGCGGATTTCGACGGGGTCGAATTCGCGACGGACGCAACCTTCGACGGCTTCGTGTTTCCCGGCCCGGCAGTATTCAGCCGGGCTCATTTTATCGGCAAGGCGATTTTCACAAGCGCCCATTTCGCCAGCCCGGCGCTATTTCAGAACGCCAGCTTCGACGGCGACGCCGATTTGAGCGAGATAAAGTTTTATGATCTCGCCGCTTTCGACGAAGCTGCTTTCGCGTCGGTCGCAAATTTCGAGAAGACCGAATTCCTGCGCGAGACCACGGGTCCGCTCGTCCCAGCCGCGCGCTTTCAAAAAGTCCAGTTCAATGCCCGTGCGGACTTCCGTACGGCCAAGTTCATCGGCAATGCGGAGTTTCCCCGTGCCCGCTTCGGCAATAATGCGCGTTTCGACGAGGCGGATTTTCAGGCGGAGGCCAGTTTCGAAGGCGTGCTCTTCGAAGGCACGGTCGGCCTCGTGAAGACCCGCTTTGGCGGCCCCGCAAAATTCGGCCAGGCCAGATTCAAGAGCGAGGCGCGGGCGGGCGAGGCGCAATTCAGCGGCGCGACAAGTTTCGAAGAGGCCGAGTTCGCCGGCAAGGCGACCTTCAGGAGCGTGATCTTCTCCGGCGACACCACATTTCAGGACGCCAGCTTCGCCGAGGATGCGCGTTTCAACGATGCCCGTTTCTCCGAAACCGTGATCTTCCGAACGGCGCGATTTTCCGAGAGTGCGGAATTTCCCTCGGTCCGCTTCGAGAAGGCGGTGGATTTTCACGGTTGCCATTTCGGTGAGAGCGCCAATTTCGACCAGAGCGTATTCTCGGAGACGGCGGATTTTCCCTCCGCCAAATTCAAGGACGGCGCTTCCTTCGACGGCGCGGTCTTTTCGGGGCGCGCGAACTTCCTCCATACGCTGTTTCGCGGGCGCACGAGCTTCCGCAAGGTGAAATTCGACGGCCCGGCGGAACTTTCCGCGACGCAGGCGCGCGCGGCCTTCGTGCTTTCCGGGGCGCATTTCGCGGAGCCTCCCGGCTTCCATGACGCCAGTTTCCGGGAATCCCCGAGCCTCGATCACATGACCATCGCCGATCCTCTTTCCTTCAACCCGGCAAATGGAGAAGATGGAAAATCCGATCCCCGCACGCGATTTTTCCGGTTCTTCAAGGCCAGCAGCGATCCAGAATATGCCGCCCGCTATGCACGGCTCCGAAAGATCGCCGCTGAAACGCATGATTACGAGCGTGAGCGCGAATTCTTCGCCCAGGAGCTGAGATCCCGCCGCTTCTGGCACGACAAGCCCTTCGGACGGGGCCTCGCGCGTTTCTGGATCGGCTGGGTCTATGGCGGGATTTCCGATTTCGGCCGTTCGATCGCGCGTCCGCTGGCCTTGTGGGGCGCCGTCGTCCTTGTCTTCTCGCTCGTCTATCTGGGGCAGCGCCGGGCCGATTATTTCCTCACCGCGCCGACGCCCTTGTCCAATGGTGCGCCCCTTTTCCCGTCATGGCCGCAAGCGCCGGATATTGCCTCTGTTGTGGAATGGGTCCTGTCGGCCCTGTCGTGGTTCGTGCTGAGCATTTTCAATCTGTTCTCGGGCGGGGGCTGCATATCCGGCGATACGGGCGCAACCGGGGAAGCCTTGTTCCTGTCGCTGAAGAACTCGCTGTTTTTCCTCAGTTGGGAGAGCCCGGACGCGGCGCGGCGCGTCTATAGCTGCCTGTATGGATTCGAAACCGGAGCCGGGTCCGCGGAACCTCTTGTGCGCGTGCCGCTTAGTGTCTCAACCGCCGCAATCATCGAAAATCTTGTAGGCATAATGTTGATCGTCCTCTTCCTGCTTGCGGTCAGAAACCTTTTGCGTGCTAGATAAAGCCTCTGCATGACCAGCGGACGCGGTCATCCGAAATAAACGAAATTCAAATAAACCACTGGAATTTCTGCGCCGATTCACCAAATAATCCATGCGGGGCTGCGGGATTCGTTAGGTTCAACTTCAATCCTGGGGCCGATGCGATCCTTAAGGGAGCCGACCCTGACCGGAATCCTGGTTCCGGACATTCGGCGCCCACCTACTTTGTAGGGCCCTCCGGATCGAATAACCGACGGTCATCGCGGCTCCGCCAGTTTTTAACCTTCGCCGTGCCTCGGAGGAATCTGGCAGGCCCTGTGAAGGACAAGCTTCCAAAATGATGCCTATCTCCGAAATCGAAACGCAGAAGCAATCTCTTCGAGCCGAAGCGCGCGCGACACGGCGGGCGATTCCAGCCGACGCGCAGGAAGAGGCCGCGAAGGCGGTTGCGCATATGGATCTGAGCTTTCTGGGCAGCGAGCAAGGCACGCTGGCGGCTTACTATCCGGTTCGGAGCGAATTCGACTGCCTGCCTCTGGCCAAGCGTCTGTCCGGCGAAGGCTGGCGGCTGGCCTTGCCTGTCATCGTGGGATGCGCGCCGCTTGAATTCCATGAATGGGATCTTGGCGCGCCCGTGGTGACCGGCCCCTTCGGCATTCCCCAACCGACTTCCGGAGACATCGTCGCGCCGACCGTGCTGCTCGTGCCGCTTCTCGCTTACGATCGGCGCTGCTACCGGCTCGGCTACGGCGGCGGACATTATGACCGCACCCTTTCGGCGCTGCGTGAAAAGGGCCACACGGTCGCGGTCGGCCTTGCATTCGACAATCAGGAAGTCGCCGAGATACCCTTATGTCCCTACGATGAGCGGCTCGACTGGATCGTGACGCCGTCAGGCGCGATTGCCGCAAAAGAAGGGCACTGAATGCGCATTCTGTTTATCGGCGATGTCGTCGGACGCTCGGGACGGACGGCCGTATGCCGGGAACTGCCGCGACTGAAGAAGCGCTTCGAGATCGACTTCGCCATTGTGAACGGCGAGAATTCCGCCGGCGGCTTCGGCATCACCGAAGCGATCTGCCAGGATTTGCTGGACGCGGGCGCGGATGTGATCACGACCGGAAATCATGTCTGGGACCAGCGTGAAACGCTTGTCTACATCGACCGGCATCCGCAGCTATTGCGCCCGGCGAATTTTCCGGCGGGAACGCCCGGACGCGGTTCGGGCATCTACGAGAGCGCGCGCGGCGGCCGGGTGATGGTGATCAACATCATGGGCCGCGTGTTCATGGACCCTCTGGACTGCCCGTTTCAGGCGTTGGAGCGCGAACTGAGCGAGGGCGGTCTCAAATCCAAGGCGGATGCTATCATCGTCGATCTTCACGCCGAGGCGACGGCCGAAAAACAGACGATCGGGCACTTTGCCGATGGCCGGGTTACGGCAGTGCTTGGAACGCACACCCATGTGCCCACCGCGGACGAGCACATCCTGCCCGGCGGGACGGCCTACATGACCGATGTCGGCATGTGCGGCGATTTCCAGGGCGTCATCGGCATGCGCAAGGAAGAACCGCTTCAACGCATGCAGAGCAAGATTCCGAATGCGCGCTTCGAGCCTTCCCTGGGAACGGCCACAATTTGCGGCGTCATGATTGACGTCGATATTCAGAGCGGCCTTGCAACCCGGATCGAACCCCTTCGCATGGGCGGCGCGTTGCGGGAAGTGGCGCCCGATTGACGCCTCGCGCGTCAAGCCGGTGCTTGATGCCGGAGCGCAGATTTTGTAGATGGCAGGACAAGCAAATAATCTTCATGCATAAAAGGCCTCGCTGCAGCGGGTGCGTTGCCGGCGTCAGGGATGTAAAAGCGGAATTCACATGGCAGGTCATTCCAAGTTCAAGAACATCATGCATCGCAAGGGCGCACAGGATAAGAAGCGCTCGAAGATGTTTTCCAAACTCTCCAAGGAAATCACCGTCGCGGCCAAGATGGGGCTGCCGGATCCTGCGATGAATCCGCGTCTTCGCGCTGCCGTGCTTGCCGCGCGGGCACAGAACATGCCGAAGGACAATATCGACCGGGCGATCAAGAAGAGCCTCGAAGCCGGGGGCGAGGAGTATGAGGAAATCCGGTATGAAGGCTTCGCGCCGGGTGGCGTCGGCGTGATCGTGGAAGCGCTGACCGACAATCGGAATCGTACGGCGAGCGAAGTCCGCGCCGCATTCTCGAAGCATGGCGGCAATCTTGGGGAAACCGGTTCAGTGTCGTTCATGTTCGACCGGGTCGGGGAGATCGAATATCCAGCCGAGGCGGGAACCGCGGATGCGATGCTTGAGGCGGCGCTTGAAGCCGGCGCTGACGACTGTCAGTCCGACGAGGACGGCCATCGCTTCTATTGCGAGGCGACCGCTCTGCATGAGGTCGCCCAGGCTCTGGAGCAAACGCTCGGCGAGGCGCGGGGCACAAAGCTGACCTGGCGTCCGCAAAACACGATAGGCGTTGACGACGAGAAAGCCGAGACGCTGCTCAAGATGCTCGACGTGCTCGAAGACAATGACGACGTCCAGAATGTCTATGCGAATTTCGACATTTCGGACGATGTCATGGCCCGCATGAGCGCCTGAGCGAGATCCGAACACGGTTCCCATTTTTCGGAAGAACCGCGCTTGAACGTACAGAAATGGATCAGGAGCATTTCAAGGACATGATCCTGATCTGACCTCCCCATAATTTAGTTGCGCACGCGCGGACGGCTCTGCGACTCTCGCTACGTATCCGATTCCCGGATACTGATTCGGCGGGGCGGCAGCGCATGACAATTCGGATTATCGGGATCGATCCCGGTCTCAGACGCATGGGCTGGGGCGTTATCGAGCAATCCGGCACGCGCCTCATCTACATCGCCTGCGGAACCGTTACATCCGATGCGAGCGCCGCGCTAAGCGAGCGTCTGGCGGAATTGTTTCTGGGGCTGGATGCCGTGATCGCGCGCTGGGAGCCCCAGGAAGCGGCTGTCGAGGAAACCTTCGTCAACCGCGATGCGCGGGCAACGCTGAAGCTGGGCCAGGCGCGCGGCATTGCCCTGCTCGCGCCGGCGCGAGCCGGTCTCACTGTCGCCGAATATCCGCCCAATCTCATCAAGAAGACCGTAACTGGGGCAGGCCACGCGGAGAAGGAACAGATCCGCGCCATGATCGGCTTTCTGCTTCCCAAGGCGGCTCCCGACAGCATGGACGCAACGGATGCCCTCGCAATTGCGATTGCCCATGCTCATCACCGGCAGTCCGCCATACTTCAGAAAGCTGTTCTGGGAACGAGCGTTTCTTCGGGGAGAAAGCGCCAGCGCGCCGCTTGGAAAGTCTGAAGTTTGACGAGGCAAACCAGGGGAGACTTTCCGCGTGAATTGCGGAACCCGCTTAAGATGTGAAGTTATCCACCGTTGAACAGCTGTCACGAATGGATGGTCCAAGAATAAGTAATCCTTCGGATAGGTAAAATTGGACGAATCGAATTTAGAAATTCTTATTGCAAGGCTGCAAAACAGACATGATAGGCAAGCTCAGGGGCGTTCTGGACAGCGCCGGCAAGGATTGGGTGATCGTCGATGTCGGCGGGGTCGGTTACGAAGTCCATTGTCCAGGCAAGACTCTGGCGAAAATGCCCGCGCTGGGCCAGCCGGTAACGCTGATTATCGAGATGCATGTTCGGGAGGATGCGATCCGGCTTTTCGGCTTTCTGAGCGATGCGGAGAGAAGCTGGTTTCGGCTTCTTCAAAATGTTCAGGGCGTAGGAACAAGAGTTGCGCTGTCGGTGTTAAGTATTCTCGAACCGCATGAGCTTGCAAATGCAATTGCGCTTCAGGACAAGGCGCAAGTTGGACGGGCATCCGGAGTCGGACCGAAGGTCGCGCAGAGGATTGTCAGCGAGTTGAGAGACAAGGCGCCTGGACTGCTGGCGGCAGGCGATATTGGCGCCCAGATGGCAGGCATCGGAAGTTCCGCCCCAAGATCGCCGCGGTCTGATGCCATCTCTGCTCTGGTCAATCTGGGATACAGCGTAAGTGAGGCAAGTGTTGCCGTTGCGTCCGTATCCGAGAAACTTGGCGAAGGAGCCCGGACGGAAGAACTCATAAGGCAAGGATTAAAAGAACTTGCTCGATAGGTTTGATAAATGTCATGCTATGTCTAGATTTTCTATCGATTAAGGCACGTCCCGGTTCGTTTGAAACAACCGTTTCAGCGCTCGCGCATTTTGTGGAGCGCGTGTTCGCAGCATGGATCAGTGTTGCGGCCGCTGGCGTCTTTCTTGCTGCGCTGATTATGGCAACTTTTCAGCTCATCAGCTTTCTGCAACTCTTTTACGTCTACGCCGGCATAACGGCAATCACGCTACTGCTTGCCTTCCTGCTTTATGTTGCTCGCCGCAATATTTGAGCGGCTTTAGACCACCCAATATTCCGTGGCTGAATCTGCAGGAAAGCTTGTCTTTCGGAATCTCGATCATATGCCGCCAAACTGCTTCCGAGGCCGCGTTGATTTCCATCCGATGAAACTACGAGTTTCCGAGGCGCAGGGAATCCTTTAGATTTGCGTCCATGAACGACGGCAGGCTCATCGAACGCGAAAAGCGCGAAGAGGATGAAGGCGATCTCAGCCTTCGTCCGCAAATGCTGACCGAGTTTATCGGTCAGGAACGCGCCCGTGCAAATCTCAAGGTTTTCATCGACGCGGCCCGTGCGCGGGGTGAAGCGCTGGATCACGTCCTGTTCGCCGGACCGCCGGGGCTCGGCAAGACGACGCTGGCGCAGATCGTATCACGCGAACTCGGCGTCGGCTTCCGCATGACATCGGGACCGGTGATCGCCAAGGCAGGCGATCTGGCGGCGCTGCTCACCAATCTTGAAGAGCGCGACGTGCTGTTTATCGACGAGATTCACCGCCTCAATCCGGCTGTCGAGGAAATTCTCTACCCGGCGATGGAGGACTTCCAACTCGATCTGATCATCGGTGAGGGACCGGCGGCGCGTTCGGTGCGGATCGATCTGGCGAAATTCACGCTGGTTGGCGCAACGACGCGGACAGGCCTGCTGACGACGCCGCTGCGTGACCGTTTCGGCATCCCGATCCGGCTGAATTTCTACACGGAGGAGGAACTGGTCGAGATCGTGACGCGCGGCGGACGCGTTCTCGGCGTGAAGATGACGCCGGATGGCGCGCGGGAAGTGGCGCGGCGCTCGCGGGGGACGCCTCGCGTTGCGGGACGGCTCTTGCGGCGTGTCCGCGATTTTGCCGCCGTTGCCGGAGCGCCCGAAATCGACGCGCAGGTTGCCGACCGTGCGCTCAGCCAGCTTGAGGTGGACAATCACGGTCTCGACGGCATGGACCATCGCTATCTGCGCTGCGTCGCGGAAAACTATGGCGGCGGTCCGGTCGGGATCGAGACGATTGCGGCGGCGCTCAGCGAATCCAAGGATGCCATCGAGGAAACGGTCGAGCCCTATCTGTTGCAGCAGGGCTTCATTGGCCGAACCCCGCGCGGCCGTGTCGTTACGCTGAAAACCTTCCGCCATCTCGGGCTGGCCGCGCCGATGGCGCCGAGCGGCGGTCAGATGTTCCTGTTCGACGGTCAGGCCGAGGCCGATGACGCAGCCGGATAGACGTGACTGGCCTGACCTTGCCGGGCGCATCGATGGCGAGCGGCACATTCTGCCGGTGCGCGTCTATTTCGAGGACACCGACTTTTCCGGTTTCGTCTATCACACGGGCTATCTGCGCTGGTGCGAACGCGGCCGTTCGGATTTCCTGCGGCTGCTGGGCGTGCATCATTCGGAGCTTGCGGACGCTGGAGAAGGCGGCGCGCCTGCGGCATTCGTCGTCCGGCACATGGAAGTAGATTATCTCCGCCCGGCCCGAATCGACGATATTCTGGAAGTCACGACTGAATGCGCCGAAGCGGGACGCGTCCATCTGACGCTTTTGCAGACAGTCGAAAAGGACGGAACCGCGCTTTGCCGCGTGACCGTGAAGGTCGTGCTTGTCAGCCTTGCAGGCAAACCGCTTCGCCTGCCGCAAAGGATCGCCTACCGCTTCTTGGGTGTGTGATCGACAAAATACACGCCAAAGTTTAGGCGCATTTTCCCACACAGTAGTCATCACGGTTGGAAATACTGATTCGGCTGTCCGATGCAACGGCGCGAATCGGTTAAGGATGGTCGAGAGCATGGACGACTCGATTGCCCGCTAGGCGCGCAATGACCTCGATATCAGCAAAGGAAAGGAGCTGCCATGCCAGAAGCCGCCACGGCAGATTTTTCGTTCCTGTCGCTGTTTCTCCAGGCGCATCTCGTCGTCCAACTGGTCATGATCGGGCTGCTGGCCGCGTCCGTCTGGGGCTGGTCCGTGATCATCGAGAAGTCGCTGCTGTTTGCCCGCACCCGCCGCGATACGGATGAATTCGAGCGGCTTTTCTGGTCCGGTCAGTCGCTCGACGAGTTGTACACAAGCATCGCTCAGAACCACAATAGCGCGATGGCCTCGCTTTTCGTAGCGGCGATGCGCGAGTGGCGGCGCTCGATCGAGAACTCGCCGCGCCCTCTCGCCGGCGTCCAGCATCGCATCGAGCGTGTCATGGACGTGACGATCAGTCGGGAGATGGATCGGCTTGAGCGGCGGCTGCTGTTCCTTGCGACGGTCGGCTCGACCGCGCCATTCGTCGGCCTGTTCGGCACGGTCTGGGGCATCATGACCAGCTTCCAGTCGATCGCAACTTCGAAAAACACCAGCCTCGCCGTCGTCGCGCCCGGCATCGCGGAAGCGCTTTTCGCCACGGCGCTTGGCCTGCTAGCCGCCATCCCCGCCGTCATTTTCTACAACAAGTTTGCAGCCGATGCTGGCCGCTTCGCGCAGCGTTTCGAAGGCTTCTCCGACGAGTTCCTCGCCATCGTCTCCCGCCAGCTCGACATGAGGAACTGAGCCGATGGGCGCGAGCATGGAGCAGGGCGGAACGTCGCGTCGCCGAGGCGCAAGACGCCAGAAGCGCCAGCCCATGGCGGAAATCAACGTCACGCCCTTCGTGGACGTCATGCTCGTGCTGCTGATCATCTTCATGGTCACCGCGCCGCTTTTATCCACAGGCGTGCCGGTGGATCTGCCGACGAGCGAGGCCAATGCCAGCCCCGATAATGGCGATAGCGAGCCGCTGACAATCAGCGTTCGTGCAAATGGGAGCATTTTTCTTCAGGAAACCGAAACCAGTCTCGAAGAGATTGTGCCGAAATTGACCGCCATTACGGAAGGCGGATTGCAGCAGGTCGTCTATGTCCGCGCCGACGCGCAGGCGAATTACGGGGCGCTGATGCGGGTGATGGGAAAGATCAGCGGGGCTGGCTTCCAACGCATTTCGCTGGTCACGGATATTGAACAGAATTAATCGAGCGAGATCCGACAAAATGGGGACCCTTTTTCGGAAAAATCGAGCTTGAAGCAAACGAGCGCAGATCAGGACTTTTTCCGAAGGAAAAACACTTGATCTGAGGGGGTGAGCATTGCGGCCGAGCCTGATCCTTTCATTGGTCCTGCATGGAGTGGTGCTCATCGTGGCGCTGTTCAGCTTCAGCGCGTCCGACCGAAAGGAAGTCGCAATGCCTGTTTCCGTGGACGTGGTAACGCCTTCCGCGATCAGTGCGGTCAAAGCCGGAAAACGCGACGGCGAGGCAGAGGTGGCCGCATTGCAGACGCCTGAAGCGCCGAAAGCTGAGGAGAATGCGGAGACGGCTGCGGAGCTGAAGCCCGCCGACAAGCTGTCGAAGAAGCAGGCGGCCTTGCCGCCGCCCAAGCCGAAAGCGCCGCCTCCGGCTCCAGACCCCGAACCTGCCGAGACGGCGGAAGCCGAACCGGAAACCGCTTCCGTGCCTGTCCCTGTGAAACGCGCCGAGCGTCCTGCTCCGCGCCTCGAAGCCAGACGCGACGAGCCGCGCCCGCCTTGGCAGGAGCAGCCGCGCCGCCAGGAGCAACGCCGCGAACCGCCACGCGAGGAGCGTGACCGTATCGCACAGCTGATCGACCAACCCGCGCCACCAGCGGAAGGCCGCAGTGATTTCGATCCCAACCGGATTTCCGCTCTCCTGAACCGCGATCCCACGGCTGGCGGCGCAGATGTACAGCCCGAGCCGCGCGAACCGTGGCGCGAACCCAGCTCGCTTCAGGAACAGGCGCTTGGCGCATCACCGCGCGAGGAACGCCGTGTTGCGCGGGGCGCTCCGGAAGGGCGCAGCGACCGGATGACCGCGAACGAGATCGACGCTTTCCGCGCCCAGATTTCACGCTGCTGGACACCGCCCGTCGGCGGTCTTGGCGGCGACACGATCATCGTCAAGTTGCGGATCGGCCTTGCGGAGAACGGTTCACTGATCCGTCCGCCGGAGATTTCCAACAGCGTGTCTTCGCCGTTCTTCCGGCCTGCCGCTGACAGTGCTGTCCGGGCGGTCGTTCAGTGTCAGCCTTACCAGATGCCTGCGGAGAAATACGATCTGTGGCGCGACATGCTGCTGACCTTCGATCCGCGCGACATGTATGGAGGCTGACGGATGAAGCGGCTGATCCTGGCGTTCATAGCGTTTGCGCTGCTCACAATCGGCGCTCCTCCAGCGCACGCCGTCACGGAGATCGACATCACGCAGGGCAATCTGCGCCCGATGCCGGTTGCGATTTCGCCTTTCCTCGCCGGCGATTCCGGCAGCGCCGCAGTGGCCGACGCAGTGACGGAAATCGTCAGCAGCAATCTTGAACGTTCCGGTCTCTTCAAGCCGATCGATCGCGGCGCGTTCATCGAGCGGGTCTTCAATATCGACGTGCCGCCGCGTTTCCGCAACTGGACGGTGCTGAAGGCGGAAGGGCTGGTGGTCGGTCAGGTCAGCGACAATGGCAACGGTCAGATCAAGGCGCAGTTCCGGCTCTGGGATGTCTTCACGGGCCGTGAACTGAAGGCGGAGGCGTTTTATGCGCCAGCGAATGACTGGCGGCGCATCGGTCATATCATTTCCGATGCGGTCTATGAGCGGCTCACCGGCGAACAGGGTTATTTCGACAGCCGCGTCGCATTCATCGAGGAATCAGGCTCCAAGGCCAAGCGCGTGAAACGTCTCGCCGTGATGGATCAGGACGGCGCGAATGTGCGCTATCTGACAAATGGTGAAAGCCTCGCCCTTACGCCGCGCTTCAGTCCCGACAACCGGCAGATCGTTTACACCTCTTATGCCGCCGGACAGCCGACCGTCATGCGCATGGACCTCGCCTCCGGCCAATCCGTGCCGATAGGCAGTTTTCCCGATATGACGTTCGCGCCCCGCTTCGCGCCGCAGGGTGATCGTGTCGTCATGAGCCTGCAGCGCGAGGGCGCATCCAACATATATGAGATGGATCTGCGCAGTGGCGGCCAGCTTCGCCAGTTGACCGGAAGCCAGACCATCGACACGGGGCCGAGCTATTCGCCCGATGGACGCCAGATCGTTTTCGAATCCGACCGCAGCGGCCGCCAGCAGCTTTACGTCATGAATGCCGATGGCGGCGGACAGCGACCGATCACCGGCGGCAATGGGCGCTATTCGACGCCGGTCTGGTCGCCGCGCGGCGATCTGATCGCGTTCACCAAGCAGATTCGCGGCCAGTTCCTGATCGGTGTGATCAAGCCGGACGGAAGCGGCGAGCGCATCCTGACCGAAGGCTATCATAATGAGGGGCCGAGCTGGTCGCCGAACGGGCGCGTAATCATCTTCTTCCGCGAGGCTCCCGGTGAGAGCGGCGGTCCGCGTCTCTTTACGATCGATATGACAGGCTACAATGAGCGGCCGCTGCCGACACCCGCTTTCGGCTCGGACCCTTCCTGGTCCGCATTGCTGAATTGAGGACTTACCTCTCCCATTGGGAGAGGTCGGCACGCAGTGCCGGGTGAGGGGTATAGTCATTCCCGTCAGGCTCGGTTCCCCTCACCCCAGCCCTCTCCCCACGGGAGAGGGAGAGCGAACACCCGCAAAGTTACTGACTAAAACCTGGCCCGTAGCCCTACGTAACCCGAGCGTCCTGCCGTATTGAAATCCTTGATTTCCTGATAGTCGGCATCGAAAACATTGTCGGCGCGGAAGAACAGCTCGACATCTTCCCGCACATCGTATGTTCCGGCAAGATCAACGCGGATATAGTCGTCCAGCGGCTCGCGTTCTTCGCTGCGGTTGAAGCGCTCGCCGACATAGGTTGCGCTGGCGGACAGTTTCAGCTTGTCGAGCGGCTCCACGGTGATCTTCGCGTTGAACGCATGATCCGGTCTGCGGGCCAGCTTGTCGCCGGTCGTGGCGTCGATGGCATCGATATAGGTATATGCGCCGCGCAGGCTGATCCAACTCGCCGCGCGCCACATGGCTGATAGTTCCACGCCCCGCGTCTCGGCGCTGGCGATATTTTCATAGGTGCCGGGCAAGGGGCCGAAGAATCCGTCCGGATCGAAAAACTCGATAAGGTTCTCGATGTCGTTGTGGAAGTATGTCGCCGACAGCGTGACGTCGCCATCGCTGAATGTCTGATCGACGCCGAAATCGAAGCCCGTGCTCTTCTCGATCTCCAGATCCGGATTGCCGATGGCGAAAGACGACGTGCCGAAACGCTGAAACAGCGTGGGGGCCTTCGCGCCGGTGCCGAAACTGCCGCGCAGCTTCGTGTCTGTCTCCGGAATGCGGAATGCGCCGGTAAACCGGTAGGTTTGCTCGACGCCGGGTGAGCCGAAATCCTCGGAGCGGATCGCGGCGGTCAGCGTCAGCCGGTCGAGCGGATTGAATTCATAGAGTGCGAAGACGGCGTTCGTGCGTTCCTCGCCATCGAGAGCCACGGTCGTACCGCTCAGCGCCTGCGTGACCTGCTCAGCCGTTTCACGCTCACTGCGCGCGCCCAGTGTGAGCCGGTCAACTTCGCGAACAGTGATGTCCGATTGCGCCTCGATGCCGATGCGGGAGCCGTCAAAGAAGTCCGTCTGCGGCTGGAGCCCGGCGCTTGACGAGACGTCATCCTCGAAAAACTCGCGCTCTGTCCAGTTGCCGAACACTGTCACCTTGTTGCTGACGAGACCATCCCACAAATCGAAGCGCCCGGTCAGCGCCGCCGTGGAAAGGATTTTCTCCGCAGTGTCGTTCACGCCGCGCGAGATGATCGTGTCAGTCTCGCTCTTGACGCGGTAACGGCCCAGATTGAGCGTGATACCGGCGGCCGGCGTGATGTCGGCATCAATGCGGATATTGGCGGATTGCTTCGCCGTGGCGTCGGCTTCGTCGTCCAGCGCCGAACGCGAAAAGCCGCTGCTGCGGAAATTGCTGGCCGCCGCCGACATCGCAATGCCGTTTTCCGATCCCGACACAGCGGCGCGCTCCGCATGGGTCGTGAAGCTCCCTCCTTCGACCTCCGCAAGCCCTTGCGCCGGTCCCTCGCCCTTGCGCGTGATGATATTCACGACACCGCCAATCGCATCGCTGCCGTAAAGCCCTGACTGCGGGCCGCGCAACACCTCGATGCGTTCCACATTGGCCAGCGTGAAGAGGGAAAAATCGAACTCGCCTGAAGCCTGTCCCGGATCGTTGATACGCACGCCGTCGATAAGAACCAGCGTGTGATCCGGTTCCGCGCCGCGTATGGTAACGTTGGCCGTTCCGCCGATGCCGCCTGCCTGGTTCACGCTCACGCCGGCCACTGTTTCCAGAAGCTCGGCGACATTATCCGCCTTTGCCGCCTCGATCTCGTCGCGCGAAATGACCGTAACCGCGCTGCCGACTTTGCTTTCGGCCTCGGCGAAGCGGCTGGCGCTGATGACGATACCCTCAAGTGCGATGGGCTGTTGCGCCAGCACGGGCAATGATGAAATAGAAACCGCGCCGGTCAGGGCGAGGCCTGACAGGATGGCGGGACGTGCGAATGACATTAAGAACCTCCGATTGGATCGGTCTTGCCGGTTGGGCGCCCGCCACTGTATGTGTCTCGGGCAATGTCAGGAGGGCTAGCATGGGCTGGCGAGGCGCGGCAATACGGGCAATGGCGAAGCGGGCGATTCGGTTCGCGCCTGTTGCTTTGCTGTTGATAAGTTCCGTTGCTGCCGCAGCGCATGCCGAGACGCGCCCGAAGCGCATCGTGTCGATCAATGCCTGCACCGACCAGCTTCTGTTCGCGCTGGCCGACCGCGAGCAGATCGCGGCGCTGACCCAATATGCCGTTCGCGACGATTTTTCGATCTATACCGAAGAAATCGCGGCAAGCGGCATCAAGCTGATCCGTGGCAATGCCGAGGAAGTTCTCAAGCTCAAGCCGGATCTGGTTCTCGCGGGGACGTTTACGCGGCGGGCGACGCGCGAGTTGCTCCAGCGCCACGGCCTTCCGCTTGCACTGTTTCCGCCGGTCAGCGATGTGGAGGAAGCAAAGGCTGCGATCCGCAAGACAGCGGAACTCGTCGGTCGGCAAGCGCGCGGAGAGGCGTTGGTCCGGCAGATCGATGCGGCGCTGGCGGCTGTTTCGCATGTGAAGGTCGCCCGGCCAAGCGTCCTGCAGATTCAGCGGCGCGGCTTCGTTTCCGGACCGGAAACGCTGATCGGCGATCTTCTGCAGCGCCTGGGGGCGGTGAACGCTGCCGGAAAACTCGAAATCCCACGACTGGGGCGGGCATCACTCGAAGCCGCGCTGAAGGCGAAAGCGGATGCGCTCGTACTTTTCGATCCCTATCTGCGACCTGCGGATCAGGGAGCGGCGCTGCTCAGCCACCCGGCATTGGCGGACGCCTATCCGCCGGAACGCCGCATCGTCGTGCCCGGACGCCTGATCGTCTGCGCCGGTCCGGCCCTGCCACAGGCGATCGTGGAACTGGCGAAGGGCCTGGCGCAACTCAGCCCGCGCGCTCCGTAGCCGGGATGCCGCTTTTCGATCAGAACACTGCCCTTTTCCTGACGCTGGCCCTCCTGCTCGATGCCGCAATCGGCGATCCGGACTGGCTGTGGCGGCGGTTCGCGCATTCGGTGGTTCTGATCGGACGGCTGATCGGCTGGCTGGACCGGCGGCTGAATCGGGGCAAGCGCGATGCCATCAAGCGTGCTGCCGGTGTGACGGCGCTGGCGGTGCTGCTCGGCGTAACAGGCGCTACCGCGATCGCGTTGCACTGGTTGTTTGCGCTGCATCCGTTAGGGCTGGTGGCCGAGATCGTTCTCGCCGCCATGCTTCTGGCGCAGCGGAGCCTCTTTGATCACGTGCGCCGCGTTCATAACGCTTTTCGGGGCGGAGGCTTGCCCTCCGCCCGTCAGGCCGTGTCGATGATTGTCGGGCGAAACCCGGACGCTCTGGACGAAGCCGGCGTTTGCCGGGCGGCCATCGAGACGACGGCGGAAAATTTCTCCGACGGGGTTACAGCGCCCGCCTTCTGGTATCTGATCGCCGGTTTGCCGGGCATCGTCATCTACAAGGCAGTGAACACCGCTGACAGCATGATCGGCCACCGCACGCCGCGCCATGAGGCGTTCGGCTGGGCGGCGGCGCGGCTGGATGATGTGCTGAACTTCGTCCCGGCGCGGCTGTCCGGTCTGATCCTTGTGGTTGCGGCGGCGCTGACCGGCGCGGATGGCAAGGGCGCATGGCAGGCGATGTGGCGCGACGCGGGCCGGCACCGTTCGCCGAATGCCGGATGGCCGGAAGCTGCGATGGGCGGTGCGCTCGGGCTGGCGCTTGCCGGTCCGCGCCAATATGCGAGCGGCCTTGTCGAGGATGTGTGGATGAATTCGGGCGGCAATCCGGATGCGCGGCCCGGCGACATCGCGCGGGCACTTCAGCTTTTCGCAGCCGCCTGCGCAGTCCAGATCGTCATCATTGCAATATTGGCAACGTTGCGTTAACAGCCCGTTGAAAAAGTACCGTTCTGGAGTTAGACGTGTCCGGCGGTCATGACGGCAATCAGGACGCCAGATTCACCGCTTCTTGCGTCTGGCGCTGCCACGATGACAATAGCAG
>JBHJOB010000140.1:0-2864 GCA_050330195.1 Rhodomicrobiaceae bacterium | reverse complement strand
GCGCCAGATGCCGGACAAGGCGATTGCCGCGGTGCTCAATCGCGCCGGCAAAACCACCGGGCGCGGCAACGGCTGGACGCAATCACGGGTCTGCAGCCTACGGAGTCACAATGCGATTCCGACCTATCGGGACGGCGAGCGCCAGGAGCGTGACGAGGTGACTCTCGACGAGGTTGCGGCAGCGTTATCCGTCAGCCCGTCGACCGTGCGTCGCTTGATCAAAGATGATCAACTCGCAGCGAATCAGCTCTGCAAGGGAGCCGTGGATCATCAAGGCCGCCGACCTGGATCGAAGCGATGTCAAGGGGGCGGCGACAGCCCGTCGACTGCGACGTCCGCCGTCAGGAGATCCTCTGCAAAAAAAACTCTTGAATTTTAATAACAGGACAAGGAACCTTTGCCGAGGCCAAGACCTGGCTGATGCCTCTGATTGTCGTCGCTGTGCTTGCTGGCGGCGTCGCAATTGCGGCGTACCGGATCGTTTTCCCCCAACCGCCTCAGGCGGATTACAGCCAGATCGGGCCAGGGAAAGCGACGTCAGGCGCAATGCTTGCCATCGATCGGGAAGAGGCCGAGCTTGGCGTCTTGGCAATATACGATGTGGGCCGAGCTGAATTCCAGTTGAAGAACACAGGTAGGGAACCTGTCGAAATCAGCGAGATGATGAACGGCGACAGTTACCGCCTCGCTCACAGCAAGCGCCGGTCACGCCGGGCCCGGCCAGAACCGCCGTCAGAAAACGCCCCTCCGCCCACGGATGCCGACGTCCGGGAATTGCGCAAGTGCTGCATTTTTGCTCCGGCCAGCCGCTGCACAATCTCTCCGGCGTTGACACCGAAGCAGGTGAAAGAGCCACGAGCGCGGATTATTAGGTCAAACTGGATGAGCAGCTAATCCAGCCAAATCCACCGTTCCCGACGAACTATTTTGCCTATTGTTGCTTGGTGCACGCCATATCGGGCGGCAATATCCTTCTGCGTGTAGACGCTCGCTAAAGCACGAATCTCGCGAACTTGCTCAGCGGTCAGCTTGGCTCGCCTGTCAGTCGTTATCGGCTTCATTCCCTTATCGAACACCGAGTCTTTATGGCCCGCAAGCATATTTTCCGCGCATTGAAATATAGAGTCGGCGCACAAACGGGCTGTATGGGCGAGCCACACATGAAATTTCTTGAAGCGGATATTGGCCCGTTGCCGACGTTAGGCGCGCTGGGGATAAGCCTTTTGCGGAGCTGCATTGCGGCGATAGAATACGGCCCATCTATTCGCCATGCGCACATTGGTTGATAGTGGAGAGTGGCCGATTATCAGGGCGACGAAACCAGCGAAAGGACAAGGGATTGACGAACTTTAGCACGCTGCCGCCCGGAGTGAAGAACATTTATGATGACGGCGGCGAATTGATTGTGACGTGGGACACCAAGCTGGATTTCTGGCGCGGCTATGCGGCCGTAGAGTCGGCATGGTCTGGCCCCGTGCGGCATATGGTAGGGACTGAGACAGTTAGGAGTCGAGAGTGACGATTCAAGGTTCCGGCCGAACCACGCCCGAAAAGGTTCATGGAGTTTACGGCATCGTTCGAACGCGATTGCGTATGTTGCAGAAACGAATTCGGAGCAACGAGACGGAAGCACCGCCGCCCTAACCTGGAAAATTCACGGTGGGTTGGCGGATGTAGCTCAAGCCTTTGAGATGGCTTAGGATTTGGTTGCTACAGTCGATCCGCGCCATTTTCCAAGGGAGCCCACCCGCCCTGAACGATCCTACGCTGCCTTTGCCTGGTCTGTCACCGGTTCTTGGCAAGCCAATCGTGGCGCGTTTTGACGGTGGGGCTTTGTCGTCGGACGCGGGCGTTTTGGTTCTGCGGGAAGTCGAGCAGCGCCTTGGCGTCGCGGAACGTCTGGCGGGTTGCATCGCGGATCCGCGTGCGCAAAATCAGGTCGTTCACGGCCTCACCGACATGATCCGGTTCCGCATGCTGATGATCACCGCCGGCTATGAGGACGGCAATGATGCGTCAAGTTTGCGGTCCGATCCGGCGTTCAAGCTGACGCAGGGCGCCCTGCCATCCGGTCCCGATCTTGCCTCGCAGCCAACCATCTCGCGCCTGGAGAACCTGCCTGATCGCCGTTCGCTGCTGCGCATGGGTCAGGCGCTGGTCGATCTCTATTGCGCCTCCTTCCGGCAGGTGCCCAAGAGCATCGTGCTGGATATCGACGATACGTTCGATGCCGTCCACGGTGGCCAGCAATTGCGCCTGTTCAATGCCCGTCATGACGAATATGGCCTCCAGCCGGGAAGCGAACGTTTACCGTGAGCGACAAGCGCTCACTTCTGGTCGTGTTCGACGGCGACGGGCGGTTCGTGACCGCCTCGGCTAGCGGCCGGCCAAGCGCCCCAAAGGCGCCGAGATCCGCGCCTTCCTGCGCCGCCTGATCCGTGCGATCCGCGCCAACTGGCCAAACACCCGGATCCTGATCCGAGCCGACAGCCATTATTGTTGTCCCGAAGTGATCGACTTCTGCCGGGAGAGGGGTTTGGATTTCATCCTCGGCGTCGCGCCGACCACGACATTGCGCCGCCACATCGAAGAGCTGGAAGCCAGCACTAAAGCCGTTTCGAGGCCGGAGCGAAGACGGTCAAGCTGCGCCGCTTCAAAGCGTTCTTCGATGGCGCAAAGAGCTGGAGCCGCGTCGAACGCATCATCGCGCGGGTCGAAGCCGGCGAGCAGGGAACCGATACCCGCTTCATCGTCACCAATCTCGCCGGCGGCCGGCCGAAGGCACTCTACCAAGACCTCTACTGCCGGCGCGGCATGGCCGAGAACCACATCAAATCCTGGAAGACCCATCTCGCCGCCGATCG
>JBHJOB010000139.1:0-8543 GCA_050330195.1 Rhodomicrobiaceae bacterium | reverse complement strand
GCTTCAACCGCCGCTACGATCTTGCCGCGATGATCCCCCGCCTCGGCTGGGTTGCCCTCAGGACACCGCAAATGCCCTATCGGCTCTTGAAACTGGCTGAGGATTGTCAGTAATCAGGTTAGGCTATGCCCCGCGGCAACATTGCCACGATCTCGCCGGTGGATCAGAAGGAAGCCTTCGAGGCCGGCGCTTTCGCCGTGCGAGCAATATCGGAGGGCAGCGCGTCGGTGGCGCTCCAGTTCGACGGGCAGAGGACGATCATGAAAAAGGTGCCGCTTGGCATTGTCGCCGGCAAGACGCGGCTGATGCCAGACAATTTCCTGCACCTGGAAGAGAATAAGCTCTCGGAGACAGGCATCGCTTATCTCCGGCGCCTGATACCGCAGAAATTCACAGCCGCCAAGCCGTTCGTTGGCTAGGCCGCGTCAATCCGCTGGCGACCCGTTACGACCGAAGTGGTCCTATGACCGACGACGGAGAAATACGGGCTCCGTGAATCACCGTCAGTGACCACAGCCAGATCGCGGTGAAAGCTGCCGTAGCTTTTGATCTAGGCTCTGAAAAGTCCCACTGACCTCGCTAATCCTAGCCGCGCAGAACGGTCGCGAGGACCGGATAGCGCCCGAGTTGGCTTGCAATGTGGGATGCCGTGACGCGCAGTTCCGGTAGCCGTTCCTCAACCAGTTGCTCGGGCGTGACGAGTCCGGTGTAGCCGGAGCTGTTGAGCGCGGCGATCGTCCTGCCTTCATGGTCACGCACGGGAACGGCCAGCGCAGTGATGCCGTAATCGAGCTGGTCGACCGTGGTGGCGTAGCCGTTCGCGCGGACCCGCATGAGTTCGTCACGCAGATGCGCCTTGTCCAGACAGGTCTTGGAGGTCAGCGCCGCAGGTTGCAGCGCTGAAAGCCAGTCGTCAAGCTCGTCATCCGGCTTGGCGGCGACCAGCACGCGGCCCATCGATGTAGCGAATGCCGGATAGACGGCCCCGGCGATCGCCGCGGCGCGGCGGGCGCGCTGGCGCGAATGATGCGCGACATAGATCACGGAATGACCGTCCAGCGTCGCGACGGACGAGGCGTCGCCGAAACGTTCGACAAGCGCTCGCAAGTCCGGCTGCAGGACTTCGTCGATCCGGGCCGAGAAATAGAAGGAAGAGCCGAGCGCCATGATCTTCGGGCGCAGGTGAAAGCGTTTGCCTTCCTGCCCTACATAGCCCAGCGCCTTGAGCGTCAGTAGACTCCGGCGGGCCGCGGCGGGCGAAAGGTTCACCCGCTTCGCAACCTCGCTCAGCGTCATGTCCGGATGGCTCTGGTCGAAACATTCGAGGATCGCCAGTCCCTTGGCCAGCGCTTCCACGAATTCGGCAGGGCGATCGCTCTTATCGTCCATGACGGGCGACAATCCCATGCGATCAACCTTCCGGCGCAAGCACGAAGTCGAATTCGACCATCGCGTCCGGCTTCTGCTCCAGTTCGTAGCCCAGGGCTTCGATATCCTTTGCCGGTTTGACATGCGCGATCAGGGAGCGGCGAACGCCAAAGACCGCATCGGCGTCGAGATATTCGGTGTTGTCGAAGAATATCTCGGTGGTTATCGAGCGCATGCCCGGCGCGCGGACGATATAATGATAGTGAGCCGCACGCCATGCATGCCTGTTCCCGGCTCGCAGAAGATCTCCAACAGGGCCGTCATAGGGGACGGTATAGGGCTTCGGCAGCACGGTCGTGTAGTAATAGCGGCCCTGTTCGTTCGTGGTGAAAACGCCGCGAAGATCGTACTTGTCCTGGCCGTGCTCCTGTTCCTGGATCGGGTATGTGCCGGCGGCATCGGCCTGCCACGTATCGACGATGGCGCCCGGCAGCGGCTTGTGAAGAATATCCGTCACCTTGCCGTGCACCAGAACCTTTGCGCCATGGCGGCTGCCGCCAAGATCCGCGCCCAGCTTCATGGTCGGGGCATTTTCCAGATAGAACGGCCCCAGATTGGACCCCTCCGTCGCCCCGCCGCGTGAGTTGATCATGTCAACGAGGGCGGAGAAGCCGAGCACGTCGGAGAGCAGAATGAATTCATGGCGTTCCGGCGTGGAAATCTTCCCGCAATTGTAAAGGAACATCAGTACACCCATCCACTCCTCGTGGGTGAGGTTGTTTTCGCGCGTGTAGTCGTGAAGGTGGTCGATCAGGCCATGCAGCAGTTTCTCGAACCGGCTGTCCGGCTCCGTCTTGAATGAATCCTTCACCGCCTGCGTGATCGTGAACTGATTGATATCGCGCATTTTTTCCTCTCCGGATCCTCAAAAGCCTTGCTCACCCAAGGAACGATGACTGGCTTTTGTCTTGACTAAAGGTTAATCGCTCCGTAATCTTTCGACAAGAGAATTTTTTTTCGTATAGCGAAAAAAGGTATGGGATGCGCATAGGCAAACAGGACAACGCCGTGACCGCCATCGCCATTTCGGATGCGGACACCATCACGGTGCGCGGCGAAGATTTGTGCGAAGACCTGATCGGCAAGATCAATTTTACCGACTATTTCTGGCTGCTGGTGCTGGGCGAGCGGCCCACGGACGTGCAGCGTCAGATGCTGGACGCCTGTCTGGTGGCCATCGCCGAGCACGGTCTGGTTCCGTCCGTTCAGGCCGCGCGCATGACGCTTGCCGCCGGTTCGGACGCATGGCAGGGCGCAATGGCGGCCGGGCTGCTTGGCATGGGCAGCGTCGTGGCGGGCAGTTCGGAATCCGCGGGACGCTATCTCGCCGAAATCATTACGAGGGCCGACCAGTCAGGAAACGGCATCGAAGCCGCGGCTATCGAGAGCCTGAAGGATCTGAAGGCATGGCGGCAGAAAGTGCCGGGCCTCGGCCATCCGCAGCACAGCGCCGGCGATCCGCGCGCCAACCGGCTGCTCGACATTGCGGACGAGCTTGGCGTTTCAGGCGTCCATGTCGAGACGCTGCGCATCCTTGCCAGGCATGCTCCCGACATCATCCAGAGACCGTTGCCGATCAACGTGTCCGGCGCGATCCCTGCCGTTATCCTCGATGCGGGCTGGCCGCTCGATGCGCTGAAAGCCGTGCCGCTGCTGGCGCGCGCCGCCGGACTTTCCGCCCATCTCTACGAGGAATCGCAGCGGCCGATCGGTTTCATCATGTCGCACAAGGCCGACCTTGCCATCGGATATGACGGCAAGCTGTCGGGGCATACAAGCAAGAAGGACTGACGGACTCATGGTGAAAATCCTCAAGGACGTCCGCGCCATCGAGCTTGGTACCTATATTACCGGACCCGCCACGGGCATGCATCTGGCCGATCTGGGCGTCGACGTCATCAAGGTCGAACGTCCGGAAACGGGCGACCCGTTCCGCGCATTCAAGGGCGGTCTTTATTCGCCGCATTTCCAGACCTACAACCGTAACAAGCGCTCCATCGCGCTCGACACGAAAGATCCGGACGATTACGGCGTCTTCCGCGAACTCATCGCCTCCGCCGACATCTTCATCCAGAATTTCCGCCCCGGCGTCGCCGAGAAACTCAGGGTCGGCGAAGATGATCTGCGCAAGATCAATCCTTCGCTTATCTATTGTGCGATTTCCGGTTTCGGGACATCCGGCCCCGCACGCGATCGCCCGGTCTATGACAGCGTGGCGCAGGCCGCGAGCGGCTATCTGCGCCTGCTGACCCCGCCGGAGAAGCCCCGCGTTATCGGGCCTGCGATCGCCGACGCCGTAACCGGCCAGTACGCCGCGATGGCCATCCTCGCCGCGCTTGTCGAGCGCACGAGAACCGGCAAGGGCCGCCGCGTCGACATCTCCATGCTGGAGGCAATGGCGCATTTCAACCTCGACAGCTTCACGCATTATTTCTCGATGGGCGAGATTATGGGCCCGCTGTCCCGGCCAGTCGTATCGCAGTCCTACACATTCGAATGCGCGGACGGGAAGTGGATCGCCTTCCACCTCTCCTCGCCGACGAAATTCTGGGAGGGCCTGCTTGAGGCGACCGGTCAGCAGCACCTCAACGAAGACCCGCGCTTTTCGGAACGCCTCGCCCGGATCGAGCATCAGGACGATCTGATCGAGCATTTCACGCCGGTCTTCAAGGGAAAGCCGCGCGATGAATGGTGCCGCCTGCTCAACGCGGCGGAAGTGCCCTATTCGCCTGCATATGATTCCAACGAGGCGCTCGAAGATCCGCAGGCGGCTCATCTCCGAATCAAGGTTTCCGCCGAACACGCGCAAATGGGCACGTTCACGACGGTCCGTCCGCCGTATAATTTCGACGGCGCGCCGGAACTCGATGTCCTGCCGCCGCCGATGCTCGATGAGCATGGCGAGGATATCCGTGCGGAAATCGCCCGGAGGAAAACGGGCTGATGCCGAAGTCGTCCTGTGGGGAGGATTGAAATGAGCGACGCAGACAATCCGCTGTCGGTGCCCGCTTCAGGCGTGAAGGAAGCCAGCAAGACCATGCTGCAGAATCAGCTCTACGCCGTCTTTACGATGCCCACAGACGGTCTCGGGCCGGTCTTTGCAAATATCGAAGCGCATCTCGAATTCCAGGTCGAGCTTGAGCGGAAGGCGTCATGTTCACCGCCGGCCGATGTGGACCGATGACGAAAGGAGCTGGGAAGGAGAAGGTCTCGTCATAATCCGCGCCGCAACGCGGGAAGAGGCCATCGAAATCGCGGAATCAGACCCGATGCACAAATCGGGTGCCCGTACATTCAAAGTTCGGCCGTGGATGATCAACGAAGGGGCGATGACAGTGCGCATGAATTTTTCGACGCAGAAGTTCGAAATTACCTGATCGCACAAGGGAGGAAGCAATGAAAAAACTGCTCGGACTTATGGCGGGTGTCTTCATGGCCCTGCCGGGCGCCGCAAATGCCCAGGAAACCATCAATCTGACTATCGCATCGAGCCATCCGACCGTCGTGCCGTGGGTCGGCATGATCAAGACCCACTTCATGGCAAGGACCGACGAGATCCTCGCCAAGACAGGCAATTACAAGATCGCCTGGAACGAAGCCTTCGGCGGTCAGCTCTACAAGGCAAATGCCACGCTGTCCTCGGTCGAGGAAGGCATTACCGATCTCGGCTGGGTATTCTCGTTTCTGGAACAGGCAAAACTTCCGCTGAGCCAGGTCTCGACCAACACGCCGTTCACCGTGACCGACTCGCGCGTTCTGCTCGAAGTGATGCAGAACCTGGTGGAAAGCAATGAGACTTTCCGCAATGAATGGGAAAGCCACAATCTGAAGGTCCTCGGCCTGACGGCGACTGATCTCTATGACATTTACACCAAGAAGCCACTGAACGGCATTGCCGACATCAACGGCATGAAACTGTCAGCACCCGGCGTACTCGGCAACTGGCTGCGCGGCACCGGCGCGAACGCCGTCGATGGCGCCCTGACGACATTTTATACCGACATCCAGACCGGCGTATCCGACGGTGTGCTGACGCTTGCTCTCGGCGCTTTGCCGGTCAAGCTCTACGAGGTCGCTCCCTATATCCACCGCTTCGACGCGGCGGCCGCCTTCTCCGGCGCCGTCGCGATCAACAAGGATAGCTGGGACGGTCTGCCGGAAGAGGTGCAGAACGCCATGATCGAGGCGGGCAAATATTACACGGTCAGCCACGGTGAGGATCTTGTGGACCGTCACGAATTTGCGCTCAACAAGATGGTCGAACTTGGCGCCAATCAATCGCCGGCAGTGACAATCATACCCATGCCGGCTGAGGAGCGTCAGAAATGGGTCGAGCTGCTACCGAACATTGCTGGCGAGTGGGCCGGGAAGCTCGAAGCCGAAGGTGTGCCGGCCAAAGCCTTCCTGAAGGAGTATATGAGTGCCTTGCGCGACAAGGGCGTAACGCCGTCACGCAACTGGGACGAAGGTCTCTGAGGCGCGCTGGACCGTGAGCGCAACACCCGAAAGGGGCGTCCCGTCCGCGGGGCCCCCACGCAACCCTCTCCAGCGCGGCTGGGCCTTCGTGGTCGACGGCCTCGCCGCGCTGGCGACGTTCCTGATCGGCGTGCTGATGCTGATCATCTGCTCGGACATTGTCTTCCGTAATGGTTTCGGCGCGTCATTGCCGCTGGTCTCGGAGATCGGTGGATTGCTCGTGGTGCTGATCGTTGCGCTGCAACTCGCTTCGGCGGTCCGGGCGGACCGTCTGGCCCGGGTGGAGATCGTCATCGGCGCGCTGGCGCTCGGCACGCCCCGTTTCGCATTCATTCTCAAGGCTCTTTTCGCGCTCACAGGGGCGTTCATGGTCGGCACGATCGCCTGGGCGACCGCCGGAATACTGGAAAAGGATCTGGCCTCGAACGAATTCATCGGTACGCCCGGTCTCGGCACGCTGCCAACCTGGCCGTTTCGCGCACTCTTCATGATCGGCATGGCCGTTGCGGCGGCGGAATTTGTCGTTGTCGCCCTTGCACATATCAGAAATGCGTTCGCCGGGGAGAAGAGCGTATGAGTCCCGTTGAAATCGGTGCGCTGGCCATTGTCGCCTTGATCGTGCTGATCACGGTCGGCATGCCTATCGGCGTCGGCATGCTGCTGATATCCTTTGTCGGCGTCGCTCTCATCCGCAACGACATCGTGGCGATGCGCATGCTCGGTCAGGTCGCGAATGATTCACTCGAAGAATATCTTTTCGCCGTCGTGCCATTATTCGTCCTCATGGGGCTGCTCGTCACGGTCTCCGGGGTCGGGCGGGACACGTTCGACGTCTTCCAGCGGCTGCTGCGCCGTGTGACGGCCGGTCTCGGCATCGCCACCGTTTTCGCCAATGCAATCTTCGCCGCGATCACGGGCATTTCCATCGCATCGGCAACCGTGTTTGCGCGCGTCGCTGTGCCGGAAATGACGCGGCACGGCTACACGCGCAAATTCGCCACGGGCGTAGTGGCCGGTTCGTCCGTGCTGGGCATGCTGATCCCGCCGTCATTGCTCTTCATCATATACGCGATACTGGCGGAAGAATCGGTCGGGCGGATGTTTCTCGCAGGGATCGTCCCCGGCATCGTGCTGGCGTTCGCCTTCACGGCGACGATCCTGCTGCTGGCCTGGAAAAGCCGGGATTTCGTCTTTGCCATCGGCAGGGACGAAGCCGCCTATGATGACTATGGCTGGCTGATGCTCCTGCGGAAGTTCGTACCGATCCTCGCGCTCATTACTCTCGTGCTCGGCGGGCTTTACGGCGGCTTCTTCAACCCGACCGAGGCAGGTGCGGCTGGAGCCTTCGGTGCGCTGGTGATTGCGCTGATGCGCAAGTCGCTCAACCGGCGGTCATTCTGGAAGCTGCTCGTGGAAACGGGGCAGATCACCGTTACGGTCCTGTTCCTCATACTGGCCGCCACTTTCTTTTCCCGGATGCTCGCGCTGTCGGGCATGCCCCAGGCGCTGGCCGCCTTCTTTCTGGAAAGCCCGATCGGGCCCTATGGGTTTCTTCTGGTGTATCTGGTTTTGATCCTGCTGCTCGGCTGCCTGATCGACTCCATTTCGATCATGCTCATCCTGCTGCCGATCGCGCTTCCCGTCGCCGGGGCAGCGGGGTTCGATCTCATCTGGTTCGGCGTCCTCACCGTGATCGCGATCGAGATCGGATTGCTGACGCCGCCATTCGGGCTGTCCGTCTACACGATCAAATCGGCGATGGATGCGCCGGACCTCAAGGTCGGGGAGATCTTCCACGGCGCGCTGCCCTTCATCGGGGCGATGCTGTTTTCGCTTCTCCTCATCATCCTGTTTCCGCCGCTGGCCACCTGGCTTGCCCGGCTCTGACGATCACGAGGAATGACATGACAACAATCCTTTGCCTGTCCGGCAGTCTGCGCAGCGTTTCTTCAGCAACCGCGCTGCTGCGGACGCTCATGGACGAAATGAAGACGGAAGCGGAGTTTCGTTTCGCGGAGATCGGCCACCTTCCCCACTACAATGCGGATCTCGGAATCCCGGAAGAGGTCGGTAACTTCATCGAAGCTGTAAATGACACCGACGGCGTTCTGATCGTGACACCTGAATATAATTACAGTGTTCCAGGCGTTCTCAAGAATGCGATCGACTGGGCGTCACGGCCCGCTTTCCAGTCCGTTTTCAAAGGAAAACCCGTCTTCATCATCTCGGTATCGGGCGGCGCGCTTGGCGGCGTGAGGGCCCAGGCGCATCTGAAATACATCATGAACGGCATGCTGGCAGAGGTTTTCACATGCCAGGAAGTCGTGGTGCCAAAAGCGCCGGAAAAGGTCGAAGACGGACGTTTCGTTGACGCTGATACGCTTCATTTCACCAAAGCGAGAATCCTGGATTTCGTCACAGCGGTTAAGGCCAGGTAGCGGTGAGGCAATTCCACCAGCTCATAGTAGGAAACAGGGCAAACTACCATTACAGTTGCATTTTTCTCGACCTTCTGAATCCATAGGACACCATGATTCGGAGGTCATGGATGATGGGAGCATCGATCGAGACGACGCTGGAGCTTTGGGCTCAATCGCTGCGGGAGGTGAAGAGGCGCATACGGCCCCTGTTCACACAGG
>JBHJOB010000138.1:0-14194 GCA_050330195.1 Rhodomicrobiaceae bacterium | reverse complement strand
TCTCCTGCGACGCGAGCCTTCCACCTTGTCTCTCAAGCGCAAGCGCCTCAAAGCCGCTATCAGCTCCGATTTCCGTACCGCAATCCTCGCAGGTTAACGATTCATGATTTCACCCTGGCCGAGACCCGCTTCGCACTTCACCTCGCCGGGCAAACGGGCTATCCAGTGTCCGCGCGACTCGGTTGCGCCGCTGCTTCTCCACTCACTGGAAACGGACGGCCCGTCATGATCCCACGCTATTCCCGCCCGGCTATGGCCGATATCTGGTCGCCCGAGATGAAATTCAGCATCTGGCTTGAGATCGAGACGCTGGCGACCGAGGCGATGGCGGAGCTGGGGACCGTGCCGAAGGAGGCCGCGCAGGCTGTCCGGGAGCGGGGCGGCTTCGACATCGACCGCATCGACGAGATCGAGCGCGAGGTCAAGCATGACGTCATCGCCTTCCTGACCAGCCTTGCCGAGCATGTCGGGCCGGAGGCGCGTTTCGTCCATCAGGGCATGACCTCCTCGGACGTGCTCGACACCTGCTTCAACGTGCAACTCGTGCGCGCCGCCGACCTGCTGCTTGCCGACATGGACGCGTTGCTCGCCGCCCTGAAACGCCGCGCGCTGGAGCACAAACATACTGTCTGTATCGGCCGCAGCCACGGCATCCACGCCGAACCGACGACATTCGGGCTGAAACTGGCGCAGGCTTACGCTGAATTCGCGCGCGGGCGGGAGCGTCTGGTTGCGGCGCGCGCGGAGGTGGCCACGGCGAAGATTTCCGGCGCGGTCGGCACCTTCGCCAATATCGATCCGCGCGTTGAGGCCCATGTCGCGGAAAAGCTCGGCCTGAAGCCGGAGCCGATCTCGACCCAGATCGTCCCCCGCGACCGCCACGCCGCCTATTTCGCCACGCTCGGCGTGATCGCGTCTTCCGTCGAGCGGCTGGCCACCGAAATCCGCCATTTGCAGCGCACCGAGGTCGGTGAGGTGGAGGAATATTTCTCGCCCGGCCAGAAGGGCTCGTCCGCCATGCCGCACAAGCGCAATCCGGTGCTGACCGAGAATCTCACCGGCCTTGCCCGCATGGTGCGCGCCTATGCGCTGCCCGCCATGGAGAACGTCGCCCTCTGGCACGAGCGGGACATCTCGCATTCCTCCGTCGAGCGCATGATCGGACCGGACGCCACGGTGACGCTCGATTTCGCCCTGTCGCGCCTGACCGGCGTGATCGACAAGCTGGTCGTCTACCCGGAGAAGATGAAGGCCAATCTGGAAAAGGGCGGCGGCATCGTCCATTCGCAGCGCGTCATGCTGGCGCTGACGCAGGCGGGCGTGTCGCGCGAAGACGCGTACCGGCTGGTGCAGAAGAACGCGATGACGGCTTGGCAGGGCAGTGGCGATTTCCTGACGCTGCTGAAGGCGGATGAGGAAGTGACGAAGGCGATGTCAGCGGCGCAGATCGAGGCGTGTTTCGATCTGGGGTATCATACGAAGGCGGTTGATGAGATTTTTGGGCGGGTTTTCGCAAATAATCTAGCAAAGGGTTGAAGCAATCGTGTTGTGAGCGATATAAATGCCAGCTATTGTGGTTTTAAAAGGAGGTTTACTTTTATGATGAATATTCAAGATTCTATATTTTTTGAAAATCGATTTGTGCGAAACAAAGTTTTTGATTATAATAATTCGAAATATAGCAATTTTATTTTTGATTCCGAGGTAAGTAGTCAAGAAGATAAAGTTAATAGTATATTTTGGGCTTTATACTCTGCATTCGAAAAATCGGACGAGATTTGACGAGCTAAGCAAAAAATCCCCGAATGGCATCCGCATTCACTGCGACAACAATCCCCGCAATAAAATAACAGATATCCCCCACCAGCCCGCGCTTCAGGCGATAGCTGAATCCCGGATGGAAGGCGTGCTCCATGTTCTTGTGGATCGTGACGGATTTGTAGGTCGTGTAGAAGAAGTCGAAGGCGATCTGGACGGCCTTCATGATCACGAAAACCAGCGCAAGCAGCAGTATGTTGTAGACGATGGACATGGCTCTCCCCCGAGGCGATGTGTGACGGTTAACGCTGTCTTACAGTCATCGCCGCGAGGGGGCGAATGCGCCGTAGTGTTTTGGTAAATGCGCGGGCGTCAGGCTTGATAACCTCTCCCGCGGGGAGAGGTCGGCGCGTCAGCGCCGGGTGAGGGGATTGCGGTGAATCATTGAAATTTATAACCCCTCACCCCGCCCCTCTCCCGGTCGTGAACCTTTACGGTGAACGACAAGCGTCCACCGGAGGGAGAGGGACCATAAGGCCCATGCGATCAGGACTTCGTCCCGCTATCGGCCTGGATCTGGCTCACGGCTTCAGCCATGAACTCGATCAGCGTGCTCTCCAGCTGCTGTTCGGACTGATCGACGCCCTTGGCCTCCAGATCGGTGCGCACCTTGCGCAGAACATCCGCGTCGCCCGGCCCTTCGAAGTTCGCCTTCACCACGCTCTTGGCATATTCCTGCGCGTCTTCGCCGGAAAGCCCCATCAGGCCCGCGGCCCAGAGGCCGAACAGCTTGTTGCGCCGGGCGGTCGCCTTGAAACGGAGTTGCTCGTCATGGGCGAATTTTCTCTCGAAACCCTTTTCCCGTTCGTCGAAGGTCGTCATCCCGCAATCCTTAAATAGCCAAGAGCCGAATCAATTGCGATGACCCGGGCGTGATCCGGTCCGTTCACCGCTTGCAATGACAGATAACCCGCCTGTCTCATGAATTCAACGGATGCCGGCGCAGTACCGCATGAAACCTGCCGCAATCAAGCAAAACCGGTTTTCGCGCGCACGGATCATGCAGGGACTTGGCAATCGCCATGTAATGCACAGTCTTGTTCCAGTACTTCCGCCGCGAATGCAAGGCCTGACGGCAAAGCCGCGTAGAATCGACCGCTTGCGCTTTTTAGGCTTTCACATCAAAAGATTGTCTCACACGCGCAAAACCGCTAGTTTCGGCGCGTGAAGAAAAAAGATTGGCCGCCAGGCAAACTCGCGGACGTGCTATGATGCATCCCGGCCGCCGCTTGTGCGTCTCCTGCCCCGGCCATATATACAGATGTCAAGAGAGCCGCGCGCTGCAAACCGCGATGCGGCCTTTTATCTTTTGAAGACCCAATGAGGTTCGACCCATATGAATCGCCGTCGCAAAATCTACGAGGGTAAGGCGAAGATCCTTTATGAAGGCCCCGAACCCGGCACGCTGATCCAGCATTTCAAGGACGATGCGACCGCCTTCAATAACAAGAAACATGACCGTATTGAAGGCAAGGGCGTTCTGAACAACAGGATTTCCGAATATCTGTTCACCCGGCTCGGCGAGATCGGCATCCCGACTCACTTCATGAAGCGGCTCAACATGCGCGAACAACTTGTGCGCGAGGTCGAGATCATCCCGCTTGAGGTCGTGGTGCGCAATATCGCGGCCGGCTCCATCGCCACGCGCCTGGGGCTTGAGGAAGGCGAACCGCTGCCGCGCTCGATCATCGAATTCTACTACAAGGCCGACAAGCTGAACGATCCGATGGTCTCCGAGGAGCACATCACGGCGTTCGGCTGGGCGAGCCCGCAGGAGATCGACGAGATGATGGCGCTCGCCCTGCGCATCAACGATTTCCTTTGCGGCCTATTCGTCAGCATCGGCATCCGGCTTGTCGATTTCAAGATCGAGTTCGGCCGCCTTTTCGACAATGAATCCATGCGGATCCTGCTCGCCGACGAAATCAGCCCCGACAGTTGCCGCCTCTGGGATGTCGAGACGCTGGACAAGCTGGACAAGGACCGTTTCCGCCGCGATATGGGCGGACTTGTCGAGGCTTATCAGGAAGTTGCGCGCAGGCTCGGCATTCTTGTGGAGAATGGGCAGCCAAAGGCGAGCGGCCCCGTGCTGGTTCGCTCCAATTAGAGTAAGTAACGAATGGACTTGGCCTGACGGCTTATCCGTTCCGAAGCGGGGCGGCGGCTGTGGTCAGACCTGTTGCATGAAATCCAGGGTGCTGCGATGAAAGCCCGCGTTACAGTCACGTTGAAGAACGGCGTTCTCGATCCGCAAGGCAAGGCGATCGCCAATGCGCTGGGCGCGCTCGGGATCGATGGCGTCGAAGATGTCCGCCAGGGCAAGTTCATCGAGGTCGAACTGGCCGAGACGGACCCGGTCCGCGCACGCGAGGCCCTTGAGCGCATGTGCAAGGAACTGCTCGCAAATCCGGTCATCGAGAATTACCGCTACGAGCTGGAGGATGCATGAGGGCGAGCGTCATCGTCTTTCCCGGCTCCAATTGCGACCGTGACGCGGCTGTAGCGCTCGAAGCGGCAACCGGCCGCGCGCCGAACATGGTCTGGCATGGCGACAGCGAACTGCCTGAAAGCGATCTGATCGTCGTGCCCGGCGGCTTCTCCTATGGCGATTATCTGCGCGCCGGAGCGATGGCGGCGCATTCGCCGATCACGCGGGCGCTTGTGAAACAGGCGCGCAAGGGCGTGGCGGTGCTGGGGATCTGCAACGGCTTTCAGGTTCTGACCGAAACCGGGCTCCTGCCCGGAACGCTGATGCGCAATGCATCGCTGAAATTCGTCTGCAAGGACGTGAATATTCGCCCCGAACGGACCGATACCGCCTTCACCAAATGCTACGAACCGGAACGGCCGATTCGCATCCCCGTCGCGCACAAGGACGGCAATTACTTTGCCGACGAAGATACGCTGGACCGGCTGGAAGGCGAGGGCAGGGTGGCGTTCCGCTACTGCGATGAAAGCGGGACGGTCGAACCGAACGCCAATCCGAACGGCTCGCAACGCAATATTGCCGGGCTTTACGATGAGAGCGGGCGGATTCTCGGCCTCATGCCGCACCCGGAACGCGCCATCGACGAATTGCATGGCGGTACCGATGGACGCGGCCTGTTCAAATCGTTAATTGAAAGTCTTCACTAGGGCGTTCGGTTGGCGGCATGAGCGTCAGGGCAGTGGGAACCGAATCCGAAAAGCCGGAGTTGAGGCCCATCGGGCTACTAGAGCGAGATCCGATAAAATGGGAACCATTTTTCGGAAAAATCGAGCTTAGAACAAAGAGATAGAGTTCAGGATCGTTTTCGTAAGATATGATCCTGAAACAAGGCAAGACCCGATAAAATGGGAATCATTTTTCGGAAAAATCGAGCTTAGGACAAACAAATACATGCGGATCAGGATCGTTTCCATGTGAAAGAATACTGATCTGGAGCTGGCGCTCGCGTCCTTTATCCACCATTGAAGGGGAGCAGATCATGGGGTTTGATGACGAAGTCGATCAGTTGAAGCGCGAGTTGCAGACGCCGAAGCTGGACGCGGCCGGCCTGATGCAGGCGACCGCCGCATTGCATGGCAAGCTCAAGGACAAGATCCAGAGCCGCCGCCTCGAATTTGTGCTCAAGGAAGGCGACGAACCCGCCATCCTCATTCAACACAACCCCTCGAAGGAAAAGCTCGCAACCATCACCGTCAACGAAGATGGCAGCGTTACATTCCAGTCCTCGCTCGGCGAAGATCCCGGTGATGACGATTTCGACGATGCGGGCTATTTCCCTCCCTACGTCGAATATTACGACGAGGAAGAGTTTCTCGAAGAAGCGCCTGAGATGCTGAAACAGGGCATCGCCGAATTCGAGCTTGATCAGGAAGAAGGCAATTAGGCAGGGTTGCCGGGGGCGGATCTCGATCCCGCCCCCTTGCCTTGCTTGGGGCCCCGCGCCCGGACGGCTGACGCACCGCCTGCCGTAACCCGAAGAATTTGCGAATGGACTCCCGCATGACGGCATCCGCTTCCCTAAAGTCCACGCTGACGCCAACGCCCGAACTCATCGCCGAACATGGCCTCAAACCGGATGAATATGAACGTCTGGTCTCCCTGCTCGGCCGCGAGCCGAACCTGACGGAGCTTGGCATCTTCTCCGTGATGTGGTCCGAGCACTGTTCGTACAAATCCTCGCGAAGCTGGTTGAAGCAGCTGCCGACCGAAGGGCCGAACGTGATTCAGGGGCCGGGCGAGAATGCGGGCATCGTCGATATCGGCGACGGTCAGGCGGCCGTCTTCAAGATGGAGAGCCACAATCACCCGTCCTATATCGAACCCTATCAGGGCGCGGCGACCGGCGTCGGTGGCATCATGCGCGACGTCTTCACCATGGGCGCGCGGCCTATCGCAAATCTGAACGCGCTGCGCTTCGGCGCGCCCGATCACCCCAGGACGCGCCATCTGGTGGCGGGCGTCGTCGCGGGCATCGGCGATTACGGCAACTGCATCGGTGTCCCGACCATCGCGGGCGAGACCAATTTCGATGCGCGCTACAACAACAACATTCTCGTCAACGCCATGTGCGTGGGTCTGGTGGATGCCGACCGGATTTTCTATTCCGCCGCGGCGGGCACGGGCAACCCGGTCGTCTATGTCGGCTCCAAGACGGGCCGGGACGGCATTCACGGCGCGACGATGGCGTCGGCGGAGTTCGACGACGCTTCGGCGGAAAGGCGTCCGACGGTCCAGGTGGGCGATCCATTCACGGAGAAGCTGCTGTTGGAGGCCTGTCTTGAACTGATGCAGGAAGACGCCATCATCGCCATTCAGGACATGGGCGCGGCAGGGCTGACCTCGTCATCGGTGGAGATGGCCAGCAAGGGCGGCGTCGGCATCCGGCTCGATCTGGATCATGTTCCCCAGCGCGAGACAGGGATGACCGCATATGAAATGATGCTGTCGGAAAGCCAGGAACGGATGCTGATGGTGCTGCGTCCCGGCTCCGAGCTGCGTGCCGAGGCGATCTTCCGCAAGTGGGAGCTGGATTTCGCCGTGATCGGCGAGACGACAGGCACTGGGCGGCTTGAGCTGCATCATCGCGGCGTGCTGGAGGCCGATATTCCGATCCCCTCGCTTGCCGACGAAGCGCCCGTCTATGAGCGCCCTTACAAGCTGCGCAAGCCGCCCGCCTTCATTCCGGCCGATGATATCCCCGCCGCGAACTCGAATCTGGACGCGCTGCGCCTGCTCATGGGCTCGCCCGATCTGTCCTCCCGGCGCTGGATCTGGGAGCAATATGACCACATGGTCATGGCCGACACGGTGCAGCGTCCCGGCGGCGATGCCGGCGTCGTCCGCGTGCATGGCACGAACAAGGGGCTGGCCGTAACTTGCGATGTGACGCCCCGCTATTGTCAGGCCGACCCGTTCGAGGGCGGCAAGCAGGCGATTGCCGAAAGCTGGCGCAATCTGACCGCCGTCGGCGCCGATCCGCTCGCCGTCACCGATTGCCTGAATTTCGGCAATCCCGAGCGTCCGGAGATCATGGGCGAGTTCGTCGGCTGTATTCAGGGCATGGCGCAGGCCTGCCATGCGTTCAGCTTCCCAGTCGTCTCGGGCAATGTCTCGCTCTACAATGAAACCAACGGCGTTGCGATTCCGCCGACGCCCGGCATTGGAGCGATCGGCCTGATCCCGGATCTGGGCACGCAGGCCCGGATCGCGCTCGAAGCCGATCAATCCGTGATCCTGCTTGGCGCTGTCACCGGCCATCTCGGCCAGTCCATTTACCAGTCCCTTTTTGCGGGTGGCTACAAGGGCGCGCCGCCGCCTGTGGATCTGGAAGAGGAGAAAAAGGCCGGCGACCTCGTTCGCTCGCTGATCCGCGAAGGCAAGTGCCGGACCGTTCACGACGTTTCCGACGGGGGAATGCTGGTGGCGCTCGCCGAAATGGCGCTTGCAGGCGGTGTCGGCGTCAGCCTTGAGCCGCATGAGGGCGCCTTGCCGCTTCATGGCTTCTATTTCGGGGAAGAGCAGGGCCGTTATCTGCTGGGCGTGAAGAGCTCCGAGGCAGATGCTATCATGGCTCGCTTGCTGGAGGCGGGCATACCGGCCCGGCTGATCGGGCATACGGGGGGCGACCGGATTGTTCTGCCCGGTGAAGGCGAGATACAGTTGCAAACGCTGCGCGAGGCGCATGAAAGCTGGTTTCCCGGCCTCTTCAGCGGCGAGTAAGCCGAGTGCCTGGCCCGCCTTATTTGTGGCGGCGCGGCGATCTGACGAGACAGAAAACCCTTGCGAGGTTTCCTAAATGCCGATGACCGCTGCCGATATTGAAAAGATGATCCGCGACAAGTTCCCGGATGCCGAAATCACCATCAAGGATCTTGCGGGCGACGGCGATCACTATGCCGCGCTGGTGGTATCCGAAGCGTTTCGGGGCAAGAGCCGCGTCCAGCAGCACCAGATGGTCTACGAGGCGCTTGGCGGCAATATGGGCGGCGTGCTGCATGCGCTCGCCCTGCAGACATCCGTTCCCGATTAGGGCGGACATTCGGGCTTGCCGTTCCGGCGCATTATCTCTATCTCCCGCATGAATAGCGGATTTCGCCGATTTCATGTAGGATGCGGCCAAGAAGCACCGGAACCGGCCGTTTCGGTCAAACCGTTGAGTGTAATTGCAGAAAGGATCATTATGAGCGCAGATCAGGTGCACAACTGGATCGACGAGCAGGTCAAGAACAATGACGTCGTTCTGTTCATGAAGGGCACGAAAGATTTTCCGCAATGCGGCTTTTCGGGGCGTGTTGCGCAGATTCTCGCCTATCTCGGCCTGGATTTCAAAGACATCAACGTGCTTGAGGACATGAGCGTTCGCGAAGGCGTCAAGGCCTATACGAACTGGCCAACCATTCCGCAGCTTTATGTCAAAGGCGAATTTGTGGGCGGGGCCGACATCATCACCGAGATGTTTCAGTCGGGCGAGCTTGAGCAGCATCTGAACGAGAAGGGCGTGGCGGTATCCAAGGCCATGGCGTAGCTTGGTGGTCTTGACGAATGTCGCGCCATCCCGTGATTACCGCGAGGCTATGGGCGCAGCGTGGGGGCGAGTTTCATGTGCGGCCCGGCAGGGAGTCTGAATTTGTATTGTCGTCAACAGGCCGCCGGGCGAGTTTCTGGTAGGTTTCATGGGCGGTAGCAGAAGCTCATTCCTTCTGGGGCTGCTGATCATCGCCGCGACGGTCTGTCTTGTCCTCGGGCTCACGCTTCCCATCATCAGGCTGACCCAGTTTTACGTCTGGACCGACGTTCACTCCCTCATATCGGTGGTCAGGGAACTATATGTGGCTGACGAGCTGATTCTCGCCAGCGTCGTGTTCACATTCTCCATCGTCTTCCCGTTCCTGAAGCTGCTCTATCTGCTGGCCCTTTATTCGATACGGCATGTGCAGCCGAATCTGGCAGGACGCTGGCTGAAGCGGCTGGCGTGGCTGGGCAAGTGGTCGATGCTGGATGTTCTGGTGCTGGCTCTTGTCGTGTTCTACGCGAAAGCCGCCAACCTTGCAGACGCCATGTCGATGCCGGGCATCTACCTCTTTGCCGCCGCGGTCGTTCTGACGATGATCGCGACCGCAATGATCGAATACGAGATCGAGGCGGATCTGTCCCTGCGCGACGAAGGCGACTTACCCGGAGCGAAGCCGCCGGAAGGACTGGATCGAAACGACCGCCATCTCCGGCCCCTTCTCGACACGACAAAGCCAGAAACATGAATGCCTCCCGGCCATCTCTGGCTGGAAGGCACTGGTTCTTGAAGATTCACTTGAGTGAAGCGTCGTCGCAGCAATCAGCGTGAATAGAACTCGATCACCAGGTTCGGCTCCATCCGTACCGGATAGGGGACATCCGCAAGCTGCGGAATGCGCACGAACGTCGCCTTCATCTTGGAATGATCGGCGTCGATATAATCCGGGACGTCCCGCTCGTTGCTTTGCACGGCTTCAAGCACGAGGATCATCTCCCGCGAGCCTTCCTTGATCTCGATCACGTCGCCGGTGCGGCAGCGGTAGCTCGGGATGTTGACGCGCCGGCCGTTGACCAGAACGTGCCCATGCCCGACAAACTGGCGCGCTGCGAATACCGTTGGAACGAACTTGGCGCGGTAGACGATCGCATCGAGGCGCTGTTCCAGGAGGCCGATCAAATTCTCGGACGTATCGCCCTTAACCCGCGTTGCTTCGGCGTAAATCTTGCGGAACTGCCGTTCCGTGATGTTGCCGTAATAGCCCTTCAGCTTCTGCTTGGCGCGCAGCTGGATGCCGAAATCCGATGGCTTGCCGCGGCGGCGCTGGCCGTGCTGACCGGGACCGTATTCACGTTTGTTGACAGGGCTCTTGGGGCGGCCCCAGATATTTTCGCCGTGACGGCGGTCAATCTTGTATTTGGCGCGGATGCGCTTGGTCATGTTTGTCTCCGACTGTCCTTGAAGCCGTCCCCAGCTGGCTAGGGCTGGAGCAGCTCGATTATTAAATCCCGAATGCCATCCGTCAGAAAAGCATCGCCCATGCCTCAAAGGGAAAAAGCGTGCGATCCGGAACGGTTTCAGGATTCGACAAATGACCATGCCCTCCTTCTCTCTCCGGCCCCGTGCCAGGGCAAAAGATCCGGAGAACGACAGGCGGCATCTCAGTCAAGCTTGCCGCCACGGGCATGAGAAAAGGCGGACCGAAGCCCGCCTGATAATCTGATAGCTGACGCGCCGGCAGTCTGTCAACGCCGCACGGATGATATATGCGAGTTCAGGACTTCTGCGCGGATTTAAGGAAAGCCTCGATATTGGCTTTGACCTTGTTCTTTTCGTCGTCACTGCAATCCTTGCCCGGATTTGCACGCGTTTCTGAAGTCACCTGCGGCGCCTTCTTGCCGTCTTCCGTTTCAATGAACTTCACGTTGCCGGTCAGCCACATCACGGTGAACAGGTGCAGGCGGTTGATGAAGAGCATCTGCTCTTTCGACCATTTCTTTTTTGCCTGCTCCGTGCGCATCAGGGCCAGATAGTTTTCGGCCTGCAATTCCGGCATGTCGCACATCTGAGCGTGCGCGGAGTTCCGTGCAACCATGATGATCCGGCGGGAATCTTCCAGCGGAACAAGGATGTTCTCCAGATTCTTCGTATCGATCTTCAGCACCGTTCCGTCGGGCTGCTTGATCTCACTGGGAATCGTCGTAAGCGCGAAGCCGGTGATGAGCTTGACGGATTTGACGCTGAGCTGGTCCTCGTCCGCGTTCTCCGTGTCGCCCTTCGACGCAGCGCTGACCTGAGCCGTCGCCGTCGCCAATACGAGGCTGACAAGCAGCCCCAGTCCAAATTTCAATCGTCTCGACTTTATCATTCGCATCCCCTGCCCTGTCGTACTTCGCGCGGGCCGAAAGTTGCCACTCCACAGCTGCAACCGCAATACCATAAACGCGGCATAACTATGACACCTGTGACCCGGTTACTCCACCCTGTGACGTATTCGCCTCAGCCTTGTTAATGCCACTACGATCCCTCTCAAAGTCTTCACCTCCTGAGAGGTTAACGAGGATCGGAGGAACATATTTCGGATATTCCGTACCATGGTTGGGCGCTTCTCGTCAGTTTTGAAAAAGCCCGCTTCGGTTAATTCTCCTTCGATATGATCGAAGAAATGCAGAAGCTCCCCGGCTGTGGCAGGAATGCATCTGCTTTCGGGCAGTCCCTCGCGGGCCGGCCCATCGAATTGCGTCGCTCTTCCAAGCGATTCCCCGGATGTCGATTTGCGCCATTCATAACCCACGAGCAAAACCGCCTGCGCCAGATTGAGGGAGGCGTAGGCGGGGTCGACCGGCGCGATAATGAGCGCATGAGCCAGTGAGACTTCGTCATTATTGAGTCCCCAGCGCTCCCGGCCGAACAAGATTCCACAACGCTCGCCTTTACGGGTCCGCCCGGACATTTCCATCACGGCGCTTTCCGGCGTGAGGACCGGTTTGGTCATCTCGCGAACGCGGGCTGTCGTGGCGCCAATATAATGCAGATCCGCGATGGCGTCTTCCAATCTCGGGAAAAGCTGTGCATTTTCGACGATGCGCCGGGCGATTGCCGCGTTCGACAGCGCCTTTTCGTTCGGCCAGCCGTCGCGGGGGGCCACCAGACGCAGATCCGTGAGGCCGAAATTCGCCATTGCGCGGGCCGCCTGGCCGATATTCTCGCCAAGCTGGGGTTCGACCAGGATAATAGCGGGCGGCTGCAAGGTCATATCCTGCGTCACATTTCGAGCGTCTCCGGAAAGCCCGCTGATCTTATCGGTCATATTTTCCATGAGGACATGACTTTCGGCGACTTGGCGTTGCGGCGCGGCTCGATTATGGTGCTTCGCGAGGGCCAGACCGCGCCCATCGCATGACCGGAGCCACGTCCAGCGGTTGCAAGCCGCCTCGGGGTTCCGGATTCTCGTTTCATCGCGGTTCCGGACGGCAAACCGGTCTCCAATTGCCTGAAGCCGATACAGATCTGGATCTTTTCTTGAGTAGACGATCCCGATCTGCATCTGTTTGTTTTAAGCTCGATTCTTCCGAAAAATGGCGTCCATTTTATCGGATCTCGCTCTAGCAGGTTGAGGAATACACATGAGCAAAATCAAGGTGGCCAATCCTGTCGTCGAACTCGACGGCGATGAGATGACCCGCATCATATGGCAGCTTATCAAGGACAAGCTCATACATCCCTATCTCGATATCGACCTGCGCTATTATGACCTGTCGGTCGAAAGCCGCGATGCGACCGACGACCAGATTACCGTCGATGCCGCCAACGCCATCAAGGAGCACGGTGTCGGCATCAAATGCGCGACTATTACACCGGATGAGGCGCGCGTCGAAGAATTCGGCCTGAAAAAGATGTGGAGATCTCCGAACGGGACGATCCGCAACATTCTTGGCGGCGTGATTTTTCGCGAGCCCATCATCTGCAGGAACGTACCGAAGCTCGTGCCCGGCTGGACGCAGCCGATCATTGTCGGCCGTCATGCCTATGGCGACCAGTATCGCGCGACCGATTTCAAGGTGCCGGGCAAGGGCAAAATGACGATTCGCTGGGAGGCGGCCGATGGCAGCGAAACGATCGAGCATGAGGTGTTCGACTTCCCTGGCGCCGGCGTCGCCATGTCCATGTACAATCTGGACGCCTCGATCGCCGATTTCGCCCGCGCCAGCATGAACTACGCGCTCAATCGTGGCTATCCGCTCTATCTCTCGACGAAGAACACCATCCTGAAGGCCTATGACGGGCGCTTCAAGGACATTTTCGCCGAGATCTACGAAGCGGAGTTCAAGGACCAGTTCGCCGCCAGGAAGATCGTTTACGAACATCGCCTGATCGATGACATGGTTGCCGCGGCGCTGAAATGGTCCGGCGGCTTTGTCTGGGCGTGCAAGAACTACGATGGCGACGTGCAGTCCGACACGGTGGCGCAGGGCTACGGCTCGCTGGGGCTGATGACGTCGGTGCTGATGACGCCGGACGGCAAGACGGTCGAGGCCGAGGCAGCGCACGGGACGGTGACGCGGCATTACCGCGAACATCAGAAGGGCAACGAGACCTCGACGAACTCGACGGCCTCGATCTACGCCTGGTCGCGCGGTCTCAAGCATCGCGCCAAGCTTGATGACAATGCCGAGCTGGCGAAATTTGCCGAGACGTTGGAAAAGGTTGTCGTCGATACGATCGAGAGCGGCTTCATGACGAAGGATCTGGCGCTGCTCGTCGGCGATCAGCAAGGCTGGCTCTCGACCGAGGGCTTTATCAGCAAGATCGACGAAAACCTGCAGAAGGCGATGGCGTAAGCACGGCGACAAGCTTCTTGGGCAAATCGGCTCTGGACACATGATCAGGATCGTTTCCGCGTGAAATGATCCTGATCTCGCGACATGAAAAACGGCGCTGGAGATCTCCGGCGCCGTTTCCATTTGCAAAGCCACATAATTCTCTATCTACGTCCCGTTACCCCGCTTCGGCTTATGAATGGCGATGCCGGACAATCTGCCTCTCGACCTCGGAGTGGCCAATTTCAAAGTCGCGCCGACACGATCGATCAAGTCGGCTGTTGATCGTCTGTCGTCTGCGTGATCCAGTCTCTACGGCCACCGGGAAGCATTCAGCCGATTGGTGCGCAGCCTGTCTAATCGCGCTGGGGCAGGCCAGTTATTGTGGAGCATTCCGTCGTTTCCCGTCGATGTGTTTGACTGAAGTGGGAACGGCGTCTATAGGAGGTCACTTAAAAATAAAAAAGGGAGTGAGCTAAATGGAAAAGGCCACTTACCGTATAACTTTAGCATTTTTATTGATCTTCATTGCGATATGGGCTCCCGTAATGAAGATTG
>JBHJOB010000137.1:0-23894 GCA_050330195.1 Rhodomicrobiaceae bacterium | reverse complement strand
CTCGTCGACGGCCTCCTGCATGATCTCGCGGCTGGCGGCATCGTCCTCGCCGGCGGCGCGCAGGTCCTCCTCTTCGTCGCCGAGCTTGCGGATCAACTCCTTGGCCTCGCCGATGGCGTCGGTTTCGCGGTCGATGTCCTTCTGCAATTGGGCGAGTCGGGTCTCCAGCTCGGCATGGCGCTGCCGGGAGCGTTCCTCCTCGCGGTCGAGCGTCTGGCGCTCCACTTCCAGCCGGTGCAGGACGGCGGCGCGGGTGGCCTCCTCCTCGCGCAAGGGCTGGAGCATGCCGGCGGTGTCCGACTGGGCGCGCAGCGCGGCCGATTCGGCCTGGGTGAGCTGGCCGACAGTGCGGGTGGCCTCCAGCAGCGCGGATTCCTCGGCAGTCACCTGTTCGGAGGCGGCGGTCCATTGCAGATGGCTCTGAATGGCCTCGTATTTGCGCAGCTCCAGCGAAATTTCCTTATAGCGCTGGGCCTGGCGCGCCTGCTTGCGCAGGCTTTGAAGCTGGGAGCCGAGCTGGCCCATCACGTCGCTGAGCCGCTCCAGATTGCTCTCGGCGCCCTTCAACCGCAGCTCGGCCTCATGGCGGCGGCCATGGAGCCCGGCGATGCCGGCGGCGTCTTCGAGGATGCGGCGGCGGTCCTGGGGCTTGGCGCTGATGATCTCGCCGATCCGGCCCTGCTGGACAAGCGCCTGGCTGCGGGAGCCGGTGGCGGCGTCGGCAAAAAGGAGCTGAACGTCGCGGGCGCGGACGTCCTTGCCGTTGACCTTATAGATCGAGCCGGCTTCGCGCTGGATGCGGCGCGTGATTTCGAGCTGATCGCTGTCGTTGAACTCCGCGGGGGCTTGCCGGGACGTGTTATCGACCGAGACGCTGACTTCGGCCATGTTGCGGCCGGGCCGCTTGTCGGTCCCCGCGAAGATGACGTCGTCCATCGCACCGCCGCGCATGTTCTTGTAGGAGGTCTCGCCCATCACCCAGCGGAGGGCTTCAAGCAGGTTGGACTTGCCGCAACCATTCGGGCCGACGACGCCGGTCAACCCGCGCTCGATCAGGAGTTCGGACGGCTCGACGAAGGATTTGAAGCCGAGTAGGCGTAAGCGCGTGATCTGCACTGGCAATCCCTCATGGGCCCGCGCCGCTCATTGGCGGCAGCAAGCGCGCGGGGGTCAGGCCGGATTCGCCGCAAGCTTGAGTTGCTTGTCGAGATGCTGGCGCAACTCGTCATAACTCAGATAGCCTCGGACCTGCTGGCCGTTGATGAAGAAGGTCGGCGTACCCTTCACGCCTAGCTTCCGCCCCCGCTGTTTCACCCAATCTATTCCCTCACTAATCTTTTGATTCGCCATGCAACTGTCAAACGCGGCGCGCGTCAGGCCGGTTTCCTGCACAATTTTATATAGGAGGTCATTGGAGGGTTCGCGGGCGTTCCAGCGTCCGCGCGTGGCCATGAAACGGTCGTTCATGCGAAAGTACTGGCTGTCCGGGGCACAGCGCGCGGCGTGCGCGGCAGCGGCGGATGACTTGCCGATGGGGAATTCGCGATAGACGTAGCGAACCTTGCCGCTGTCGATATAGCCGGTCTTGAATTTCGGGAAGACCTTCTGATGGAACACGCCGCAGATCGGGCAGCCGAGAGAGGCATATTCGATGACCGTGATCGGCGCGTCGGCACGGCCGAGAACCTTTTCCTCAAGCGGTCCGGATGTCCCCAGTTCCGCGCTTGCGCTGGCTGAGGCCGTCGAGATGGCGCCGGTTGTCAGCCCTTCGGTCACGCCGCCGGAGCAGGCCGTGAGCGTCAGAAGCAGTGCGATTGCAAGGCCGACAAGCGCGGCTTTCCCGCCTTCAAGACGTGCTGTTCCGGCCTGATGCATTCCGCTTGGCTTTCCATCGGTTAGAAAAACAACCACCCCGGACGGCAATCAGGCCAAGCCGGGGTGGCGGAAATGAGACTGGCGGTCAACTCTTGCCGTCCGAGCCGCCCAGAACCTTGTCGATAGCTTCGAGATCGACGCCGTCAAGCCGCTTGCCGTTGACGAAGAGCGTCGGTGTCGCACGAACGCCGAATTCATTGTTGGCCTTGTCGCGCACGCTTTGTATGTGCTGGAGCATCTTTTCATCGGCGAGGCACTGGTTGAAACGCTCCTCGGTGAAACCAACCTGCTTGGTGAATTTCTGCAGGGACGGGATCGGATTGCCGCCGAACGCCCACTCTTCCTGATTGGCGTAGAGCAGATCGACGAAGTCGAAATATTTGGCGCCCTCGACGCAGCGCGCAAGCAGGAATGCGGCTGCGGCGACGTTATCCAGCGGAAATTCGCGAATGATGTATTTCGCCTTTCCGGTGTCGATATATTTCTTCTTCACTTCCGGCAACACGTTCTTGTGGAATTGCGCGCAATGAGGGCAGGTCATGGAAGAATATTCTATGATCGTGTAGGGCGCGTCTTCCTTGCCCAGCACATTGTCGGGAATCGGCCCCGGCTCCATGAACTTTTCCATATCCACGTCGGGCTGGATCGGAGCCTGCGCACGGGCATCCATGGCCGGAAACGCGAGCAGGCTGGCTGCCAGGAGCGCGCCGGTCAGGATCGCGCGGCGCGAAAGCGTTGATTTGAAAGGCATGGGTAAATTGAACAATTTCATCTCCTTGAGAAACGATCTGATGCGCCATTTCGGCTTCGGCGCGGCGAAATCCCGTTGTTCTCTTTGTCGATTGTTGATGTCAGACATAGGACGAGATCAAGGCGCTGTCGAGCAAGTCGAAACCAGTGGGGATGAAATTGGCGTGAACAAGTCTCAGGAAAGTGCAGTTTCAGCCTGTTTTTGCCGGGCTTTCAGTCCTGCCGCCATGCGGGCGAAGGATTCGCGCAGACGCCCCTCGGGAAGCGCCGCAATCAGCGCGGTGTCCTCTTCGGAAAGCGCCTTGGGCACCGGAGGCGGTTCGCGGCGGCTGGGGGGCAAGGGCGCCTGAATGATCCGGATGTCCGCAACGGCGCGATAGCCGAAGGCTGCGTTGATCCGCTCGATCAGGCGCGGGCGCATCTGCTCCACTTCCAGAGCCCGCGCGCCGCCAACCCGCAGGATCAGCATTGCGCCTTTCTGCGCGGCGCTCTCATCCTCTCCGGAGGCCTTGCGCGGCCATTTCAGCCGTTCCGGCGCGGTGAAGGCGGCAATGTCGCGCCCGGCGATGGCTTCCCAGTCGGTCAGCAGCGTGCTTGCGGAGAAGCCGAATTTCTCGAAGGCAGGACGCATGAGGGCGGGCACGAAATCGCCGACCATCTTCGCCTTGCGCGTCCGGGGCGTCCAGCGCTGGAAACCCTGTTTCGCGGCTTGCGGCGCGGCGTTCTTCCTGATTGGGTCGCCCATTGGTCAGCCTCGGCCTGTCTTGATCATGGCCGGACGCTAGATGATTCGACACGTTTTCGCGAGGCTTGATCCCCGTTTTGCTCAACCCTTGCTGCGCCTATGCGGCTCCGGCTTCGTGCCGGAATTGCAGCTCGGCAAGCCGCGAATAGATGCCGCTGCTGGTCATGAGCGTCTTGTGCGTGCCCTGTTCGACGATTTCGCCGCCATCGAGAACGAGAATGCGGTCGGCGCTGAGGACGGTTGCGAGGCGATGGGCGATGACGAGCGTCGTCCGGTTCTGCATGACCCGGCCGAGCGCGGTCTGGACGAGGCTTTCGCTCTCGGCGTCAAGTGCGCTCGTCGCTTCGTCGAGCAGCAGGATCGGGGCGTCACGCAGAAGCGCGCGCGCAATGGCGATGCGCTGGCGCTGGCCGCCGGAAAGGGTAATGCCGCGTTCCCCAAGGACCGTGTCATAGCCATCGGGCAGGGCTTCGATGAATTCGCTGGCCAGCGCCGTGCGGGCCGCGCGGCGGACATCTTCCTCGCTCGCGTCGATTGAGCCGTAGCGGATATTGTCGGCAATGGAGGTGGCGAACACGGCGGGGTCCTGCGGCACATAGGACATGCGGCGGCGCAGCGCGGTCAGATCCGCCTCGTTGACAGGCACGCCATCCACGATGATGCGCCCCTGCTGCGGATCGTAAAAGCGCAGGATCAGGCTGAAGATCGTGGTCTTGCCCGCGCCCGACGTGCCCACGATGGCGACGCGTTCGCCGGACGCGATCCTGAAATTCAGATCGTTGAAGACCGGCGCGTCCGGGCGTCCGGGATAGGTGAAGCCGACATTCTCGAACCGGATCTCGCCGCGTGCAGGCTCCGGCAGGGGCTTCGGGTTCTTCGGCGACTCGATCTCGGGGACGACGGCCATGATCTCGCCGAGCCGTCCCGCCGCGCCGATCGCCTGCTGGACCTCGCCCCAGACTTCCGAAAGCGATGCGACGGATCCGGCGGCGAACGCAGCGTAAAGCATGAACTGGGCAAGCCGTCCGCCTGTCATCGTGCCGGCCAGCACCTCATGCGCGCCATACCACAAGATGCCGACAATGCTGGCGAAGACGAGGAATGTCGCCGTGCCGGTCAGTGCTGCGCGCGCCTGGACCTTGCGGCGCGCGGCCTCGAACGCGGTCTCTACCGCCTGGCCATAGCGCCTGCTGACGACCGCCTCGAAGGTGAAGGCCTGCATGGTGCGCGGCGTGCCGAGATTCTCGGCGGCATAGGCGGAGGCATTGGCGAGCTGATCCTGCGCATTGCGCGACAGGCGGCGCACGACACGCCCGTAGCCAACCAGCGGCAGCACGATCAACGGAATTGCGGCGATGACAAGCGCACTCAAGGCGGGACTTGTCAGCACCATCATGATCAGCGCCCCGATCAGCAGAACGCTGTTGCGGAGCGCCTGGCTGACCGAGGCCGAAATCGCCGTCTTGATCAGCGTGGTGTCGGCCGTGAGACGCGACATCAGCTCGGCGGAATGGGTCTGCTCATAAAAGGCTGGCGTCAGCCGCGTGAGATGCAGGAAAACGCCGTTGCGGATGTCGGCCTCGGACCGCTCGCCCAGCCAGCTTACGCAATAGAACCGGAGCGCGCTCGCACCGGCGAGCACGGCGGCGACGACCATCAGCATGGCGAAATAGCTGTTGATGAGACCGGCGTTCTCGCCCGAGAACCCGTTGTCGATCATGCGGCGCACGGCAACCGGCAGCACGAGCGTTGCACCGGCGGCCATAACGAGACCGACCGCGGCGAGTGCGAGCGCCCATTTATAGCGGGTGACATAGGGACGCAGCGCCCAGAGCTGGCCGATCGAGCGCGCATCGGGACGCGGGGCGGCATCTTCGGCCTTGTAAGCTGCGACAGCGGCGATCTTCTGTGCGGCTGGCGCAGCTTCAGGGCCGGCGGCGGATTTTCCGTTTTTCATATTCAGTGACTCTACCGTCAACGCGCGTCCTCTTGAACCTTCTAAAAAGTCGCGGTGATTACTACAAGTTTTTCCCTTTGGCACAATGGCGCGGGATTAAACTAAAAATAAAATGTGTCTCTTGTCAGGGCGCGATTTGCTGCGGTATAGAAACGGCTACGCGAAACAATTCCCTGACATGTTAGGATGCAGTCATCCGGCGCGGGACCATGCGAGACGGAAGGCATAGCTTATGAAAAAAGAAGGTCATCCCAATTACCACAGGATTACCGTGGTGATGACGGACGGTACGGAATTCCAGACCAGTTCCACCTATGGCGCTGAAGGCGACAGGTTGCAGCTCGATATCGACCCCAACTCGCATCCGGCGTGGACGGGCGGCAATCAGCAGCTTCTGGATCGCGGCGGCCGTCTGAGCAAGTTCAAGAAGAAATTCGAAGGCTTCCTGAGCTAGAATATCCGTCTCAATCAAGCTGGAAATTCGGCTTCGGTCGGTTCGTGGTGCACGCCTTGCACAGTTGATCGACGACGATGAGCTGTGCATATGGCTGAGCAGTTCGGTGTCGAAGGGCCTCAAGCGCCGCGTTGAGCGTTATTCTGTCGTCGGTCATCAGTCGATCTGTGACAGCAATTCCGGCGCGGTGACGAACTGGCGCACGCCATGGGAATGGTCTTCCTCGAAGACGTTGCCGTCGCTCGCCCATTTGTGCAGCGAGCCGATATCAAGTTTCGCGCATTCCGGGCGAACGCTCCGTGTCACCTGAAGCGGCGAACATGCCGATTGCGAATATTGGGGGCCTGTGGTCGATCCGGCGAAAACGACGGGATCGCCGGTGCCTGCGGGAAGCGACCTAGGCTGATGGAGATGTCCGGCCCTGTTGCCCGCATAAGCGAATTTGCTGAAATCGAGCGCCTTCGGATCATTGACCAACAGGAAGACCTGCGCCTCGACGCGCAATTCCGGATTGGCGCATTTCTCGCTCAGGCATGAACCAAGTCCTTCACCCGGTTCGACATCGCAGGATGTGTACACCCAGTGCACCTCGATCGTGTCGCCCGGCGTGACGCCTTGGAAGGCTCCATGCCCCTCGGCGGGGTCCTGGAGTTCGGCCCCGGTCAGCTTGTCCGTCCCGTTGCATTTGTAGCCGCCATGTTTGCCGTTGCCGGCGAAGACTGTAAAGCCCGGCCCCTTATGTTCGGCGTTCGTATGGGTGTGGATATTGCACAAGTTCATCTGCGGCGCCGGTGGCGCGAGCGTGAACATGAGCGGATTGCTTCCCGAAACATCGGTAATATCGCGTGGCGTCTGCGGACCGAAGCCCGCGCAAAGTTCTTCCGCAGACGCAACATTCGGGACAAGAACAAGCAGTGAAGCAAAAATGGTTGAAGCGGCAATGCGCATGGAAGTCTCTTTCGGTTGCGTAATGCCTCCGAATCATAGGGCAGGAATCTTAATGAACAGCCGTCGGTGTGCGAAGGCGGGCGCCATTCACAACGGAAATGCCCGATCGCGTGGCTTCGCGAAATCGGGCATCTGCCGTTCCGCCGGACTTCGGCCTAAGTGCATTGCGGCCTGAGTTGAGGATTAGAGCGAGATCCGATAAAATGGACACCATTTTTCGGAAAAATCGAGCTTAAAACAAACAGATGCAGATCGGGATCGTTTCCGTAAGAAATGATCCTGATCTAGCGGCGTGCGAACTGTTCGGCCGTCTCCACTGCGCCATATGCGGTAAGCATGGGCTCGTCCGCGAGTTCGACCTCTTCATACGCGCCGAAGCCATTGAAGCGTGTCGCCATGACGCGTCCGTAAGCGCCGATATTGCCGATCTCGATATAGTCGCCTTCGGCCATGTCGGCGGGAAGGTAGTAAGGCCCCTTCATGTGATCGACATCGTCGCAGGTCGGACCGTAAAGCGCAAATGGCGCAAGACTCTGCGAGCGGCCGGGCCCACCCGCTTCGACGCGCCGGGCCGGATAGACGAAATTGAGATGCGCGGCGTCGTAGAGCACGCCGAATGCGCCATCATTCACGTAGAGCGTGTCACCCTTGCGCGCGTCGACATGCAGGATGACCGATTCCGCCTCCGCAACCAGCGCACGGCCGGGCTCGGCCCAGAGCTCGCAATGCCAGCCGACGGCGATCTGATGCTCGAAAACCTCCTCGATCTCGGCCATGTAATCGGACAATGCGGGCGGCTCCATGCCCGGATAGACGCTCGGGAACCCGCCGCCCACGTCGATGATGTCGGCCACGACGCCGGCCTGCACGATATGCTGGGACATCGTCTTCAGGGCATGGCTGTAGGCTTCGGGCGACATGGCCTGCGAACCGACATGGAAGGTGATGCCGAGGCGCTCCGCGCCCTGCCGCGTCTTTCGCAGCAATTCGGGCGCTTCATGCCAGGATGCGCCGAACTTGTCCTCAAGCGGGATCTCGCTATAGGTGTTGGCGCAGGCCATGCGCACCATCAGCGTCAGATCGGAGGCATTGCCGGTTTCGGCGAGAATCTTTTCCAGCTCCGCTTCGCAGTCGAGCGCGAATGTGCGGATGCCATGATCGAAATAGGCGCGGCGAACGAATTCGCGCGACTTGATCGGATGCATGAGATGGGCGCGGCTACCGTCCAGGGGGCTCAGGCGCTCGATCTCGGCGATGGAAGCGACATCGAAATCGCGAATGCCGGCGGCGTGAAGCGTCTCCAGCATGTGGGGCGCGTCATTCGCCTTGACGGCGTAGAGGCATTTTCCGGGAAAATTGCGCAGGAACCAGCGCGCCGCGCGCGTGGCTGCGTGCGGGCGAAAGGTCAGGACAGGGCGCTCAGGGCGGTGAAGGCGGAGAAGATCCGACGCGCTGCGGTATTTTTCCATACCATGGGGCCTCTCAAATCGCTGTTGAAACACTGTCGCGCCAACGCATCGTGAAAGCGGACATGGCGGGCGGCTGAATAAAGCCGAAACCCCGCAATGTAAAGCGATTTCTCGAATTTTCGCTAAAAAGGCCTGAGCGCGGGCGACCGGGACGCGATATACGAAATTGGCGCGGAGCAAGCCTTTTTCAAGGGATATGATGGCCAGCTTGCGATTGCATACCGAACCCGCCTTCGCCGACGCCGATTCAGCCCTTGTTCCTGATCACGAAGCGATAACGGTTGCCTTCGATGGTTTCGCTGGTCAGCAATTCGTGACCGGCCGTTTCGCAGAAAACGGCGAAATCCTCTACCGCGCCGGGGTCCGTTGCCAGCACCTCAAGCGTTTGCCCTGCCGACATGGACTGAAGGGCCTTGCGCGCCTTCAGAACGGGCAACGGGCAACTCAGCCCGGTGGCATCGAGCGTCTTTTCGGCCATTGGGTTGATCTCCTGAAGGATCGGCGCGCCACGATGGCCGGCCGTCTCTTCAAGTCAGCTTGTTAAGCGACGAAAATGGATATGGCGCGATGCCATTCGCAATATCCTTGCGCGAAATGTCGCGCGGCTCCGCCGGGTCGCTAATCCTTCTTCGGTGGAGCGTTCTCGATTGGCGGCACCGACTTCAGATAGGCCGCAATCGCCTCACGGTCCTCCGGGGTCAGCTTCGCCATGTTCTTGACGACTGCCGTCATCGTGCCGCCCATCACGTCTCCGCTCGGGAGAAAACCCGTCTGCAGCGCAAAGGCAATATCCTTCTCGCTCCACGAGCCGATGCCGGTCTCGTGTGGCGTGATGTTCGGGATGAAGCCGTCACCTTCCGGATCGGGCGCGCCGGCCAGATTCCTGTCAGCGATCTTGGCGCCGAGGCCGCTGCGCGGCGTATGGCATTCCCCGCAATGGCCCGGCCCCTCGACGAGATAGGCGCCGCGATTGAGCTGATCCGATTGGGCAGGATCGGGCTGAAACACCTTGCCGTCCATATAGAGGCCCTTCCAGACACTCAAACTTGCGCGGATGCTGTAGGGAAAGGAAAGGTCGTGGTCGGGGGGCTGCGAGGCTTCCGGCGTGAGCGTCTTGATGAAAGCCCACATGTCGAGCAGATCCTCGGTCTTCATGCGCTGATAAGAGGCGTACGGGAAGGCGGGGTAGTAATTCTCGCCCTCGGGGGAGGTGCCCTCGCGCATGGAGCGGATAAAGTCCTCATCGCTCCAGCCGCCGATCCCGGTGTCCTTGTCCGGGGTGATGTTCGGGACGTAGAAGGTCCCGAACTCCGTCTTGAGGCAGCGGCCGCCGACAGGGCTCAACTCGTCGCCACTTTGCGGATCGTCGCATTTCGCCGAGGCTGGGGCCGCGTGACAGGATGCGCAGCCGCCCGCGTAATACATGTACCGCCCGTTCTCCACGTCAGGCTCGTAGGCGCTGACGCTTTGCGCGGCCAGGGCCGTGAAGGCGAGAAAGCATGTCGTCAGGCGGTACATGGCAAGTCCTGTTATTTCTTGACGCGGTATTTTTCGTGGCAACCCCCGCAGCTCCGGCCGACTTCGGCAAAGGCCGTCATGAAGCTTTCGAGGCCGCCTTCGGCAGCTTCAGCGGCTTTCGCGCTCGCTTCCTTCGTATTCTGGGCGAGGGCTTCGAAGTCAGCCTTGTCCTGCCAGATTTCGGGCTTGGCGTCGGAGCCTTCGGCCGTACCCTCGGGGAACAGCGTCACGAACTCGTCAATGGAGCCGCTGACGGTCATCATGGCTTCGGCCGCGGCGGCCGGATCGAAGGGCTTTTCGCCTTTCACCATCTCGCTGCTGAGCTTGGTTGCCGCGCCATTCGTCTTCATCAACTCCTGCCGCTGCTTGATCGGCTCCTCCTGCGCTGCGGCCGGGCTTGCGGCGGCAAAGGCCATCGCGGCAATGATCATGACGATGCGTTTCATCAAAGTTCCTCCGTCAATCGAGTGTGGGGTTGTATGGAGCCCGGCTTTTGCGAGCAGTGGGAAGTCGCCGGCTTAGACTTGGAATAGATTAACGTTTCATAACACATGGCTCCATCAACTTGCCGTGATGGAATGTGAAATTGCGTGTTGTCCCCATCAATAAAGCCCGGCAATGCGCACGGCATAGACCCACCCGGTGACGGCAAGCGCGCTGAGGAGCGTGGACAGAAAAACGATCATCGACGCAAGGCCGCGATGGGCCTTGTATTCGCTGGCGAAAATGGCGAGCAGGACGGCGACCGGCACCGCAGAGCCGACGACGAAGAAGGCGGTGAGTTCCGGCGAAAAGCCGAGCGCCCAAGCAAACGCCCATGCGCTTGCGGGGGCCATGATCATTCTCAGCACCATCGTCAGCACGAGCGGAGCGCGTTCGATGCGGCCATTGATCGCGGCGAGTTGGACGCCCAGAAGGATCAGCGCCATCGGCGCGAAGGCCTGGCTGATCAGCTTCAGCGGCAACTCCAGAAGCGTCGGCAGCGTGACTTCGAAGCCTTTCAGCAGGAAGCCGATCGCCACCGCTGGCAGCATGGGCGTGCTGAACAGCGCCCGCCAGAGGTTGCGTCCGCTCATCTTCACCGTGCTGAAGACCAGCATGGCCAGCGGGGCGATAACCAGCGAATGCATGCTGAGCACCACCGTCTGATAGAATACGAAATCCTCCGGAAAGGTCAGCTGGATCAGCGGGATGCCGTAATTCCCGGAATTGGAGAAGGCGGTGGCGAACGCGATGATCCCGCAGATATTGCGGTTCATTCCCATGAGCGCGGGGATCGCCCAGCCCATCACGAAGGTGAAGGTGAAATGCAGCGCGGTGAACCAGAAGACCGGCCATGCCGTTTCGAGCGGCACTGTCGCGGCGTATGGGAAGTAGATCAGCGCGCCGGGGACGAGCACGTAGACCTGCATCCGGGTCAGCGTGTCGATATCGAAAGCAAGACGCCGCTGCACGCCATAGCCAAGCGCGACAAGCCCGAGGATCGGCAGGGTGATGCCGGTCAGGATTTCAACGAAAAGCTGCAAGCAAGGCCCCGGTTGGAGTGCGGCATGTCCATTTGAACGACGTTTTGCGGATTGGCGGGCGCCGGTGCGCTGCGCCGCCTATTTGACGGCCCCGTCACGTTTGGGCAGCGCATCCAGCGCAAGATTGAGTTTGAGAACGTTGATGCGCGGCTCGCCGAAAATCGTGAATGTCCTGTTCTCGACATGGGCGTTGATCAGCGTCCACAGATCGCCCTCGGCCATGTTGCGCAGGCCGGCGATGCGGGGGGCCTGCGTGTATGCGGCGGCGGGGGTAATATGCGGATCGAGACCGCTGCCCGATGCGGTCACGAGGTCGATCGGGATCTGCCTCTCGCCAAGACCCGCTCTGGCGGATTCGGTGCGCTCGGTGATCTTGTCGATCAGCTTCCTGCTGGACGGGGCGGCGTTCGTGGCGCCGGACTGCTCGGCGTCATATTCGATGGCCGAGGGGCGCGGGTGGAAATATTCCGGGCGCGTAAAATTCTGCGCGATCAGTTCTGAGCCGATCGCCTCGCCTTCGGCATTGTAGATCAGGCTGCCATTGGCGTTGCCCGGAAAGAGCAGTTGCGCAATGCCGGTCACGGCAAGCGGGTAGGCAATCCCGGTGAGCGCCGTCATCAGCAGCACGAGGGTCAGGGCAAGACGCAGTTCCTTTATCATGCTTCTTCCTTAGCCGAGACCTACGGCGGTTATCGCGAGGTCGATCGCCTTGATGAAGATGAATGGCGCGATGATTCCGCCCAGACCGTAGATCGTCAGGTTGCGCGCAAGCAGGGCCTCGGCGCTCGATGGCTCGTAATCTACGCCTTTCAGCGCAAGCGGGATCAGCGCGGGGATGACCAGCGCGTTGAATATCACAGCGGACAATATCGCGCTTTGAGGACTTTGCAGCCCCATGACGTTCAGCGCTTCGAGACCGGGATAGACGGTTGCGAAGAGCGGCGGCAGGATCGCGAAATATTTGGCGACGTCATTGGCGATGGAGAATGTCGCCAGCGAGCCCCGGCTTATGAGCAATTGCTTGCCGACGCGCACGACCTCGATCAGTTTGGTCGGATCGCTGTCCAGATCGACGACATTGGCGGCTTCTTTCGCCGCCTGCGTGCCGTCGTTCATGGCCACGCCGACATCGGCCTGCGCAAGGGCCGGGGCATCGTTCGAGCCGTCGCCGCACATCGCGACGACACGGCCTTCCGATTGCAGCTTGCGGATCAGCTCCAGCTTGCGTTCCGGCGTCGATCCGGCGAGGAAATCGTCCACGCCCGCTTCCGCTGCGATAGCAGCGGCGGTCAGCGGATTGTCGCCGGTGATCATGACGGTGCGCACGCCCATCTTGCGCAATTGCTGGAAGCGGTCGCGAATATGCGGCTTGATGACGTCCTTCAGATGGATGACGCCGACAACCCGGTGATCCTTGGCAACGACGAGCGGAGTGCCGCCACAGCGGGCGATGTCCTGGACGATGCGGGTCAACTGGTAGTTTTCGCCGCTCTTGGTGTAGGCGCGGATGGCGTCCTCGGCGCCCTTGCGGACTTCGCTGCCGGGATTCATATCGACGCCGCTGATCCGCGTTTCGGCGCTGAACGGGATGAAGCGGACGATTTTCGGGTCCTTGACGATCTCCCCGAATTTCCGCCGCACCAGTTCGACAATGGATTTTCCCTCCGGCGTATCGTCGCTCAACGAAGCGAGATAGGCCGCTTCCGCCAGTTCGCGAAGCTGGATGCCGGGCAGTGGCTTGAGATCGTCCGCCATGCGGTTGCCGAAGGTGATCGTGCCGGTCTTGTCGAGCAGAAGCGTGTCGACGTCGCCGCAGGCTTCCACGGCCCGCCCCGACTTGGCGATCACGTTGGCGACCACGAGCCGGTCCATGCCGGCGATGCCGATCGTGGACAGAAGCGCGCCGATCGTGGTTGGAATGAGCGTCACCAGAAGCGCGAGCAGGAAGGTCGTGGGAACCGCCGCGCCGGAATACAGGGCGAAGGAGCCGAGCGCCGCCACGACGATAAGGAAGGTGATGGTTTGGCCGATCAGCAGAACGGTGAGCGCGATCTCGCTGGGCGTTTTCTGCCGCCGCGTGCCTTCGACCATTGCGATCATGCGGTCGAGAAAACTGCCCCCGGCGCGCACGGTGACGCGGACCAGCATCCAGTCGGAAACCACTTTCGTGCCGCCGGTCACGCCCGAACGGTCCCCGCCCGACTCGCGTATGACCGAGGCCGACTCGCCAGTAATGGCGGATTCGTCGACCGAGGCGATGCCTTCGATGACTTCGCCGTCGGCCGGGATGATGTCGCCCGCTTCGACCAGCACGACGTCGCCGGTTTCCAGATTGCCGCTCTGGACGCTCTCCCATTCCATCCCATGTTCGGCGATCAGCCGCTTGGCGGCCGTTTCCTGCTGGGTGGCGCGCAGGCTTTCCGCTCGCGCCCGCCCGCGCTGTTCCGCCACGGCCTCGGCGAAATTGCCGAACAGCACGGTTATCCACAGCCAGATCGTGATCTGGAGATGGATGCCCGCATTCGGGTCGCCGTCGAAGATCTCGAAAATCAGGAACATCGTCGCCAGGATCGAGATCACCTCGACGGCGAACATCACGGGCGTGTGGATCAGGGAGAGCGGATTGAGCTTCTTGACCGCTTCCCAGAGCGCAGAGCGCAGGATCGCAGCATCCAGTACGCTCAATTGGTCTCGCTCTCTTGTCATCACGACGCTCTCCCGGCCACGAGGCTAAAATGTCTTTCCCGCGAGCATTTCGAAATGCTCCGCGAGAGGGCCGAGCGCGATGGCCGGGAAGAAGCCGATCGCGCCGAAGATGAAGATAACGGAAACCATAAGCACGACGAAAAGCGGCGAATGAGTCGGAACCGCGCCGGTCGAGACGACCGCCGTTCGCTTGGCGCCGAGAGAGCCCGCAATGGCCAGCCCCGATATGATGAAGGCGTAGCGTCCGACCAGCATGGCAAGCGGCTGCGCCGTCAGATGGAAGGGTGCGGAGCCGTCGAACCCGGCGAACGCGGAGCCGTTCGCCGCCGTTGCCGATGCGTATGCGTAGAGCATCTCCGAAAGGCCGTGCGGACCGGGGTCCTGAATTGCGCTGGCCGCGCTCGGGATCATGATCGCCACGGCAGGGAGCAGCAGCATCCCGATGGGAACCACGAGCAGCGTGATCACAGCCAGCTTGATCTCGCGGACCTCGATCCTCTTGCCCAGATAGACCGGCGACCGGCCGACCATCAGCCCGGCGAGAAAGACCGCGAGCACGATGTAGAACAGCAGGTTGTAGAAGCCCGAGCCGGCGCCCCCGAAGATCACTTCGCTGAGTTGCACGTTCATCATGGGGACCAGGCCGCCAATGGGCGTATAGCTGTCCAGCATGGAATTGACCGCGCCCGATGCCGTGGCCGTGGATGTCACGGCCCACAGGGCCGAGCCGGCGGTGCCGAAGCGGACTTCCTTGCCTTCCATATTGCCGCTGGTCTGGTCGATGGGCAGGCTGGCGAGCAGGGAGTTGCCCGCGCCCTCCGATGTGTAGACCACGGCGAGTCCAAGCGCAAAAAGCAGCGACATGGCTGCAAAGAGCGCCCAGCCCTGCCGCGTGTCGCCCGCCATCGTCCCGAATGTGTAGGTCAGGGATGCCGGGATCAGCAGCATCAGCAGCGCCTGGAGAAAATTGCTGACCGGCGTCGGGTTTTCATAAGGATGGGCGCCGTTGGCGTTGAAAAAGCCGCCGCCATTGGTCCCGAACATCTTGATTGCGGTCTGCGAGGCGACCGGACCTTGCGGAATGAGCTGTTCCGGCCCTTCCACGGTTTTCACGATCTGATAGTCGCCCAGATTTTGCGGGACGCCCTCGAAGCTGAGAACCGCCGCGACGATCAGGGAAATCGGCAAGAGCACGTACAGCACCGTGCGCACGAAATCGACGTGGAAATTGCCGAGCGTCCTGGTCTGACTTGTGGTGATGCCGCGGATGACCGCCATCGCCACCGCCATCGCCGTCCCGGTGCTGATGAAATTGTGAACGGTGCAACCGGCCATCTGGCTGAAATAGGATAGCGTTGTCTCGCCCGCATAGGCCTGCCAGTTCGTGCTGGTGATGAAGCTGATCGTGACATTGAAGGCCAGCGCGGGATCAAGCCCGGTGAACACTCGCGGATTGAGCGGCAGCAGATGCTGGAGACGCAAGATCAGGTAAAAAACGAGCACGGCGACAAGGTTGAGCAGAATCACCGAAAAAGCGTAGCGCGTCCAATGCTGTTCGTTTTCCGGGGTGATGCCGGTCAGACGGTAGATGAACTGCTCAACCGGGTGGAGGAGCGGCGTCAGCCAGGTGCGTTGGCCAGCGTAAATGCGCGCCATGTACAGGCCAAGCACCGGCGTCAATCCGGCGATTGCGGCGGCGAAGAGCAGAAGCTGAGCCGTGTCGTCCGTCATGCCCGGCCTTTAAAATTTCTGCACATGCACCAGCACATAGAGCAGATAAGCAGCAAGAAGCCCAATGATTCCGCCACCGATCAGATATTCCAGACCCATAAGTCACCCTTAGAGCGGCCGATCTCGATATGAGATTGTGCATGCCGCTCCTTTCATGTTGTTCCGACCGTGGATTCAACGACGCTGATCGCATTCCGCTGAGCTGATGGCAATCAGTTCAAATCCCGGTCCCGAAATGCCCTCTCTGTGAAGGCATGTTCCGTCATCACTAGATCAGGATCATTTCTTACGGAAACGATCCATCTACATCTGTTTGTTTGAGCTCGATCTTTCCGAAAAGTCCATTATCGGATCTCGCTCTAACGCCCGGCTCCCTGCGGGGTGCGTATCCAACTGACCCGCATCGAGCCGCTGGATCCGCCGATTTCGGATCAGATCGATCAAAAATCACCGCTCCGAACCTGGAGCAGACTGGCAAGGAATAGCGGCGCCCACTTTTACCCGATGCCGACATAAGCGCTGACGCATTCACATGGTCCCTGGCTCTGTGATGCATCGATCCGAACTCCGGCTTTAGCCGCCGTCAGCATCGCTCCACTAGAGCCGTTCGCAAACGATCACCCCAAGCCAGCAAAGAGCGAAACCGGCGAAGATTAATCCAACATAGAAGATGTCCGCCATTCCGGCCCCTTGCATGCACAACTGCCCCGCATAGCGTAAAAGCCCATAAAAACGAAACATCGAATACCGCTTCAGGGCGTAAATTGTGCATAAAGATTTTTTCTGTTGCCGGATTACTGCCGGTCTATTTGGGCGCGTAATTCAGCAATAGCGGCGACACATAGCGAGTGGATCACTCTCTATCAAGCCGCGTTTTCGGGAGGAGAGCTCTGCCTTTTCTGCATTGCTCATGACGCATCGGCAGATGTTTCCCGGTTCGCACCTGGCAGACAGCTCAGAGATTGTCGTGCCGGCTCGTCGGTATATTGCGCAGGGGCAGTGCGGCGGCAACGCTATCTTAATAGTTTTAGGGAAATTTGAGACAAATTCGTTGTTGAGCTGTTTTCCGCGTTTCGAGCGAGATCCGATGAAATGGACGCCACCCCCGCTTTCGCGGGAACAAGCTTTTCGGAACCATTGAGCTTGAAACAAACAGATGCGGCTCCGGATCGATTTTGCAGGAAAATGATCCGCATCTAGATCAGTGAGGGTGCTATGACAGGGGCCGATGTTGGGCGTTTCGTACTACTGATTGCGCTCGGCATATTCGCCTTTCTGGCATTTCTTTATGCGGGAACCATTGTCGGCCTGATGTGGCTCGAGTCGAGCCGCTGCAACTGTCTGTACTTCCCCGTCGGTCTTTACGTTCTGGCGCTTCTGGCCATTCTCGCAATCGCAACAATGATCTCGGAAGCCATCGACATGCCGGCAATCGTTCAGGGGTGGGTCGACAGGCAGAAGCCTGCGGAGCTTCAGGAGGCTTTCATCATCGCACTGATCTTCATCGTCATCATGATCCTGATCCTGTTTTGACGACGCAGCAGATTCGCGGCCCGGCTGGGGATGCTAATCCGATGGGCGTTGAAATTACGGCAGAGCGCGGGCGGGCGCAGGTTCCATCAGCGTAGCGTGGCGGCGTTCCGATCGAGGATTTCGATCTGCTCCGGATGGGTCACAGTTATCGACGGCCCATTGTAGTTCTTCAGCCACCCGCGCACCCGGATATGCCGTCCCTTAAGGGTCTTCAGCTCGACCTGGTCGACGGTCTCACCGTCTGCTTGCCCGTCCGCGCTCTGAAAATCCTGCCCGCGCCGCGACGGAATGAAGGCGGTAAAGTCACGCCGCCAATTATCGCCGAAATTGATATAGGTGCGGCCCTTGATCTGGGCGACATTGCTGACGCGGCCCTCGACGATCTCATAACTGCGCGCAAGCCGGTAGAGAACATCCTCAGCATGCGCCTGACGCACGGCGAAAAAACCGCTGCCCCAAAGCCCCTTCTCCGTTTCCCGCGCAGCGCTCTCGATGGCGAGCAACGCCTTGACGCACAGGCGGTTGCTCTCGAAGGATATGACGCGCGCCAGACCGGCCTCGACAAGCTGCGCCTGAAGCCAGACAGGCTTGCCGGTTTCATCATGCATCATGATCTGCGCAAGAACGCGTCCGTAACGGTCTCGCTCACGCTCGTCCAGATGCAGCGAGACCTTCTTGCCCATGACAAGGCTGGCCAGCGCTGTCTCCATCTTCATGCGCGCATCGGCTTCCGGGCCGCTGCGCGATCTCTTGGGCGTCAGCACGCCGGCAATACGCACAGCGCGGCCATCTTCGAGAATCAGGGTTTCGCCGGCGTTGATCCCGGTCACGGTGCTTTCGCCGCCGTCCTTGCCGTGACAAGCGGCGGCGGCTGAGGATGCCGAGATGACCAATCCGGCCAGAGCGCCGATCGCCGCGCGCCAGATAGCGGGGCGGGGGCGGCCGAAGCAGCGTGCGGTTTCAAAGGAATCGTCATGACGAAGGAAGGCAAACATACAGGATCAACTTGTTCTCGTTTTGATCCCTTCCTTATAACAGCACATTCGCCGCCCCGAATGCTCGTGGCACTACCTAAGCGATCTTGCGTGGATGTTTGCCGCCTCACAATTGACCAGGCAAAGCTTGACCTGCTCCGCCAACGGCCAGTAAACCTGACAGTGACGTCTCCGTAGCTCAGCAGGATAGAGCGACAGCCTCCTAAGCTGTAGGTCCCGCGTTCGAATCGCGGCGGAGACGCCATTCAACGGCTTGCAGCCCGAATCGATGGCCGCCTTGAGCAAACCCTTGCCAACGAGGAGCGTCCCGGCTTTCCCATTTTCGCCGCCAGACGGCGAGCAGCGGCAGGGAAGCGCTCTTGCGTTGGCGTCAATTCGATAACAGCACGCCTGGCAGCGCCACCATCCTCACAATAAATACTCTGCAAACGCCTCGTCGAGGATGTCCAACTGATGATTATCCGTAAAGTACAGACCGGCCGTAGCAATTCATCAGAATATGAAACGAGTTTATAGTCAATGTTTTCAGATTACATTGTGAAATATGTTTGTATTTCGGAATTAAATTTTTAACAAATCCATAAATCCATTGAAAACTTTTGAATGTTACGCTTTTTTGACTTCATCTGCCGGAGTCTGGAGGTAAGGACTTGGAGCGACGCTCGTTTTTGCTGGGCACCTCTGCCGGTCTGGCTGTCGGAGCGGCAGGCGGCTTTCTCGCCGATCGTTTCAGGCCGGATCGAACCGCGAATCCAGCCGGCAAAGCTCCGGCGGTGATTTCGGGCCGCGACGTCGGAACCACCTGGAAAATTCAGACCTCATGGTCTGCGGGTGTCGGTCTGGACACCTTTGCCCGTTGGTGCAACAGCATTGTCGAGAAATCCGGCGGAGAACTGGCCTTTCAGCCATATGGCGCGGAGGAACTCGTCGGCGAGTTCCGTCTTTTCGATGCAGTCGAGAACGGCACGCTCGACGCCATGAATCCTTTCACTCTGTATTGGAGCGGACGGCTGCCGGCTGCGGTGTTCCTTTGCTCATATCCTCTGGGCCTGCGCTATCCTCATGAATGGGATGTGTTTTTTTATGGCCTTGGGGGGCTGGAGCTTGCGCGCGAAGCCTTCGCCAGATTCAACATGTATTATGTCGGGCCCATCCAGCATGGCCCGAACCTTATTCACTCTACGGTGCCGATCCGCTCGATAGATGATTTCAAGGGACGCAAGATGCGCCTGCCCGGCGGGATGGTCGCCGAAGTATTCCAGGCGGCAGGCGCTTCCACGACCATGCTTCCGGGAAGCAGGATATTTGATGCATTGCGCGATGGCGTGATCGATGTCGCCGATTATGTAGGACCGGCGGTCAATTACGAACTCGGTTTTCACAACATCACAAAATATATCTGCATGGGGCCGCCGGGTTTCCCCTCGATCTATCAGCCGGCTGATCTCATGGACCTAACGGTCGGCATGAAACAATGGAGCGCGCTTTCGCCAAAGATGAAGCAATTCGTCGAAACGGAGGTTCAAGCCTATTCGGATTTCCACCATGCGGCGATCCAGGCGGCCGACGCGCAAGCCTGGCCGAAATTCGAGGCAGCCGGCACGATCATCACCCGACTCAGTGAAAACGACATCACAAGGTTTACCGAGCTTGCAATTCCGCGATGGTTCGCCTGGGCGAACAAGGACAAGGTCGCCGCGCGCATCTTCAAGGTGCAGCTCGATTACATGATGTCGGGGAGCCTTGGCTATGTGACGCCTGACATGGTCAAGCGCTTCCAGTTGGATCTGGGCTAGTGTGATGATCCAGAAGTTCGTCCCCAGTTCGCGGCGGGTCCATCACGAACTTCTGGATCTGAATCACACTAGTAGAATCAATAAGCTAGTGTCCCTTGAGATTCCGAAGTTCGCTACGGAACTTGCGGCTGACACGGATGCGAACTTCAGAATCGGGACACTAGACGGGACGACAAATGCAGATTGAGAATACCGCCCTCAAGGGCGTCAAGCTGATCACCTCCCGCCGCTTCGTCGACAACCGGGGCTTCTTCGCCGAAACTTGGAACGCAAAGGTCTTTGCCCAATCCGGAATCGCGCTGGACTTCGTTCAGGACAATCACTCGCTTTCGGAAGCGGTGCGCACGGTGCGTGGCCTGCATTTCCAGGCACCTCCCCACGCGCAGACAAAACTCGTGCGCTGCGGCAAGGGGCGGCTCTTCGACGTGGCGGTCGACATCCGCAAGAGCAGCCCGACCTACGGAAAATGGGTCGGCTATGAACTGAGCTTCGAAAATGGCCTCCAGTTGCTGATCCCTGCAGGTTTTGCCCACGGGTTCATGACGCTCGAGCCCTCGACCGAGATTGTCTACAAGTGCTCGGATTTCTACACGCCATCAACCGAGGGTGTTCTGCGCTGGGACGACCCCGCCATCGGCATAGACTGGCCGCTATCCGGGGTCACGCCCGCGATCTCCGGCAAGGACGCCGCGGCGCCCGGCCTTGACGAGTTCAACAGTCCCTTCACCATGGAGAATTCAGCATGAAGATCCTGATCACTGGAGGCGCAGGTTTCATCGGGTCCGCTGTTGTACGCCGCGCCATTGCCGATGGCCACGAGGTGGTAAACCTCGACGCGCTGACCTATGCCGCCTGTCTCGACAATGTGGCCTCCGTCTCTGACAACCCCGCCTACACCTTCGAACACGCCGACATCCGCGACCGCGCCGCGATCGACCGGATTTTCGCACGGCATGAACCGGACGCGGTGATGCACCTGGCCGCCGAGAGCCACGTAGACCGCTCCATCGACGGGCCGGGCGATTTCATCGAGACCAACATCATCGGCACCTACAACATGCTCGAAGCTGCCCGGAGCTACTGTACGGGGCGGCGAAACCCTGAATTCTTCCGCTTTCACCACATCTCCACCGATGAGGTTTTCGGCTCCCTGCCGCCCGACCCCGAAGTGAAGTTCACGGAAGACACGCCTTACGATCCGCGTAGCCCCTATTCCGCCTCGAAAGCCTCATCGGACCACCTGGTCCGCGCCTGGCATGAGACCTACAGGCTGCCCGTGGTGTTGACCAACTGCGCGAACAATTACGGCCCCTTCCACTTTCCTGAAAAGCTGATCCCCGTGGCCATCCTGAACGCCGTCGCCGGCAAGCCGCTGCCGATCTACGGCAAGGGCGAACACATCCGCGACTGGCTCTATGTCGAGGACCACGCCGAAGCGCTGCTTCTGGTCATGCAGAAGGGACAGCTCGGACGCAGCTACAATATCGGCGGCGAGAACGAGCGCACAAACCTTGAGTTGGTCAAGACGCTCTGCACCATCCTCGACCGGCTGCATCCCAAGGCGGATGGCGGCTCCTACGCGGACCAGATCACCTTCGTGACCGACCGCCCCGGCCATGATGCGCGCTACGCGATCGCCCCGTCGCGGATCCGTGAGGAGCTGGGCTGGCGGCCCTCGGTCACAGTGGAAGAGGGGCTGGAGAAGACCGTGCGCTGGTACCTCGACAATGAGGGCTGGTGGCGCCAACTGCTCGGCCGCAACGGCGTCGGGCAACGCTTGGGAACCGGGCAGAGGGCAGCATGACGCTCCTCGTCTTCGGCCGCACGGGGCAGGTCTCGACCGAACTGCAAGCCTTGGCCGAGGTGACGGCTTTGGGCCGTCAGGCTGCCGATCTCTCCGATCCCGAGGCCTGCGCAGCCGCCATCTGCGCCCACGCCCCCCGCGCCGTGATCAATGCGGCCGCGTACACTGCCGTCGACCGCGCCGAGGAGGAAGAGGCGCTCGCGACCCGGATCAACGGCGCGGCTCCCACCGCCATGGCCCGCATCTGCGCCGGGATGGACATTCCCTTCGTTCATGTCTCGACCGATTATGTTTTCGATGGCGCCGGCGAAAGCCCATGGCAGCCGCAGGACTCCACAGCCCCGCAAAATGCCTATGGCCGATCCAAGCTCGCAGGTGAACGGGGCGTGGCCGAGGCTGGTGGCCGCCATGCTGTCCTGCGCACCTCATGGGTCTTTTCCGCCCACGGCGCGAATTTCCTGAATACCATGCTGCGGCTATCGGAGACCCGCGACGTGCTCTCCGTCATCGCTGATCAGATCGGTGGTCCGACGCCCGCGCGGTCCATCGCCGCCGCTTGCCTGGCGATTGCGGATCAATTGGCCGACGACCCCGCAAAATCAGGCATCTACCATTTCAGCGGCGCACCGGACGTCAGCTGGCACGGCTTCGCGCAGGAGATCTTCGCCCGTTGGGCGAGAGAGGTCATGCTCACTCCGATCCCATCCAGCGCCTATCCTGCTCCCGCCACACGTCCGCTCAATTCGCGGATGGATTGCCGCCTGACGGAAGAGATTTTCGGCCTGCCCCGCCCAGATTGGCGGGTGGCCCTCGATGATATTCTAAAATAGTTGGAAACTCTGCAATGACGCAACGCAAAGGCATTATTCTCGCTGGCGGCTCCGGCACGCGGCTCCATCCGCTGACCACCGGCGTCTCCAAGCAGCTCCTACCGATCTATGACAAGCCGATGATCTACTATCCGCTAACCGTGCTGATGCTGGCGGGCATCCGCGAGATCCTGATCATCACAACCCCACAGGATCAGGACCAGTTCAAACGCACCCTGAGCGACGGCAGCCAGTGGAGCATCACGCTCAACTATACGATCCAGCCCAGCTCCGACGGGCTGGCGCAGGCCTTCATCCTCGCGGAGGATTTCCTTGCCGGGAGCCCTTCCGCAATGGTGCTGGGCGACAACATCTTCTTCGGCCACGGCCTGTCTGAACTGCTGCAGGAAACCAACCGGAGCAGGGAAGGCGCCACCATTTTCGGTTATCACGTGGCTGATCCCGAACGCTACGGCGTGATTGATTTCGACGAACGCGGCGCGGTCCGCGCGATCACCGAAAAGCCACCCCTGCCGCCCTCGAACTACGCTGTGACGGGCCTCTACTTCCTCGACGCCAGCGCTCCGCAGCGCGCAGCACAGGTTACGCCCTCCGCCCGCGGTGAGCTCGAGATTACCACGCTCCTCGAAAGCTACCTAAAAGACGGCATTCTTTCGGTCAAGCGCTTGGGCCGCGGATATGCCTGGCTTGACACGGGAACGCACGCTGCGCTGCTTGACGCCGGAAACTTCGTCCGTACCCTCACCGAACGCCAGGGCCAGCAAGTCGGCTCGCCAGACGAGGTCGCTTTTCAGATGGGCTGGATGAACCAGGAAATTCTACTTGAACGCGCCGAGCGGTTCAAAAAAAACGACTACGGCGCGTATCTGGAAAACCTCGCAACGGGACGCGGCTGATAATATCACGGGGTCCGTGCAGCGATGCAACCTCGGTAGCCGAGTTCGGGCAGTAATTTCACTTATCCCTGGTGTTCAGATTTCCCGAGCCACCTCTCCTGCCAATCTCTCTTACGCGTAACGGCGGTTCAAGCTATTCTGAAGAACCTGGGATGGAGATTTTGCAGCATGGCGAAGACCGTCTTCGGAAGGAACCAGTCCCTGGACGGCTATGTCGATCATGAGGGATTTGCGCCGGACCCCGCGCTGGCCTGCCCCGCATCGCGATACCAGTTTCTAAGTTAGAACCCGGCGCTCGGTTGCCAGCGTTTGAGCTGGTCGGAGCGCAGCGTAGGCCAGGTTAAACGCTGGCGGCAAGACC
>JBHJOB010000136.1:0-6642 GCA_050330195.1 Rhodomicrobiaceae bacterium | reverse complement strand
CTCGACAGGACTCTCGTCGAGCAATATTTCATCTGGCTGGGCAATCTGCTGCAGGGCGACATGGGCCGATCCTACGCGCTCAACCGTCCGGTGGCGGATGAAGTCTTCGAGCGTTTCGGCGCAACGCTCATCCTCGCAGGCACCTCGCTGGTCCTCTGCTCGATCTTTGGCCTGATCGCAGGCATCGCTTCCGCCGTCCGTCAATTCGGCTGGACTGACCGCATCGTGACGCTGCTCGTGCTGATCGGAATATCGACGCCCTCCTTCTGGCTGGGCCTCCTGCTGATCATGCTGTTTGCCGTGCACCTTCAATGGCTGCCCGCATCCGGCATGTACGCCATCTATGGCGGCGGCGATCTGCCCGACCTGCTCGCCCATCTGATCATGCCAGCCTTCACGCTGGCCGTCGTGGCAACCGCCGTTATCGCGCGGCTGACCCGCACGGCGATGCTCGAAGTGCTCCGGCAGGACTATATCCGCACCGCGCGCGCCAAGGGCCTCAGCGAGCGGCGCGTGATCTATCGCCACGCCTTCAAGGCCGCGCTCGTCGCCGTCATTCCGGTGATCGGCATTCAGGCTGGTTTCGTGCTCGGCGGCGCGGTCTATATAGAGACCGTGTTCCAGTGGCCCGGCATCGGGCGAATGCTTGTCAACGCGATTTCGACACGCGACCTGCTGCTCGTGCAGGGGGGCGTGCTGGTCGTCGCCGCGAGCTATGTGCTGTTCAACCTGCTGGCCGATGTGGCGCAGACAATCGTCGATCCGAGGTTACGCTGATGGTGTCCGTGGCGCTGCCCGCGCAAACCAAGAAAGAGCGAAGCGGCCGCCCGTCGCCGTTCCAGCTTCTGATCGCGAACCGGCTTTCCGCCATCGGGCTCGCTTTGCTGGCCCTGCTGCTGGGCCTCGCGCTGATTACGCCGTTCCTGCCGATCCCCGATCCGGACATCACCAATCCGGCGCAGCGCCTGCTCCGTCCCGGTGCGGACGGGCACCTGCTCGGTACGGATCATCTCGGGCGCGATCTGCTTTCGCGGCTGCTGTGGGGAATGCGTGTCTCCGTTGCGGTCGGGCTGGCGGCGACGGTGATTGCGGCCTTCATCGGTTCGCTGATCGGATTGACGGCGGGTTATGCGGGCGGGCGGCCGGACAGCATCCTGATGCGCGGCATCGACCTCGTGATGGCCTTTCCCTATATCCTGCTGGCGCTGGCCATCGTCGCCGTTCTCGGGCCGGGGCTGCTGAATGCGCTGTACGCCATCGCCATCGTCAACATTCCCTTTTTCGCCCGCAATGTGCGCGGTATTACGCTCGGTCTGTCGCGGCGTGAATTTGTCGATGCCGCGAGGCTGTCCGGCGCATCGCATCCGGTGATCCTGTTCCGCGAAGTGCTGCCGAACGTGCTGCCGACCATCGTCGTCACCATGTCCACGACGGTCGGCTGGATGATCCTTGAGACGGCGGGGCTGTCCTTCCTCGGCCTCGGCGCGCAGCCGCCACAGGCGGACCTCGGCTCAATGCTGGGCGAAGGCCGCAAGCTGTTGTTCACAGCGCCGCATGTCTCCGTCATCCCAGGCCTGATGATCTTCGTGCTGGTCATGAGCATCAATCTCGTTGGTGACGGCGTGCGCGACGTGCTCGATCCGCGGCTGAAATCCGGCGCGCTGATCGCTCCCGGCGCGGCAACCGCCGTGAAGCGTGAGAGCGTGCCGCAGACACCCGCCCCGGATGCGATGATGGCGGTGGAGGGACTGCGGACGGAATTTCATGTCGGCGACCGGGTTTATAAGGCGGTCGGCGGCGTCGATCTGGTGCTGGCTCCGGGCGAGCGCGTCGGCGTTGTCGGCGAATCCGGATCGGGCAAATCGGTGACGGCGCTGTCGCTGCTGCGTCTCGTCCCGACCCCGCCCGGCGTCATCACCGGCGGCCGCGTGACGATTGACGGACGCGATCAGCTTGCCGCCCGGCTCGACAAGCTCCGGCGTTTGCGCGGCGGCAAGGTCGCCTATGTGTTTCAGGATCCGCTGACGACGCTGCATCCGCTCTTTACAGTCGGCACGCAGATCGTCGAGGCGATCCAGGCCCATCAGCCGCTGTCGCGCCGCGACGCCGAAGCAAAGGCCGTGGAGCTTCTGGAAAAGGTGCAGATCCCGTCGGCGAAGGCGCGCTTTTCCGCCTATCCGCATGAGCTGTCCGGCGGGATGCGCCAGCGCGTTTGCATCGCCATGGCGCTGGCGAACGATCCCGAACTGATCATCGCCGACGAACCGACCACGGCGCTGGACGTCACCGTACAGGCGCAGGTTCTCAAGCTTCTCCGCCAGCTTTCGGAGGAGCAGGGCTCGGCGGTTCTGTTCATCACCCATGATTTCGGCGTTGTCTCCGAACTGTGCGACCGAGTTGCCGTCATGTATGCCGGCCGCATCGTCGAGATCGGTCCGACGCAGGACGTGCTCGCCAACCCGGCGCATCCCTATACGCGCAAGTTGATCGACTGCGTGCCGATCCTCGGGCAGCCGGAGCGCCGCCTCGACGCGATCGAAGGGCTGCCGCCGCCGGTCGACCGCCTGCCGCCCGGATGCGCCTTCGCCCCGCGTTGCCCCTATGTGGGGCCACGTTGCCGGGACGGTGATATCGCGCTCGATCCGCTGGACGAGGCCAGAGCTGTCCGCTGCATCAAACCGCTTGCGGAGGGCCGGGCATGATGGATCAGCAGACGCTGCGGTTACTCCCTCTCCCGTGGGGAGAGGGTTGGGGTGAGGGGTATTGTGCTTCCAATCAACTCCATAGCCCCTCACCCGGCACTTCGTGCCGACCTCTCCCCACGGGAGAGGTTGTCGAGGACATCTTATGACCGTAGCCGTCGAAGCCACCAACCTGACGCGCACTTTCGGCGGCGGCCGCACGCTGTTCGGTCGCCGCCTTCCCGCCGTCCATGCTGTTCAAAGCGCCGATCTCATCGTCCGTGAGGGCGAAACGCTCGGCGTCGTCGGCGAGTCGGGCTGCGGCAAGTCCACACTGGCGCGGATGCTGGTCGGCCTCGACACGCCGACAGAGGGCGCCATCAAGCTGGAAGGCCGCGATGTCACCGAAATGGCCGGACGCGATCCGCGCGCGCTCGCGAAGCATATTCAATATGTGTTTCAGGACCCCGTCGCCTCGCTCAATCCTCGCAAGACGATCCGGCAAACGCTGGAAGCGCCGATGTATCGCCTGCTCGGTCTCGGCAAGGCGGCGCGGGAGGAAAAACTTCGCGAATTGATGGCGGCGGTCAGCCTGCGCGAGGAATTCCTCGACCGCTATCCGCATGAATTCTCCGGCGGACAAGCCCAGCGCATCGGCATTGCGCGGGCGCTGGCGGCGGATGCCCGCGTCATCGTGCTCGATGAACCCGTCTCCGCGCTCGACGTCTCGGTTCAGGCGCAGGTGCTCAATCTGCTCGACAAGCTCAAGCATGAATTCGGCTTGACTTACATATTCATCAGCCACGATCTAAGCGTCATTGAAAGTGTATGCGACCGGGTGGCGGTGATGTATTTCGGGCGAATCGTGGAGATCGGCACGGCGCGGGACATTTATGCGCGCCCGCGCCATCACTACACGGCGCTACTGATGCGGTCGGCCCCTGCGCCGGGTGCGCAGCGCATCGAAGCCGAGGAACGGCCCGCCGAGTTGCCGGACCCGCTCAATCCGCCGCCGGGATGCGCTTTCGCCTCGCGCTGCCCGCGCGCGGACGATCTTTGCCGGCACGAGCGTCCGCTGCTCACATCGGAGGGGCGGCAGGCGGCGGCCTGCTGGCGCCCGCTGGATGCCGATGACTGAGCGGAGCAGAACCCCCAGACTTGCCCCATCCTCACGCAGACGCCGAGAGGAGAGCATCAGCGAACAGATCAAGGAAATGATCGTGACGCGCGGCATGAAGCCGGGCGAGCGACTGCCTGCCGAGCGCGAACTCATGGCGATATTCGGCGCGTCCAAGGGGTCGGTTCGCGAAGCATTGAGCGCGCTGCGTTCGCAAGGGCTGATCCGTACGCGCACCGGGCCGGGAGGCGGCGTGTTTCTGGCGGAGATCGGCGCGCAGCGTGCGATGGCGCTGCTCTCGAACTATTTCCTGTTTCGCACGCCGCACGTCACGGACATCTACGCGGTGCGCTGCGAGCTTGAGCCTGAACTGGCCGCTTCGCTTGCCGGAAAGCTTTCGGAAGAGGATTTCGCCCGGCTGGAGCGAACGATGCGCATATATGATGCGCCGCCGAAAACGGTTGAGGAAGAATACCGGCAGCGCATGGCCGAGCTGGATTTTCACAGCGTTCTGGCTGAACTCTCGCCCAATCCGGTGCTCGGGTTCCTCTGCGGCTTCCTGCAGAACATGCTGCGCGAAATGGTCGTCTGCAAGCAGATTTACGACGTCCCGCATCCCGAGTTGCGCGACACGGCGCTGCACTATCAGATCCAGCTCATGCGCGCCCTCAAGGCCGGTAACGCCAAAGCTGCACGCAAGATCATGGCCGAGCATATGGTTGCTGCGCGCGATTACATGGTTCGCATGGAGGCAAGCATCGCCTCGGGGTTCCTGCGGACCGATTATCGCCCCTGATAGAGCGAATCCGATTGTTTCATGAGCTTTGCGAAAGTCCTGCTTGACTTTTGCCGCAGTGCAGCAGATATGAGTACGGTACGTCGTTCGCTGCCGCGTGAGCAGCCCGGCTCTTGAATGCGCAAATGTTTACAGACATTTGCTGACATCCCGGGGGCGAGATCCGCGACCTTCCTGCCAAAGGCATTCTTCGCCGCAACATGGCAGTTTCCCAGTAGTTCCCATTTCACGCGGGGTTCTGACGATCTGACGGCTCCTTGAACAATGCGGTTCGGGGCCAGCGCATGATCGGAACGCAGCCCGCGAGGCTCCTTGCGCCAAACTGGCGTAATGCTCCCGCGTGTCCTTGTTTCAATTCGGCAGACAGGCGCTCAAGGAAATTGCGCCGTCCGTGCCGCTCGAAAGGTATTGTCTTGACGCAATTTGAAGCCCTTGGGCTTTCTCCAAATCTCTTGAAATCCGTTAAAGCCCTTGGCTTTGAAGAACCTACACCTATTCAGCGCGAAGCGATTCCGCTTGTGCTGCAAGGCCGTGACCTGATGGGCCTTGCCCAGACCGGCACAGGCAAGACCGCGGCTTTCGGCCTTCCGCTGGTCCATCATCTGCTCGCCGACAACACGCGGCCCGCGTTGAAGAACATTCGCGCACTCATCCTTGCGCCGACACGCGAACTCGTTAACCAGATCGCCGTCAATCTGCGCGATTACGTTGGGCCGCGCCCCTTGCGTGTCGCGGTCGTCGTCGGCGGCATGTCGATCAACGCGCAGATCAAGAATCTGCAGCGCGGCGTTGATATTCTCGTCGCCACGCCGGGACGTCTTATCGATCTGGTTGAACGCCGTGCCGTATTTCTCGACAATGCGAAATATCTCGTGCTCGACGAGGCCGATCAGATGCTCGATCTCGGCTTCATCCATACGCTCCGCCGTATCGCCAAGCTCGTCGGCCAGCCGCGCCAGACCCTGCTGTTCTCGGCAACCATGCCGAAGCAGATCGAGGAGTTGTCCCGCGCCTATCTGAGCGACCCGGTGCGCGTCGAAGTTGCGCCTCCCGGCCAGGCCGCCGACAAGGTCAGCCAGTCGGTGCATTTCACCGGCTCGCGCAACAAGGTCGATATGCTGAAAAACTGCCTCGCCGAGCGTCCGAACGATCTTTCGCTGGTTTTTTCGCGCACCAAGCATGGCGCTGAAAAGCTGATGAAAATGCTCGTGCAGGCCGGTTTTGCCGCAGCCTCAATTCATGGCAACAAGAGCCAGGGCCAGCGCGACCGCGCGATCAAGGCGTTCCGCGATGGGGAAATCCGCGTGCTCGTGGCGACCGACGTCGCCGCGCGCGGTATCGACATTCCGGGCGTGAGCCATGTCTACAATTACGATCTGCCGGAAGTCGCGGAAAATTACGTCCACCGGATCGGCCGCACGGCGCGCGCCGGAGCCGACGGCAAGGCGATTGCGTTTTGCGGGCCGGATGACACCCATCTGCTCCGCGAGATCGAGAAGCTGATGAGCATCCGCATCGAAGTGGCCAGCGGCGAGGCTTCGGCGGAAAATCGCGGCAAGTCTGCTCGCGGCAAGTCGCGTCCTCCGCGCAGCGGTGGTGGCAACGGCCATCGTGGTGCACGGTCCGGCGATATGGGCAATTCGTCAGCGCACGCTCCAGCCGGCGGCAAGGCAAGACGGCCCGTCCGTTTTGGCGCTCAGGAAACGCGAAGCGTCTCCGATGCCGGTTTTGCCGGCCCGAATCGCAGCCGGTCGAACAAAGCCCGCAATTCGCGGCGCAGCACGACGGCGGCTTGACAGGCCGTCGTTGCAGGCTGGAATAAAGATTGAGAACCCCGCTTCCGGCATGTCCGGAAGCGGGGTTCTTTTTGAGCGGGGTCGCTTCAGGTGAGATCGTTCTGCCACACATACAGATGTCGTTCCCGCGCAAGCGCAGGGCTGTCCGGGGAACTCAGGCATATGCGATCTCCAGTTGAGCGGGGTGGCTTTTGGGCTGTGGTCTGCTCGGGTTCACCTTGGGCGGCTTATCGAGTTCGGCGACAGGCTTGC
>JBHJOB010000135.1:0-27144 GCA_050330195.1 Rhodomicrobiaceae bacterium | reverse complement strand
GTGCCATTTCTCATTCCCCATCATTGGGTTGAAAATGGCCGGGATCTCTTAATTAAACTGGTATCGTTTCTGGGGAGCAGACCATCTACTGCGGCAACTTCGAAACCACGGTCGGCAAGAGCAATGCCCATCCTTTAGCTTCATCGAGTACAGCCAACCAGCATCACCTCTTTCAGCGGATTGTATCATAGCCCCCAATAAACGCTTTTCGGCTGCTGGTAGGCGCGCAGCCCGTGTATGCCTTTTTCACGTCCTAGCCCGCTCAGTTTGAAACCGCCAAATGGCGCCGCGATGCTGAGCTGCTTGTAGGTGTTGATCCAGACCGTTCCTGCTTCCAAGGCGCGCGCAACGCGCCACGCGCGCTTGTAGTCCAACGTCCACACGCCCGCGGCGAGACCGTAAACACTGTCATTGGCTTGAGCGATCAGATCCTCTTCCGTCTGAAACTGCATCATGCACAGGACCGGGCCGAAGATTTCCTCTTGCGCAATCGTCGAGCGATTGTCGAGGCCCGCCAGGATCGTCGGCAGGTAATAGGCGCCGTTGGCAAAGCTGCCGCCCGTCGGGCGCTTGCCGCCGCAAAGTACACGCGCGCCTTCCCCGAGGCTCGCGGACACATAGGCCTCGACCCTATCACGGTGTAAAAAGGAGGAGAGGGGGCCGATAACCGATGCCGGGTCTGTGGGCGGGCCGACTCTCGTCGCCGCAGCTTCCTCAAGAAGCAAAGCCTCGAAAGGCTCGACAATGGAAGCCTCGACAAACAGACGCGAGCCGGCGACGCAAGACTGCCCCGTACCGCCAAAAATGCCACTCGCCACCGCCTGCGCAGCCGCCTTCAGATCGGCATCGGCGAAGACGATATGCGGCGATTTTCCGCCGAGCTCAAGAATGACGGGGATCAGACGCGCGGCGGCGCCCTTGGCAATATGTTGCCCGGTTGCGGTGCCGCCGGTGAAAGAAATGCAGCCGATGGATGGATGCTCGACGAGCGCCGATCCGACATCGGCTCGCCCCGGAAGCACGCTGATGAGACCGTCCGGCAATCCGCCGGCAGCGCAACAACGCCCCAGCGCAAGTGAAACGAGCGAGGTCGTTTCCGCCGGTTTCAGCACGATTGCATTGCCCGCGGCCAGCGCCGGTGCGATCTTCTGCGCAGCCATGGTCAGTGGCGAGTTCCAGGGCGTCAGAGCCGCCACGACCCCAAGCGGCTCATGGACTGTCATCGAAATATAGTCACCGCGCGCTGGTGGCATCTCATCCTGCAAGGTCTCGCAGACGCTCGCATAATAACGGAAAGTGCCGGCCGCACTTTGCGCCTGTCCTTTCGACTCGGCCTGCGTCTTGCCGTTCTCCCGCATCTGGAGATCGGCAATCGCATCGAGGTTTCGCTCGATCTCCGCAGCGATCCGATACAGGACAGCGGCACGCTTATGCGGTTGCCAGCTTGCCCAGCCGCTGTCTTTCAGGGCCGCAAGTCCTTTCTCCACCGCCTCGCCGACCTGGGCGGGCGATGCCGTGCCGGCCATGCCGATTTTCTCGCCATTCGATGGATCGATGACCGCTATCGCCTCGCCGCGCCCTTCGGCGCTCTGACCAGCCAAAAGAATCGGCTCGGCGTGCATCCCCGTCTCATCCGCCGTGAATGATGACATCTGCTTCCTTCCTGTATGCGAACGATTAGACGCCGAGATAAGCCTCTCGCACTTCCGGGCTCTCCAGAAGCTCACGCCCCGTCCCCGAGGCCGTGACCTGCCCGCTCTCAAGCACGTAACCGCGCGACGCCAGTTCGAGCGCCATATGTGCGTTCTGCTCGACCAGCAATACGGTCATACCGGTGTCGGCGTTGATCTCCTTGATGATGCGCGCGATTTCGGCGACGATGATCGGCGCGATACCGAGCGATGGCTCGTCGAGCATAAGGAGGCGCGGTTGAGCCATCAGCGCACGCCCGATCGCGGCCATTTGCTGTTCGCCGCCGGACAGCGAACCGGCCATCTGGTTACGGCGCTCCTCAAGTTGCGGAAAATAGGCGTAAATCTGGTCCAGTGTCTTTCCGATCCGGCTCGTATCACGCACGGAATAAGAGCCCATCAGCAGATTCTCGCGCACGCTCATCCGGGGAAACATCCGCCTGCCTTCCGGCGAAAGCGAGACGCCGTGATAAAGCGCCGAGCCGGGCTTTTCATCGACCGCATCACCGTCGACCAGGATCGCGCCTTCGGAACGTTGACACATCCCCATGATCGCCTTCAGCGTCGTGCTCTTTCCGGCGCCATTGGAGCCCACCAGCGCAACGATCTCGCCAGGTTCCGCTGTAAGGCTGATGCCGCGCACCGCCTCGACCGGGCCGTAGCGCACGACGAGTCCTTGAACTTCAAGCCGCGCTGACATGGTCTTTCCCCAGATAGGCTTCGATAACTTTCGGGTCGCTCTGGATCGCCGCCGGCGGGCCTTCCGCGATCTTTTCTCCGTGATCCAGAACCACGATCTTGTCGCACAGAGACATGATCAGGCGCATGTGATGCTCGACGATCAGAATGGTCAGATCATGCTGCTTGCGGACCTTTTGCAGAATGTCGCTGAACGCTCGGATTTCCTCCGGATTGAGACCGGCAGCGGGTTCGTCGAGCAGGAGGAGTGAGGGTTTTGTGGCCAGGCCGATGGCGACGCCGAGCCGCTTCTGATGGCCATAGGCAAGCGTTCCCGCGGGCGTGTCGGCATAATCGGCAAGGCCCACTTCAGCCAGGATCTCATCAGCAACGTCGCGCGCCGCCTGGTCTGCCTGACGCGCCGATTGTCCATGAAGCAGTGCCGAGGCGAAGCTGACCGGATAGCGCAGCAACGCGCCGCGAATGACATTCTCCTTCACAGTCGAGGCCGGAAAGATCGTCGCCGCCTGGAAGGTGCGCGCCAATCCTCGTCCCACGATCATGCTCGGTCGCTTGCCGGTGATGTCTTCGCCGCGGAAGATCACGCGGCCCGCGCTTGGCGGAAGTGTCCCGGCAATGAGATTGAAGCACGTCGTCTTGCCCGCTCCGTTTGGACCGATCAGACCAGTGATAGTGCCCGTCTCGACAGCGAAATCGACATCGGACAGGGCGGTCAGGCCGCCGAAGCGTTTCGTCAGCCCTTCAATCTTGAGGATCGATTCGCTCATTTGCGCCTCCAGAAGGCCGCAAGAACCTCCGGCAGGGAGACCAGCCCACGCGGCAGGAATTGCAGGATGACGATCAGCGCGAGGCCGTAAAGCACGTGCTGATATTCGAGCGCACCGCGCAGAAGCTCCGGCAATGGCGTCAGGACGAGCGCGCCGACGACTGGTCCCCAAAGCGCGAGCCGTCCGCCGACGACAAGCAGGATGATGTAAGAGACGGAGACGTGAAAGCTGAAGCTTTCCGGTGATATGAACTGAATATAGTGCGCCGTGATGGCGCCCGTGAAGCCGGCAATGGCGCTGCCGATCACGAAGGCGAGCGCCTGATTGCGGCTCACAGATATGCCCGATGACTCCGCAAGCAGAGCATTTTCTTCCACCGCGGCAAATTTTCGTCCGAGCATTCCCCGGTCGATCAAGGCGAGGATCCCGAAGATCAGACCAGCGAGGATGAGCGCGAAGACATAGAAAACAGCCTTGTCCTGCAACACGAACGGGCCGAAGCTGACGGGCGGAATGTTTGGAATGCCGCTCGATCCTCCCGATACAGAGGGAAATTCGAGCATGACCAGCCGGAACAGCTCGTTCAGCGCGAAAGTGATCAGTACGAAATAGACGCCGCGCAGCCGCAACAGCGGAAAGCCGATCAGGGCCGCCACGGCTGCGGTGACGATAACCGCTGCAATGGGGCCGAGAAAGAATGGCAACTCCAGCCGCATCACGATAATGACCGACGTATAGGCCCCGAGCCCGACAAAGGCGCCATGGGCAAGGGAGAGTTGGCCAACGCGGGCGATGACCGCAAGCCCTGTCGTCGCCATGATCGCCAGGCACATCATGATCGCGATGTGGAAGTGAAATATGCTGCCGGTCATGAACGGCACGAGGGCGACCACGGCCAGCGCAGTGAACCCCAAGGCGCTTCCCCATGCGAAACCGCGCCTCTGCTGAACTGACGGACGGCTCTCCTGTGTAACGGTCGAATAAGCCATGGTCATGCTTCTCTGTGTCCCAGCAAGCCCGCCGGCCGGACAAGCAGCACGGCGACAACGAGCGCGAAAACAACGATATCCGCGGCCGAGGCGCTAACGAATGAAGTGGTGAAGCTCTCGATCAGTCCGAGCAGGAGGCTCGCCAGAATCGCGCCGGGAATGCTGCCGAGACCGCCGAGTATGACGACGATGAACGCTTTCAGCAGCGGCGTGCTGCCGACGAAAGGCGAGACCCCGAAGAGGGGCGCCATCAACCCGCCGGCGATCGCTGCAAGTGCTGCCCCAAGGCCGAGTCCGATCGGATACATCAGCTCGACGCGAACGCCGTAGACGGCAGCGATTTCCTGATCCTGCACCAGCGCCCGCAATGCGCGACCGGTGCGCGAGTGCATGAGAAACACATAGAACAGGCCGAGGATGACTGCCGCTGCGATCAGGACGACCAGCCGCGATTTCGGAATGATCAGCGGCCCCCAGCGGAAAGCGCCGGAAGCGACGCTCGGCATGGCCAGCGGGTCCGGGCCGAAAGCGATCAGGGCGAGATTCTGAAGAATAAGTGCGAGCCCGATGCTTGCGATCATCCCGGACAGCTCATCCCCGCGAAAGGGACGGAATACCACGCGTTCAATCAGAGCGCCGACCAGGATCGCGCCACCAAAGGCCAGCGCCACGGCGGCAAAATAAGGCAGGTCCAGCATCGTCAGCGCAAAGAAAGCGGCAAACGCGCCGAGCATGTAGAACTCGCCATGCGCGAAATTCACCACCCGCATGATGCCGAAAACGAGCGTGAAACCGACCGCCATGAGCAGGTAAAGGAAGCCGAGAATGACTCCATTGACCAGCGATTGTGTGATCAGAAAGCTCACCGGATGATCCTTGGCCTAAAGCATGGATTGGAGGCCGGTCCCCGTGTCTGGGAACGGAGACCGGCCGTCGCCGGGCTGCAGCGGTCTATTTGCAGCCAGACAGGTCGCAGCGGGCGACGATCTCTTCCTTGCCGTCTTTAACCTGGGAGATGTAGAACGGCGCATCCATCTGATGGGCGATGCCGTAACGTTCCTTGCCGGTCCAGTTCAGTGTCCCGAGTACGCCCTCATAGTTCTCGATGGCTCCCAGCGCGTCGCGAACCTTGGCGCTATCCTCGACCGTGCCGGCCGTCTGCATGGCCTGGAACAGCATCTTTACGCCGTCATAGAAGTAGGGGCTGAAGCCGTTCATCGGGTCGCCATAGGTCTTGTCGAAGCGATCGATATACGCCTTTACCGAAGGCATGCTCTCATCGAGACCGGAATGGACGAACATGCCCTCCGTGGCCGGTTTGCCTGCAACATTGACGATTTCCTGTGTCGCCGGTCCGCCCGTACGGATGATTACGCCTTCAAAGCCGATATCACGAGCCTGCTGCACGATCTGACCGGCCGTTGTCGGAGAATTGCCGTCCAGTTCGATCGCGTCGACACCGGCCGCCATGGTGCGCGTCAGAAGCGGGATGAAATCGACACGGTCGCGCTCGAAGAACTCCGTGACCATCTCGGCGCCGGCCTTTTCATAGGCGGCGGCGACATCCTTGGCGATGGCCTGCCCCGTCTCGTCATTCGGGAACAAGGCGCCGACCGATTTTACATTCTGCTTCGCGACGATCCAGTCGATCTGCGGTTGGGAGACCTCCGCGGTGGTCAGGTTAGGCCGAAAGGTGAAAGGTTTGTCAGGCGAGAGTGCCTTGGCAGTGAAGCCGAGCGTCATGGTGATGACGCCGTTTTTCTCCGTAATCGGCTGAATGGCGAGGATCGGCGCGGAACCGACGGTCCCGACGATATATTTGACCTTGTCCTCATGGACGAGGCGGTTGGCCGCCGTCACAGCGGCATCCGCCTTGTACCCGTCATCATAGGCAACGATTTCGACCTTATAGGTCTTGTCGCCAACCTTCAGGCCGCCATCCTTGTTGACGTCTTCAGCGGCCAGCTCGGCGGCGCGATTCATACCCTGCCCCCAACTCGCCCCCGCACCTGACAGCGTCACCAACGCTCCGATCTTCAGCGTTTCCTGCGCCTGCGACGGACCGGCCGCAAATGCAGCCGCCAAGCCGATGGCTGCCATCAATGTCTTCGTGGTTTTCATTCATTCCTCCCTAATGTTGGTTTCATTCATGCCTGTTGGCTTTTGCGCGTCCCCACCCGGATCTGTTGCAGAACCGGCATCAGATAAGCTTTGAATTGCTCGGGATTTTCGCTCATCGGGAAATGGCCGAGCCGTTCCATGATCGTGACCTGCGCCCCCGGAATGCGGGAAGCGGTGCGCTCCGTGTCGCCCGGCTCGCACGAGAAGTCATACTCACCGGTCAACAGAAAGAGTGGGCAGCGGCTCGTATCGATCCGGGAGACGACCTCGCGCAGATCCCCGTCGACGCGGTAGAAATAAAGATCACCCTTGAAAACCCCCGGCCCGCTTTGCAGGTAATGCCAGAGTGTCTCGTGCCGATCGGCAGCGGGACCGCCAGGGGCTATCAGACCGGAGATCAGCGCAGCGCAAACCTCGCCGCCATGGACATCGGCGCGATGCAACCAGTCCGTATCGTACCAGGGGGTTTGAAAATCCGCTGACTGAAGGCCGATCAAAGCGCGAAACCGTTGCGGATGGCTCGCCGCCAGATTGAGGACGATGCGCCCGCCGATCGAGCAGCCCATCAGCGCCGGTCGATCGAGCGTCAGCGCATCGCAAACGGCAAGGATCGTCCTGGTGTAGAGCTCCGTCGTCAAACGGTATTCGCGGTTCTCATAGCCGGCGGGCGGGCTGGATTTGCCGTGATAGGGCAGATCGAAGGCGATGACGCGAAATGAATTGGTTATGTCCGGCTCGTTCAGCAAGGTGCGGAACTGGCGCGTGTCCGCTCCCGCAGTATGCAGACACACCAACGGAATGCCCTCGCCCGCTTCCTCGAAATAGATACGCTGGCGCTCGCCGGCAATCTCCAGATTCAAATAGCGTCCGGTTACTGGCTCCAGCTCAACGCTCATGGTGCGCCTCCCGCGATCTCGCGCGGCAGCGCCAGCACGTCCTTGACAAATTGCAGGTGGGTCATGAGGGGGTAAAAATCGCCCTCAATCCGCAGATAGCCGAATTTTGTCATCGCCAGAAGATCGTGGAAGCCGGGGCGGGGAACAGGCTGCCAATGAGCGAGCCATGAGGCGGCGTCGGCCCTCAGCGCGAAATCCCAGGAGCGCATCAGAATCGGTCCCTGCTGCAGATCCTCCAGCCGTCCTTCGCGAAAGCGCAAATGAAAAGGTGCGTGATCCGCTTCGATCAGTATCTCGGCATCGAAGCGCCGCCCGCGCCATTGCAGAAATGCGCGCTCATCGAGCAGCGCAGGCAATTTCCCCAATGTCTCCTGAAATCCGTTCAAAGCGTCTCTCACCCAAGGATTTTTCTTTGTCGTTCTATTGTGCAGAACTTAGTTCTATTATTAAAACGGATTGCGGCAGATCGGGCAAGAATTTTTTCTTGAGAGTTCGAAGCGAGATCACAGGGATGCGCTGCCGGCCTTCAACAACACAGAGAGCCAAGCGCTGGCGGGGTTTTCCGGGAGAGCAGCTTATTCCGTTCGCGATGGCGGATTCCAATGGCCGCCCAGCGTCCGCGTCAGATCCGCAGCGGCGGCATAGACCTTGTCCTTCAGCCACACGATGCGTTCGTCCGTGAAGCGATTGAGCGGCCCGGAGAGTGACAGAGCGCCAATGATCTTGCCGTTCGGCCCCATCACCGGCGAAGCCACGGATGCACACTGACGGTCGCGCTCGCCGTAGGAAACCGTATACCATCGGCTGCGAATTTCATCGAACACCTCGCCTTTCTCTCCGTCAAAGGCGAGCAGCACCCGGCCAGGCGCGCCCCTTTCGAGCGGAAGCGTGTCGCCTTCCGAAATACGATCGAGCGTCGAATGGTCAGAGTTGATCCGGAAGAGACAGACACGCGCGTCACCTTCACGAACATGAAAGGATGGACTTTCCGTCCCCTCTTTCACCAGGCGCCTTAGAACCGGGATGATGTGATCGGAGAGTTTGAGCCCGTTCTGATAGGACCGGCCGAGCAAGAAGGGTGTCGGGCCGGGAAGGAACCGGCCATCTTCGAGGCGGCGGATATAGCCGAAACGTTCCAGCGACGCGATCAGACGAAGCGCCGTGCTCTTGTAAAGCCCGGTCGCAGCCGAAATGTCGACGAGGCGCAAAGGCTCCTGTACGTCGATGAACACATTCATGATCGTCAGTGCACGGTCCACGGCCGCTACGCCTTGAGCCGGTTCGGCTTCGCTCGTTTTCTTCACAATCCGCCCGTTATGTCCACCCTTTTAACTCTTTTGGCAGCGATCCACGACGCGGGCAAGCACCGGAAAGTAATTCTGGCCGAAGCCGGTCTTGCTGGCCTTTTGCAGCCGTGTCTCGGCAAGCTCCGCGCCGGGAACTGAAAATCCGAGTTCTCGCGCCAGTTCAAGGGCATAGCTGATATCCTTTAGCGCATAATCCGTTGAAAAAGCGCCCACGGGGAAACTGTCAGGCGCCATCGCTTTCAGCCCGTGATTGCGCAAGGCGAAGCTGTCGCCAGAGCCCTTCGAGATCGTGTCGAACAGGAGGTGGCGCTCGACACCCGCCGCTTCGCCGAGCGCAAGCGCTTCCGAGAGTGCGACGACATTCTGGAATAGCACCATATTGTTGAGGATCTTGAGCACCTGGCCGCAGCCCACATCGCCGCAATGCGTTACGTCGGTCGCGGCCATGGCGAGCAGCGGCTCGATCTTGTGAAACAAATCGGACGGCGCGCCGACCATTATGCTGAGCGTGCCGGCTTCAGCAGCTTGCCGGGTCCGGGCAACCGGCGCATCGGCAAAGCGCATGTTCTTCGCCTCAAGCCGTTCGGCAAGCTCACGCGCAAGCCCCACCGGCGCCGTGGACAGATCGACGACAATCTGCCCCTCCCGGCCCGCTTCCAAAATGCCCCCCTCGCCCGCGATAATCTCCTCGACCTGCTTGCCGCCAGGGAGCGACAAGAACACGATATCGCTTTGCTCAGCGAGATCGGCGATCGACTGCGCTCCTCTGGCGCCCTTCTCTTTCAGCCGCGCCACGGGCTCTTCGGCCAGATCGAAAACGATGAAGTCCAGCCCGGATTTGGTCAGCATATTCCGGCAGATGGGTTCGCCCATAACCCCGAGACCGATAAAGCCGATGGTTTTCGCCTCGTTCACTCTGCACCTCTCAATTCCGGTCCAACTTCAAAACTTGTTACGCTGCGCCCGCAGAGTGATCCCATATAGGCGCGTCCGCCATCCGGCGAGAATGCAATGCTCGCCACATTCGCCAGTTTCCTGCCTCCTGCCTTATAGAAATGCTCCCGTCCCATGCGCCCCTTTGCAAGCGCCGTCTCGACCCAGTCGACATGAGCGTCATCACAATCTTCCAGAATGAGGCGCGGCGCACCGTTCGGGGCGAGCCGGTAAATTCGATTGGCAACGATCGAGGTCAGCCAGAGGTGGCCAGCCGCGTCGAAACGGCAGCCGTCCGGAAAATCGCCCCGGCCGAACTGGCAGAAGGTCTCGCGTCCGGATAGCGCGCCGTCCTCGGCGAGCCGGAACCGCGATACACGGCGGGCGAAGGTCTCGCTGATATAAAATTCCATGCCCGAAGGCGCGATGCGGCATTCATTGGCAAAGCAGATATCGTCCGCCACGATCCGCGCGCCGCGCTCATCCTGGACGATGACGAGACCGTCGGCGATATTCGGCGTATAGGCTTTGAAACGTGGCTGAGACACCGTGCTGACCGTGATCCAGATCCTGCCAGTTACATCGCGCATGACGAAATTCGCCGCCGCCAGAAAGCGCCCGTCCACTTCCATCAGATGCGGCGTCAGCGCGCCCTCCTCTGACAAACGCCAGACGCCACCGCCTTCGCCAATGTTGGCCAGTAGGAAGCTGCCGTCCGGCATCGGCTGAATCCCATTCGGGATCAACTCGTGACCATTGGCCGTCAGTCCGGGGCGGCCAATCAATCGCTGGCTTCCATCGTGCATTATCTGGGTAATTCCGCGCGCACGGTGCGAAACATAAAGCGAGCCATCTGCTGTCGCCTGGACGGATTCAGGCCGCTCCAGCTCATACCCGATGGCGGACACGCTGTTCAGATCCAGGTGAGACGTCATTCCGTGCATTCTTTCTCAAACGATTTACAAAAAATAGAACAGCATTCTATTTTTTTGGCAAGATATTTTACTCGTCTGTTCTCTACGCTTCGATGAAGCGGAATTTGCCAGATGGGCGGATGCGGCAGGTCGGTAAGGACATGCTATCGCGCCAGTCGCTTTTAGAAGTGACATAAGCGCCAAGATGCATTGCCCTTTCTCGTCTCGACCGCGAATAGAAGCGAGTAACCCGCGGAAGCGAGCATACGGAAAAGGGCAGGAACAGCTTGACCTCAACGATCCCAATCAGAGAAGGCGCTTATAATCCAAGATCGTTCAGCCCCGGATGATCGTCGGGGCGGCGGCCCGGCGGCCAGCGAAAGAGACGGTCCGCCTCCGCAATCCGCACATCGTTGATGCTCGCCTCGCGGCGGCACATCAGCCCGGCCTCGTCGAACTGCCATTGCTCGTTGCCGTGGGAGCGGAACCAGTTGCCGCTGTCGTCACGCCATTCATAGGCGAAGCGCGCGGCAATGCGGTTGTCCGTATACGCCCAGACTTCCTTGATGAGCCGGTAATCCAGCTCTCGCTGCCATTTGCGCGTCAGAAATTCGACGATCGCCTCGCGTCCGCTGAAGAACTCGGCGCGGTTCCGCCAGCGGCTATCCGGGGTATAGGCAAGCGCGACGCGCTCCGGATCGCGGCTGTTCCAGGCGTCTTCGGCAAGACGGGCCTTTTCGGCCGCGGTTCCGGCGTTGAAGGGCGGCAGTGGCGGTCGGCTCATTGTCTCGCTTACCGGTTGATGTTCTGATGATGCCCCGCCTTCCAGGCAGCGGCGGGGCGCGCCACGCAGGCAGGCGGAAACCTATTCGTCCATGTCTTTCAGGCCGAGTGCCGGTATGCCCTGCGCCGCGCCGTAATATTTATAGGGCAGGAACTTGCCGGACATGTTGATCTTGACGCGGTCGCCCTTGGGATCTGGCAGACGCTCGATCTCGAAATCGAAGTCGATCGCCGACATGATGCCATCGCCGAATTCCTCCTCGATCAGAGCTTTCCAGGCCGGACCATTGATCAGCACAAGTTCGTAAAAGCGGTAGATCAGCGGATCGGTCGGCACGGCGGGCATTCCCGCGCCGCGCATCGGCACTTCGTTGAGCATCCTCTCCTCGACCTCGCCGAGGCCAAACAGCCTCGCGGCCGACTTCGCCAGCGGCTTGACCAGCCGGTGCTGGCCGAGCAGCGCGCCGACGATCAGGACAGGGCTCATGCCGCCAATCTCGTCGCAGATATATTTCCAGGTCCAGCCATTGGCGCGCTTGGTGTCCAGGATCTTTTCAGTAAGTTCTTCGCGTGTCATGGGTCTTGCTCCTAACTTGGGCGATTTCGGGCGAGCGACGGGTGACTGGCTGCCGGACGGTTTGATCGGGATCTTGCAAGGCGCGCCGTTCATCCCGGCGACTGCCGGCCTTGCGGCTGGCGGTCTGGCATTAAGGCCGGGACGATAGATCGCCGGGAGATCCTCCCGTGGCTTGAACGGCAGGCGCGCGCGGTTCCTTCGCTTTTGCGGGGATGGCTTTTTCGGGCGGTTGGGACGGATCTCAAGATCACTCACGCGCGGCCTCCATCCGGCGTCAATAGCTGGCAGGCCATGGCGATGTCCGCGCCGGTCACGTCCGCCACAGGCTTGTCGATGCGAAATTCCTTGCGGCCGCCTTCGAGAAAAACGGCGATGACAGTCTCCGTATCCGGACAATCGGCCTCGGCGCAAGCGATCTCGGCGACGAAGACATTTGCCGAGCCGTCAAGATCGAAATGCTTGCGGACCAGATTCTTCACCGCGCGCGTGGCGGCGGACCGGGCATGGCCTCCCGGTGAGAGACCGCCCAAAGGGTCGAATGCGCTCATGGCTCAGATCACCCTCAACTCGTCCGGGATCGTGAAGAGCGAGAGCAGCCCCGCACCGTCAGCCGCCGCAAAACGCTTGCCGTCCGGGGACCAGGCCAGCGTCGTGACCGGCGTGCCGGTGTGCCCGCGCGCAACGATCGCCTCGCCCTTGCGCGTCGCTCCCACGAGGACGTTGCCGCTGGAAAAGCCGCCCGCGAAAAGCGAGCGCGACGGATGCGCCGCCACGGCGGTCACATTGCCGCCAAAGACGAAACCGATCTCGACCGGCGGACGCCGCCCCGGACCTGCTCCGGCGAAGGACCATGCCGTGACGACGTCCGCGCCCGAGCAGCCCATGATCTCGCTGCCGGCGGTCCAGCTCATCTGGTGGATCTTGCGCGGATAACCGCCCATGCGGAAATCCTGCATTGTCACCAGATCCCAGATGTGGAGTTCCTTCTCCTGCGTCGCGGTGACGAGGAAGCGCCCGTTCGGCGACCAGCTCACGCCGATATGCGAGCCTTTCCATTCGAGCGCAAGATCGCCCGCGCCCGTTTCCAGATTGAAGATCGTCACGCCATTGTAGTGACTGGCGGCAATGCGGTTGCCGGTATGGTCGATGGCGATGCCGGAGATGGTGCCCGGCGTTGACGGGAAGCGGGCGAGCGATGCGCCGTCGCGGTCGAAAACCGCAACCGCGTCTCCTGCAGCAACCGCGATGCGGCCCGTGTCCTCGTGCACCGCGAGACTCTCGATCCAGCGATCCGGAAAAGCGCAGATTTCGGTTGCGCTTTCGCGGTCCGCGCCAAAGAAAGTGACAACGCGCCCATCGTGGCCCGCCGAAACGAAGCCATCGCCGAGCGGTCTGATCGCAACCGCAGCGATCCTGTGCAGATCGACCGTTAGCGGAGCTTCATCTGCTTCAGCAAACGGATCAACAAGGGCCAGCGCCCCGTCGCCCATCGCGACCGCGCAGATGCTGCCATCATTCGAGAAACAGCATTCCGTGGCGTTGGCGGGCAAGCTGATCCGGCGCTCGTCAACCAGCGGCGATATGACTTCTGCGCCAATATCCTCCGCAACTCTCAAATTCCGCGCGCTCATGATGCCAGACACGCCGAGAAGGCGCGCTCCAGTTCGCCGCCGTCGAGATTGCGCCCGATCACCACGAGGCGGCTTTCGCGGCGCTCCTCCGGTTTCCAGCTCGCGCCCCAGTCGCTGTCCATGACCATATGGACGCCCTGAAAGACGTAGCGCTTGTCATGGCCGTCGAGCGCGAGAATGCCCTTGGTGCGCAACACATCGACACCGCGCTCCATGATGAAGCTGCGCATCCAGTTCGAGAACTTGTCCGCCGCAACCGGTCTTTCGGACTTCAGCGAAACAGACATGATGGATGCGTCATGCTCGTGATCTTCCGGATCTTCGTCCATGAAGCCGGGTTCAATGGTCAGCAGACGCTGCAGATCGAACGCGCCGCGCGCCAGCACCTTGTCGAGTTCGATCTCGGCGCGTGTCGTATGATGGATCTCGCAAAATTTGTTCAAGAGGCGGATTTTTGCTTCGATGGTCGCCAGCTCTTCAGCGCTGACGAGATCGGTCTTGTTCAGCAGGATGATGTCGGCGAATGCGACCTGTTCCTCGCATTCATGGGCGTCATCGACGGCTTGGAGAAAATGCTTTGCATCGACGACGGTTATGACCGCATCAAGGGCAAGCCGGTCACGCAGATCGTCATCGACGAAAAATGTCTGCACCACCGGCGCGGGATCGGCGAGGCCGGTCGTCTCGATCAGGATGCCATCGAGCTGGTCGGCGCGTTTCATCAGACCACCGAGGATGCGGATCAGGTCGCCGCGCACGGTGCAGCAGATGCAGCCATTGTTCATCTCGAAGATTTCTTCGTCGGCGTCGATGACGAGATCGTTGTCGATGCCTTCCTCGCCGAACTCGTTGACGACGACAGCGAATTTCTTGCCGTGCTGCTCAGTCAGTATACGGTTGAGAAGTGTCGTCTTGCCTGCGCCGAGATAGCCGGTCAGCAATGTGACGGGAAGCTTGGGTAAGTCGTCACGGGGTTCCTGCATGAGCGTCGCTCCAATTATCCGTTCGGTCAGTCAAAAGCCGCCTTGTTGGCCGGCGGCGCGGGTGAATGCGCCCCCGGATGCATGTTTCCCGATCGCTCAGGCCGTAATCCCCAGCGCCGCGAAGGCCAGACCTTCGGCCTTCTCCAGCGTGAGGTACGCGCCGACGCCCGCAACGACCGCGCCTGCCAGCCGCGCCTGAACGGCGGTTGCTTCCGTTGCCTTCCAGATCGTCTTGACGGCAAAGCCCGAGGCCAGCGCAATGGCGTACTGGATGGCGGCCAGACCGATGAGATAGCCGACAACCACCATGGCGGGCGCCGCCGCTTCCTGGCCGACAATGCTCGTGCCGAAGGCCGAGCCGTGGAACAGCCCCGCAGCGGCGAAGGCGGCCATCGCGAATGGCGCGCTCATCGCCCGGCCCGACAACACGACTGCGCCAAGCGCCAGCAGCGAGAGGCCGATCACGATCTCGGCCGCCGGCATCGCGACGCCCGACACCATCAGCAGGCAGCCAGCAATCATCGCGCCGATATAGGCGAGCGGCGCGGTGAACTGGCGCGAGGTATAAAGCGCCGCGATGCCGACCAGCGCCACGAAGAACAGGTGATCGAAGCCGAGGACCGGATGGCCGATGCCGGACAGGAGCCCGTGCGCGAAAGTCTCCATAGGCATCCCGCCGAGCGGATGATGTGCGAAGGCCGGGCCGGCGGCCAGTGCGGCTGCTGCAAAGCTGGCAAGTCCGGCAGCGGTCCGGCGCAGCCGTCCGTTCGATTTCCGTTCTGTGTTCGACATCCTGCAACTCCCAAAAGTTTGCCGCTCAACTGCGGCGTTCATCCTGCCGCCTCGAAAGGCGGCTCAAGCTTCCTCGAACCTCTTCTTACGTCTCCTCATGACGCCCGCTTGGCCGCATTCGCGGCCGGTGACTGAACGGTCGGACGCACAACCGGCGGATTTTTCGGATCGTAGGTGCTGGCGGAGATCTCTTCGCGGAACCGCTTGGAGCGGTTTACGAGGAACTCGACCAGGTGATTGCGGAGCGGGTAATAATTCTCATGGGTATGCATGTCGGAGCGGGTGCGCTCGCGGGGCAGCGTGTTTTCGACGATCTCGCAGACGCGCGCCTGCGGGCCGTTGGTCATCAGCACGATGCGGTCGGCGAGTAGCAGCGCTTCGTCGATGTCATGCGTGATCATGAAGGCGGTTTGCTGCGTGTTTTGACAGATCGAGAGCAGCTCTTCCTGCAGGCTGCCGCGCGTCAGGGCGTCGAGCGCGGAGAACGGCTCGTCCATGAGCAGGATTTTCGGCTGGATCGAGAAGGCGCGGGCAATGCCGACACGCTGCTTCATGCCGCCGGAAAGCTGGGCAGGGCGCTTGTCTCCGGCTTCGCCGAGCCCAACCATCTCCAGATATTTCAGGCAGTGCTCGCGAACCTTCTCCGCGCTCCAGTCCGGCCATTTGGAATTGACGGCAAAAGCGATATTCCCGAGCGCGGTCATCCACGGCAGGAGCGCGTGATGCTGGAACACGACGGCACGGTCGAGGCTTGGCCCGACAACCTCCTTGTTGTCGACGATGAGCACGCCATCGCTCGGCTTGTCGAGCCCGGCGAGAATATTGAGAAGCGTCGTCTTTCCGCACCCTGAATGTCCGATCAGACAGATGAACTCGCCCTGTTCGACATTGAACCAGACATCGCCGAAAACTTCAGTTTCGCCCTTGCCGTCCGGATCGGGGAAACGCTTGGCGAGCCCTTCCACCCGGATGGCCGGTTTTGTCACCGTCATTCCAGCTCCTTCCTGAGCGCGCTCACGATTGATCTGCAGGTCGTGGCAAACAATCTCATTCGGCGTACTCCACGAGACGCGCGATCATCGCGAGGATGAAATCGAGGATCATGCCGATCAGGCCGATGAAGAAGATCGCGGTGATCACGCCGGTGATGGACAGGTTGTTCCATTCGTTCCAGACGTAGTAGCCGATGCCAGTGCCGCCCACGAGCATCTCGGCGGCGACGATGACCAGCCAGGCGATGCCGATGGAGATGCGCATTCCCGTCAGGATCGTCGGCGCGGCGGCGGGCAGGATGACGCGCCACGCCATGCGGCTGTTGGAGACTTCAAGCGTCTTCGCCACGTTGAGCCATTCTTTGCGCACGCTGGCGACGCCGAACACCGTATTGATCAGCATGGGCCATATCGAGCAGATGAAGATCACGAAGATCGAGGACGCCCCGCTATCCTTGATCGTGTAGAGCGCAAGCGGCATCCATGCGAGCGGCGAGACAGGCTTGAGAATCTGAATGAACGGATCGACGGCCTTGCGGAACACCTCGGACATGCCGATGAAGAAGCCCAGCGGGATGGCGATCAGCGCTGCGAGGAAGAAACCTGTCGCAACACGCATGATCGAATAGGCGAGCTGGATGCCGATGCCCTTGTCATTGGGGCCGTTGTCGTAAAACGGATCGGCGAAATGCCTGCCGATCGCCTGGCCGACTTCGAGGGGCCCGGGCATGGCCGAGCCGCCCTTGGCCTGATCGCCCAGAAGCGCGGCGAGTTCCGGGTCCATCGCCGGTGCGGCGCTTCTCTGGGCCTCGACCCAAAGATGCCACCCGAGCAGAAAGACAAAGAGCAAGGCGATGGACAGCGCGACCGCCCGCATATTTGTCGATGTCAGCATATGCGGCTCCTTGCAATTGGGTAGGGTGGGTTGAGCGGAGTGAAACCCACCAGTCCTGTGATCGGTTGCCCGGTTGTCGATGGGGCTCGCGGGGCTCGACCCATCCTGCGATCCGTGGCCATGCGAAGCGCCGGGTGAGGCTGGACGCACGCACTCTGGCGCTCCGACCGGACAAGAAACTCACCCGACGTTCGCATCCCGGTTACGTCTTCCTGATCGCGAAGGAGTCCACATACTCCTCCGGTTTTTCCGGATCGAAGACCTTGCCCATGATGGTGTGCGTCTTCGATGTCGTCTCCGGCGGCGTCTGGCCCATATCCTTCATGACCGCTGCGGCGTCGGTCGCGAGATACACCTGCTCGGCAATGCCGGCATAGTTGATGTCGCCCTCGACATAGCCCCAACGCTTCATCTGGGTCAGGATCCACACCGCCATCGAGTGCCATGGGAACGGGTCGAAATCGATCCGGTCCGGCTCGTTGCGCACCTTGCCGAGGCCGTCGGCGAAGCGGCCCGTGAGGACCTGTTCGACCACCGTCGTCGGCTGGTTGAGATAGTTTCTCGGCGATATGGCCGCCGAGATGTCCTTCCGGTTCGCCTTGTCGGACGAGAAGGCCGTCGCATCGAGGATCGACTTGAATAGCGCAAGGAAGGTGTTCGGATTGGTGTCGATGAACTCCTGGCTGGCGGCGAAGGCGCAGCAGGGGTGGCCCGGCCAGATTTCCTTGGTAAGCTTGTAGATGAAGCCGACGCCGTCATAGACCGCACGCTGATTGAACGGGTCGGGCGAGAGATAGCCGTCAACGTTCTCGGCGCGCAGGTTCGCGACCATTTCCGGCGGCGGCAGGACGCGGATCTGAATGTCCTTGTCCGGATCGAGCCCGGCCTCGGCCACATAGTAGCGCAGAAGGAAATTATGCATGGAGTATTCGAAGGGAACGGCAAATGTGAAGCCCTTCCACATCTTCGGGTCCATCTTGTCCTTGTGCTTGTTATGTAGCGTGATGGCCTGGCCATTGATGTTCTCGACCGCAGGCATCGTCCATGGACGGGACGTGGAACCCGCGCCGACCGTGATGGCGAGCGGCATGGGCGTGAGCATGTGGGCGGCGTCATATTCGCCCGAGAGCGACTTGTCGCGCGCGACCGCCCAGCCCGCCGTCTTGATCACGTCGACATCGAGGCCGTATTTTTCGTAGAAGCCCATCGGCTTGGCCATGATGATCGGCGTAGCGCAGGTGATCGGCACGAAGCCGACATTCAGCTTGGTCTTCTCAAGCGGACCCTTGGCGTCGAGCACCGCCGCTTTCACCTTGTCCATCGGGATGAACTGGCAGATGGCGGCGAGCGCCGTGGTTGCGCCGACCGTGCGCAGGAAGGCGCGGCGATTGACGTCCGTGCCGAAAATGCCCTTCATGACCGCCGTTTCGACACAGCGCTCAAGAACCTCTTCCCTGTTGTCCCAGTTCGGCTCGTCGCGCTTGCCGGACGACGCGCTTGCGGGCCCGGCTTCGCCGCGATACGGGGCTTGCTGTTGCCGCTGGCCGGCTTCGGCGGCTTCCTCGCCTGACTCCATGCAATAGAAGCGGGAATCGCCATTGCCGCCATTCGCCATGGCCATCTGGTGCTCCCACATGGAGGCGTGCGCCCCGCATGGACAGCCGGTCCACAGGATCTTGTCGGGATCAAAGGGATTGCTCAATGCACCCATTATCTGATCTCACCTCTCAAATTGCCGCCTGCCACCCGGCAAACGGCTCGCTTGAGCCGCCCTTGGCTCGCTTGCCCTCCCGCCGCCTTTAGCGTTCGGGCCGGTTTGACCGCTTCCTGCCCGCCATAAGGCCGCAAGCGTTTCGGCATGAGGCGAGGCCTAGCGCATTTTCCGCTCACACTGCTTCGCTCCCAATGCTCCAGTTCTTTGTCTTGACGCGCTTTCCGAGCGGCGAACCGGTGTCCACATCGCCTGAAAGCGCTTTAGCCAAGCAACTCCTTCGCCTCGATGATCCGCCGCGCCACGTCCGGCAGCGGCCTGTTCTGGCGCATCGAGGTCGTCTGCAATTCGCGGAATGCATCGGTTTCGGCGATGCCGCGCTGTGTCATCAGAATGCCCTTGGCGCGCTCGATCAGCTTGCGGTCTTCCAGCCGTTGCTCGGCATCGCGTGCCGTTCGGCGCAGCGCGGCCGTCCGCTCGAAGCCGGCAATGGCGAGAGTCGTGGCGCATTTCAGCCGGTCGACGCCCGCGCCGATCGGCAGCACGCTGTCAGCACCCGCGACCACCGCATTCGCGATCTGTGCTTCGTCGCCGGTTTCAGTGATGACGAGCAGCGCCCGGTTGAACCGCTCGCTGACGCTGCGGATGGCTTTGCAGGCGGTTTCGTCGATGCCTGTCAGATAGGCAATGATCAGATCGCATGCGGGCAGTTCGCGCAGGCCGATCAGTTCACTGAGAGCGGCATGGCGGCCGATGATGAGAATGCCCCTGTCGAGTAGCAGCGTCTCCAGGAACCGCTCGCGGCCTGCCACAGCATCAACGAGCAACGCCTTGTGCCGTTCAGGTTCCTTGAGCCTCACATCCATGCGCAGCACGCTCCTTGAATTCTGACCACCACACGCTACAAGAAGCGTGCCAACTCTCATTTCCGGACGATTTATCGCGCAACGTCAATGGGATAGGCGAAACAGAGCGAGCATCGGGACGCTTACGAAAATCCATGAATTACGAAATTGAGAATCGTAATTACGAAATTTCGTATTGATCGCCGCCATGATTTCGTCCTTACTTGAGGGAAATCAGGGCCAATATGAACGAGCAATTCACCGCGATAGCTGCTTCACCGCATTTCTGGGACGCCGCATTCGACAGCGCAGGATGCGCCGCGATCGTCGTGGACCCGGCCGCCGACCGCATCCTGCAGTTCAACGAACCTGCTCTCGCATTCACCGGACTGCGGGGCTTCGAGCTCAGCTCGAAACGCGCCAGCAACCTGTTCCCCGCCCAGTTCTCCGAGCTGACCGCACTCAGCCTCGAATGCATCGCCGTCGGCCATGCATGGTCACAGGAGCTGGAATTGTGCGGGACCGACGACATGACCCGCCCGGTCGAGCTGTACGCTTCACGCTTCGAGATGGATGGCCGGGACCACATTCTCTTTCTGATGTTCGATCTGCGCACCAATCGCGCGCGCCGGGCAGAGATCGAGGTCAAGCAGTTCTATCGCAGCGGCCGTCCGCATGAAGAGCGTTTCGAGACCCTGTTCCGGCATTTGCAGCGCGGCGACCAGATGATCCTGAACGCGGCGGGCGAAGGCATTTACGGCGTCAATGCCAGGGGCGAGACGACATTCCTCAATCCGGCGGCGGAGCGGATGCTGGGCTGGCGCTGCGAGGATCTGATCGGCCAGACCATGCACAGCGTCATTCATCACAGCCATCAGGACGGCACGCCCTACGGCATCAAGGCCTGTCCGATCTACGCCGCCTTCCGCGACGGCAAGATCCACCGCGTCGATGATGAGGTGTTCTGGCGCAAGGACGGCAGCAGCTTTCCGGTCGAATATACGAGTACGCCGATTCAGGAAAAGGGGCGGTTGCTCGGCGCGGTCGTCGTGTTCCGCGACGTTTCCGAACAGCGAAAAAGCCGCGACGCGTTGAGGCGCGCGCTTGAGGAAGTCGAGGCGCTCAAGAAGAAGCTGGAGCTGGAAAACGCCTATCTGCAGGACGAGTTGCACGGCGACGCCAACCACAAGGAGATCGTCGGCAACAGCCATGCTGTGCGAACCATCCTGCACCAGATCGCACTGGTCGCGCCAACCGAAGCCAGCGTTCTCATCACCGGCGAGTCCGGTACTGGCAAGGAGCTGATCGCCCGCGCTATCCATAATTCGAGCACCCGCAGTAAACGCCCACTCATCCGCGTCAATTGCGCCGCGATCCCCTATGACCTGTTCGAGAGCGAGTTCTTCGGGCACGCCAAGGGCGCCTTTACCGGCGCGGTCAGCGAGCGCATCGGCCGTTTCGAGCTGGCCGACGGCGGCACGATCTTTCTGGACGAGGTCGGCGAATTGCCGCTCGACCACCAGGCGAAACTGCTTCGCGTCCTGCAGGAAGGGCAGTTCGAACGGCTGGGCGAAAGCCGTACACGGAAGATCGACGTCCGCGTCATAGCCGCGACAAATCGCAATCTGAAGGACGAAGTGGCCGCCAAACGCTTCCGTGAGGATCTGTTCTTCCGGCTGAGCGTCTTTCCGATCGAATCGCCGCCGCTGCGTGAGCGGGTGGACGACATTCCGATGCTGGCCTCGCTCTTTGTACGCCGCGCCTGCGCACGCGCCAATCGTGATGAATTGCCGATCAGCCTTGCCGATATCGAGCGGCTGAAGGGCTATCACTGGCCTGGAAACATCCGCGAGCTGGAAAACGTCATCGAACGCGCCGTCATCACGGCGACCGACAACCGCCGTCTTCGCTTTCATGTCCCGCAAAGCGCGAATGCGAGCCTGCCGATCTCCACGGTGAGGAGTGAAATGGACAGGCCGGATATCCTGACCGAGCGGGATCGAAAAGCGCAGGAGCGCGAAACCATCGTCGCGGTTCTCAGGAAAGCCAATGGCCGCGTATCGGGAAAGGGCGGCGCGGCCGAATTGCTCGGCGTGCGCCCGACGACGCTTTACTCGCGGCTGAAACGGTTCGGGATCGACGCGGCGGCATTTCGCTCCGAAAGCTGAAAGGCTGCATCGACCGTGCCTTTAAACGTAAACAAGACAATGGGCATCAACCCCACTTCAGCAAAAACGCCTCATACCGCCCGTCCTTCACCTTCTTCTCGCTGACAGCGAAATCCCGCACCGAAATCCCCGCTTCATGCACCGTCTCCGGATCGCCGGACACCAGCGGATGCCACCACGCCAGATCCTCGCCGCGCGCAACCAGCCGATACGCGCAGGTCGGCGGCAACCATGACAGATCCTTCGCGGCCTCCGGGGTCAACTGAACGCAATCGGGAACCTTTTCCCGCCGCGTCTCGTAGGACTTGCAACGGCAGGCGCCGATATCGAGAAGTTTGCATGCAAGCCGCGTATAGACGATCTCCTCGGTGTCCTCGTCCTCCAATTTCAACAAGCAACACCGGCCACAGCCATCACACAACGACTCCCACTCCTCTTGCGTCATTTCGGCAAGAGACTTGGATTTCCAGAACGGCAGATCGTCATGCATGGGGGAAGCCAAATCCGTGAGCGCCGCGTATCCGCCGCGAGAATGAAGCCATTGTGATTCACAATGAGCCGAACGCGGCAAACAGGCTGTTAAATTTTGTCCTCTAAACCGGTATCATTCCCGCGACAGGGCTGCCCCGAAGGCTTTTGGGTTTCCTCAGGGGCGGCGCTCGCGTATTGAATAGAGCGGATTAACCAATTCAAGAGGACCACGACCTTGTGGGACTGGATTTTCAGACCGAACCGGCGTCAAAGGCTGATCGACTTCTGGGCCCTCGACGCGTGGATTGACTCCAGCCTTTACGGCGTCTGGGCGCGTTACCAGGATTTATGGTCGGCCTATTCGAATTTTGTCAACCGGTTCAGGGTGTCCGGATTCCGGCGCGTGGTCGCCGAGGCTTTCTCCGAAAGCGCAACGCTCGGAACGCTCGGCCTTGTCGGTATGCTGGCGCTGGCCCTGCCCTCGCTTGAGCCAACGAACGATCCGTCCTGGCGCACGGCGGCACAATACAGCGTGACCTTCCTTGACCGCAACGGAACCGAAATCGGCAAGCGCGGCATCTTCTTCTCCGACACCGTGCCGCTTCAGGAAATCCCCGACAATCTGATCAAGGCGACGCTGGCAACCGAGGATCGCCGGTTCTTCGAGCATTTCGGCATCGATGTTTTCGGCACGTTACGGGCCATGGTGGCCAACGTTCAGGCCAATGACGTCGTGCAGGGCGGCAGCTCGATCACCCAACAACTCGCAAAGCTTCTCTTCCTTTCATCGGAGCGATCCCTTGAACGGAAGGTGAAGGAAGCCTTCATCGCCCTCTGGCTCGAAGCGCGCCTGACGAAAAAAGAAATCCTCAAGATGTATCTCGACCGCGCCTATATGGGCGGCAACGCGCAGGGCGTCGAAGCGGCGTCGCAGTTCTATTTCGGCAAATCCGTGCGCGAGATCGGTCTCGCCGAGGCCGCGCTTCTCGCCGGGCTGTACAAGGCCCCTTCGAGGTACGCCCCGCACGCCAACCCGGCGGCCTCCCGCGCCCGGGCGAACATCGTGCTCACCAATATGGTCGACGCCGGCTTCATGACGGAGGGCCAGGTCCACGGCGCGCGGCTTAACCCGGCGAACGTCATCGACAACTCCGCGACCTACACGCCGAACTATTTCCTCGACTGGGCATTTGAAGAAGTCCAGCGGCTGACGAGGGGCACGGGCGTCTACAACGTCGTCGCGCGGACGACGGTCGATGTGGCGCTGCAAAAAGCCGCGGAACACGCGATCGAAACCACGCTTGAGCAGAACAGCCGGGCCATGCGGGTCAGGCAGGCGGCACTTATCGGCATGGAGATCGACGGCGCAGTCCGTGCGCTGGTCGGCGGCAAGGATTACGGCGAGAGCCAGTTCAACCGCGCGACCCAGGCGCTCAGGCAACCGGGATCTTCCTTCAAGACCTATGTCTACCTGACAGCCCTGCAGAACGGCGCCAGTCCGAATGATCGTGCGGTGGACGGTCCGGTCTATTGCAACAACTGGTCCCCGGGCAACTATTCCGGCGGCTTTCGTGGCGGCATGACTCTCACCATCGCCTTGGCGAAGTCCGTCAATACCATTGCCGTCAAGCTTTCGCTCAACAAGGCTTATGGCGGACGTCCCGCGGTCATCAACAATCTGAAGAAGATCGGGCTGGGGCGCATCCATCCGAGCTGTTCGATGGCCCTGGGCGATCAGGGCATCACTGTCATGGAACATACATCCGGCTACGCCAGCCTTGCCTCGGGCGGCAAGCGGGTCAAGGGCTACGCCATCACCGAGATCCGCAATCCGCAGGACGAGATCATCTACTCCCGTCAGCGCGATGAGCCGCCTGCGGAACAGATCTTCGACCGTCAAGCCGTCGAGCAGCTCAACGAGATGCTTTCCCATGTGGTGACGGAAGGTACGGGCCGCGCTTCCGCGCTCGAATTTACATCGTCGGTCGGCAAGACCGGGACCAGCTCCGACTATCGCGACGGCTGGTTTCTTGGCTTTACGGGGCAATATGTGGCTGGCGTCTGGTTCGGCAATGACGATTTCACATCGACCAACAGGGTAACGGGCGGCTCGCTCCCGGCGCGCACCTGGCAGCAATTCATGGTCGCGGCTCACACCAACTACAACATTCCGCAAATTCCCGGCGTTCCGCTTCACCCGAAGCAGGTGGAGGAAATGGAGCGCATTGCCGAACTCAAGCAGAGCGATCCGACGCTGGGGACAGTATCGCTCGGCACGACGCGCCGTATGCCAACGAAGACGCGGGAATTGTTGATCGGCCTGACGAAGACGTTTAAAGAAGCAAAGCCGCTCGATGGAACGACTGCGAAGGGGGCTTCGCTCGACGGCTCGCCCTCGGCGCGCGTTGCCGGCAATACAAGCCAGTAACCGGCCAGAAGGCTCGTTTTGAATCGGCTGGGGTAGGCCGCCCGTGAAGAATTTTTTCTGCTTTCTGATATTCGCAGGGCTTTCCCTCCTGCTCGGCCTCGGGTCGGCGCACTACATGATCGACGATGGCTTTGCCCTTGTCGTCAATCAGACCGGCCCGTGGCGGAGCTGGATCAACGCCGGTAGCCTGACTGCCGATCCCTATACCCGCGCCCATATTGCCCGCTCGGGGCAGCTTCCGATCACCTCGGCCAGCGGCCTGACCTATTTCGCCACCACCGACGGCGATGGCGGCACGCTCAGCTCCGATTGTGAATATGAAATCGTCACGCGCCCCCTGTCCGCCGTCTGGTGGACAATTGCCGTTTTCGACAATAATGGCGATCTGATCTCCAACAAGGCGGCACGCCATGCTTTCAGCGACCAGAATCTGACCATCCTGCCCGACGGCACGCAGCGCATCATCCTTGCGCCCGAAGCCCGGCCCGGCCATTGGCTGCCATCGGGCGATGTCGGCAATCTCACGCTCGTCCTGCGTATCATCCGGCCCGTCGCGCTGGATCGGGGCGGGGAAGACACCAGCCGTGTGGATGCCGCCAATCTGCCACAGATCCGGAGAGTGAAATGCTGATGCGCACGCTCTGGCCCTGGCTTGTCGCAGCGGTTTTCTGCGCCGGCATCATCCATGTCCTCGCGGTCTTCGGTGTCCCCTATCTTGCCACCCGCGATGCATGGGCAAGGCTGTCCAGGATTTCCCTCGACAACAGGATGTATGTACTGCCGGTCGCCGCCAGCGACACGCCGCTTCCGTTCATGGCGCCCGATATCGGCTATGCCTTCTGCCGCTTCGATCTGACCGAGAAGAACGTGCTGGTCGAGACCGGCATCGGCGACTCCACCTGGAGCATTGCAGTCTCGACGCGCTATGGCGAGAATTTCTATTTCATCACCGGCGCGGAAGCCAGACGCCGCTCACTCCGGCTGCTGCTTGTGCCGCGCTCCCGCCTGGCGGAGGAAGCCAGTACCGAAGTTTCCGTTGAGGGCGAGGAGCAGATCATCGTGATCGTGCCCGGCATGGAAGGCCTGGTGGTTCTGCGCGCGCCCATCCGCGGACCGAGTTTTGCGGCGGAAACGGTTGGCGCGCTGCAGGGAGCGAAATGTCTTCGTCAGGAGGAGGAGCCGGTCGATCCCGCAACGCTGTCCGACGGCCTGCCCCTGCCGGTCAGACGCGATCCAGCCGACGCGCCGGCCATCTAGTCTAACGCCTATGCGCCCGCGCGGGGATTTCGGCGGTACGGGTCTGTCCAAGCTGATTTTGCTCCAGGAAAGTGCGACTTGCCGGCGCTTCCGGCTGGCGTCAGATCACCTTGCCGGGGTTGAGAATGCCGGCCGGATCGAAAGCCTGCTTGATCTTGCGCATCAGCTCGATCTCGACGGGCTGCTTGATCTCGGTCAGCAGATCGCGCTTCAGATAGCCGATGCCGTGCTCCGCGCTGATCGAGCCGCCCAGTTCCAGTACGATGGCGTTGACGACGCCTGTCACCTCGCCCCAACGGGCGAGGAAAGCCGCCTTGTCGGCCCCTTCCGGCTGAGTGATGTTGAAGTGGATATTGCCGTCACCATAGTGGCCGAAAGCGACCGGACGGCAGCCGGAGACCAACTCCGTCACCGCATCGAGCGCGCGCCGCAGAAATTCCGGCAGCGCGGCCACGGGCACCGAGACGTCGTTCTTGATGCTGCCGCCTTCATGGGACTGCACCTCGGAGAGCATTTCGCGCAGCCGCCAGAAATCCTCCGCCTGGGACAAAGAAGCCGCCATCGCGCCGTCGGCAATCAGCTCCTGCTCGACGCCAGCGACAAGCAGCTTCTCCATGCCCGGTTCGGCCTCCCCTTCGCGCTGGCTGGAAAGCTCGATCAGCGCGTACCAGGGGTGAGGCTTGCCAAGCGGATCGCGCGTGCCCTCGGCGTGACGCAGCACGATCTCGATGCCGAAGCGCGGCAACAGCTCGAAGGCGGTGAGTTCGCCTGCACCCATCTCATAGGCAAGGTCGAAAAACCGTGCGGCTTCTTCAAGCCCGGCAAGTCCCACAATGGCCGTCGCCTTGCTCTTTGGCTGCGGGAACAGCTTCAAAACGGCGGCGGTGATGATGCCGAGCGTGCCTTCCGCGCCGATGAACAGGTCGCGCAGATCGTAGCCGGTATTGTCCTTGCGCAGCGAGCGCAGGCCGTTCCAGATGCGCCCATCCGCCAGCACGACTTCAAGCCCGAGCGTCAGTGCGCGCGCATTGCCATAGGCAAGCACCTGAAGCCCGCCCGCATTGGTGGAGAGATTGCCGCCGATCTGGCAGGAGCCTTCCGAGGCGATGCTGAGCGGGAACAGCCGTCCGGCTTCCTCGGCGGCTTTCTGCACACCGGCGAGGGTGACGCCCGCCTCCGCGATCAGCGTGTTGCCGTGAGGATCGACGGAGCGGATGCGGTTGAGCCGTTCGAGGCTGATGACGATCTCGCCATTATGGGAGATCTGGCCGCCCACGAGTCCGGTATTGCCGCC
>JBHJOB010000134.1:0-4713 GCA_050330195.1 Rhodomicrobiaceae bacterium | reverse complement strand
CGGTTGGACGGGATATTACGGCAAACCAGGCCCCATCGTGATGCTCCGTGGCCTGCACACGTTCCGGGCCATCCAACTGGGTTGGACAATGGCGGAAAATGTGTGAATCTCGTAGGGCTTTGCCGGGGGATATTTACCCATGCGGCCAACGCTGCACTAATATTCAACTTGGACCACTCAGTGGGGGCTGACCACACCCGCCTCAAATCCAATGCACGCCGCCGCGATGTCGCGCCCACGGGCCGCAGAATCGAAACGCCGACCTCCTGCGCATCAAGGCTTTCTTCGGCCGCTCCGAAAATGCGGTCAGGATGCAGCTCTACGTCGCGATCATCGCCTGCCGGCATCAAACATCTGATGGCTCGTCTCAAGGTCGCGCTCCTCACCCTCTTGAACCTCACAGACACGGCAAAGCCATCGCCCCGCTGTCCCAGGCTCCGACCTCCAGATTCGCAAACGGGGCTCGCGTTCTCATGAAAACACGCCAACGACGAAATCTCGGACACCAGTGCGCGCAAGCGGGAATGACAAAACTGTGTCGTCAAGACTGATCCCGCCCTAACGCGCCGTTTCCTCGGGATAGCGCCAGATCTTGCAGGCCATGCTGGCCAGCCAGTTCTGCCGCGCCTTGATTTCCTCTGCCGTCCATTTGTCGCAGTTGAGAACGCGCTGTGTGATTTCCAGACAGTCATTGGCGAAGACCGCCTTCTTCCGCTCGAAATCGGCGTTGCCAAGCTTGTGGTTCAGCTTGGTCGCCATTAGCGTCATGTTGCCGAGACGGTAAATATACTTGTCCGCCCCGCCGGGAAAATTCTTCCGGCTGGTCTCCCAGACGCCGTCATGCCGCTTGGGCAGAATATGCTCAAGGTCGGTGGCAAAAGGGTCGTCCTGGGTTCGCAGGGACGGGTTCGGTGACAGATAGTCATTGATCTTGGTCAGGATAAACCGCGCCTGCGCGTTGCTGCGAATGGTCTTGCGCGAAAATGCCGAGTGAAACTGGCTGTCCTCGGGATAGAGCGGGCTGAGAAACTTCTGGAAAATCTGATGTGTGTCGACGCTGCCCTGCGCACGGATTTCGCGGGCCGCATTGATGAATGGGCCGAGCACGCCGGACGGGGTCAAGCTGCAGATCGTGTTGTAGCGGAAGGTGAAATTGACGAGCATCTGCGTCAGTTCCAGGAAATGCCTCCTGTCCGTTTCCAGCGCCGCCAGCAGAACGATGAAAAGCTGCTCCGTTCTCAGGATCTCGATGGTTCTGATCAGCTCACGGAGCACAGGCTGCTGCTTATGCGGAAAACCGGCCCAGATGTGATGGCTTTCATTGGTCAGCGCCGCATAGAAATCGGAGGCTTCGCATAGGCTTTCCGAATAGGCGGCGGCATGGTCTGGCGTGACGATGGTCGTCTTGATGTCGGAATAGAGACCGCGTTCTCCGAAGGCGCCGCGCGTTGACAGCCAGTGATGGCGGACGAACTTGATCATCCGCTCGCTGCCCAGATTATGCTCCATCAGCTCCCAGTTGCCCTGGGTTTCGCCGATGCGGTCCCCGGACACGGCGTAGAGATGGTTCTTGAGCAGGTCCGATTCCGACAGCTCCAGTCCACGATCGTTCAGCGTCTCGAACAGGACGAACGCGTTGTGATCGTCGGCGACGTCGATCCGGATCACATAGACGCGGTTGTTCAGCGCCTCGATGATGGTGTTGGCGATGTCCTCTACATTCCGGCCGCTCTTCCGGGTCTCGCCGATGCGGTCATACATGTAGCAGTAGCAGTCGGCGAGCAGACGATTGGACGGCGAGAGCGTTTCCTCGTCGGATAGCCGCCGCATCTCCGTGATCGGGCGGCTGTGGAAGATATAATTGTCGTAGAAGGCCTTATCCGTCTTGTTGAGCACGAGCGAGGGCGTGAAAAGCTGGCGGCGGCGCAGGAAATCCTGCTCGATCCGCGAGGCAAGCTGCGAATTGCCCTCACTGCGCAGATGGCCTCGAAGCGCGGAAATCAGAGCGGCGGTCGTAATCAGCCGCTGCTGCCCGTCAATGACGACAAGCTCCGGCGCCTGGCTGTTGTTGATTACCACCGAGCCGAGAAAATATTCGGCAATCGCGCCGGTAAAGGTTTTCGCCACGTCAGTCCAGAACGTCCCGAACTGTCCGGCGTCCCACGCATAGTTGCGCTGATAGGGCGGAACGATATAGGTATCGCCGCCTCGCAACATGCTGCCGAGAGTAATAACCTGACTGGAAATCGAGGTCGTCATAGGCTTGTAATATTGAATAAGCTGCAAAAAAGGACAGTCCTCGCTGACACGGCAAGTCACGGAGCATGATGTCTGCACTGTGACGCTGCAGGCGAGCAAAGGAACCGGCCAGCCCGCAATTGCTTATGCATGCAAAAGGCGGGAAGACTTTATACGCTTAAAAATGCATCTTGAGGAGGGCCGTTGATGGATGCAAGGCGCACCGGAATCCGTCCGCCTTTACCCTGTCTGCATGTCCGGTCAACGCGGCCCGACATTATTTTGCGCCGAGTTGCGCATTCGCAATGACGGCGAGCGCCTGAAGCGGCTGATGCGGCATGTTCGCCGCGAGCACGTAGCGCCGCTCATTGGCGCTCCAGCTGATCGTGTTCAGATCGCCGAACCGACCGGGCGACATGGGCATGTCGAGCCCGCCCGCACTGATATAGAGTGCGACCAGCGGTTGCTTCTTGCCGAGATAGGTAAGCTGCATGACCTTGTTGCCGCGATAGTTGAGCATCTGGCCGCGAACCAGGTTCAGCCCCTGCTCCTGAAAATCGGGCAGGCTTATGCCCTCGAATGCCTGCGAGAGCTGAAACCCGACCATTTCCGGATTTGTCTGGCTTTCCGGGCTGACCTGCATGGCCTCCGCGGTAAAGAATGCGTGGAATTCGGCAATGTCGCCCGGCCAGTTCGTCGGCGACAATTGCGCGACTTCCTTGACCTGCGGCCCCATCATGCCATTCAGATAGGCGCCGCTCAGCCCGACGCCCGCACCGATGAAAACCAACGCTGCCGCTACGCCTGCCGCTTTCCAGTCTCCTGCGAAAAGCAACGCGCCGGCCCTGCGCTTGGTCTGTTTCGCTCTTGCACTGGCGCTCGCGCCCTCCCGCAGCAATGCGCCGAAGGTGTCGAGAAGCTGGGCCTGGGTCTGTTGCAGGCGGCTGACGCGCACGGCCAGATCCGGATCGTCCCGCAACAGGCGGGAAACGACGGTGGTTTGCGGCTTGTCGAGTTGACCGTCCACATAGGCCATCAACAACTCGTCGCTCAGATCGATCATGCCGCGCGTCCTTGTCTGAGATGCGGGGCCGCCTTCTGCGGGCGGCTTCCCGCATGCGCACCCTCATGGGGTGCTCTTTCCTGTGCGCCGGCATCACCGCCAAGCGCCGCGTAGCTGCGGGCAAGCCAGCTCATGACTTCGGTGATCTCGACGCCAAAAATTTCCGCGACTTCGTCATAGGAGAGGCGTTCGCCATAGACGAGATGCAGCGCCCCCCGCTGGATCGGGCTCAGCCTTGCAAGTCTTGCGGCGAAACGGGCCGAGGCTCCGCCGTCATTCGTGCGGCTTCGCGGCTGGAAAAGGCGGGGATCGGTTCTCTCCGCACCCTGACCGTTCATGCGGGCGATCCAGATCCTGTGTGTCTGGATGAGAGCCCAGATCAGGAGCGGCGTATGTCCGCGCTCCTTGGAAGCGCGCGCGAGAATATGGTGATGTGCGGCCCGGACGAGGGTCTGTGTCTTCGCCTCGCATCCGGTCAGCGCCAGTGCAAAAGCCTTCAGGCGCGGCGTCATGAGGCCGAACTCGGAATGTATCTGCGACTTCTGGTCTGCTACGTAACCCATGTTACCCAACTCGCTCACTCGGACTTTATAAGAACTCAGATACCTTCATCGCAGAAAAGGGTTTATGACTCGTGAATAACCCTCTCAAAATCGTACGCAAATTTACAGATCGTGGAGAGGCGCAAAGTGTCTGCCGAGAATGGCGCGCGGGCTACGCTGTAATGCGGGAGAAACGTCCGTGGGCTTATTGAAAAAAGATGGTGCGTTTCTCGAATGAGCGCGGTAGTCGGCGGCATTACTATTCCAATTTTATTAAAAACGAAGCCGACACGTTGAATTCAGCGAAAGACAAACGGCAGTTAAAACAAGATCCGAGCGACAGGGCGCAAGTCATCATTTGCAATCGAACGCATGAGACTGCCGGGCATGTTGCAAGCGGGCGGTTGTTGATGCAGGTCAATGCAAGCCGGTCTCCGCCCATCATCATGAGACAGTCGCCGCGCGCCCCAATTTTGTTCGGGAGAGGCTGCGGAAGGCGAATGAGCCGCGCAGGAGCGAGATCCGATAAAATGGGCGCCATTTTCATCGGAAAAATCGAGATTGAAACAAACAGAGCAGACCAGGATCGTTTCGTTAGGAAATGATCAACGGAGGTGGGCCGTGAGAGGGACGAAAACGCGTTATGTCGAGCGCCAGGCGCGCCGCATGCATGAGATGATGGATATCCTCGATGTCGATGCCGGGCGACTCGTCCGCCTCGATCAGGGCGACGCCTATGCCGCCGCGCGGCTGCGCTGCCTGAACTGCTCCGAGGCCGGCCGGTGCCTCGACTGGCTCGAACACGCCATACCCGGCGCGGCCACACCGGACTTCTGCCCGAATGTCGATCTGTTCGAATGGGCGTCCCGG
>JBHJOB010000133.1:0-13925 GCA_050330195.1 Rhodomicrobiaceae bacterium | reverse complement strand
GGAAAGCTGCTTTCTGATAGCTCTCACAGTATCAGGTCGGCCACAGGATACGAAGTTGTGCAGTTTGGTTCCGGGTTTGATCACCAAAACCTTTGGTTTAGCCAAAACGGCTACAATCTGCGCGTAGATGCCTTGGAGACCGGTAAAAGCGTTACGCTTGAGAACTGGTACACCAGTGATGCTCAACAGGTGGACGCGTTCGAGATTGACGGGTATCGGTTGAATAAGACCGCCGTCGAGCAACTGGTGCAGGCTATGTCCAGCTTCAATCCGGCGACGTTTGGTGCCGTCTCAAACATCGGCTGCCTGGTGCTCTACGACGTCTCGTCCAGCTATGTCGAGGGACGCCGCTGCGATCTCGCCCGCTTCGGCTACAATCGCGACGGCAAGAAGGGGAAGAAGCAGATCGTCTACGGCCTGCTCTGCGCCGCCGACGGCTGCCCCATCGCCGTGGAAGTCTTCGAAGGCAACAGTCAAAACGCTTGTCTGGTTTTGACAAGCAAAACCAGAGGCGATCCGAAAACGCTTGCCGCACAGATCGAGAAGCTGAAACAGCGCTTCGATCTCGATCGCGTGGTGCTGGTCGGCGACCGCTGCATGATCACCGATGCGCGCATCCGCGAGGAACTCCAGTCCGCCGGGCTTGACTGGATCACCGCCCTGCGTGCGCCGGCGATCCAGGCGCTAGCGGCGGAGGATGGACCGCTGCAGATGTCGTTGTTCGACGAGCGCGACATGGCCGAAATCAGCGCGCCCGACTATCCCGGCGAGCGGTTCATCGTCTGCCGCAATCGCGAACTGGCCACCGAGCGCGCCAGGAAACGCCAGGCGCTTCTGGAGGCGACGGAAAAAGAGCTGGCCCGTGTCAAGGCGGCGGTCGAGCGTAAGCGCAATCCCTTGCGCGGCAAGGATCAGATCGGTTTGGCGGTCGGCGCGGTGGCTGGAAAACACAAGATGGCCAAGCACTTCGATCTCGTCATTGAGGATGCCAGCTTCTCCTTCCACCGCAAGCAGGCCGAGATTGCCGCCGAAGCCGCGCTCGACGGTCTTTACGTCATCCGCACCAACTTGCCCGAAGCGGCGGTCAGCGCAGCGGACGCCGTCAGCGCGTATAAGAGCCTGTCGCAAGTGGAGCGGGCCTTCCGCTCCCTGAAGAGCGTGGACCTGAACGTCCGGCCCATCCACCACTGGCTGTCCGGCCGGGTGCGGGCGCATGTGTTCCTCTGCATGCTGAGCTATTATGTGGAATGGCACATGCGTCGGACGCTCGCGCCCATGCTGTTCGACGACGAGGACAAGGACGCCGCGCTTGCTTCCCGCGCCAGCCCCGTCGCCAAGGCGCCGCGCTCGGAACGGGCAAAGGCCAAGGACGCCGGCAAACACAGCGAGGACGGCCAGCCGGTGCACAGCTTCCACACGCTGATCGCCGATCTCGGCACGCTGTGCTTGAATGAGGTCGCCGCCGCGAACAATCCGAACTATGTGCTGACGATGGCCACCCGCGCCACACCGCTGCAGCAGAAGGCGTTGGATCTGCTTGGCGTCTCCCTGGCCGCCGTTCGATAGCCGCCCAGCCAACGTACCCAGTAAACGCCCACGCCTGCGCAGGAATATCAAGCAGGATCAATGGGATGTGCGCCGAGTAAGTAAAAAGTTCCGCCTAGCCAGGCAGTCATGATTAGAACCCTACAGCTTCTTCTGTGGAGGCTGGTAATTTCTTCGCCCGCCGCTCTCGGGGCGGCAGGCCTTATCTTTCATCACCCCTACGCTGAACAAACACGGAAGCTGCAGAAAAAATTCAACGCCGGACACTTCATCGAATTCAGGAGGGGGAGATAGCAACGGTTGGACCTGGGATACGCATGACTGTCGTTGAATGGTGGGCGGGGCTAAGTCTAGCCTTGCTTTAACTGCAGCGAATTCCGACACAACGCCAGTCGTCAGAATACACAGCAGAGCGCGTACGCCATATAGTTATAAGAGTTCTCCGTGTTGTTATTCCTCATCCCGCAAGTCCAGGCGGTCGTTGACGAAGGATAACTACCAAACTGGTCTAGATACCACCCCCCCTGTGGATTGTCGGCAACCGCCACTCATGACGATTTCAGAGCCCGAGCAGTTTACCGTGAAAACATTCTGCTGATTGCCGCTAAGGGTATCCCTTTGGCGCGTTCTGATAACAACAGCTTGGCTTGAGGTTATTCCTAAAGGTCTTTTATTTCTTGATAAATAGCTGTGACATTGCCGGTTCAACCGTATCGCTCAACATTCGGCGAGCAAAATCAGCCTTTGAGGTGTCTGCCGATCCGGTGAGTTCCCGCAAAGCGATATTAATTCGTGTCAATAGCGGAAGCGCTTCACGATGAGCTGCTTCTTCGACCCACTCTTCCGCATTTTCTGCGTCCCAGCTAAGAAAATGGAATATCGATAAAGTGATCGGCTCGACGATACCGGCGTCACGACATACCATTGAACCAGTGCCTGAAACATGATGGGTCAAAATCCCTCTCTCAAGTGCATTCGGCCCAGGACGACGCAGCACCATGGGGCATGCCCCGACCTCAAGAAGGATAGCCATGTCCAATCGCTCAAGGTATCCATCCTGGTCTTCTTGAGCGAATGGACGTGTGCATAAATGGGACAAAATCAGCCAACCATGAATATCGGCATGCATAGTATTGCCCTGTTCAACTTGATCAGCAGGAATGCGCAGAAGTTGGCCGTCCACCTCCATTTCCATCTCGCCTTGTTCTCTAAAAGCGATGTTAATGACGCCTGCGTCAGGATTTTGCATGGCGACTTTTGTACCAGGCTTTATAAATTCTTCTCGCGGTGGAGAAAAAAACAAGCCGTCTATCAGGCCTCGTGGCATGGTTCGATTCTGAACAGCAGCATCTATAATCGCTTGTGCAGCGATGATATCCCCCAGCGGGATACTTGCCGCAATATCCGAGAGCCATCGGGCCGCATTCTGGCCGTCGGCTTGAGCGCGCTGTGTTAGCTGCTCGGCAAGCAGGAATGCGACTTCGCTAGCTGCCAGCTCAGGAATTCGAACTGATAAGATGGGCAATTTAGAATCATGAAGACCGGGCTTTAGGTAGCCGGTGGCTATCAGGTCGTCTATCTCCGAGCGATCCAGAAATTTCGAAAGAGTGTCACGACGAAAGATAAATACTCCGATCGATTCCAGAGTAAGCGCTACGGATCGCTTCCGGTCCTGGGATTCCTCAAGAACAGCTTTTGCTATAGCTTGAAACTGCCTCCGCATTTCCGCGTCGTCAAATCTCTTTCGGACATGGGTAATCAGATTCATACCCAAAAGCGGAGGAATGGATGCGGCAAGCTTTTCGTCCGCATACTGAGGCCGCGACACGATCTCCGACATGGCTGCGCGCAGCACCCATGGGATACGAAATTCCGGTGAATGAACAGCGCCGTTCATTAGTCCGGCTCGGTGTCTCCATAGTTCATTGGCAGCGGCTGCAAATTCTTCATCATTAAGCGGACCAACTTGTACGCGATTGGCGCGCCGGCCAATGGCAGAAGAATTTCTTTTCGTGGAATTTAAAACGATCCGCTCCGCTACTGTATCGTCCAGCGCCACAACCAAACGAACGGCGTCACCGAAAGCATTTGAGCTTAGGTCGTCGATATCCCGCCGAATCTCATCAAGATTAAGCCCAAATCCGTCAATTAGAACGACCAACGCCGGACCTGCCTCGCACGATAGACGTCGTAGCCAGTCGCGCACTTCATCCCTTGTGACGGGCCAATTCAGCGCTTGGTTGAGCACGTCAGCTAGACACTGAAACAAACCGCTCCCTGCATCAATTTCCAGAAAAAACGGAACGAATTCTTCTGAACTGTTGATTCTCAGCGTCAGTTCACGAAGAACGCTACTTTTTCCGATGAGCGGCGGCCCCTCGACAAGAATTAACCGGGAGTCGTTCAGTAACTGATCAAAAATCGCTACAGATGCACGGCGCGGAATCGCGAAATCCGGCACGAAAGGCTTCAGCGGGTCATTCCAGTCGCCCGCTAAAGCGGCAAGATTTTCTGATGACGTCTGACGTAGCGCTTGGGTCCATATCGCCACATCATTACCCATCAAAGTAGAGATCCGGTTCCCGGTCTCGGCCATCCGGCGTCCATCCCTGGCGCATGACGTTCAGCACTTAAAATTTGTACACTGAGGATTTCAGTCAGGGGTTAGGGAGGGCGCTGCCCTCCCTCCCTTGGCACGCCTTCTACTGGACCGGCAGGGCCGCCTGCCTCGCAGGGCTGTGAGCCCCGCTCGGGCTGCAATCCGGCCAGCCACGAAGCCGTACCGACCCACACCCACCCGCTCTCGGCGAGGGCCAAGGGTTGCATGCGCAACCCCTCTTTTAAGTGAAAGGAGAAAACAAAATGACTTCGCCGATTGAGGAAGCAAGAGCTTCAATCCCCTTCTGGATGAAAGAAATCCACACCTGCGACGGCCTGGAAGTTCACCCCGTCCGGGACACGCAGTGGAACGAGGCCGAGCAAGGGCCGAGATCCTTCAACCAGACCGATGACAACGAGACATGGTGCGAGCCCTGCGAGCCGCATGATCAACGTCTATGAAGGTCAGATTGTCAGGCTTGAGGAGCAGAAGATCGCGCTCAGCGAAAAAGCCAAATCCTGCGGGCGTCCGCTCGGCAGTTTCGAAGAAACCTTTCGAACCGCGCTGACGTTTCTCGCAAACCCTTGTAAAATATGGGAAATTGGCACATTGGAAGCCCGCAGGCTGGTGCTCAGACTGGCCTTTATGCGGAAACTACCCTACCACCGCAATGAGGGCTTTCGAACCGCAGATTTAGCTATACCTTTCAAGGTCTTAGCAGGGCTTGAGATGGGTAAAAATCAAATGGTGGGCCCGGCAGGACTCGAACCTGCAACCAGACGGTTATGAGCCGTCGGCTCTAACCAATTGAGCTACAGGCCCACACCGCTCATCTTTAGCGAAGAATCGAAGCGGACGCCAAGCACAAATCGCGATCCGCGGTGCCCCGAAATGCCGGCAATGCGCTTGCGGCCATCACCCTGTCGCATGCAAACCTTCGGGCACTGGTGAAAATCCGTCTTGAATGGCGCAGAAAAAAGCATTTGCCTGACCTTGCCGGTTCTGGCGTAAGCTTTGAAAGCTGTGGCATGCAAGAAACCAAAAGGCTGCCGAACTCAATGACTGAAACCGGATTGCCGATCATGAGAAGGGGCGAGGGGACACCGGATGATTGACGGCTGGGTCATCGTGACAGTCGCCCTGGCCTATGTCGGCTTCCTGTTTGCCGTGGCCTATTTCGGCGACAAATCGGCCAAGGCGGGCAAGCGGACCGGCGGACGCCCGACAATCTACGCACTTTCGCTCGCGGTTTACTGCACATCCTGGACGTTTTTCGGCAGCGTCGGCCTCGCCACCACCACCGGGCTCGACTTTCTCGCCGTCTATCTCGGGCCGATCGTGGTCTTCGCTTTCGGGCGGCCGCTGATCGAACACATCATAAAGCTGTCCAAGTCACAGAACATTACCTCGATTGCCGATTTCATGTCCGCGCGCTACGGCAAGAATCCGCTCGTGGCTGCTGTCGTGACGGTGATCGCGGTGGCGGGCGTGCTGCCTTATATCGCGCTCCAGCTCAAGGCGGTGTCGCAGTCCGTGACGACCATCGTCGCGCCCAACGTCTATCTGGGCTATCTGCCGAATGCCGATCCCTTTGGCGACGTCACCTTCCTTATCGCCCTGACGATGGCGATCTTTGCTGTGCTGTTCGGCACCCGGCATGTCGATGCAACGGAGCACCAGAACGGCCTGATGCTCGCGATTGCCACGGAATCCGTTGTCAAGATCGCTGCCTTCCTCATTGTCGGCGGTTTCATTACCTATTCGCTTTTCGGCGGCGTCGGCCCGCTGATCGAGAAGGCGGCGGAGCATCCTGACATCATAGGCCTGTTCGCACGCGGCTTTCAGGGCGGTAACTGGATCACCGTGACCTTCCTCAGCTCGGTCTGCATCCTGCTGCTGACCCGGCAGTTCCACGTCACCTTTGTCGAGAACAATTCCGAGCGTGAGGTCGGGCGGGCAAGCTGGCTGTTTCCGCTCTATCTGATCGCGATCAACATTTTCGTCATTCCCATCGCCATAGCCGGCATGCTGACCTTCCGCGATGGCGGCGTGGATGCGGATATGTACATGCTGGCGCTGCCGCTGACCAACGGGGCCCAGACAATCACGATCATAGCCTTTCTCGGAGGTCTGTCCGCCGCGACGGCGATGGTGATCGTGGAATCGGTCGCGCTGTCCATCATGATCTGCAACGATCTGGTGGTTCCTGTCCTGCTGCAACGGCTCAAGCTGGCAGATGGCGACAGCCGTTACATGGGCGCGGTTCTGCTTTACATCCGGCGGATCGCGATCTTCGGCATTTTGCTGTTGGCCTATCTGTTCTATCGGGTCGTGGGCGACACTTACGGCCTTGCGCGGATCGGCCTGCTGTCCTTTGCGGCGATCGCGCAATTTGCGCCTGCTTTTTTCGGCGGACTCATCTGGCGCAATGCGACAGCGCGGGGGGCGATCGCGGGCATCCTGGCAGGTTTCAGCGTCTGGGCCTACACATTGCTGATCCCCTATTTCGTCCAGGCCGGGATCATCACGTCGGGAATTACCGAGCACGGCCTCTTCGGGCTGGAACTCCTGCGTCCGGAGGCGCTTTTCGGCCTATCGCTCGATCCGCTCACGCATGGCGTGCTCTGGAGCATGATCGCGAACATTACGGCCTATGTCATCTTTTCCAAGCTGCGCGCACCGGCGCCCATCGAGCGTTTGCAGGCCAATGTGTTTATCGAGAAAAGCCTTGTCCGGCCGAGCGTGCCCTCACCCCGCGTCTGGCGGACATCGGTCACCGTGGCCGATCTGATGCGCACGGTCGGCCGCTATCTTGGCGAAGAGCGTACTCACCGCTCCTTTGCCGACTATTCCGCGACGCGGAACATGCCGCTTGCGCCCAAGACCCAAGCCGACATCCACATGATGCGCTTTGCCGAAAATCTGCTGGCGAGCGCCATCGGCACCGCGTCTTCGCGGCTGGTGATGTCGCTGACGCTGCGGCGGCGCGATGTGGGCATGAAATCGGCGATGAAGCTGCTGGACGATGCCTCGGAAGCGATCCAGTACAACCGCGACCTGCTGCAATCGGCCATCGACCATGTGCATCAGGGCATCGCGGTGTTCGACCGGAACATGGAGCTGATCTGCTGGAACCGTGAATTCCGCGAGATGCTCGACCTGCCGCAGAGCCTCGGCCGCGTGGGCATCACGCTCGATCTGATCGTGCGGAATATTGGCGCGCGGCAATTGAAGAATCCGGCGGCGCTGGAGAAGTTCGTCTCCAACAGACTGCGGAAGTTCGCCGTAACGCTAGAGACCTTTCAGGAAAGCCTTGACGACGGCAAGCGCGTTGTGGAAGTGCGCACTAACGCCATGCCGCAGGGCGGGATCGTCGCGACCTTCACCGACATTACGGATCGCGTGACAGCGGCGGAGGCGCTGGCAAAGGCGAACGAAACGCTGGAGCGGCGCGTCCGCGAGCGCACGGCGGAACTCACTCAGGTGAACATCGCGCTGGGCGAAGCGAAAATGAAGGCCGACGAGGCCAATCTCGACAAGACGCGCTTTCTGGCCGCGGCAAGCCATGACGTGCTTCAGCCGCTCAATGCGGCCCGGCTGTACACGACCAGCCTGCTGGAACGCGGTCCGACCGGCGAACTGCAGCCGCTGGCGCGCAATGTCGATGCGTCCCTCGAAGCGGTGGAGGAGATTCTGAACGCGCTGCTCGACATATCGCGGCTCGATACCGGGGCGCTGAAAGCGGATATCGGCACCTTCGCCATCGGCAATCTGTTGCAGCAGCTCAAGGTCGAGTTCGATCCGCAGGCGGCGGCGAAGGGCCTGACGCTGAAGGTCGTGCCGTGCAGCCTCTATGTCCGAACCGACCGGCGGCTGCTGCGCCGCGTTCTCCAGAATTTCCTCTCCAACGCGGTGAAATATACGCGCGGCGGGCGCGTGCTGATCGGCTGCCGCCGGCGCGGCGATGAGTTGCTCATCGAGGTGCACGATACGGGAGCCGGCATTCCTGCCAGCAAGCATGAGCTGATCTTCAAGGAATTCCACCGCCTCAATCCGGGCGTGCCCAGCGTTCACGGCATCGGGCTGGGCCTTTCCATCGTGGAGCGCATCGCCCGGATGCTGGAGCACCCGATCCATCTGTCCTCCACGCCCGGCGTCGGTTCCGTCTTCGGAATGACCGTGCCGCTCGGCGACCAGGCGGCCGCACAGACGATCGCGGCCTATTCAGGCGCGGGGCAGGCCGGTCAGCTCAATGGCTGCACGGTGTTGTGCGTGGATAATGAACCGGCCATTCTCGACGGAATGCGCGAGTTGCTGGAGAACTGGGGATGCCGCGTGCTGCTCGCCTCGGACACGGAGCAGGCTGTGAGGCTGCTGGCGGATCGGGGGTCGCTGCCGGACATCGTGCTCGCCGATTACCATCTGGAGGAGGAAACCGGCTTCGATTGCATCGACAAGGTACGCGACAAGGCCGGATACCATATTGCCGCCGTTCTGATAACGGCGGACCGGTCGCCGGATGTCGAGGCGGAGGCGCGGGGGAACGGGCTTTATCTGCTGCGCAAGCCAATCAAGCCGGCGGCGCTGCGGTCTTTGATGACACGGCTTTACGCGCAAAGAACGGCTGCGGAATAGCGACTTGCCGGCCGGACTGGACAGTTGAAACCGGAGCCGGACCTATTTCGTGCCTTCGGGCTGCTCGCCGCGAAAATCGGCCAGTTCGCCAGCTTCGATCTTCTTGACGGCAATGACGGCCTGCGTCCGGCTTTCGACGCGCAGTTTCTGCAGGATGGCGGAGACATGCGCCTTGATGGTCGCCTCTGAAACGCCGAGCTGGTAGGCGATCTGCTTGTTGAGGAGGCCTTCGCCGAGCATCATCAGAACCCTGACCTGCTGCGGCGTCAGGCTGGAAAGACGCTCGACCAGCGCGGCGGTGTCCGCTTCGTCCGGGCTGCCGGGAAGGAAATCCGGTGGAACCCAGATTTCGCCATCGAGCACCGCCCTGATGGCCTCCTGAATACGCCGCACAGGCATCGACTTGGGAATGTAACCTGAGGCGCCGAAATCCAGGCAACGGCGGATCGTGGACGAGCCCTCATTGGCCGAGACGATGACAACGGGCGTTTCCGGTTTCAGCGAACGCAGATAGATCAGGCCAGAAAAACCCTGAACGCCCGGCATGCTCAGATCCAGCAGCACGAGATCGATCTCGTTCGCGCCGAGAATCTCGCTCAGCTCTTCCAGACTTCCCGCTTCGCTGAGCTGGAGATTCTCGAAATTGGCCGCAAGTGTCTGCCGCAACGCATCGCGAAACAGCGGATGATCGTCAACGATGGCGATATGATGCTGTGTCATCGCGTGATTTCGTTTGCTGCAATGGACATAATTCGTAATTCATCTTTTAGCGCGTTTTCAGCGGCAACGCCAAGCTTAGACATATTTTACCATGAATGACTGCAGGTGATGCAAAATGGCACGGGGGACGACTATGCCGCTGCGCTGGCGCCTTCAGCGCAGTGCAGCCTGTTCGTCTTATGTCAATAGCAGCAAATGTCCAACCCCGCTTTGTTCAGACATCACCCGCTTGTATGTCGCCTGCCTTGCTTTCGGCTGCTCGTCATGCTCTTGCTTGTGGCCGAATATCTGCTGCCCATGATGAGGACGCCAATGATCGACGAGGAACAGCGCAGGCGCCATGCACGGCGTTCGCTCAAGCTGGCGGTGATTACGCTCTCGATTTTCGCAATTCTGACGATTATCGTTCCGCTTGCCGCCTCGGCGCTGAACGGATATTCCTTCCTGAGATTTCCGCTCGGGCTCTTCCTGGCGACGCAGGGGACGGTTCTGGGCATCATCGCGGTAACCTACTGGTCGGCTGCGAGGCAGGACCGACTGGATAGGCGTCACGGTCTGACAAGCGAGTTTTAGAGCGAGATCCGATAAAATGGGCGCCATTTTTCGGAAAAATCGAGCTTGAGACAAACAGATGAATATCAGGATCGTTTCCGCAAGAAATGATCCTGATCCAGATAGCGCATCGGCCTGGACTCTCCGCGGCTTGCGGATCATCCAGTTCACGCTCCGGAAAAACGTCAAATGTCCCTGAATATCAGCTATCCATCCACCAATCCGAGGCTCGGGACCAGTTTCGGCATCTTCACCAGCGCCTTTGCCAGCCTCGTGCTGATCCTGATCATTCTGGAGCAGTTGGGCCTTGAGCGTCAGCTCATCAGCAACCTCATCGTGGCCCTGCCGGTGCTGTTCTATGCCGCGATCGGCATCATGGTGCGTACCACGAATGTGGAGGATTTCTTCGTCTCCGGCCAGCGCGTCCCCCCGCTCTATAACGGCGTTGCCCTCTCGGCCAATCTGATCAGCGGCGCGGGGCTGCTCGGACTGATCGGCAGTTTCTTCTTCATCGGCTATGACGCCTTGCCGATCGCGCTGGGCTGGTGCGCGGGGCTCGGCGTCATGTCCGTCATATTCGCGCCCTATCTGCGCAAGGCAGGCGCCTATACGCTGCCCGGCTTCTTCGGCCTGCGCTTTTCCAGCCGCCTTCTCCGGCTCGTGGCCGCACTCGCGCTGTTCCCGCCTGTGGTGATCCTGCTGGCGGCGGAGCTTCGCATCGGCCAGCTCATTGCCGGCGTTTTCCTCGATGCCGACCCGCAGGTCGCCTTGCAGGCCGGTGTCGTCTTCCTGACGGTGGCGGTCATCTTCGGCGGAATGCGCTCGCTCACCTGGACCCAGTGCGCGCAGTTCATCGTCGCGTTGCTCGGGATCAGCGTGCCGCTCATCGTGGTGTCGATGCTGATGACAAATCTGCCATTGCCCCAGCTCTCTTATGGCGCGGTGCTTCAGGATGTCGGCGAACTGGAAGTGGCGCGCGAGTTGGTGAGCGGCGGCAAGCAACCGCTGAGCGAGGCCTTGCCCGGCGTCGATCCTGCCTCCCTCACACAGCCTTTTGCCGCGATGTTCGAATCGATCAGCGCAGGCGATTTCATCGCGCTGGCTCTGTGCATAATGCTGGGCACGGCCGTCCTGCCCATGCAAGTTGCGCGTGCGAGCACCGCCCCGACGGTTGCGGCCATACGCAAATCCTTCGGCTGGGCGGCCGTTCTCGTCGGCCTTGTGGCGCTGACCGTCCCGGCCTATGCCGCTTTCGCCAAATATCAGGCGCTGAATTTGCTTCTGGGCATTCCGGCGGCCCAGATTCCCGATTGGGGCACGGTGATGTCACAGCTCGGGCTGGTCACGCTTTCGGCGAATTCGCTCGATCCGGCGCTCGGCGGCGCGAGAGTGGAATTCAGCCGGGACAGCGTGGCGTTCATGCTGCCGATCATGAACGAGTTTCCTTTCGTCATGGTCGGGCTTGTGGGCGCGGCGGCGCTGGCGGCGGTTCTGGCGGCGGCAGGCGGGCAGATCGTCACGCTGGGCACCGTGCTCAGCAATGACCTCTATTACACCTTCAACCGCTCCGCTTCCGCGGCCAGACGGCTTCTGATCGCGCGACTCGGGATGATCGCATTCGTCATCGGCGCCTATTCTCTCGCCATGCAGGAAGGGGCCGATCCGCTGCGCATGATGCTATGGGCGATTTCGCTTTGCGCCGGCGCCTTTTTCGCGCCGCTGGCCATGGCGATCTGGTGGCGCGGCCTGACGAGTTTCGGCGCCATGCTCGGAATTGTCGCCGGTTTCGTCACGACTGCCGCCTACATCGCCACGACGGCGGAGGGCGGCGCGCAGTGGTTCGGAGTCGACGGGCTGGCCGCCGGCCTGCTCGGCATACCGGCTTCGGCGGCCGCCGCGATAGCAGGCAGCATATTGTCGCCAAAGCCCGATCCGGCAACGCTGGAAATCATGGATGAAATGCGCATACCGAGCGGCGAGACCGTTCACGCCCGGCTGATGCGGCTGGCGGCGCGCGGCAAGGCGCCAAGGCCCTGACCACCCTCCGAAAATGACGGGACTCAACCGAAAACGAGCAGATGATGCAGCATGACACGCGCAAAGGGCTCCTTCCCGAAATCGAGCCATACAGAACAGGCCTCCTGCCGGTGTCGCCGATCCACAACATCTATTTCGAGGAATCGGGCAACCCGGAAGGCAAGCCAGTGCTTATGGTGCATGGCGGCCCCGGAGGCGGCTCAAACCCGACCATGCGGCGCTATCACAACCCGGCGGACTACAGGATTATCCTCTTCGATCAGCGCGGCTGCGGCCGCTCCACGCCCCACGCTTCGCTGGAAGACAACACCACCTGGGATCTGGTTGCCGACATGGAAGCGCTGCGCACGCATCTGGGCATCGAGCGTTGGCAGCTTTGCGGCGGCTCATGGGGATCGACCCTGTCGCTTGCCTATGCCGAAACGCATCCGGACCGCGTCAGCGAGTTGATCCTGCGCGGCATCTTCCTGTTGCGCCGCGCCGAGATCCAGTGGTTCTATCAGGAAGGCTGCAGCTGGATTTTTCCCGATGCGTTCGAGGAGTATCTGACGCCGATTCCCGAAGCCGAACGCGGCGATCTGGTTACGGCCTATCACCGCCGCCTGACGGGCAATGACCGGACTGCCCAGTTGGAAGCGGCCCGCGCGTGGAGCGCCTGGGAGGGCACGACGCTGTCGATCAAGGCCGATCCGGAGCGCGTGCGGAAATTCCGCGAGGACCGTTATGCGCTCGCCTTTGCCCGCATCGAGTCTCATTATTTCGTCAATGGCGGTTTTCTGTCGAGCGACGACCAGCTCTTGCGGGATGTGCAAAAAATCCGTCACATAAGTGCGGTACTCATTCATGGCCGTTTCGACGTCGTCACGCCGCTGCGCAATGCATGGGATTTGAAGCGGGTCTGGCCGGAGGCCGATCTTCGCATCGTGCCGGATTCCGGTCACGCCATGACCGAGCCCGGCATCGTCCACGAGATCGTGGAGGCCGCAGAGCGTTACGCGGCGCACGGCGTGTGAACCGTTTGCGGCCTGGGGCGTTTGCGCATTAAGGCGACCCTGCCGCAAGCATGATCCGCGGGGCTACGATCCATGATGACAGCGACATTCCTGCTCGCTCTTGCAGCGCTGAGCGCGCTCAACATCCTGTTGTTGCTGACGGTTTTTACCGACGCCATCCGGCTGTGGCCGACGCCGGGGCAGGGAAGCTGGCAGAATTACACCTTCTGGCCGCTGTTCCGGGGCGGGCTCGGGCTGACCATTGCGCTGGGCATCTGGCAGTTTGCTCAGATGCCGGAACATGCGCCCGAGGCATATATTGGCGCGGCGCTCGCGATTGTTGCGCTGGGCTTCACGATCTACGGATATTTCGATCTGGGGATCGAGAACACCTATGGCGCGGATGAAAGCCTTGTGACGACCGGCCTCTACCGCTACAGCCGCAATCCCCAGTATGTCGCCTCAATTGCCGGATTCCTCGGGCTGGCCATCGCGGTAGGCACGGTCGAGATCGTGCTGCTTTCCGGTCTGGCTATTGGCGTCTATGCGCTCATGCCTCTTGCCGAGGAGCCGTGGCTGGCGCGCCATTTTGGCGAGAGCTACGACGCCTACAGGCAACGGACGCCGCGCTTCCTGAGCATCAGCAAGCTGTTCAACCGGTTGGTAACGGCGAACGAACATCGCTGATGGAAGCGCTCTGCCACGCATACAGATGTCATTCCCGCTTGCGCGCAGGGCTGTCCGGGGAACTCAGGCATATGCGATCTCCAGTTGAGCGGGGTGGCTTTTGGGCTGTGGTCTGCTCGGGTTCACCTTGGGCGGCTTATCGAGTTCGGCGACAGGCT
>JBHJOB010000132.1:0-37077 GCA_050330195.1 Rhodomicrobiaceae bacterium | reverse complement strand
CGTCCATGGCGGATGGGTCTCCTTGAAAATCGCGAGGATCGGCTTTAGCAACCAAATCCTACGTGACTTCAAAGGCTTAGGCTACATCCGCCAACCCACCATGAATTTTCCGGGCTAGGATGCCGCGGTTGGCCCCTTCAGCCTGCACAGTCCCGAATAAATCGCGCACTGAGGAAACATCCACCGTATTGGTGTATTTTTTGGCTTGGATCACGAACTTGCCGCCACGGATGGGGTCGGGGTCGTACACGATGGCGTCAACGCCGCGATCCCGTGAAGCACGCGTAATCCTCACCTCCATGCCAGGCTTAGAGAATTCCTTTGCGAAGACTTCGCGAACCAAATGCTCGAAGGTTTCCCAATCAATGGCGGCGAGATTGTCTCCCGCCGAAAGCCCTTGCAAGACCTCCCTCCCATCGACTAGCCGATCATCCTCTTTGTTCAGAACGAGGATCGGGGCTATTGGGGTGTAGGTGGAGATGCGCTTGGCCGCAATACCCTTAAGCGCCCGGAAGCACTCCAAAGGATCGATATGCGCAATGTTCAACCCCGCCATCTGATCAGCTGTAGCATGCAGCGAAAGGATCACCGCATCGCGCGGATGTCCACTCGCCCCATCGACAAAATGAACCCAGCCATTGAATACAAACGATGCGAAAGCTCCGACCTGATCGGACGCGTTCACCTCGTAAAGCGTACGAATCGCAATTGCGCGGAGGGTTTGTTCGACAAGCTGCCCGCGCTCTTTCTCTCCAACCTTCCTCTTCTCCCGCAGGATTTCGATCGCTTGAAAATCCGGCCGCTGAAAATTAATAATCGCAATCCGGTTTTCTGGCTTGTATTGCACCTCTACCGATCGCGGGAAAGCCTCAGGATAGACAGACATGCGCAATACCAGCGTCGTTACCAAGACGATTGCCTCGCGATCCCCCGCGAGGTAGCGATGACTCAAACTCGCAATCAACTCGCGTTCTGCCACGGCCTGGTGGTCAAACTTTTCTTTCGCGGCTAACCAACTGGCATGGGTTGCGGCGAATTCCTGATCAAGGAGTTGCTTTTGTTCAAGCCAGTGCTTCAGCGCATCAGCATGATCAAGCACATCCTGAGAATGCAACTGCTTTTCCTTTGCCTTTTCATGGGCACGCGTTGCCGCTTCATTTTTTCGTCTAATCGATGCAATCTGTTCTTCCCAAGCTGCATAGTCCGACTCGTAATATTGCTCCGCCTTCGCTTCTGCCGCTTTCACAACCTTCTCGAACCGTCCAGGCAGTAACCGTTGCCAAAACGTCGGCCGCAGTTTAACTGCCCCCTTAACCGGCGGCGGCGGCAATTGCCTCAACTTCGGCGGGCGAATAACAGGCAGTGCCAAAGCTTCTGGCTGCGCTGGCATCGGCGGCTTTATCGGCTCCGCCGCAGGAAAAGGCTGCTGCTTGAGCAGCTTCTGCCATTCCAGACCCTGGCCAACCTGCCCCGCCCGTTTAATCAGTCCAGTAAGCTCATGGACATGGACCCGGGACTTGCCGCTCGCTGGTAACGGCTCCCACGGCAGCAGTGGCTGATAAGGATAGGACTTGATGTAATCTATCTTGGCGATCTTTGGACGGTCAAAGCGCCACATAGGATAGACCGAGGCCGACGGCCCGTCAGCCGCGCGCGAGTACCAGCGATTGAGTATGTTTTTCCGAAAGCGCCCCATGCCCCCAACTAGCGAATACTAAGCTGGCGCGCAAGGCATAGTTTCCGCTATTCACGAACATGAATACTTAGTGTTCCCAATAGATAACTGAAGCTATCAAGACATTGCTCAACGCGATTGTCTAGCCACTTAAGTGGCTTAAACAAGACATGCGTGCGAGAGCAATTTGGGCTCCCGCTTGCCTCCCATCAAATCGTCAGCCCCCCATCGATCCTGACATCCTGCCCGGTCATGAACACGGTGTCGTCGCTGGCGAGATAGACGGCGAGCGCCGCCATTTCCTCCGCCGTGCCCAGCCGCCCCATCGGCTGGCGTCCGATGAAGGCTGCGCGGTTCTCGTCATAAGTGCCGGGCAGCGCCTTGATGCGTTCCTCAAGGCTCGGGCTCTGCACCGTGCCGGGGCTGATGGCGTTGCAGCGTATGCCCCTGGTCACATAGTCGATGGCCACGGATTTCGTCAGGCCCAGCACCGCCGCCTTGCTCGCGCCATAGGCGCAGCGGTTGGCGATGCCCTTGGTCGAGGAGCAGACCGAGGCGATGTTGATGATCGAGCCGCCGCCATTTTCCAGCATTTTCGGCAGGAAGGCCCGGATCGTGCGCCACATGGCCTTGACGTTGACATCGAAGGACCGGTCCCAGGCGTCCTCGTCGCAGCTCTCGATTGTGCCGTGATGCACATACCCGGCGCAGTTGAACAGCGTGTCGATGGTGCCGATCCGCTCGGCGATCGCATTGACGGCAGCGGTGTCGCACACATCAAGAACTTCGGTTTCGATCGCGGGATGGGTAGCCTTCAGCGCGGCCAGACCTTCGGCTGAAATGTCTGTCGCGAAAACGCGCGCGCCTTCATCGGCGAAAGCGCGAGCCGTCGCCGCGCCGATCCCCGCACCCGCTGCCGTCAGAAATGCGGTTTTTCCGTTCAGACGCGCCATCGCTTCCTCCTTTGACGTTTTGCGAAAACGTTTTAATAAGAGAACACAAACCAGAGCAAGCAAAACGATCGAGGGATGAATGCGGGTGCTTATGAGCGCAGGCGCGGCCTGTCTGGCCGTGACGGATGGAACCGCGGATTACGGCAATAGCCAGCGGCGCAGCTCGTGAACATCGCTCCCATCGAAGACCGCAGCCTGACCGGCATTGCCCTGATCCTGACTGCCGTCATCGTCTTTACCGGCATCGACACCTGCGCGAAATGGCTGGTTCTCGCTGGCCTGCCACCGATGGTCGTTGTCTTCGCGCGCTATTGCGGACACATGCTGCTTGTCGCCGGGCTGTTTCTGCCGAGCCGGCGGCAGGAGCTGTTCAAGACGGCGAACTGGCGGCTTGAAGTTGCGCGGGCGGGCGTGCTGCTTGCCTCCACGACATGCAATTTCATAGCCGTCCAGTATCTGCCGCTGACGCTGACCTCGGCGATCTTCTTCACCGTGCCGCTCTGGGTCTGCGCCTTGTCCATTCCGCTGCTGGGCGAGAAGGTCGGCATCCGCCGCTGGGCCGCCATCGTCGTCGGTCTCGGCGGCGCGACAATCGCGACACAGCCCTGGGGCGCGGATTTCCACTGGGCAGTGATCTTTTCCGTCGCAGCCGCGATATTCACCGCATTCTACTCGATCCTGACGCGTCGCCTCGCCGGCGTCGACTCGACCGAAACCCAGCAGTTCTACGCCGCAACCCTCGCCACAGTCTTCATCGCGCCCGTTGCTCTCTCGCAATGGAGCTGGCCCACCGAAAGCATCGACTGGCTCGCATTCGGGCTGATCGGCTGCTTCGGCTTTGTCGGCCACCAGATGCTCACCATCGCACACCGTTTCGCGCCCGCCTCCACGCTGGCGCCGTTCATGTATATCCAGATGCTGTCGATGACCACGTCAAGCTGGCTGGTGTTCGACACGCCGCCCGATCTATGGGTGCTGACGGGCGCAAGCCTCGTGCTGAGTAGCGGCCTTTACGTCTGGATACGCGAGCGCCAGCTCGTCAGGAAGGGACGCGCCGCCCTGCACCCGGCAAGCTCAATAAGTCGCCCGGCCACCCGATAGATCGAAGGTCGCGCCGGTCGTAAAGCTGGATTCGGCGGAACACATCCAGGCGATCATGGCAGCGGCTTCGGCGACTTCGAGGAAGCGGCCGCGCGGGATCTTCGCGAGCATATAGTCGATATGCTCCTGCGTGATCTGGTCGAAAATCGCCGTGCGCGCAGCGGCTGGCGTCACGCAATTGACCGAGATGTCGTGCTTGGCAAGCTCCTTGCCGAGCGTCTTGGTGAGCGCGATAACCCCGGCCTTGGCCGCCGAATAGGCGCAGGCATTGGGGTTGCCTTCCTTGCCCGCGATAGAGGCGATGTTGACGATCCGCCCGTAATTCTGCGTGACCATCAGCGGCGCAACGGCCTTCAGGCAATGAAAAACGCCATCGAGATTGACCGACATCACTCGCCGCCATTCCTCGACCGTATAGTCGATGGTCGTGGCGATATCGCCCGCGACGCCGGCATTGTTGACGAGAATGTCGATCCGGCCCATTTCGTCCGCCGTACGCTTCGCGGCGGCGCTCACGGCGCTCCAGTCGCTCTGATCCACCTCGACGAAACGCGCCCCGATCGCGCTGGCCGTCTCCGGCCCGAGCCGCGTATCCGCGTCCCAGATGGCGACCTCCGCGCCGCTCGCGATCAGCCGCTCCGCAACCGCGCGGCCAATGCCTTGCGCACCGCCTGTCACTACGCCCTTGCGTCCGTCCAGATCGATCCTGTTCATGTAAGTCCTCCCCTGACTCCAGCGACGCTGCTTGACCGGGCTGGCGCGCGGCAGTTAAATCGTTTTATACGTGAAGCGCGTTTGACTCGCGCAATGATAATCACAATCGCATATTTTTTACTCTGGGGAGAGTCGATGTCTAAGGATACCCGCGCAAACAAAGGCTTGCGCAGTCAGGAATGGTTCGACAATCCCAACAATCCCGGTATGACCGCGCTCTATGTCGAGCGCTATCAGAATCAGGGCTACACGCGCGAGGAGTTGCAATCAGGGCGTCCGATGATCGGCATCGCCCAAACCGGGTCCGATCTCGCTCCGTGCAACAAGATCCACATCTTTCTTTCCGACCGCGTTCGCGCTGGCATCCGCGATGCAGGCGGCGTTCCGATCGAGTTTCCGGTCCATCCGATCCAGGAAACCGGCAAGCGCCCGACCGCCGCGCTGGATCGCAACCTTGCCTATCTCTCGCTCGTCGAAGTGCTCCACGGATATCCGATAGACGGCGTCGTGCTGACGACGGGCTGCGACAAGACCACGCCCGCCATGCTGATGGGCGCGGCCACGGTCGATATTCCGGCCATCGTCCTGTCGGGCGGGCCAATGCTCGACGGCTGGTGGCGCGGCGAACTGGCCGGGTCCGGCTCGGTGATCTGGGAAAGCCGCCGCCTGCTCGTCGAGGGCCGGATCGACTATGAGGAATTCATGGGCCGTGTCTGCGCCTCGGCTCCCTCGCTCGGCCATTGCAACACGATGGGCACGGCCTCGACGATGAACGGGCTGGCCGAAGCGCTCGGCATGAGCCTGCCGGGCTGCGCCGCGATCCCCGCGCCCTTCCGCGAGCGCATGGAAATGGCGTATGCCACGGGCAAGCGCGCCGTCGAGATCGTGCGCGAAAACCTGAAACCGTCCGACATCTTGACGCGCAGGAATTTCGAGAACGCCATCCGTGTGAACACCTGCATCGGCGGCTCAACCAACGCCCCACCTCATGTCACGGCCATTGCGCGCCATGCGGGCGTCGAGCTGACGATCGGCGACTGGGAAACGCAGGGCTATGCGCTGCCCCTGCTGGTCAACATGCAGCCGGCTGGCAAATATCTCGGCGAAAGCTTCCAGCGCGCGGGCGGCGTTCCCGCCGTGATGGGCGAGATGCTGGAGGCCGGTCTGCTGCATGGCGACGCGATGACGATCACCGGCAAGACTGTCGCGGAAAACCTTGAAGGACGCCGCAGTCAGGACCGCGAAGTGATCAAGACGGTCGCCGAACCGATGCGTACCGATGCCGGCTTCCTCGTGCTCTCCGGCAATCTGTTCGACAGCGCACTGATGAAAACCAGTGTCATATCGGAAGATTTCCGCTGCCGCTACCTGTCGAAAGCAGGGGCCGAGGGCATTCACGAGGCCAAGGCCATCGTTTTCGAGGGGCCGGAGGATTATCACGAACGGCTCAACGACCCCGATCTGGGCATCGACGAAAATTCGATCCTGTTCATTCGAGGCGTCGGTCCGGTCGGCTATCCCGGCGCGGCGGAAGTCGTTAACATGCAGCCGCCGGACGCGCTGATCAGGAAAGGCATCGCCCATCTGCCCACGGTTGGCGACGGACGCCAGTCGGGCACATCGGAGAGCCCGTCGATTCTCAACGCTTCGCCGGAGGCGGCCATCGGCGGCGGTCTGGCTTTTCTGAAAACCGGCGACATGGTGCGGCTCGATCTGAATGCGCGGCGCATGGACGCGCTGGTTCCCGATGAGGAATGGCAGGCACGGCGGGAAGCGTGGACGCCGGAGATCGCGGCACACCAGACGCCGTGGCAGGAGCTTTACCGCAACCATGTCGGCCAGCTTTCGGGCGGCGGCTGCCTTGAGTTCGCGACCAACTATCAGCGGGTTTCGCAGACCCTGCCCCGCGACAACCACTGACGACGCCACCAACAGGCGCTCAAGCTTTTAAGGAGATCCTTTCATGAAACTGCTCCGCTATGGCGATGTAGGGGCTGAAAAGCCGGGCCTGCTCGATGCCGACGGCAATATCCGCGATATGTCCGCACACACGCCCGATTACGCCGGCGAAACCATTTCTCAAAGCGCGATCGACGCGATGCGCCAGATCGACGTCAACACCCTGCCGATCGTGCAGACTTCGCCGCGCATCGGCTGCTGCTTTGCCTCGGTGCCGACATTCCACTGCATCGGGCTGAACTACACCAAGCACGCGGAAGAAACCGGCGCACAGAAGCCGTCCGAGCCGATCATTTTCTCCAAGGCATCTTCGGCCCTCTCCGGCCCCTACGACCCGGTCATTCAGCCGAAGAACTCAGAAAAGCTGGATTATGAGGTCGAACTTGGAATCGTAATTGGCAAGCCGGCCGAATATGTTTCCGAAGCGAATGCGCTGGATTATGTCGTCGGCTATTGCCTGATCAACGACGTTTCCGAGCGCGAATTCCAGATCGAGCGGCTCGGCCAGTGGGTCAAGGGCAAGTCGGCGCGCAGCTTCGGTCCGACAGGCCCGTGGTTCGTGACGGCGGACGAAATCGCCGATCCGCAGGCGCTCGGCTGCTGGCTGTCGGTCAATGGCGAGATGCGGCAGAAATCGAACACCTCGGACATGATTTTCAGCGTGAAGGAGATCGTCTCCTACATGTCGCGCTTCATGATGCTGGTTCCGGGCGACATCATCGCGACGGGCACGCCCGAAGGCGTCGCCATGGGCATGAAGCCGCCGGCATGGCTGAAGCCGGGCGATGAGATCAAACTCGGCATCGACGGGCTGGGCGAGCAGAAACAGACGGTGATGGCCTATCCGGAGTAAGGCGTTTCCGTTGTCGAAATGACGCCAGAGATCCCTCTCCCATTGGGAGAGGGTTGGGGTGAGGGGAAACATGTTCGAATTTAACGCTCCTGCCCCTCACCCGGCACTGCATGCCGACCTCTCCCCCTGGGAGAGGTGAAGAGATGACATTTGAGTACACCCTATGCCGCGTTTTGCCGCCAATCTGTCGATGATGTTTAGCGAAGTCCCGTTTCTCGACCGTTTCGGGGCAGCAGCGCAGGCGGGGTTCAGGGGCGTCGAATATCTGTTCCCCTACGATTTCGAGGCAGCGGAGATCCGCGCACGCCTCGACCAGCACGGGCTTGAGCAAGCGCTGTTCAACACCCCGCCGGGCGACTGGGACGCGGGCGAACGCGGCGCGGCAGCCATGCCCGGACAGGAAGCGCGCTTTGCGGAGCATCTGGAGCGGGCTCTGAGCTATGCCGCAATCATCCGTCCACGTAATATCCACATCATGGCCGGGATCGTACAAAGCCCGGAAGCGCGCAAGACCTATATCGAAAACCTCAAGCGCGCCTGCGCCCGCGCGCCTCAACAGGGTTTCGTCATCGAGCCGATCAACAACCGCGACATGCCCGGCTACCACCTTGCGACGACCAGCGATGCACGCGCTGTCATCTCCGCCGTCGGCGCACCGAACCTCAGATTGCAGCTCGACCTCTATCACTGCCAGATCATGGAAGGCGACCTGACGCGGCGCATGGAAGCGCTCGGAGATCTGATCGGCCATGTACAGGTCGCCAGCGTACCGGACCGCAATGAGCCGGATCGCGGCGAAACCGATTTCGCCCATCTCATGGGTATGCTCGACCGCATCGGCTATCGCGGATGGGTTGGCTGCGAATATCGCCCGGCGGGCGCAACAGAGGCGGGGCTGGGCTGGTTCGCCCCGTACAGGGAGGTAACGGCGTGAATGTTCTGATCATCGGCGGAGGCGGGTTCCTCGGCCAGAAGCTCGCCAAGGCGCTTGCCGCACGCGGCGAAATCAAGGGCGCGCCGATCACCAAAATGACGCTGGCCGATCTCAATGAGCCATCGACGCCGGATGCAGGCTTCCCCATCGAAGCACGTGCGGTCGACATCGTCGATGCAGGGCAGATCAGCGCACTGATGGCCGGCAAGCCCGACGTCATCTACCATCTTGCCGCCATCGTCTCCGGACAGGCCGAAGCCGAATTCGACCTCGGCATGCAGATCAACCTCTACGGCTCGATCAACGTCTTCGAGGCGGCGCGTGCGCTCGTCACAAATCCGACGCTGGTGTTCACATCCTCCATGGCGGTCTTCGGCGGCGATACGGCCACCCCGATCGGCGACCGGGAATATCTCAATCCGCAGACCTCCTATGGCGCGCAGAAAGCCGCCGCCGAGCTGCTGCTGAACGACTATTCGCGCAAGGGGTTCTTCGATGGCCGCGCCTTGCGCCTGCCGACGATCACGGTCCGCCCCGGCAAGCCGAATGCGGCCGCCTCGTCCTTCATGTCCTCGATCTTCCGCGAGCCGCTTCAGGGGCAGGAGGCGATCTGCCCGGTCGGTGCGGATTACGAACACTGGTTCCTGTCGCCGCGCCGCTGCGTGCAGAACCTGATCATCGCGGCGGAAATCCCGGCGCAGAACTGGGGCACGAACCGCTGCATCGCTCTTCCGGGGCGCACCTACAATATCGGCGAAACCGTTGAAGCCATGCGCCGCGTTGCCGGTGACGAGCCGGTGAACCGGATACGCTGGGAGCCGGATGAGCGCATCCAGGCCATCGTGCATGGCTGGAAATCCCGCATCGACCCGTCCCGCGCGCTGGCTCTCGGCTTCGTGCGCGACGACAGTTTCGAAGACAATATCCGCTATTTCCTTGAAGACGACATTCAAACTCCCGAAGGAGACAAGCCATGAGCGACAGCCTCGTCGTACTCATCACCGGCGCAAGCCAGGGCATCGGCGCAGCGACGGCGGGCGCCTTCGCCAAGGCGGGCCACAAGGTCGTGCTCGCCGCGCGGAGCCAGGAAAAGCTGGACGGCGTCGCCAGCGAACTGGGCGGAAATGCGACTGCCGTGGCCTGCGATGTCGCCGATCCGGCCTCCGTCGATGCCCTGTTTGCGCGCATCGCGGAGGCGCACGGACGGCTGGACACGGTGTTCAACAATGCCGGGACGAATGTGCCGCCAAAGGATGTCGGTGACGTTTCATGGGAGGACTGGCGGAAGGTGGTGTCGGTCAATCTCGACGGCGCATTCCTGATCGCCAGCGCCGCTTTCCGCATGATGAAAAACCAGTCCCCGCAGGGTGGGCGCATCATCAATAACGGCTCGATCTCGGCCCATGCGCCGCGCTACAATTCGGTCCCCTACACGGCGTCGAAACACGCCATCACGGGCCTGACCAAGACGATCTCGCTGGACGGGCGGCCCTACTCCATCGCCTGCGGACAGATCGACATCGGCAATTGCGCCTCGGAGATGACCGCGCGCATGGCGCAGGGCGTGCCGCAAGCCGATGGCACGCTGAAGCCGGAGCCGACCATGGACGTCAAATACGTCGCTGACGCCGTGCTGCGCATGGCCGAACTGCCGCTTGACGCCAATGTGCTGTTCCAGACGATCATGGCGACCAACATGCCTTTCGTCGGCCGCGGGTGAGCCCCCATGAAACTCGATCATGTGAACGTCCGCACCGGGCGGCTCGATGAAATGCGCGACTGGTACAGCCGCGTGCTCGGGCTGGAATCCGGCTGGCGGCCGGACTTCCCGTTTCCGGGCGCGTGGATGTATGCGGGCGATCATCCGATCGTGCATCTGGTCGGACGCGAGGAAACTCCGGGTGCGGAGGAAGCAGGCTTGCGGCTGGAGCATTTCGCGCTTCGCGGCGGCGATCTCGACGTCTTCCGGGCGCGGCTTGAAGCCGAAGGCGTGCCGTGCCGGGAGTCGCGTGTGCCGGGCACGAACATCCTCCAGCTCAACATTCACGACCCGGACGGCAACCACATCCACGTCGATTTTCTCGTCTGAGAATTCGCCTTACCTCTCCCCAAAGGTGAACACTTGTCGTTCACCGTAAAGGTTCACAGACCGGGAGAGGTCGGCACGCAGTGCCGGGTGAGGGCGTGCAAGCCTGTACGCGTGCAATTTATCCCCTCACCCCGACCCTCTCCCCCAGGGAGAGGGAGCGAACTCAAGTCACCGGCGTGATCAGCGGATCGCCATTGAAATGCGCCGCCAGATTCTGGATCACCAGATCGCCCATGGCCGTGCGGGTCTTGACGGTCGCCGAGCCCTGATGGGGCGATAGCACGACATTGTCGAGACCGAACAGCGCTTCGGGAACCTTCGGCTCGTCCTCGAACACATCGAGCGCCGCCGCGCCCAGCTTGCCCGATTGCAGCAACTCGACCAACGCTGCCTCATCGACCAGCGAGCCGCGCGCCACATTCACCAGATTGCCGTCCGGGCCCAGCGCTTCCATGACCTTGCGAGACACGATGCCTTTCGTCTCGGGCGAGCCAGGCGCGATCACCACAAGCCAGTCGACATCGCGCGCCATCGCTTCGAGATCCGCGTAATACTCATATGGCTCGTAAGGCTGCTCCCGCCGCCCGTGATAGACGACCTGCATCTTGAACGCCTGACAGCGCCGCGCGATCTCCTTGCCGATCCGGCCCAGCCCGAGAATGCCGACCTTCGCGCCCGTCAGTTCGCCCGTCAGCGGGTAGTTCTTCTCGCGCCATTTCCCTGCCCGCGTATAGGCGTCGGCCTGCGGAATGCGGCGGCACAGCGCGACCATCAGTCCGAGCGTGATCTCGGCCATCGCATCGTTCAGCACATCCGGCGTATTGGTCACGCGGACGTTGCGCGCCTTGCAGGCGGGAATGTCGATCGTATCATAGCCCACGCCATAGCTCGAAATGGCTTCCAAATTGGGCAGCGCCTCCAATATCTCCGGCTTGCATCCGGAGTGGCCGTTGGTCGCCACGGCGCGAATGTTGGCCCCATGTTCGACGAGCAGTGCGGCCTTGTCGTCCGCCTCCCAGTAGCGGTGCACCTCATAGGCCTCGTTCAGCGCATTTTCGACATGCGCCATCATCGGCGAAATCTGTAGAATATCAGGCTTCATGGGGTCTCCTGCGGTATGAACGGCACATAATGTATGCATGAGCGCATTTAGTATCAGTAATATTATTGACCGCCGCGCCGTGGCGGGACAATATCAGAGATAAATTTGGGCAAAAGACCCAAATCACATAGGGAGGCACTCTGCATGGCGTCCGTTACGATCCGTAACGTCCGCAAGTCCTTTGGCGTCACCGAGGTCATCCACGGGGTGTCCATCGATATTGACGACGGGGAGTTCGTGGTACTAGTCGGTCCCTCGGGATGCGGTAAATCGACGCTGTTGCGGATGATCGCGGGGCTGGAGTCGATTACCTCCGGCGAGATCGCCATCGGCGATCGCGTCGTGAACGCCATCCCCCCGAAAGAGCGCGACATCGCCATGGTGTTCCAGAATTACGCGCTCTACCCTCACATGACCGTCTATGACAATATGGCCTTCAGCCTGATGCTGCGGAAGGTCGACAAGACCGAGATCGACCGCCAGGTGCGGGAAGCGGCGGACATATTGGGGCTCGACCCGCTGCTCGGCCGCTATCCGCGCCAGCTCTCCGGCGGCCAGCGCCAGCGCGTCGCCATGGGCCGCGCCATCGTCCGCCATCCGCAGGTGTTTCTGTTCGACGAACCCCTCTCCAACCTCGACGCCAAGCTGCGCGTCGCCATGCGGACCGAGATCAAGGCGCTGCATCAGCGCGTCTCCGGCACCACCGTCTATGTCACTCACGACCAGATCGAGGCCATGACCATGGCCGACAAGATCGTGGTGATGAACGAGGGCATTGTCGAGCAGGTGGGCGGGCCGCTCGAACTCTACGACCATCCGGCTAACCCGTTCGTGGCGGGCTTCATCGGCTCGCCGGCGATGAACTTCCTGACGGGCCGCATCGCGGATAACGGCTCGGCGATGTTCGAGACGGAATCGGGGCACCAGTTGCCGCTGCCGCCGCAGATGGACCCGTCCGCCAAGGGCCGTCGCGCAATTTGCGGCATCCGGCCCGAGGATATGACCCTGGCCGAGAACGGGCTGCCGGCGGAAGTCGTCCTTATCGAGCCGACCGGCTCGGAGATCCAGGTTCTGGCCCGCGCTGAGGGCCAGCAAATAGTGGCGGTGTTCCGCCAGCGTCATTTATTCAAACCGGGCGAGATGATCTCGCTGGTGCCGCAAGCCCGGTCCATGCATCTGTTCGATGCCGAGACGGGGCAGCGGCTGAACTGACGCCCGACCGGCGGCGTATAGCCGGAAAAAAAAAGCCAAGGAGGAAAGACCCATGAAATTCAATAGACGCGACGTGCTACGCAGCACCGCTGGGCTGGCGGCCGCCAGCGCCCTCGGCTCGAACCTTATTCTGCCGAGAAGCGCCCAGGCCCAGGACACTCTCAGCTTGGAGCCGGAAGCCGGCGCCAAGCTGCGTGTGCTGCGCTGGCGCCGCTTCGTCGAGGGCGACGAAGTACAGTGGATGAAGAACACCGCCAAGTTCACCGAGACGACCGGCGTCGAGGTGCAGGTCGACAATGAGTCATGGGAAGACGTGCGTCCGAAGGCGGCCGTGGCGGCCAATGTCGGCAGCGGCCCGGACATCATCATCGGCTGGTTCGACGATCCCCACCAGTACCCCGACAAACTCGTCGATGTGTCCGACGTGGCGGAGTATCTGGGCGGCAAATACGGCGGCTGGTATCCGGTGGCGGAACGCTACGGCAAGCGCGACGGGCGCTGGATCGGCCTGCCGCTCGGCGCGGCCGGGGCGTGCATGGTCTATCGCCAGTCCTGGGTTCAGGAGGCGGGCTACGAGACCTTCCCGACCGATTATCAGGAGGTGCTTGCATGCGCCAAGAAGCTGCACGCAAACGGCCACCCCATGGGCATGGCGCTCGGCAATGCGGTCGGTGACGGCAATGGCTGGACCCATACCATCCTGTGGGGCTTCGGCGGCAAGATGGTCGACGAGAACAACCAGGTGGTGCTGAACAGCCCCGAGACGATTGCGGCGCTGGAATATGTCAAGGAGCTCTATCAGACCTTCATCCCCGGCACGCTGTCGTGGCAGGACTCGCATAACAACAAGGCTTTCCTGTCGGGCGAAATCGGCGCGACCAACAACGGCATCTCGGTGTACTACGCCGCCAAGACCTCCGACGACGAAGCGACCAAGAAGCTTGCCGAGGACATCTACCACGTGAACATGCCGATCGGTCCGGTGGGCGAGCCGACCGAATTGCATCTGTTCACCCAGGCGATGCTGTTCCAGCACTCCCAGTTCCCGAACGCGGCGAAGGATTATCTCCGCTTCATGTGGGAGAAGGAGCAGTATGAGCCCTGGCAGCAGGCGGCCATCGGGTACATCACCCATCCGCTGGCGGCCTACGAGTCCAATCCGATCTGGACCGAGGATCCCAAGCACACCCCCTACCGGGACACGGTCAAGAACATGCGCTGGAACGGCTTTGCCGGCGAACTTGGCTACGCCTCGGCCGCCGCGATGGCCGACTACATCGTGGTCAACATGTTCGCCGAAGCCGCCGCAGGCGAGCGTTCGCCCAAGGACGCGGCCGAGCGGGCCCATGCCCGGGCGGAACGTTACTACCGCGTGTAACTTGCACCAGCGGAGGCGGCGCCCGCATCCCGGCGCCGCCTCTTTCCATGAGAGGTGAGCGGACATGGCGACCAAACCCTGGCGCGGTGCGGCGGCGCACAGTCTTGAGCCGGACTGGCTGGGCCGGCTGTTTGCCAACCGGCAGTTTCTCAGCCTGCTGTTCATGCTGCCGGCGGCAACCATCCTGCTGATGTTCCTGGCCTACCCTCTCGGTCTCGGCGTCTGGCTGGGCATGACCGATACGACCATCGGCCGGCGCGGCGTCTTCATCGGTTTCGAGAATTACCGGTGGCTGTTCGCCGATCCGGTGTTCTGGCTCTCGGTCTACAACACCTTCATCTACACGGTCATCGCCAGCATCTTCAAATTCGCGCTCGGCATGTGGCTGGCGCTGCTGCTCAACAAGCACCTGCCGTTCAAGGCCTTCATCAGGGCCATCATCCTGCTGCCGTTCATCGTCCCGACGGTGCTGTCGGCCATCGCCTTCTGGTGGATCTACGACAGCCAGTTCTCCATTATCTCGTGGACGCTGGTCGAGCTTGGCCTGATCGACGGCTACATCGATTTCCTTGGCGACCCCAACAATGCGCGCGCCAGCGTGATCGCCGCGAATGTGTGGCGCGGCATCCCGTTCGTCGCCATCACGCTGCTGGCCGGCCTGCAGACCATTCCAATGTCGCTCTACGAGGCCGCCACCATTGACGGCGCCACCCCGTGGCAGCAGTTCCGGTACATCACCTATCCGCTGCTGACGCCGATCATCGCCGTGGTGATGACATTCTCGGTGCTGTTCACCTTCACCGACTTCCAGCTCATCTACGTGCTGACCCGCGGCGGCCCGCTGAACGCCACCCATCTCATGGCCACCTTGTCGTTCCAGCGCGCCATTCCCGGCGGCCAGCTCGGCGAGGGCGCTGCGATCGCCGTCGCCATGATCCCGTTCCTGCTGGCAGCCATCCTGTTCAGCTATTTCGGCCTGCAGCGCAGGCGCTGGCAGCACGGCGGCCAGGATTGAGAGAGGCGAACCGATGGCAGTGACACCGGAAGAGACCCGCGACCAGGCAGCCGCCCGGCTCAAGGCCTCGCGCGTGCCCATGAAGGCGGCGACAGGCGATGCGGAGGGCATGGATTATCTGGTGTCGGTGCCGCGCCGGATCTTCACCATCTATCTACCGCTGTTCGTCTTCATCTTCGTGCTGCTGTTTCCGTTCTACTGGATGACGGTCACTGCGTTCAAATCGAACGCCGAGCTCTACAATTTTCGCGATTTCAGCCCCTTCCTGGTGGTGCAGCCGACGCTCGACAACATCAACAGGCTTTTCTTCCAAACAAGCTACCCGCGGTGGCTGTGGAACACGATGCTGGTGTCGACGGTTGCGACCTTCCTGTCGCTGTTCTGCTCGGTGCTGGCGGCTTACGCAATCGAGCGATTGAGGTTCAAGGGCGCGCGCCTCACCGGCATGGTGATCTTTCTCGCCTATCTGGTGCCGCCCTCGATCCTCTTCATTCCGCTCGCCACCATGGTCTTCACCTACGGCCTGTTCGATACGCCGCTCGCCCTTATCCTGACCTATCCGACATTCCTCATCCCGTTCTGCACCTGGCTGCTGATGGGCTATTTCCGCACCATCCCCTTCGAACTGGAGGAATGCGCCCTGATCGACGGGGCGTCCAGGCTGCAGATCCTTGTGAAGATCATGCTGCCGCTCGCCGTGCCGGGGCTCATCTCGGCCGGCATTTTCGCCTTCACCCTGTCGTGGAACGAGTTCATCTACGCGCTCACCTTCATCTCCTCGTCGGAGAACAAGACGGTGCCGGTCGGGGTGTTTACCGAGCTTGTGGAGGGCGACGTCTATCACTGGGGCTCGCTGATGGCCGGCGCCCTGATGGGCTCGCTGCCGGTGGCCATTCTGTACTCGTTCTTTGTCGAGCACTATGTCTCGTCGATGACCGGCGCCGTGAAAGAATAGGGCGGCAGGCTCAAACCTGCGTAAACATACCTAATTGATGCAAGGGCGCTGACCTTTAAACTCGGGCCGCGAAGGGTTTGAGTTTGCATAGGGGCTGGGTCATGCGTTTTGCTCTGGGAGCCATCGTCTACTTCTCGCTTGCGGCGTCGGCGGAGGCGTCGGAGTGCCGGCGGGTGACGACGCCAACCGTTCTCGCGGTTGTCGCGCATGGCGGCGTCTGGACGCGAACCGTCAATCTGGGCAAGACGTTTTCCGTGCGCGAATGCGGTATCCGCATGTTCGGCAAGGTCTATTGCCAGCTCAACACGAATTCCGAGCCGCCGGTCTACGTCCAGCATGGCGACAGCTCCGGCAAGGAATATACGGCCTTCTGGGGCAAGAGCTGCCGCTGAGCGACGGCCTTGCCGCAATCGGAAACCTTGCACTGCCTCGGCAAATCGGCTTCAAGCATGATCGACGCGATGCCCATGCGGCGGCAGGAAATGCGTCGTCAGAACTGAGCCGCATGAAGGCCATGCTCACGAAACCGTGCACAGGCAAGGAACCATCTCGCTCGACAACGGGTTGAAGTGTTACCATTTCCAACCGTAGGTACGCGCGGAGACCGGCAAGCTCGGCCAGCGAACATTCTTCGGAGGACACCCTATGACGCTCAAGGCTGTAAATCCTGCAACTGGCGATCTCGTTGCCGAATATGAGGAAATGTCCGCTGACGAGGCGTCCCGCGCAGTGGATGCCGCCCATGCGGCGTTCCTTGAGTGGCGTCGCACCAGCTTTGCCGAACGCGCCCGTCCGATGCACAAGGTCGCGGACCTGCTGCGCGAACGCGCCCGCGACTACGGGAAGCTCATGGCGGAGGAAATGGGCAAGCCGATCACGGGGGGGATCGCGGAAGCCGAAAAATGCGCCATGGGCTGCGACTATTTCGCCGACCACGCGGAAAGCTTCCTCAAGCCCGAACCTGTCCCGATGGATGGCGCGCGTGCCCTGGTCGCATTCCAGCCGATCGGTGTCGTGCTCGCCGTCATGCCGTGGAATTTCCCCTTCTGGCAGGTCTTCCGCTTCATCGCTCCCGCACTCATGGCGGGCAATGCCGGCGTTCTGAAGCACGCCTCCAACGTGCCCGGTTGCGCCAAGGCCATCGAGGACGTCCTGATCGACGCCGGCTTCCCCAAGGATCTGTTCCGGACGCTGATGATCGGCAGCAAGGCCGTCGAAGGCGTGATCGAACATCCCAAGGTCCGCGCCGTCACCCTGACAGGCAGCGAGCCGGCGGGCCGGGCGGTCGCGCGCAAATCGGGTGAGTTGCTGAAAAAAACCGTGCTGGAGCTGGGCGGCTCCGATCCGTATCTGATCCTTGAAGACGCCGATGTCGAAATGGCCGCCGATATCGCCACGAAAGCGCGACTGGTCAATTCCGGCCAGAGCTGCATCGCGGGCAAGCGCTTCATCGTCGTCGAACCCTTGCGCGAGCGGTTCGAGACGCTTTTCACGGAGAAGATGAAAGCGGCGAAGATGGGCGACCCGATGGATGAAGCCACCGAAGTCGGCCCGATGGCGCGCCAGGATCTGCGCGACGATCTGCACGGCCAGGTCGAGGACAGCGTCGGCAAGGGCGCGCGCGTGCTTTGCGGCGGCGAGGTTCCCGATGGCGCCGGCGCATACTATCCGCCGACGGTGCTGACCGATGTGCGCAAGGGCATGGCCGCTTATGGCGAGGAAATGTTCGGCCCCGTAGCCGCTATCATTGCTGCGAAGGATGAAGCCGAAGCCATCGAAATCGCCAATGACAGCGAATTCGGCCTCGGCGCGGGCGTTATCACCTCGGATCTGGCGCGCGGTGAGCGGCTTGCGATCGAGCATGTCGAAGCCGGTTCGGTCAGCGTCAACGCGCAGGTGGCTTCCCATCCGAAATTGCCGTTCGGCGGCATCAAGAACAGCGGCTATGGCCGTGAGCTGTCCCATTACGGCATCAAGGAATTCGTGAACATCAAGACCGTCGTCATCAACGAAGGCTGAACGCCGCCGTTTCGGACGGGACGTTCACGCGGCAGAAAGGACAAGAGACCGCCGATGCAAAAAGGCTCGGATATTTTCGTGCGCGCTCTGGAGAATGAAGGCGTCGAATATGTTTTCGGCGTGCCCGGCGAGGAAAATCTCGACTTCCTGGAATCGCTGCGGACCTCTTCGATCCGCTTCATCGCCACGCGCCACGAACAGCCCGCCGCGTTCATGGCCGCCACCTATGGCCGCCTGACCGGCAGGCCGGGCGTCTGCCTGAGCACGCTCGGTCCTGGCGCGACCAACCTCGTCACCGGCGCTGCCTACGCGCTGCTCGGCGGCGTGCCCATGCTGATGATCACCGGACAGAAGCCGATCCTGCAACGCTGCCAGGCGCGGTTCCAAATCATTGACGCCGTCGGCATGATGGAGCCGCTGACCAAACAGGCCAAGCAGATCGTCGACGCCTCCCACATTGCGACGATGGTCCGCGATGCTTTCCGGATCGCGCAGGAGGAAAGGCCCGGTCCGGTGCATCTGGAACTTCCGGAGGACATCGCCGCGCAGAAGGTCGAGCGCGCCGAACTCGTCGCCGTCACGCCCTATCATCACGCCGTCGCGCCCGATGCCGCTATTGCCGCCGCCGCCGACGCTTTGTCCGGCGCGAGGCGCCCGCTGGTCATGATCGGCGGCGGGGCCAACCGCCCCGGCCTTTGCGGGGTTCTGTCGGAGGCTGTCGGGCGTCTCGGTATTCCGTTCTTCAACACGCAGATGGGCAAGGGCGCGATCGACGGCCAGTCGCATCTTTTCATCGGCACCGCCGCCGTTTCCGACAATGACCTCATTCACGACATCATCGACGAAGCCGATGTCATTCTCGCCATCGGTCACGACACGGTCGAAAAGCCGCCCTTCCTCATGGACAGCGAGGGCCCGACTGTCGTCCACATGGATTTCAACCCGGCGGACATCGACACGGTCTACCGCCCCCACCTTGAAATCGTCGGCGAGATCGGCGACGCGGCGCGGCGGCTTGCCGAAAGGCTAGGCGACCACCGTTTCGACAGCACCGATGTTCTCGAAAAACGCGACATATTGTGGAGCCGCCTTCAGGAAGACGCGAGCGACGACCGCTTTCCGGTCATTCCGCAGCGCCTTGTCGCCGATGTCCGCAAGGCGTTGCCGGAGGATGGCATCCTTTGCCTTGACAATGGCATGTACAAGCTCTGGTTCGCGCGGCATTTCCGGACGCATCTGGCCAATACGCTGCTGCTCGACAACGCGCTAGCCAGCATGGGTGCGGGGCTCCCCTCCGCGATCATGGCGGCCCTGCTCTATCCGGAGCGCCGCGTCATGGCCGTCTGCGGCGATGGCGGCTTCATGATGAACTCGCAGGAGTTGGAGACCGCAATCCGGCTCGGCATCAACCTGACCGTGCTGATCGTGGAGGACGGGGCTTACGGCATGATCCGCTGGAAGCAGCAGACCGACGGATTCGAGGATTTCGGCATGTCTTTCGGCAATCCCGACTTTGTCGCCTATGCCGCGGCCTATGGCGCGAAGGGCGTGCGGGTAAACTCCGCAGATGTGCTCGCGGCGGCGCTCAAAGAGGCCGTGAACGCGGGCGGGGTCAATGTCGTCGTCGTGCCGATCGACTATTCCGAGAATCTGCGCGTCTTCGGCTAGTGTCCCGATTCTGAAGTTCGCATCCAAGTCGGCCGCAAGTTCCGTAGCGAACTTCAGAATCTCAAGGGACACTAGCTTATTGATTCTACTAGTGTGATTCAGATCCAGAAGTTCGTGATGGCCCCGCCGCAAAATGGTAACGAACTTCTGGATCATCACACTAGTGGCGGCAACCCGGACAAAGGCCCCACGACTGCCGCTTCGGGATAAGTCAGCGTTTCAGTTGACACTGCCGAGTGTCCAGAAAGCCGTACTCGGCTTGCTCTTTACTGTTGTAATTTGTTAAGCTTCGTTAACGATTCGGTCTGAAATAGGTTGCTCGCATTTTGCCGGGCGTAATGCGTATGGGTATCGCAAATTGCTGTCGCGGCCAGAACGGGAAACGTCCTGTCCATGTTCAAGGCAAGGCTTGCCCTCGCAACCGCGCTTCTTGCCGGCGTATCCCTGACTGCCGAGAAAGCGGCGGCTCAGGATGTGCTCGGCTCGATTGTCGAACCCATCCGCGAGCTTTGGGCTGGCAAGAAGAACGAGTTGCCCTACGAAGTCGAGCTGACGGTTTCGGGTGATGACAGCGGCCTTGTGGACGCGCTCGAAAACGTCTCGGCGCTTGAAGCCCAGAGCGATCAGGGCGCGGCTGGCATGGATTCGCTGCTGGCGCTGGCCCGTGCGGAACCCGCAACGCTGACCGCCGCGCTCTACGGGCGAGGCTATTATTCCGGCAGGATCGAAGTCCGGGTCGCGGGGCAACTCATCGACGATACGGCAACCGAGATCAACCCGCCGGAGCAGCGGCCCGTCCCGGTGACGATTTCGGTCGAGCCCGGCCCGCTCTTTACCTTCGGCAGCATCACGATTTCCTACACCGGAGACGACCGGCCGGATGAAACGGACGATGCCATCGCCGAAGAAGCCGGGCTCGTCGCGGGTGGGCCTGCCCGCTCCGGCGCGATCCTCGCCACGACGAGGCGGCTGGTCGCGGCCTGGAAAAAGCGCAGCTACGCCTTCGCGAAGATCGTCTCGCAGGACGTAACCGCCGATCACACGGAGCGCACTGTCGACGTCGCTTTCGTGGTCGATCCGGGCCGCCCGGTCGCCTTTGGTCCGGTAGAGGTCAAGGGCTCCGAACGCTTCGAAGCTGAATTGCTGCGGAGCCGCGCCGACATTCCCGAGGGCGAGCCTTATTCGCCAAAGACGCTGCAGGATGCCCGCAAGCGCATTGCCAAGCTCGACGGCGTCGGCAGCGTGCGCGTCATCGAGAACGATACGCCCGATGCCGATGGCCGCATCCCGCTCACGCTGGAAGTCACCGAACGCAAGGCCCGCTTTATCGGAGCGAACGCCGCAGTCTCATCGGTGGACGGCGCGGAACTCGGCGCCTATTGGGGACATCGCAACGTCTTCGGCGGCGGCGAAAGCCTGCGGCTCGACGCAACGCTTTCGAATCTGGGCGGCAATGCCCTGAAGGATCTGGAGTATGAGACGAAGCTGAGCCTGATCTGGCCCAGCCTCGCCAGCCCCTATACCGATTACAAGGCCTCGCTCTTGGTCAAGCACGAGGAGCCGGACAGCTATGAAAGCGACGAGGCGACCTTTTCCGCCGGAGCCATCCATCAGTTCAGCGATACGCTGACGGGCGAAATCGCAGGCAAGACAAGCTGGATCGAGACGGAGGACATTTTCGGCGCAAGCGAGTTCTTCCTTCTCAGCGTGCCTGGGCAACTGATCTACGACACGCGCGACAATCCGCTCGACGCAACCGAGGGCTGGCGCGCTGCGCTCTCGGCCGAACCGGCGGCGGATCTGCGCAACGAAAACGCCTTCATCCATTCCTACGCGCAGTTTTCGACCTACGCCCGGATCGGTGAGACGCCGCACATTGTCGCGGCTGGCCGAATCGGCGCGGGGACCGTAGCGGGCGCCGGAATCGATGACGTGCCCGCCCCGGTGCGCTTCCTAGGCGGCGGCGGCTCGGTGCGCGGCTATGCCTTCCGCAGCATCGGTCCGGAATTTGCCGGAGAGGCCGTTGGCGGATTGAGCATCGTCGAAGTCTCGGGGGAACTGCGGATCAAGGTGACGGACACCATCGGCGTGGTCCCGTTCGTGGACGCAGCTTTCGTCACCGGGGGCAGTTTCTTCGAAGGCGAGGGCGAAACCGCTGTCGGCGCAGGGCTTGGCCTGCGCTATCACACCTCGATCGGACCGATTCGCTTGGACGTGGCAACCCCGCTTGACCGGCCTGACGGCGAACCGGAAATCGTGTTCTATGTCGGTCTGGGCCAGTCCTTCTGATGACCAGAGCGGTGAAATATCTCGCGGCCGGAATTGCCGGGCTTCTGGCGATCCTGCTGGTAACGGCGTTTCTTCTGGCCGCCACCGGTCCGGGTCAGCGCGGTTTGCTGCGTGTGGCCGAATGGGCCGCATCCTCGGATGATCTCACGGTCAGCATCGGCGGATTGGAAGGGTCGCTCTTCTCCGAAGGCCACATCTCGAATATTGCGCTCGGTGACGCCGATGGCGTCTGGGCGGAAATCGAAACGATCGGATTTACATGGAGCCCCTGGCGTTTGCTCGGCGGCACAGCGGATATAGAGAGGATCGAGATCGGCCGGGTGGAGATCCGCAGAACACCGCGCGAGACTGCTGCCGCAGAAAAGGCAAGTGCCCCAAGCCCGGAGGGTCAAGGCTCCGCCTTTGTGCCGCCGCCGTTGCGGCTAGAGAGGCTGAGCGTCGGGGAGATCGTCCTTGGCGCGCCCGTGCTGGGCGAAGCGGCGCGGCTCTCGCTCGATGCCCGGCTTGAGGCTGCCGATCCGGCCGAGGCCATTTCCGGCCATTTCGTTCTCGCCGATCTCGACCGGCCGAACTTCATCAAGGCCGACATCAACTATCTGGCTGGAACCGGCTCCCTCGAAATCGCGGCGCGTGCCGAGGAAAAGGCCGGCGGCATTCTGACGACACTGCTCGACATGAAGGATAGCGGCGAGCTGCGACTGGCGCTGAATGGCAGCGGCCCGATTCACGACTGGAAAGGCGATTGGACGTTCGCCTCGGGGCAAAGTCAGCTTGCCAGCGGCTCACTGAAACTCGACCGCGAGGATGACGGTTTACGCATCGCGACCGAAGCGCAAGGCGAGATTGCGCGTCTGGTTCCAGCGCCCTATGCCGCGCTGCTGGCCGGGAATACGGAACTGCGAGCATCGGCGCTGATCGGCGACGATCGGACCTATCGGCTGACGCAGTTTCAGCTCGATGCCCTGCGGCTGAAGGCTGTAGCGGCAGGCAGGATCAACCTTGCTGACAACAGCATGGAAGGTCATGCCGAACTGCGGCTGGTGGACCGTGCGGATGAAGCCCCGTTTTCGTTTCCACTGACCGAGGGAGAAACGGTTGCGCTGCGCGAGGCGAGCGTCACCCTCTCCGCAAAGCCGGACAAGGACGGTACGGCCATCTCCGCGAAGCTGGACGCGGGCGGAATTGCGGCCTTCGGAAATGAAGCCGGGCGTGTCTCCGTCAATGTCAGCGCGCATCAGCCCGGCAATGTCGCCAGCTTGCTGGAACGCCTCGACGCGATCTCCGCCAGCGCAGTCGTCACGAAAGCCGAGCCCGCCCACCCCGCGCTGAAGCCGCTGCTCGGCCATGAGGCCAGACTGGAATTTGCGGGGACAAAATCGGGCGGGCGCGTTGAGGTGTCGAAGGCGACGCTGTCAGCAGCTTTCGGCTCTGCCACGGCTCAGGGTGTTGTCGATGGGGAGGGCTTCGATGGCGAGATCGGACTGGCGGTTCCCGACGCCGCGCCGCTTTCACGACTGGCCGGACGCGAGTTGAGCGGGTCGCTGAATGCAAAGCTTGCAGGACAGGCCTATTTCGACGGACGTGTCGCCCTGACCGTTGAGGGCAAGGGAAGCGAGATCGCGGCGGGCTCCGATCCGCTGGGGCAGCTTCTCGCTGGAAGCCCGGCGCTAACGGGAAGCGTGACGCGGCGCGAGGGCGGCGGCATGCAGTTCGACGATCTGGCCCTGAAAAGCGCGGCACTCGACTTCGGGCTAAACGGCGCGCTCGGCGCCGAAGCCAGCGATTTGAGCGTAGCCGGACGCATTGACGATCTGGCGCGCATTCTGCCGGACTCCTCCGGTCCCTTGCGGTTTGAAGCAGCGCTTGAAGGCAAAGGCGATGCCCAGAAAGCGACGGTTTCGCTCTCGGCGGACGAAACGACGCTTCGTGGCCAGCAGATGCGGAACCTCAAGATCGGCTATGAGGGCGTTGGCGGTCTGCACATTCAGCAAGGGCGATTTTCAGCGAACGGCGACATCGGCGACTCCCAGCTTATCGGAGCCGGCGAGATCTCGTTCGGCACGCCCGGCGGCGACAGCATTCGCGGCTTCAGCATCTCGCTCGGCGACAACACGCTCGAAGCCGACGGGGTGCTCCCCGACAATGGCGATGCGCGCGGCCAGGCCCGGCTGCGCATTGCCGATGCCAGCCAGCTTTCGCCGATCCTTGGCGTTCCGCTGGAAGGCACGGTGGAACTGGACGCTCAGCTCTCGGGAACGGTGGAAGCGGCCCAGCTTGCGATTGACGCGAAATCGGACAGCTTCCGCCATGACACCATCACGCTGAAGGCTGCCAGCGCCGCCTTCACCATCGCCGATGCGCTGAAACAACCGCTGATATCCGGCCGGACGCAAATTCAGTCGATCAACGCGGGGGACGCGCAAATTGCCGATCTCGATCTGACCGCCGCGCCCGAAGACGGCCGCACTGCCCTGAATGTGACCGCATTGATCGACGGGAGATGGCGTGTCAAGTGCGGGGCTCTGGCAGCATTGCCGGACTGGCAGCCCAGCGCCGTATTGCGCGATATTTCCGTCAGCAACGGCGAGGCAAGGCTTGAGCAGGAGGGCGAGGCGCAATTGGTGGCTGACGATGCCGGTGTGAGGCTGGAGCGCTTCATTCTGGCGACCGGCAAGGGACGGATCAGCGCGGACGTGACCATGAGCGACACGATCAGCGGGCAGGTGCGCGTCAGCCAGTTTCCCGCTCGGTTCGCGGAGATTTTCGCCCCGGATCTGTCGCCGCGAGGCACTATCGAGGCGACGATTGATCTTGGCGGTACCGCCGCCGCGCCCGAGATCGGCTACAAGATTAGCGTGCGGCAGGCGGCGATTGCCGGAGCGCTCCCTCCAACCTTCCCCGCGCTCGACCTGTCGGCAATGGGGACATTGCGCGACGATCTGCTAGATCTCGACGCTAGGATATCGGGCTCCGGGGGACTGGCGCTGAATGCCAATGGCTCGATACGGGATGTCAGCGCAGGCGGCACGCTCGACATCGCGACCTCCGGCTCCGTTCCACTGGCTCTGGCGGAGCCTTTTCTCGCGGCGCGCGGCACGAGGATCAGCGGCCCGGCGAAGGTCGAGCTGAAGATTTCCGGCGCCGTCGCCAAACCGGTCATCAACGGGCGGATCACGGCCAACGGCGTCACCGTAAAAGACCCGCCGACCGATATCGACCTCAAGGACGCCACATTGACCGCAAGGCTGGCCGACGGGACATTGCGGATCGAAACGCTGACAGCCCGTTCGGAGAAAGGCGGCGAGGTTTCCGCATCGGGAACCATCGGGGTCCTGACGAGCGATACGGTGCCCGTCGATCTCAACGTCAGGACAAGCGAGCTTCGCTTCAGCGACCGCCGCGTCGTCTCCGGACAAATCGGCAGCGACATGACCTTCACGGGAAATCTGCTCGGCCGGTCAGAAATCGGCGGCACATTCGATATTGCGCGGCTGGATATTCAGATACCGCAATCGCTGCCCTCCAGCGTCGAAGCGCTCGAACTCAAGCACAAGAACGCGCCTGAGCATGTGCAAGCCTTGCAGCCGCCCCAGACGGAGCCGGAAAACGGCAACTCGCTTCCTTCGAGCATTGCCCTTTCCCTCGACATACGCGCCGCGAACCGCATCTTCGTCAAGGGCCGCGGCGTCGACGCGCAGCTCGGCGGCGAACTTCGCCTGATCGGCACCGCCGACAAGCCCAGCGCTGTCGGGCAATTCACGCTAGAGCGCGGGCGGTTGACAGCCCTTGGCCGCACGCTGGATTTCACCAGCGGCTCCGTCACATTCAGCGGCGACCTCGATCCGCAGCTTTCCTTTGTCGCGGCAACAGAGGTTGACGGCATCCGGATCGAGATCGCGATCACCGGCGTCGCCTCCGACCCAAAATTCGGTTTTTCCTCCAATCCGGAACTGCCGGAGGACGAAATTCTCGCATTGCTTCTGTTCAACAAATCGCTCGCCAATCTGTCGCCCCTGCAGATTGTTCAGCTCGCATCGGAAGTGAGCGAACTTGGCGGGCTTTCGGGCGGACCGGGCGTGCTGGGGCGGCTGAGATCGGGCATAGGGATCGATACGCTGAATCTGACGACGGATGAGGATGGTGAAGTTGCTGTGTCGGCGGGCAGCTATCTGAACGAAAATGTGTATGTCGGCGTTGAGCAGGGCTCGGCGAGCGACTCCAGCCGCGTCAAGATCGACCTCGATATCACGAAAAACCTGAAGCTGCGCGGCGAAGCGGGCGCGGACGGCAAGAGCAAGCTCGGCGTCGGTGTTGAGTGGGAGTATTGAGCCGCAATCCCGGCTGAACGGAAATAGCCGCCCCCTTGCCAGCCTCCGCCTTCAGGCCGCCGCCTCGTCCCTGGACGGAGCATGTTGGAATGGAGTCTCTATCTCCCGCAGCAGCGGCAATGTCTCATCCAGCGGCGAGAGAACGGCCTCGTCCTCCGACACGGGCCATCTGATGCGCAGCGTCGGGTCGGCCCAGAAAATACCGCCCTCATGCTCCCGCGAACACGCCGCGCTGACCTTGATGCTGATCTCCGTCAACGGGCGCTGCGTCGCAAAGCCATGCGCAAAGCCGGAGGGGACGAATAATTGCAGGCCGTTCTCCGCATTGAAGTCCACGCTGACATGGCGTCCGAAACTCGGCGAGCCGGCGCGAATGTCCACCGCAACAGCAAAGATCGCGCCGCGCACCACGCGTATCAGCCGGTCCTGTGCGAGGGGCGGCGACTGGAAATACAGCCCCCGGACCGTTCCGCATCCTGTCGAAAGCGACAGATTATCCTGCACAAACACGGCCTCGACGCCGTGGATTGCCAGTTCCGAGGCCTTGTAGGTTTCGCAGAAATAGCCGAGCAGATCGTGATGGCGCTTGGGTTCGATCAAAAGCGGACCTTCAATATCGAAGGGACGGATCCTCATGGAAATACCTCGGTGGTAACGTGACGTTGCGGCGCAAATCATGAGGTGCTTTTAGCGGCTTTCCGGAGGATAGCTCAACCTTAAATATATATTTTACGTATTTACACTCTTGAGTTTAAACAGCTTCGCGTCCAGCCTGTGCATACTGGATATCGTAGAGCCGGGCGTAGATGCCGTCGCGGCCAATAAGGTCCTTGTGCGTACCGCTTTCGGCGAGTTCCCCATGTTCGATGACATGAATGCAATCCGCGTTGAGAATGGTCGCGAGGCGATGGGCAATCACGATGGTTGTCCGCCGCTGCGTAAGCTGTGCAAGCGCGCGCCGAATGGCCTGCTCGGACTCGCTGTCGAGCGCCGACGTCGGTTCGTCCAGCAGGATGATCGGAGCGTTCTTCAGGAATGCGCGGGCAATCGAGATGCGCTGGCGCTGTCCGCCGGAAAGCTGCCCGCCCAGTTCACCGACCTGCGTGTCGTATCCCGCAGGCAGGGACACGATGAAATCGTGAACATACGCCGCCTTCGCCGCCGCTTCGATGGCTTCCTCAACCGCCTTGTCGACACCGGCCGCGATATTGTTGCGGATCGTGCCGTCAAACAGAAAGACGTCCTGGCTGACAAGGGCAACCTGGGAACGCAGCGAATTCAGCGTGACGTCACGCAAATCCTGGCCGTCCACGGTCACGGTACCGGTATCGGGATCCCAGAAGCGCAGGATCAGGTTCATGATCGTGGTCTTGCCGCTGCCGGAGAGACCCACAAGAGCCGTGGTTTTCCCTGCCTCGAAATTCAGCGAGAGCCCGCGCAGAACGGGGTTCTCGGGCTTGTAGGAGAAAGACACCTCGTTAAAACGCACAGCGCCGGCGGCGATCACAAGCGGCCCGGCGTCGGCCCGATCCACCAGCGCCGGTTTGGCGTCGATAAGATCGTACATCATCTGCACGCCGACACAGGCCTGGCTCAGCTTCACCTGAAGACGCGCGAGCCGCCGCGCCGGCTCATAAGCCATCAGGAGCGCGGCCATGAAGGAGAAGAATTCGCCCGGCGTTTCATCGTAGGTCAGGCTGCGCCACCCGGCATAGAAGATGACGCCGGCCACGGCGAACCCGCCCAGCGTATCGACCATCGGATTAACGCCGGCATTGACCGCCACCATCTTGTTCTGGACCCGCTCGACCGATTTGATGGAGTCGTCCATCTGCTCCTTCATTTCGGATTCGAGCGTGAAAGCCTTGACGACGCGGATGCCTTGCGCGGTCTCACGCATGGTCTTCACGATATTGCCGTGGGATTCGACTTCCTTTTTCGTCGCCTTGCGAATGCGCGATACGAGCCGCTGCTGCAGGAAGATGCCGATGGGGGCGCCGATCACGCAGATGGCGAACATGACCGGCTGCTGGATCAGCATGACCGCGACAAGGCCGATCAGCGTCAAAAGATCGCGGCCGAGGCTCGTGGCGACGAGGTTGACCGCATTGCGCGTCGCCTGCGCATTATGCGTGATGCGAGTGATCAGCTCATTGGACTGAATGCGCTGGAAGAAGCTCAGATCCTGCCGAAGCAGATGATCGAACATCTGCGTCTGCGTTTCCGCGACCATGCGGTTGCCGATACGGGCAAGGATGATCTCCTGAAAGTAGGATGAAACGCCCTTGGCAAGGAAAATCCCGACGACGACGGCGGGGAGCCAGACAAGTGCGGCGGCATCCTTGTCGACAAAGATCAGGTTGACGACATCCTTCATCAGCCAGGCGCTGAGTGCCGTGGTGCCCGAAACGACGAACATGAAGATGAAAGCGACCGCATATTGCGGGATATATTTGCGTCCCCGCTCCATCACGAGCCGTTTTATCAGGCGCAGATCATTCCTTGGCAGAAACAGTTCGAGAAACTTCATTGAGCAGCGCCGTTCATCTGCCTTTTACGCATTCGCATCTGCGCAATCCAGCCTGTTGATCACGATGATTGTTAACGACATTCGGCCGTGATTTATGTCTGTCGCGTCATGCCCGACTTCTCCCGCACATATGGACCGCTTCGACATGGGCTAACCTCTCCGGGAGAACGCGCGTGATGAGACGGTAGATAAACGCTTGGGTAAGATAATGTCAAAAATGCTTTTTCGCTGGGGGCTATACACCGCCTGTGATGCTTAACATTTGATTTTCTGGCCGTTTCGCGCTCACTTCGGCCACCGCCGGGTTCGCAGTCCGCCGAAAGCCTGCCGAGCTTGCAAAATGGAACGGAATTCGCGGATCATGGCCGGGTCGGGCGCGATCCCCACGACTGGATGGACTGATGCTCAATCCCGATCCCTTGGTCACGATGGTGGTTGGCGGTATCGTCGCGGCCTTCATTCTCGGCTTTCTGGCGCACAAGCTGCGGCTTTCCCCCATCGTCGGCTACCTGTTTGCGGGCGTTCTGATCGGCCCCTACACCCTGGGCGTCGTCACAGATGGCGAACTGGCGGGCGAACTTGCCGAGCTTGGCGTTATCCTGATCATGTTCGGCGTAGGGCTGAAATTCTCGCCTGCCAAGCTCATGAAATATCGATGGGTCGCTCTCCCCGGCGCCCTTGGCCAGATGGCGCTGGTGACGGCAATCGGCTTCAGCGTGGCGTCGCTGCTGGGCCTGGACTGGGTGGAAGGGCTGATCCTTGCTTTCTCGCTATCCGTGGCGAGCACCATCGTTTTGCTGCGCAGCCTTGAGGACGGGGGACGCCTCGCCTCACCCGCGGGCCGTCTCGCCGTATCATGGCTGGTCGTGCAGGACGCCGCCGCCGTGCTTGTGCTTGTGCTTGTGTTGATGTCGACAATTGCAGTCCCGGGCGGGAACATCGGCGGCGACACCACCCAGATTGTTCAGGTCGTGGGAATCAAGGTCGCCGAGGTGGTCCTGTTCATACTGGCGATGGTGGTAATCGGCCGGAGGATCATGCCTTGGCTCGTGGTTTTCATCGCAAGAACGCGGTCGCGCGAATTGTTTTCCCTCGGCGTGTTTGCCATTGCGCTGGGCGTCGCCTATGCGGCCCATGCAGTATTTGGCGCGAGCTTTGCGCTGGGGGCCTTCCTCGCGGGGCTGGTGCTCAACGAGACCGATATCAGCCACCGGGCCGCCGAGGAGCTGCTGCCCCTGCGAGACGCCTTCGCCGTGCCGTTCTTCGTGTCCGTCGGAATGCTGTTCGATCCGCAAATCCTGATAACCCAGAGCTGGACTATCGCGGCCTTCATGGCCGTGATCATCTTCGGCAATGGCGTAGTGGCGTTCCTGATGACAAGCCTGCTTCGCGTACCTCTGGAACAGCGGAGCGTTCTGGCGGGCGGCCTCGCGCAGATTGGCGAATTCTCCTTCCTGATCTGCGGCACGGCGCTCGCGCTTGAGCTGATTTCGGACCAGATTCACGCCCTCATCGCCGCCTGCGCACTCCTGACGATCGCTCTCAATCCGCTCGTACGCCTGTTGGCGCTACTGCCCGCGTGGATCGCCCGTCACGGCAGAAGCACCGACGCGGTTGATGCGGCCTGATACGGCTTTTTGCTTTTCATGTATGGGAATGTCGGTCAGCAGCCATTGCAGGCTGTCAAATCGGAATGGCTGGGGCGCTAGGATTCGAACCTAGGATCACGAGACCAAAACCCGTTGCCTTACCACTTGGCCACGCCCCAATATCGAACTGCCCTGTTCGGGAGTTCGCATGGGTTATAAGTGCGTTCCGACAGCGTTTCAACCACGAACGCTCTGCGGCCTCGGGAGTTTTGCACCCAATTGCCTGTTCGTGAACGGCCGCTCCGCCCGCATCTGCAACGACCTGCGCTGGTAATGTTGGCAATCGCCACTCCGGAAACACCGATCCGCTCTCGCGCCGAACGCATGATCTGGACGAAGCGACGCAAATTCTTGCCATTGCCGGCCATTTGGTATGGAAATGTTCATCATCGATATCCGATTGTTTTTTCAGGTGCGATCCAGCCGGCAGGATCGTGTCTGCCCTGCCGGATTTCGCTCCCGGACAGTTACGGATCACTTGGACAGGACGTATTTGTGGCTCCCATCCATCGCCGCCATTTCCTCAAGCTGGGCCTTGCCGCCTCGCTGCTCACCGCACTGCCGGCAAGGCTTGGCGCCGCAATCCGGCGCGGAACGTCGCAAGTGCTGGGCGATGCAAGCAATCTGCTTCAGGTGCCGGTTCATAAACATCTGATCGTTGAAAAGTCCGATGAGAGCGAACTCTTCGCGGTGTTGCGGCGCGAGCTGAAAAGCGCCGCCTCGGAGAAGCGCCCGGTTGCCGTCAGCGCGGCGCGCCACTCGATGGGCGGCCAGTCACTCCCCGCGAACGGCACCGCGATCACGCTGGAAAATCCGGTGCTGGACATAGACAGCGCGGCGAAGCAATGCCGCATGAGCGCTGGAGCACGCTGGCATCAGGTCATCCGCCATCTCGACAAGAGCGGCTTTTCGCCCGCCGTCATGCAATCCAATTCCGATTTCGGCGTCGGCAGCACCTTTTGCGTCAATGCGCATGGCTGGCCGGTTCCCTATGGCCCGTTCGGCAGCACCGTCCGCTCGATCAGGCTGATGCTGCATGACGGCACGATCCTGCGCTGCAGCCGCGCGGAAAACGCGGAACTCTTCAAGCTGTCCATGGGCGGCTACGGCCTGTTCGGCATCATTCTCGATCTCGACGTCGATATCGTCGCCAACCAGTTCCTGAAGCCCACCGTCGTCACGATGCCCGCCGAGAACTTTGCCGATTATTTCGTCAAGCAGGCCAACGATCCTGCCGTCAGCATGGCTTATGGCCGCCTGGAGATCGCGCGCAAGACGTTCTTCCGCGAGGCTGTCGCCGTCTCCTACCGCGCAGCGCCGGAGCCTGAGGAAGGGCTTCCCAGCGTCGAGGATGGCGGCGTCATGTCCTTTCTGTCACGCAAGGTCTACCGCGCGCAGATCGGCTCGGAATGGGCCAAACGCCAGCGCTGGCGGATTGAAAGCTCCATCGCGCCGAAGCTGACTTCCGGCGCCGCGACGCGCAACACGCTGATGGCCGAGCCGGTCGCCAATCTTGCCGGACGCGACAAGGACCGGACCGACATTCTCCACGAATACTTCGTGCCGCCGGAGGGGCTGGCGGCCTTCGTCGCTGCCTGCCGGGAGATCATCCCGCGATCGCCCCTCGAATTTCTCAATATCACGCTGCGCTATGTCGATGCCGACCAGGATAGCGTCATGACCTTTGCGCCGTCACTACGGATCGCGGGTGTGATGTCCTTCTCGCAGCGGCGCAACCATGAAGGCGACGAAGACGAAATGCGCCGGGTTACGCAAGCGCTGATCGATGCGGCGCAACAGGCGGGCGGCAGCTTCTATCTGCCCTACCGGCTCCATGCGACACGGGAGCAACTCATGCAAACCTATCCGCGGACCGGCCATTTCGTCTCCCGCAAACGCCATTACGATCCCGGCCTCGTGTTTCGCAACATCATGTGGGATACGTATTTCGCCGAGGGCTAGAGTGGCAGACTTTCAAACGGTATCGAAAGCACCGCTCTGACTTTTCGTCTTGGCGTCAGTTTTATCGAAGGGGACATTCACTTGCGCATTCTGGCCGTTCTTTACGCAATCGCACTGCTTGGCGCCGCTGCGCTGAACTATGTGCCCGGACTGACCGACGCCGAAGGCCGCGCCTTCGGCATTTTCGCGCTCGATATTTACGACGATCTCCTGCATCTGGCCTCCGCCATCTGGGCGGCTCTGGCGGCCTTGATTTCGCGCGCCGCATCCCGCTTTTTCCTGCAGGCCTTCGGGGTGCTCTATCTGGCGGACGGCATGCTCGGCCTGATCACGGGCTCGGGCTATCTCGACCTCGGCATTATCACTTACGGGGTGCAGGACTTGCCCTTCATGTTCAAGGTGATGGCGAACACGCCGCATATTCTGCTCGGGCTCGTCGCGGTCATCGCCGGATTTTTCATGGGACGCGATGCCGATCGCGCTGTCGCCGCATGAACGGGATGTCATCCGGGCGGGCGTGGCGGTGGACGAAGCGGTTTGTCGGGTTCGTTGCCGTGATTGTGGTTCTGGCGCTCGCACCGATCTTCTGGGTCGAAACCTCCTGCTTTTCCGAACGAAAGACGGGAGGCGAGTCCACCTCGCGGCTGCAATCCCAATTCAACCGCCCGGAAATCAATTCCTATCTGACCTATCCCGAATGGTCGATCGTGCATGCTTATGAGGATCTCGCAGCGATCATGCGCCAGACGAGCGCGTCGGATTTTCCCTACTGGTCGAGAAGCGGGAGCTATTGGTCCTCGCTTTGCAATATCGTCGGCTACGCTTCCGAGAAAGGAACAGTGTCCGGAGAGTATCGCACCATGCTGTACATCATCGGCGTCAGCTTCAGCGCCGAGATGATGGTCAAGGGGCTTTACGAGCAGACGATCGGACGGCTGACTGCCTGGCTGCGCGGCGAGGAAAAGACGGAAGAGGACCGGTTCGCGCTCAAGGTTGCGGACGAATATGCGGCCTTTCTCCGTCAGACGCCCTGGTACGAATTTCCATTCGGAGCCAGGCTTTCCGAGCTCTGGTCAGAAGTCCCGTTTGGTTCATCGAACTGGCTCCGTGCGATCGAGCGCCGCATGGCCCTGACGTTCGAATATGGCGGCAAGGCGATCTACGCGAAAGGGATCGGCGCGCTTGCGGCGGCGGCCCCGGCGGATCTGCGCATCCGGAGCGTCGTAACGGGCGGCGACCCATCAGCCATAGGCGGCGTCCGGATCATCGAGGCGCTCGATGACGGGCAGGCGGCAATCATCGAGACACCGCGCTACGCCGAATTCACCCGGATCATCCGGGATCTGGCGTCGGCGGGACTTTCCTTTTCCGAAATCGCCGGAAATGACGATATCATGGTTGCCGTGCTGGCGCCCGTCGAGGAGCCGGTCAGGTTCCCCCTCGCAAAGACGCTGTTCTCCGCGCCGGTGGCCGCGCGTCCCGGATGGCAGCGCAACATGATGAACGTCCCGGTCAGTTCGCTGACGGAAATGATACGGGCCCTCGATGCCGGCAGGGCGGAACTCGAGCATGTGTATGATTATTAGCGAGACCCGATAAGACAGTCGCCATCCTCGCCTCCGTGGACATTGGATCGAAGCAACATGGCCGCAGCCCGTTCGGCACAGCATGAGGAGCGAAACGGCGTCTTTAGCCGCCCGGCGCGCGTAGGACGTTTTGCCGGGCTGATTGCGGTCATCCTGCTGATCTGGTTCGTCATCCTCGCAATGGCGCCGGTCATACGCGATGTCCCCGGACAATATCTCGTCATCGGTCCAGGAGATGCGCGTCTCGCCGCCATCGGCGCAACCACGGCGGCGCTGGTTTCTTCCGGCGACGGCTACACGCATATTGCAACCTCCTCGCCGAAAGCGGTTGGGGAGCTTTACGCCCATGGCGCATGGCTCGTTCTTCCCGCCTCGAATGGCGGATGTCTGCGCCTGACCGACTGGCGGCGTCTCACCGGAACCTGACTTCAGAGCATGCGCGCTCCCCCTCCGCTCAAGACAAAAGAAAACACCCCGCATCGAGCTGTCCGATGCGGGGTGTTTTCGTCGTTTTCTGCGGATCAGTCCTTTTTCGGCTCGATCCCGCTGTCGGGCGCCTTGCCGGCCTCTCCTTCGCCGGTCGGCTTTTTCTCCTCGTCATCCGGGACAACGGGCGGCACGACCGGCGTTTGCGGCGCTGCCGGCGGTGGCGCCGGCGTCCGGCTGTCAGCGGCGCTCTGGCTCAGGTCGCCGATCACCGGCCCTCCATTGGCCCCGCCCTGATCGCCGCCGCCGCTCCGCTCGTGAGCGGCGCTCTCGCGCTCGGCTACGCCGCCGCCAGCCGGGGCGGCCGTATAGCGTCTGCGCGAAAGCACGAAGGTCAGGATCGCCGTCAGCAGACCGATAAGAGCCGCGCCGATCGCATAGATCGGTTCAAGCGTGCGCGCCTGATTGACGACCCAGTCCCAGGTGGTCACGTCGACATTGATCGTTGCATCGAGCGTTTTGACCAGCAGGGGCGGCATGGTCCCTTGCGGACTCTGCAGATGCGCGTAGAGGCGCAATTTGAGAACCTGCTCCGTCCCGGTTTCCGTCGGCGTAACCTGCCAGTTCCAGTTCGCAGGCTGCGGCGGCGAAATCGTGCGCTCCTGCCTGCCTGACGGGCTGATCTCGAAATTGCGGCCTGTCAGCTCGGCCGACATGATCCGCGTGATCTTGCTGAGCCCCTGTCTGACCTCGCCGGGTAGCCCCTTCAGCTCCTCGGAGACTTCCTTCGGCAGGTCCGTCCCTTCCCAGTCGGTTCTCAGGACGAGGCCGATTTCAGTGGATTTGCCCAGAAGCATTTCCTTGGGATGGTTGTATTCCAGCGGCTTTTCGAGGAGCTGGTCGAGGACGGCGTTAAGGTCCGGGCAATTGCCGAGAACGCCGAGAGCCCGGCACTCCGCCTCGCCCAATGTGCCGTCGGAGGACGGCGAGGCAATGTTGAGTTCCTCGGCTTCCGGCTGCTGCGCGGCTCTTCCGATCGCGGTGCGCGAACGGCTTTCAGCCGCCGTGTCGACTTCGGTTTCCTCGGCGACGGCATCGTCGGCCGTCGATGCTCCGGTTTCGGGTTCTGCCGCCTCACTCGCGCCCGCGGTTTCCTGCTGCTCGCCATCCGCGGCGCTTTCAGGAGCATCGCCGCTTTCCGGGCCCGCGCCTCCATCCGGGCCACCGCTCTGGCCGTCCTGCGCCGCAATTGCGGCTTCGCCCGTATCGCGGCTGGAGCCGCCCGTTTCAGCGGAACCCGGCGCGGCAGCGACACCTCGACTTGCGGCGCGGCGCTCGGATCTTCCCGCTTCGCGGGGCGCGGCGCTCTGCGCGGCAGGCGCAGCAGGAGCGACTTCCGGCGCTGCGGCGACCGGCGTGTCGGCTTGTGATGGAGCGTCGGCGGCGCTTTCAGCGGATGCATCCGCAGCGCCGCTGGCTTCCCCGGCAGCGGGCGCAGCCGCTTCCGGCTCGGACGCAGCCGTATCAGGTTCAGCAGCGGCAACATCCGCGGGCTCGGCGGGGGTATCCTGCTGGGCGGATGCAGCATCTTCAGCGTTGCCAGCATCGGCAACCGCTCCAGCGTCGCCCGAAGGCTGCGCCTCTGCCGATTCCGGCATTGCTTCGGGCTGACTGTCTGCTCCGGCGGTCGTGCTCTCCGCTTCGGCGGCAGCCGCAGCCGGCTCTTCAGCACCTGTACTCGCGCCCGCCGGGGATGCAGCCTCCTCACTTGTGTCACCCGCGCGGCTCACTTCCACTGGCACGGCGTCTTCGGCCGGCGCCGGATAACTCACGCCTAGCGTCTCCGCCAGATTGGTCAGAATGGGCTCAAGCGAAAACTGCGCCGCCCCGATTTCATGCATTCTCGTGCAGACGCCGGAAAAATAGGCGCGCGTAACGGTGGCGTCGTCCAGAGAATGCGTCCCGGCCAGCGCCTTGACGCGATCCTGTGCGACCAGCGTCAATTGCGCCGGAGCGGTCGCATTGGCGTCGGCATCGGCAAGAGCGGCTTCGGCGATCGCAGTGGCTGCGGCGGCATTTTCAATCGTGCCGGGCGCCACGCAGCGTCGGGCGCCGATGGACGCCGTCGTTTCGGCAACACCGGCTATGACCACCGACCTTTCGCGGGGCGTTTGAGTGTCCGGGCTGGCGGCCTCTTCCGCAGCCTTGCGTTCGGCTTCGAGCCTTGCCTGACGCTCAGCTTCCTCGGCAGCCTTGCCCTCAGCCTCAAGCCGCGCCTGACGTTCCGCTTCCTCGGCGGCCTTGCGCTCGGCCTCAAGCCGGGCCTGACGTTCCGCCTCCTCGGCGGCCTCGCGCTCGGCTTCAAGCCGCGCCTGACGCTCAGCTTCTTCCGCAGCCTTGCGCTCAGCCTCAAGCCGCGCCTGACGCTCCGCTTCTTCCGCGGCCTTGCGCTCAGCCTCAAGCCGCGCCTGACGCTCAGCTTCTTCCGCAGCCTTGCGCTCGGCTTCAAGCCGTGCCTGACGCTCCGCTTCTTCCGCAGCCTTGCGCTCGGCTTCAAGCCGTGCCTGACGCTCCGCTTCCTCGGCGGCCTTGCGCTCAGCCTCAAGCCGTGCCTGACGTTCCGCTTCCTCGGCAGCTTTGCGTTCTGCTTCGGCCCGTGCAGCTTGGCGGTCGGCGCGTG
>JBHJOB010000131.1:0-27387 GCA_050330195.1 Rhodomicrobiaceae bacterium | reverse complement strand
TACGCTGGCAAGAAGGGCTGGACGCAAGCGTATCGCCGTTGGCTGACGACGGTACGTTTCGATCATCCGGCACAGCAGATCGTGCTCCAGGATTATATTCATGCGGTCACCGACGCCGAGAATCGCGTTGACCGGCTCACCGGGCAGATCGTGGAACTCATTCCGCAGTGGTCGATGGCGCCAGTGGTGGAGGCTTTGCAGGCCATGCGGGGCGTCGGGCTGATCGTTGCCGTGATCATGGTTGCCGAAGTGGGTGATTTCTCCCGCTTCAGTAATCCCCGCCAATTGATGGCCTATCTCGGTCTTGTGCCGTCGGAACATTCGAGCGGCGCCAAAGTCCGGCGGGGCGGTATCACCAAGGCAGGCAACGCCCTTGCCCGCCGGGCGCTTGACACGAGGGAGCGTGGACTTATCGCATGCAGGCGCGTATCAGTCGTAAACTCCATGACCGCAATGAGAAATTGCCCCAGGCTATTCGCGACATCGCCTGGAAGGCTCAACTCAGGCTGTGCAACCGTTATCGGCGGCTGGCAGCAGCAGGCAAGGACGAAAGGCGCTGGAACGCCTCAGGCCAAGGGCCCGAACCGGCTTCTTCAGCTGATGCGATTGTTGCGACGCCGAACGGACGGGCTGATCCTTTTGACAGCAACGCCATTGCAGGTCCACGCGACGGAACTTTGGGATTTGCTTGACCTAATGGCTATGACGTGGTTGTCGCCTCGATCGCCAGCGACCTGCGCGAACTGATGAAGCTCGCATTCGACGAGGGCCGGGAAGTCGGCAAGGCGACGAAGCGTAGACGGAAGAAGATAAGCGACTGAGTTTCCACGGGTTTTCAGGGGCTACATGGCTGAGAAGGCGAAAAATAAGGGCGGGCGTCCTCCGAAGGACATGCAGGTTCCGACGAAGGACCTGACGACGCGGATGGATGTGCTGATGGAGCAGAACAAGATCTATCGCGCGGCGCGCCGGGGCAAGATCGCTCCTGACGAGATGACGCGCTACATCTTCGCGCTTCGCGAGATCGGCGCGACGATCGATCAGCTTGCGTATGCGGAGCTTCTTGTCCGCTTCCAGGTGCTTCAGGACATCATCGAGAGAGGGGGAACGCTGAATGGTGAGGCATTCGAGAAATTCACGCATGCGATTGAACATCGCGGATCTGACGGAGAAGTTTGACCGGCTTGTGGCTCAACTGCATCCGCTGGCGAAGGTGGAGCAGGTTGCGACCGCCATACCGATCAATTGGGCTGAGGATTTACAGGAGCTTGTCTGGCAGCGCGCGATTGAGCGGGAGTTCGGCCAGGGCGTGCGATTGCCGGAAGGCATCATCCGGATCGGCATTGTGACGTTTTCCGATGACTGGCGAAGTTCGGGCCGCTGGGATGATCATGACGCGCCATGGCGAGAAATCGCGCGGGAATGCGGGTTGCGGCCATGGAGTGACAAAGAATGGCGATTGTATCTGAAAGCATGGCACGGGATGGATGGAGATCATCAAACAAGATTGCGCGCAATAAAGCCTATGATGCGGTGCCTGAATTCATAAGGATGGAGTTAGTCAATCTGTGGATAACTTTGTCATCAATTATCAATTTTCCGACTTTGTTCATTTTTGTCTTGCATTGTCCCGCAAGATTGACTAGATTGCGCATGTTGGAGAAGGATGCGGACATTCAAATGTCAGTAATGACCACTACGATTTCTCACGATTTGCGGCTGCTGAGCATCAAGCACTTGGCGGCCGCATTCTCATGTCATCCGAAGACTGTGACGCGGCGGATCAAGGACGCCGGCATTCCGCTTGTCAGGGTGAACAGACATGGCTCGGCGATGATTTACGAAAAGGACGTGCGCAGACTTCTGGCGTCCTGCGAGGAAGCAGCATGAGAGACGACGACTATCTGCCGAGTGACACCGGCGAAAAGATCAATCCGGGGCAAGCCCGCAGCGAATACGAGCAGGACAGCCGCGAGGAACTCCGCTGGGGCATCGAGGCGATGGTGGATGCGCAGTTCGACGATGAACAGCCGGAACTGCCGAGCGACGAGGACAACAGCATCGGCGCTGACGTTCGCCGTGCGGCGTTCGAAGCGGACGAGAACGCGCATGAGCGGAACCTGGAAGGCCGCCGGCGTGCGCGCCTTGATGCGCTGGACCGCGAGAGCCGGGCGCGTTATGGCCAGCCACTGGAGGAGAGCTTCCAGACGCTGGCGAACGGCCATGACGAGATGTTCTCCAATCCGAACGGCTTCGCTCAGAAGGTGAGGCCGCATTTCGAGGACCTCAACGGCTATTGGGGCGGCATCAGCCAGCAGCGGCAGATGGAGGTTGTCAGCGTTATAGATGAGTTCTTCCAGGACAAGAACATCCGGTCGGGCAGCGCGCTTGAACGGCACATGACTGCCGTGCTGAGCGATGGCGATTTTCAGCGCACGGGCGATCTGCGCAAGGATTTGAACGCCGCTTATAAGCGCGCATTGCAGGCGCGGAGCTGATGAGCTGGCGTCCGATCCGATCCTATCCGACGGCGAACATGCCGCGATGCCTGATCTACGTGCCGAGGCGTTCGTGGACGGATCAACCGGAGATCGGCGAGGGGCAATGGACCGGCGGCGGCTGGCTCCTGCTAACCATGGTCGAGGGCGTTGACGCGCGGGCCGAGCATGTAGATCCGACCTTGTGGCATCCGATGCCGGAAGGTCCAACGGAAGACGAGAAGGCGATGAGATAATGGGCGTCATTTTCCAGCAGGGAGCGGACACGACGGCCCTGACGCTGAACAACACGTCGAGCGTATCGGCGGCGTTGAACCGTCCGGCAAACAACGCCGCTCCGATGGTTGCCTGCGTTTTGAACAATGACGACGCCGAAGCGATCTTCATCAAGTTCGGCGCGTCGGGCCTGTCGGCTGCCGCGACGGATGCGCCTGTCATGGTTGGGGAGCGCGCGTTCTTCATGGTTCCGCAAGGCGCAACCCATGTTGCAGCCGTGGCGGCGGGAACGGCAGATGGCAGCGTCTACGTGACGCTCGGATATGCGGGGGAATGACATGTGGCAACATCCAAAAGATTGCCCGGTGGGCGTACAGGTTCAGGTCTATGCGCCGAAGGACAATGAAGGCAGCGTTGCGGTCCTGACGATGGGGCCTGTGCTCTACGGATTTCGCGAGAGCAGCCGGGACACGGCGTTCAAGGTGATTGTGCAGGAAGGCGACAATTGCCTTGTGAACGTCGTCGAGGCGGCAGCATGGAAACCGATGAGCGATCCGCCGGAAGATCTTCCGCAGCCGCGCGAGGCCAATCCGGAAACGGAAGCCATGCTTACCCGGCTTGAAGCCGACAGGCGCGGGCCGCAACAAAGGAGCGTCTGGTAATATGGCGACGGGATTTCTGATACCGCCGGGAACGAGCGCGGAGGAGCTGGCGCAACGCCGGCAGATGGCGCAGGCGCTCATGCAGCAGGGCGGCTCCGGCGCGCCGATCGGCCACTGGTCTCAGGGCGCAAACCGGCTCGCTCAGGCGCTGATGGGCGGCTGGGACATGCACCAGATGCAGCAGGAGGGCAAGGCGGAGCGCAAGGAGGCACAGCAGCTTCTGAACGAGACGCTTGGCTTGCCGAGCGCGGTGCAGAGCCAGCGAAGCCAGCCAGGCCAGACGGCGCAGAACCTTGTCGGCCAGATCGTCAACGTCGAGAGCGGCGGCAATCCCACGGCGACCAACCCGCGAAGCTCTGCGACGGGCAGCGGGCAGTTCATTGACAGCACGTGGCTGGAGATGATGAAGCGCCACAAGCCGCAGGCGATCGCGGGCAAGGCGGATGCTGACATCCTCGCCATGCGCAACGATCCGGGCATTTCGCGGGAGATGGTGGGAGCCTATGCCAATGAGAATGCCGCAAGGCTGAAACATGCCGGTTTCGAGCCGACGCCGGGCAACATCTACCTTGCGCATTTCGCCGGACCGGCCGGGGCGATCCAGACGCTCAGCGCCAATCCGGCAACGCCGGTCTCTCAGGTGCTGGGACAGCAGGCCGTTGCGGCCAATCCGTTCCTTGCCGAGATGACGGCGGGCGATCTGCGCAACTGGGCCGACCGGAAGATGGGCGGGGCATCCGGTGGAGCGCCTGCGCAGGAACAGCCGGCACAGACCGCGCAAGCCAATTCCCTCGGCATCGATCCGAAGCGGGCGCAACTGATCGGCAGGCTGAGCGCAAACCCGCATACAGCGCCGCTTGCGAACAAGCTGCTGGAGCAGGCTCTGACGCCGCAAAAGCCGCAGATTGGCCGCTTCCGTTACCAGAAGGGTGCGGGCATCATCGACTCGGCAACCGGCCAGATCGTGCGTCCGGACGAGAGCGGGCCGGAGCAGCCGAAGCCGCCGACAGGCTATCGCTGGGGCCAGGACGGCCAGTCACTGGAGCCGATACCGGGCGGGCCGGCAACGACCATTCCCGGCGAACAGGCCGGACGGCTGGCGGCGATCCAGACGGCAAAGACGCAATTTGGCGAGGTCCGCAAGTTCTTTCAGGGCATGGACGTCTTCGACCGCGCGAACAAGATGATAAATCGCGGCAAGGCGGGCCGGGCGGAAAGAACGGTCGAGCTTGCGATTGAGGCGGCTCTGAGGGCGATGACCGGTGCGGCGGCTCCGGCACATGAAGTTGAAATGTATATGGGTATGTTCGCGCCAAGCGCCTGGGACACACAGACGACGATGGCGGACAAGCTCGACCGCCTGGAAGCCTTCATCGCCAATGCCGAGCGCAATCTGACGCAGGGACGCGGCGGCGTACCGCAGTCAACGACGCCGACGACGACGCCGAAGGGCAACCGGCTTCGCTACAATCCGCAGACAGGACAGCTTGAATGATCGAGGTCGAACTTCCAGACGGGACGATCGCGGAGTTTCCCGAAGGCACGCCGCGCGAGATCATGCTCAAGGCAATCGCGCAGCGGTTCCCGCCTGAAGAGCCGATCAATGTTTTTGACGAGAGCATCGGCGCGCTGACGCGCGGCGTGAATACCGGCATCGATGCGATGGTCAATCTGCCTTATGAGCTTATTCGCTCCGGGGCCGGTCTGGCCGGTTACGATTTGCCGGCAAGCCAGCCGCTGGCCGGAAGGCTCAATGTGACGCCGGAGCCGCGAACAGCCATGGGGCGCATCACGCAAGCCGTTGGCGAGGTTGGCGGATCGAGCGCATTGCCGGCCGCCGGTTTGCTGGCAAAGGGAGCGAGCATAGCGCCGGCGGCTGCGGACAAGGCCTTGCCGATCTTCCGGCAAGCCGCGCAGGCTCCGGGCCTTGCCGCTGGCAATGAAGCGGCGGCGGCTGTCGCCTCGGGGCTTGGCGTCGGTGGAGCGCGCGAAGCGGATCTTGGACCGGCGGGCGAGTTGGTTGCCGGTCTCATCGGCGGCGTTGCCGGACCGACTGCCGTGAACATGGCGCGCAGGACTGCCGCGCCGATGGGCGATGCGGTGCGCTATGGCAACCGGGCAGTGCGCAATGCGCGCAATCCCGAACAGGCCGCGCTCGATGCCGTCAGCGACAAGATGACCAGATCCGGGATTTCCGCCGACGAGCTGATGGGGCAATATGTGCCGCCACCTTCGCCGGAGATGGTGCAGCGCGGCGTCACCAATCTCGACATTGCCGAGATGATCATGCGCATCAAGGCGGGCGAGAAGCCGAAGACCGTAGCGCCTGATTATTTCATGACGGAGCAGACGGCGCGCAACTATGTGACCCGCTTCGATCAGCGCAACCCGACGCCGACCAACATTCTCGACATTGCCGCCGAGCTGAAAGGCGCGGGCAAGGCAAGACCGCTGCGCAGGCTGGGCCGCGCGGCGTACAGCATCAGCGACGACGGCGACGCGGCGCAGGCGCTGCTCTCCCGCCAGGATGACCAGTCCGGCCGCGTGGTGACGGCCATCAAGCGCGGCGGCGGCGGGCGTGATTTCGAGAGCGAGGCGGCGCGCTACCAGTCGATTGTCGAGGAGCAGGCGAGCAAAGCCTACAAGGCCGCATACGCCGACGCCAAGCGCTTTGACTTGAAGCCGGTGATCCGCAAGTGGCGGAACGAGTCATTTCTGAGCGCGGGCCGGATCAAGGAGAAGCTTGACCAGGCCATAGATCTGTTCTTCTCGCCGGTGATGGTGGAAGGGAAGAGCGGGCCGATGCGGGCGCGCAAGCTTGGCGAGCCTCTTGCCGATCTGCGCCGGTTCTCAGCCGCGCGTGAAGCCTTGGACGACATGATCAAGAATTCGCTCGACAGGGGCGAGCCGACCAGGTTGACCGGGCATCTGTCGCGCTTCCGGACGGACATCAACAAGGTGATGCGGCAGAACAATCCGAAATTCGCCAAGGCCGACGACATGTTCTCCGGCGGCAAGGGCGCTGAGGCCTTGCTGAAACAGGGCGAGAGCCTGACGACGCAGCTTGGCAGCCGGAGCCGGGATATTCTGAAGGGTTATGAGAGCCTGACGCCGGCGCAGCAGGAGCTTGTCAGGCTGGGCTTCCTGCGGAAATTGCAGGACCGCGCATCGAGCGTCACCGAAGGCCACAGCGTTGCGCAGCGCTTCCGCTCCGACGCGGCCGCGCATATCATCCGCAAGCTGTTCAAGGGACCGGCGGAGCTGCAGAGACGCGGCGAGGCCTTGCTGAGCGAGTTGAAGCGCGAAGCCATCACGACACAGACCAAGAACGAGGTGCTATCCGGATCGCGGACGGCGGAGCTTGGCGAGGACATGCGCCGTCTCGGCCAGACCGCGCAGGCCGCAGCCGATCTTGCAACGGGCCGCTGGGGCCAGCTCCTTGCAAACCTGTCAACGCGCCTGAAGGACCAGATCAACGAGGAAGCGGCGCGGCGGATCATGAAGATCCTGACGGAGACCGAACCTGAAAACATGCTGTCTACGCTGAACAGGCTGGCGCAGTCGGCAAAGACGGCGAAGCAGCGCCAGGAGTATGTGACGGCGATCCGCGAACTGAGAGCGGCGCGGCCATCCTACGGCGTCGGCATGGGCACAGCCATCACAGCGGGGTCTGAACAATGAACGACGAAATCAAGGCGCTGGTCGCCGCCGGCGCTGACGGCGAGATGATCGCGGCCTACATGAACGCCGAGCTTGCCGCGCAGAGTGGAACCGTGGCGGAGCGGGGGCCGCATGAGATCATCGACCGGCGCAAGGCGGCTGGGCTGATCACCGGCGACGCCATGACGGCCGGCACATGGCCGTATATCGGCGCGGCGATCCAGGGCATGACGGGGCATGATGACGGCTTGCCTTACGAAGACCGGCGCAGGGCGATCCAGGAGCAGACGGCCTTGGCGAGACAGCAACACCCTGCCATGTCCGGCACGCTCGACATGGCCGCACCGATGGTTGCCGGGGGCATACCGGCGGCGCGCGCCAGAACGGTCTCAGGGGCCGCAGGGCGGGCAGCGGCGGGAGCCGGGGCCTATGGAGCGGTGGAAGGCTACGCAGCGCCTGTTACGCCTGACAGCGGCGACGTTGCCGAACGGCTGCCGGGGGCGATGCAGGGCGGTCTCGTCAATGCGTTGCTCGGCTACGGCGCGGTGAAAGGCGGCGCTAAAATCGCAGATGCCGCTAAAACAGCGAGGGAAGCCCGTACAGCGGCGAAAGCGCAGGAGGCAGCCGACCAAGCCGCACAGGCGAAACGCCGCTCAGAGGCCGCACGCAAGGCCTCAGAAACACGCCGCAGAAATAAAGAGCTGACGGCAGATGCGCAGGCCGAGCAGGCCGTGACGGCAAAGCGGGCGGAAAAACGCGAAGCCAAAAGGCTGGCGAAGGAGTATGAGACCAACTTCCGGCGCAAGCCTAAAAATCCTGCGCCCAATTGGGAGAAGAGCTTCGCAGCCTACAAGACCGATCGGGCCGATTTCGTCATGAAGCGGGTCGAGGCGGGCCGGGATATCTTTTCGATATCGAGGGAGATCAATCTCTCTCCCGCGCAGATTGCGCGGTTTGTGAATTCGGCGACCGTGGTGCCAAAGTCGCCGAAATACCAGAACTTCATCGAGGACGTCGTGAAGATCCTGAAGGCAGAAACCGCCTTTCGGAAACTGCCGTCAAGGTAGCTTCAGAAGCCGAGCCGCGTTCCGACTTCTGCCATCAGCGCCAGAAATCCCGCGCCGATGAAGACCAGAAAGCCCAGTGACGGCGCGGCCTTGCGCCTTGGCGTGTAGCCGGGCGATTTGTCGTCAGGCGACCACCACACGGTCTCGCCCTTGATTTTCACCGGGTACAGATCGGTTATCTGGCGTCGCATGAATTCACCGTGCCTTCACCGTTGAGCCTCTTGCCTTCACCGGGTTTCGGCGGGCCAACGCCGAGCGCTTCCTGAACTTCCTCGACGCGCTCCTCGATAAGCTCGGCGAGCAGGTCGGTGGACTCAAGCAGCCTATCGCCATCGAGCTGGCAGAGGGCCACTGCCTGAAGCGCGTAAGCGAGCTGACGGATCTGCCGGAGCGGGATTTCGACGTCAAGAATTTTCCTGTCATTCGTCGCCATTGTCGGCCTCCTTTTCTTTAAGCGCGAAGATGACATCCAAGGCGGTTATTTGCGCATCCTGGAGATGTCGGATCATGCCCTCTGCCGAAGTTCCTCGCATCATCCCGACAAGTGGCACTAACTCCGCAGATGCGTTCACCAGGATCTGATGAGCCTTGTGGGCGGTTTCCACGTCCCAATCTTTAAGTCCGGCCATCGTTCGTCTCCTCCTTTTCGTGCAATGCGGCGTCGAGCACCTTTTCAATCCGGCTCGCCTCAAGCTGAATCATGACTGCCAACTCGCTGACGTTCTCCCGCAGGCTGTCGCCGTCCATGGCGTGTGGGGACTCCATCAGGCCAAGGATGCCCTGTGACAGCGCCTGAAGCCGTCTGAGTGGCGTTTCGCACTCAAGCGCTGGTTTGATCATCGCTCGCCTCCCTGCATAGCGCTGCCTTGCGGACGACGGCTTCAAGGTGCTTCTCGGCTTCCTCGCTCAGGAAATGCACGATGCAGTTGTTTTCGTTTGTCGCGGCGTCCGCCTGGTCGGCTGCGCTGAGCGTCTTCAGCGTGCTCAGCAAAATGAAGCAGGGATAAAGCTCCTTTTCGAGGTCGAAACCGTTGGTAGCCATTGCATTCCTCCTTGTATGCGTTGTAAACAGTGATTACACTGTAAATCTTGATTAAGGCGTTTACAAGTGAAACGTCGTAACCATGGAAGGAAAAACAGTGACTATTTCGATTCGGTTGTCGCCCGAGCTGAGGGACAAGTTCCAGGCGTGGGCGGAAGAGGAAGAGCGCACGCTGTCATGGTACTGCGCGCGAGCGCTTCGCGAATGGGCGAAGCATAAGGAACAGGAGAAAGCGAAAAAGAGCGGAGGGAAGAAATGACTTTCAAAGTGGTCGCCGGAACTCAGTTGAGATCACCGAAAATGGACAAACTGATCCGCAGAATAATGAAAAATACCGATGGCGATGTTAACGCTATGAAGGCAGCCATCCTACATGCATCTGGGCAGGATACTGAAATTATGGAGGAACTTGCACGTCAGTATATTGATAAGGTCTGGAAGGAAGAGGACGAGAGCGGAGGCAAGAATGCTGGCTGAAGATTACAAGGAAGAGGCCGAAATCCGCAAAGGGGACCGCAAGGCCTTCTGGGAAGAGTTGAGTTTCGTGATCAAGTTCGCCGGCGGGATCTTTCTCGCCGGCTTTGTGCTCGGGGCGCTGCTGTTCTGAGCCGATATGGGTGTCGGTAGTAGCGACACCCTTAATCCCTTGCGAGTTCCGGACTTGGCCGGAAAGCCACGTGAAAGCAAAGCCACTTTCCCGGCTCCCGCGTTCCGCCAGCGTTCCGCAAGCCAAATCTGCGGAACGCACATTTCCCGGAAACCTCTGAAAACCGTTGCTGTGTAAGGGGTTTTTTGGTGAGCCCTGTTGGATTCGAACCAACGACCTACTGATTAAAAGTCAGTTGCTCTACCGGCTGAGCTAAGGGCCCTGAAATGCGCAAAGAACAACCGCCCGCTCCGTTTGGCGAAGCGGCGGCGCTTCGTTTCGCGCAGACCATACGGGAGCACGGGCAGGCCAGTCAATAGCGCGGGACATTATGTCGTTTGGAAATGAGGGTTTTCAAGCGGGGAACAAGGCAGATCGCCCGCTGCAACTGCCTGTACCCTTCAAATTGCGGACCAGACAGACGTTCGCCGCCGCTCAACCCTCGTTCAGCGCTTTCAGAATTGCTGAAAAATCCCGTCCCTTGCCTCCGGCTTCGACGAAGCGCTGATAGACATCACGCGCATGTGCGCCAAGTTCCGTGCTTGCGCCAACCGACCCGGCAGCCTGCTGGCTCAGGATCAGATCCTTCAGCATGAGTTCGGCGGCAAAGCCGGGCTGGTAATCATTGTCGGCGGGGCTTTGCGGGCCGATACCGGGGTCGGGGCAATAGGTGTTGATCGACCAGCAGGAGCCCGATGAGGTGGAGACGACGTCGAACATGGCCTGTCGGCTGAGTCCGAGCTTGTCCGCGAGGTGGAACGCTTCGCAGACGCCGATCATGGAAATGCCAAGGATCATGTTGTTGCAGATCTTGGCCGACTGGCCTGCGCCGCTGACGCCGCAATGGACAGCCTTCTTGCCCATGATTTCGAAGAGCGGTTTGCCTCTGGCGAAGGCTGCCTCGCTCCCGCCGACCATGAAGGTGAGCGTGCCGGCTTCCGCGCCGCCGACGCCGCCGGAAACGGGGGCATCGAGCGATAGCAGGCCACGGCTGCGCGCCAGTTCATGGGCCGCCCGGGCGCTTTCGACATCGACGGTCGAGCAGTCGATGAGAAGCGCGCCGCTCTGGGCCGCGGGCACGATTTCGGCGTAGACGGAACGCATGATCGGGCCATCGGGGAGCATCGTGATCACCGCGTCCCGCCCGCTTGCGGCTTCGGCCGCGGATGCTGCCGTCGCCACGCCTTCGGCGCTTGCGCCCGCCACGTCGAAACCGGCAAGCTCATGGCCCGCCTTGACCAGGTTGGCGGCCATCGGCGCGCCCATTTTGCCAAGTCCGATAAAGCCGATCTTCATGATGTTTCTCCCGGGGTTTTGGAAATCCCCGCCTTCGCGGGGATTTCCTGAAAATGAGGGCAACGGCGGATGTGCGCCACCGGCAGCGCCCTGCGAAAGCTGTCAGGCCGTCAGCCGCTTTCCGCCAGCAGCGATCGCGCCGTGATCAGCCGCATGATTTCATTCGTGCCTTCCAGGATCTGGTGAACGCGCAGGTCCCGGAGCATCTTTTCCACGCCATAGTCGGCCAGATAGCCGTAGCCGCCATGAAGCTGCAGCGCGTCATTGACGACGTCGAAGCTGACATCGGTCACGAAACGCTTGGCCATCGCGCAATGCTTGACCGCGTCAGGGGCGTTCTGATCCAGCTTCCACGCGGCCTGACGCAGAAAGATCCGCGCGGCCTGTAGAGATGTCTCCATGTCGGCGAGGCGGAATTGCAGCGCCTGAAACTGGTCGAGCGTCTTGCCGAACGCCTGACGCTCCTTCACATAGGCGACGGATTTGTCGAGCGCGGCCTGCGCGGCGCCCAGCGAGCAGGCCGCGATATTGAGCCGCCCGCCATTCAGACCCTTCATCGCATAGGTAAAGCCTTCGCCCTCCACGCCGATCAGATTGTCGGCCGGGACATGGCAATCGTCGAACTGGACCTGCGCGGTCGGCTGCGCGTTCCAGCCCATTTTCTTCTCCTGCGCGCCGAAGGAAAGGCCGGGCGTGCCGTCCTCGACGAGAATGGCGGAAATGCCCTTTGGCCCCGCATCGCCCGTGCGGCACATGACGATATAGACATCGGAATAGCCCCCGCCCGAGATGAAGGCTTTCGATCCGTTGAGCACATAGCCTTCATTGGTGCGCGCCGCGCTGGTGCGCAGGGCTGCCGCGTCCGATCCCGATCCCGGTTCGGTCAGGCAGTAGCTGGCGACCGCGTCCCAGCTTGCCAGCTTAGGCAGCCACTGATCGCGCAGATAATCGGAGCCGAAACTGTCGATCATCCAGCCGCACATGTTGTGGATCGACAAAAACGCAGCGACGGACGGGCAGCCATAGGAGAGCGCCTCGAAGATCAGCGCCGCATCGAGCCGGGTGAGGCCCGAACCGTAATCGTCGCGCACATAGATCGACGCCATCCCAAGCTCGGCCAGCTCGGTCAGCACGTCCTCCGGCAGGGTCCTGGCTTCATCCCATTCCAGGGCGTGCGGGGCCATGCGCTCGACGGCGAAGCTGCGGGCCGTGTCGAAAATGGTTTCCTGCTCCTCGCTCAGCTCGAAATCCATATGGGCGCTCCTCTCAAGGCGTTAGACCCAGGTGATGGGCGAGGCGAATACATAGCCTGCGCCATACACCGTCCTGATGTGGGTCGGGCTGCGGGAATCGTCCTTCAACTTTTTGCGGAGCCGAGAGACGCGAACGTCGATGCTGCGGTCGAAATTTTCCTCGCCCGTCAACTCGCAAAGATCGAGCAGGAATTCGCGGGTCAGCACGCGGCCCTGCGCTTCGAGAAAGGCGCGCAGAAGCTGGGCGTCGGATTTGCTCAGCGTCGAGATTTCCTCGTCAGGCGAGATAAGCTGAAAATTGCCAAAATCGGCACGCCATCCGGCAAATTCCGCAACATCGCTGTCACGATGCGACGCAACAGCTGCCGCCTGTTTCTGGCTCGGCACACGCCGCAGCACGGTCCTGACCCGCGCCGCCAGCTCCAGCGGCTCCACCGGCTTGACCAGATAGTCGTCCGCGCCGCAATCGAGCCCTTTCAGCTTGTCGCTCAGATCGCCGCGTCCGGTGACGATGATCGTGGCGATATTTTCCCGGGAGAGCATGTCGCGGAGCACGGCAAGGCCGTCGCCATCCGGCAGGCCGAGATCGACGATGCACAGATCCGGCGTTTTCTCGCGCACGCGCTGCGCGAAAGTCCGTGAACCGATGAAGCTCTCGATGACATAGCCTTCCGCTTTCAGCGCGCGCGCGAAGACTGCGGCGATATCCGCATCGTCCTCCAGAATGTAGATATGGGCGGCGTCGCGTTCGATCATCGGGGGAGAGCGGTCCTGGCAAAGCTGTCACGGAAGGCGCGCATCAGGGTGCGGCGGCTGAAGGGCTTCTGCAGGATGCGCAGGTCGGCGGCCGGTTCGCTCAAACCCTCGCGCCCGAAGCCGGTCATCAGGACAATCTTCACGTCCGGGAAGGTCGCGGAAACGCGGCGGGCAAGCTCGACGCCGGAATAGGCGCCCGGCATGGCGATATCGCTGAGCACGAGCGAGATTTCCCGCACGCTCTGCAGCAGCTCGAACGCTTCCGGCGCGCTGCGCGCCTCGATGAGCCGACACCCCATCCCGACAAGATCGCGGCGTAGGACGCTGCGGACCTCGCTATCGTCGTCCACCAGCAGAACGAGACCGGATTTCAGCTCTTGCGGAAGCTGTCCCATCGGTTCCTCGATCACGGGCGCGCCGGCCTCGCAGGCCGGCAGCAGGAGCGTAAAGGCGGAGCCGCCATGCTCGCGGCTTTCCAGCCGGATAAGACCCTGGGAATCTTGCGCAAAGCTTTGGACGATGGTCAATCCGAGGCCGGAACGGTCATGGTTTTCTTTGGTGGAAAAGAACGGATCGAACGCCTTGTCCATCGTGGCGCTGGTCATCCCAATGCCGTTGTCGGCAATGCGGACCTCGATATAGTCGCCCGGCTTGATACCGAGACCCGCCGCTTCGCATTCGGGGACGGCTTTGGGAGAAACGCTGATCTCGATGCGTCCATCCGCGCTGAGGGCGTCGCGGGCATTGACGGCGAGATTGAGGAGGCTGGTCTCGAACTGCGCCGGATCGACAAAGGCGAAACAGGGCGTATCACCCGCCTTGACGCTGATCCGCGCATCATCGGGAAGGGAAGGCTTGACCAGCCGGGCGATATTATGCGCCGTTTCGGCAATGTCGACCGGTGACGGCTCCAGCGGATGACGGCGCGCAACGGCCAGCAACCGCCGTGTCAGGTCGGCCCCGCGCCGGGCCGCCCGGATGGCCGGTTCGAGCATTTCCTGTCTCAGCTCCGGCTCGACATGCGGCTCCAGCGGCTTGAGATTGCCCAGAATGACCGTAAGCAGATTATTGAAATCATGGGCTATACCGGAGGAAAGCTGGCCGAGCGCTTCCATTTTCTGTGCGCGGAGCAGTGCGGCGGCTGCCTGCTTCTGCCGGGTCACGTTGATGGTCAAGACGTAAAAGCCATTGCCGCCCGAGCTCGTATCGCGTTCCGGGCGCAGGAAGGTCCGCGTGTCGAGAACGCGGCCGTCTGCAAATTCGATTTCCAGATCGAAATCAAGCGATTCTCCTGCAATGGCCCTGTCGAAATAGGGCTGGACGGCGGCCATTGTCTGTGCCGAGAGCACTTTCGCCGGCGGCAGACCAATCAGGTCGGAGGGCGCGCGCCCATAGGCGCTGGCGAAACGCATGTTGACGAAGCCGAAGGTCTGGCCGCTGTCGAGATAGGCGATACCGGCGGGCACCTCATTGGCGATCAGCCGCAGACGCTCCTCGCTCCGGCGGAAATCCTCGGTCTGCCGCAAAAGGCGCGTTTCAAGGCTCAGCTCGCGGCGGCGTTGCTCGGTGATATCCGTATAAACGGTTGCGAAACCGCCGCCGGGGAGAGGCCATCCGGCAATGCGCAGGACGACGCCGTTGGGCCGCGTCCGCTCCAGCGTGTGCGCCTTGAACTGGCGGGCGACGGCGACGCGCTCGCGGATCATCGTCTCCGTATCGCCGAGCCCGTATTCGCCGCGTTCGGCATTGAAGCGGATCACATCCTCGAAATCCATGCCGGGGCGCATGAGGCTGTCCGGCAATTCCAGAAGATCGTGCAGGCGCGCATTGGAAAAGACCAGCTTCAGATCGGCATCGAAAATGGTGATGCCCTGATCGATCTTGTCCAGCCCGGCCTGTATCAGTGCGAGCGCGCCCACGCCCAGAATGTCCGATACATCCCCTGCCTGAAGTCCCGGCGGCGGCCGGTTTCCGGTCTGAAGCAGATCGCTCCGCAAAGGCGGTTCCTTCCCTATGACGGCGCACCGTTCTCCTCGGGCTGCCAAATCATAATTTTTGCCAAGATGACCGTTTTGCAAAAGTCTCGCAACAGTCTCATTATACCGTCCCTAACATGCCGGAAGGCAAGAACCGGAACGATCAACGAGTCCGGCGGAGACGACAGACAACCCTGAACCGTCGAAGACGGCCGGGGAGGGAGGATGCCTTGGACCGGTCGGTTGCCCGAGACGGTTATCTGCTGGACGTGCGCAATGTTTCGCTGCGGTTTGGCGGCGTGCGCGCGCTGAGCAATGTCAGCTTTCATGTGAACAAGGGCGAGGTCTTCTCGATCATCGGGCCGAATGGCGCGGGCAAGACCTCCATGCTCAACTGCATTTCCGGGCGCTACAAGCCGAATGAGGGCGAGATCCATTACCGCGGATCATCCCTCCTGCGGCACTCCATCAACGACCGCGCCCGTCTCGGCATCGGCCGCACGTTCCAGAATCTGGCGCTGTTCGGCCATATGAGCGTGCTCAACAATATCCTCGTCGGCCGCCATCACCTTCTCAAGAACAACTTCCTGACCGGCATGGCATACTGGTTCGGCGGCGCGCAGCGCGAGGAGTTGGAGCATCGCCGCAAGGTCGAGGACATCATCGACTTTCTCGAAATCCAGGATGTGCGCAACGAGCCCGCCGGCACGCTCTCCTACGGCTACCGCAAGCGCGTGGAACTGGCCCGCGCCGTCGCCATCGAGCCGGAGGTGATCCTGCTTGACGAGCCGATGGCGGGCATGAACCTTGAGGAGAAGGAGGACATGGCCCGCTATGTCCTCGATCTCAATCAGGAATTCGGCATCACCGTTGTCATGATCGAGCACGATATGGGCGTGGTCATGGACCTTTCGGACCGGGTGATCGTGCTCGATTTTGGCAAGGTTATCGCGAGCGGAACGCCCGATGAGATCATGAACAACGAGCATGTGAAACGCGCCTATCTCGGCGAGGACGACGAGTTTCTTGCCGACCTCGACGAGGATGCAAGAGCGGAGGCTGTCAACGCATGAGCACGCACCTCGCTGTCAGCGGTGACGAGATCGGCTGGCCGAAGACGCCCGCATCGCTTGCCGACGTCTCGGTGCACGACACACTGCCGAAGCTGCTCGTCCATAATGCGAAGAACTTCCCGAGCGAAATTGCCCAGCGCGAAAAGGAATACGGCATCTGGATCGCCTATAGCTGGGCCGATTGCGAACGCCATATTTCGCGGATCGCGGCAGGCTTTGCCGGGCTTGGCGTGAGGCAGGGCGATGTGGTGGCGCTGATCGGCGACAACCGGCCCGAATGGGTCTGGGGCGAGGTGGCGGCGCATAGCTGCCGGGCGATGAGTCTTGGCATCTACCGGGACGCGCTGGAAGAGGAAATCCGCTATCTGATCGGCTATGCGGAGCCGAAGGTGATCGTCGCCGAGGATGAGGAGCAGGTCGACAAGCTGCTGGAGCTTGGCGATACGATCCCGAGCGTCAAGCACATCGTCTATACGGACCCGCGCGGCATGCGCAAATATGAAGATCCGCGCCTGATGCGGCTGGAGGATCTGGAAACGCTGGGGGAAGTGGCGATCAACGCCGATCCGGAGCTGTTCCCAAGGATGGTGGCGGCAACCGATGGCGAGGACGTCGCGATTCTGTGCACCACTTCCGGCACGACCGCCCATCCAAAGCTCGCCATGTGGAAAGGACGCGCCTTTCTCGGCCATGCCGCCAGCTATCTGCGCGCCGATCCGCGAGGGGCCGGCGAGGAATATGTCGCCGTGCTGCCGCTGTCCTGGGTGATGGAGCAAATGTATTCCGTCGCCTGGAATTACATTGCGCGCATGATCGTCAATTTCCCGGAGGAAGAGGTGACGACGATGGGCGATCTGCGCGAGATCGGGCCGAATTTCATTCTCTATTCGCCGCGTGTGTGGGAAGTCGTCGCGGCGGACATCCGGGCGCGGATCATGGATTCGGCGAAATGGAAGCGCGCCATCTACAATTGGGGCGTCAAGGCCGGTACGCGCGCCATCGACGAGGGGCGCAGCTCGTCTCTTGCCGACGTGCTTCTGTTCCGCGCTCTGCGCGACCGGCTCGGCCTCACCAATCTGCGTTCCGCCGCAACGGGCGGCGCGGCGATGGGGCCGGATACGTTCAAGTTCTTCCTCGCGATGGGCGTGCCGCTCAAGCAGCTTTACGGCCAGACCGAAGCGCTCGGCGCGCATACGATCCATGCAAGCGGCGATGTCGACAATGAAACGGTCGGCTATCCGATGCCGGGCTGTCATCTGAAGATCAAGGATCCGGACCCGGAAGGTCTGGGGGAAATCCTCGTGAAGCACCCGAACATGATGTCCGGCTATTACAAGATGGACGAGGAGACGGCGGCAAGCTTCGATGAGGACGGCTGGTTTATGACGGGCGACGCCGGCTATCTGACGAACAAGAAACATCTCGTCGTGATCGACCGCATCAAGGATCTCTCGGTGACGTCCGCGGGCGTGCGCTTCTCGCCGCAATTCATCGAGAACAAGCTGAAATTCTCCACCTATATCGCCGAGGCCGTCATCCTCGGGAAGGACCGGCCCTATCTCGCCGCGATGATCTGCATCCGCTTCGCGATCCTGTCGAAATGGGCGGAGGAGCGGCGCATCAGCTTCACCACCTATTCCGATCTGGCGACGCGACCCGAGGTCTACCAGCTCCTCCGCGAGGAGGTCGAGCGCGTCAACGCCACCCTTCCCGCCCAGCAGCGCATCCGGAAATTCCTGCTGCTCTACAAGGAGCTGGACGCCGACGATGGCGAGCTGACGCGCACCAAGAAGGTCCGGCGCGGCGTGATTGCCGACAAATATGGCGACATCATCGAGGCGATCTACTCCGGCGCGCCGCATGTCGATGTGGACACGGTGATCCACTTCCAGGACGGCTCGAAACAGCGCGTCGTCGCCAAGCTGACCATCGACGAGCCGCGCACGGTGTTCGCCGGCGACAAGGAAGCCGTGAGGGAGGCCGCCGAATGAATTTCGAGTTGTTCACGCAATTGCTTATCAATGGCATCATCGTCGGCATGCTCTATGGCGTCGTCGCCATGTGCTTCGTGCTGATCTACAAATCGACGCAGGTCGTCAATTTCGCGCAGGGCGAGTTCGTCGTGCTCGGCGCATGGGTCTGCTGGACGATGGTCGTGCAGATGCAGCTTCCTTTCGTCATCGCATTCCTGTTTTCGCTGGTCTTCATGACGCTGTTCGGCATCATCGTGCAGGTGGTGCTGCTTCGCCCGCTCGTCGGCGAACCGGTGATTTCCGTCATCATGGCGACGATCGGTCTCGGCATCTTCATGCAGGCGCTGATGAACTGGATCTTCGGGGTCAATGCCGAGCGCTTCCCTCCGGTCTTTGGCAGGGGTACTGTCTCCATCGGCGGACTGAATTTCGAAACCGCCTATCTGATGAGCCTCGTCCTGTCGATCTTCGTCATGGCTTCGTTCTTCTGGTTCTTCCGCTATTCGCGCTGGGGACTGGCCATGCGGGCAACGGCCTACAACCAGCAGGTGGCGCAGTCGCTCGGCGTGTCTGTCGGCACTGTCTTCGCCATGGCCTGGGCGATTTCGGCGGTCGTGTCAGCGATTGCCGGCGTCGTCATCGGCCTCGTCAACGCCGTCTCCAACAGCCTCGCCTTCATCGGCATCAAGGTCTTCCCGGCGGTCATCGTCGGCGGGCTGGATTCGATCGTCGGCGCAGTCGTGGGCGGGATCATTGTCGGCGTGCTGGAAAATCTCGCCGAATTCGTCGACGGCCAATATCTGCAATGGGGGAATATGTACACGGTCGCGCCGTTCTATGCGCTGATCATCATCCTCATGATCCGTCCCTACGGCCTGTTCGGGACGCCGGACATAGAGAGGGTCTGACGGATGGTTGCGCTTCCCGATCCAAGACCCTGCGGCGATTTCCGCACCACCTATCGCAGCGACCAGGCGCTGTTTCATACCAGTTTCGATCGCTGGGCGGTGCTGGGCGGCATCGTGTTCGTGGCGCTCACGCCGCTATGGGCCGACAATTTCGTGCTCAGCCAGCTGATCCTGATCGGCATTTACGGCATTGCCGCGCTCGGGCTGAACGTGCTTGTCGGCTATACGGGGCAGATCTCGCTCGGGCACAGCGCCTTTTTCGGCTTCGGGGCATTCGCCTCGGCATGGATCGCCTCCAAGGGCATCCCCGTCATGCTGGCGATCCCGCTGGCGGGGCTGATGACCACGGCGGTCGGCATGATTTTCGGCCTGCCCGCCGCACGGCTCAAGGGGCTCTATCTCGCCATCGCAACGCTCGCCTCGCAATTCATCCTGCAGGATTTCTTCGCCCGCGCCGAGTGGTTCACCGGCGGCCCCTACGGCTCGCCCGCCGCGACCCCGACACTGTTCGGTTTCGCCTTCAACAATGACGCGTCCTACATCTACCTGGTGCTGTTCTGGGTGGTCGTGTCGTTCCTTGCCGTCTCCAACCTGATCCGCACGCGCGACGGGCGGGCGCTGATCGCGGTGCGCGACCATTATCTCTCCGCCGAGATCATGGGCATCAATCTGACCCGCTACCGGGTGATGTCGTTCGGCATATCCAGCTTCTTCGCCGGCATCGGAGGGGCGCTCTATGCGCATTATCTCGGTTTCGTCTCCGGCGAGGCATTCACGATCCTGCTCTCGATCCAGTTTCTCGCGATGATCATCATCGGCGGGCTCGGCTCGATCGCAGGCGCACTGGTCGGCGCCGCGTTCATCCTGATGCTGCCGCAGGTCATGGAGGTCGCCGCATCGAGTGCGGCCGTGATCTTCCCGGCGATGGAGCACGGCGTCGCCTATATCAAGCAGATGTCCGTCGGCGCGGCCATCATACTGTTTCTCGTGCTGGAACCGGAAGGGCTCATGCATCGCTGGCGGCTGATCCGGGCGAGCTGGAAACTTTATCCGTTCTCGCATTAGCGGGAAAAGGCTGAGAGGACGCGCCGGGCGGCCGGGCTCGTCTTTCAACAAACAAGCGGGCCGCCTATTGGAGGAAGCATGTCATATCTGCGCAAACTCACAGTTCTGGGCGCATCGCTTGCGCTCGGCGTTGGCGCCGCAAAGGCGCAGGATTCCGTCATGGTCGGTCATCTGGTGGATTACACGGGAGCGACGGCCTTCGTCGGCAAGCATTACGGTCCCGGCGTCTCCGACGCCATCAAATATATCAATGAGAATGGCGGCATCGACGGCACGCAGATCAATCTCGACACGGTCGATTACAGCTACAAGATCCCCGAAGCCATCGCCCAGTACAAGCGCTGGACGACGCAAGGGATGGTCTTCCTGCATGGCTGGGGCACCGGAGACACCGAAGCGCTGATTACCTTCGTCGCCAACGACAAGATCCCGGTCGTTTCCGCCTCCTATTCCGCGCATCTGACCGACCCGACCGGCAAGAACCCGAATACGAAACAGCCAGCGCCTTATAATTTCTTCTACGGCCCGTCCTATTCCGACGCCTGCCGCGCGCTCGCTCAGTGGGCTGCCGACGACGCCAAGGCCAAGGGCATCGCCAATCCGGTGTTCGTCCATACCGGCGACAACCACCCCTATCCGAACGCGCCGAAAGATGCCTGCGCCGCCTATGCGAAAGAGCTTGGCCTGACGGTTGCGCCTCCGGTCGTCGTGCCGCTCGCGCCCGGCGACTTCAAAGCGCAGTGCCTGACCATCAAGGAAACCGGCGCGCAATATGTCTATATGGGCAATCTCGGCGGTTCGGTTGTCTCGCTGCTGAATTCCTGCGCGACCGTGGGCGTCGAGGCGACCTATATGGGCAATCCCTGGGCTGGCGACTATCTGACCATTCAGGCCGCCGAGGCCAAGGATCTGATCTTCCCGTCTTCCACTCCGTTTTACGGGCAGGACGTGCCCGGCATGGGTCTGGTTCAGAAGATCGTCGAGAACGGCCAGGGCATGGGCGATCAGAGGCCTACGCATCATTACATTCGCGGCGTCTGCTCGGCCTACTACATGAAGGAAGCGATGGAATGGGCGAAGGCCAATGGCGGTCTGACCGGTGAGAACATCCGCGACGGCTTCTACCAGAAGACCGACTGGGTGCCGGCCGGTCTGGAAGGCGTGTGCCTGCCTTCAACCTGGACCAATGAGGACCATCGCGGCCTGCTGACCGTCGCCGTCAATCGCGGTTCCTTCGAGAATGGCGAGGTGACGATTGAGCGCATCGCGGAAACGACGCTGCCGCGCCGCGACGACTGGCTCGGGCAGTAAGCACTGCCTACTTCACCTCTCCCGTTGGGAGAGGTCGGCACGTAGTGCCGGGTGAGGGGTTGTCAAGTCTCATTTGAGGTCCAATCCCCTCACCCCAACCCTCTCTCTCTGGGAGAGGGAGTTATGGACAGAGAAAGCAAAATGGCCGCATCAACCGCAGACCAGATCGACAGCCAGACCGCAAGCGCTTCGAAGACGGACAACATCCTCGAAGTCAAGAACATCGAGGTGGTGTTCAGCGACGTGATCCTCGTTCTGCGCGGCATGTCGATGGAAGCCAAGCGCGGCAAGATCACCGCGCTGCTCGGCGCGAACGGCGCCGGCAAATCGACGACGCTCAAGGCGATTGCGGGTCTGCTGCACACGGAAGATGGCGAGATCACGCGCGGCGATGTCCTCTACGATGGCGCGAACGTCACGCATCAGCCCGCCGAGCGGAAGGTGCGCGACGGCGTGTTTCTCGTGATGGAAGGACGAGGCATCGTTCAGGACATGACCGTCACGGAGAATCTCCGTCTTGGCGCGTTCAGCCGCCCCAAGGCCGATCTCAAATCGGAGATGGCGGAGATTTTCGAGTTTTTCCCGCGTCTGAAAGACCGCAAGGGCCTCGCCGGCTATCTCTCCGGCGGCGAGCAGCAGATGCTCGCGATCGGCCGTGCGCTGATGGCGCGACCCCGGCTGATCCTGATGGATGAGCCGTCCATGGGCCTGTCCCCGCTGCTCGTGAAGGAGGTGTTCGGCATCATCCGCCGCCTCAATCAGGAGCTGGGCATCTCGATCCTGCTGGTCGAGCAGAACGCCAACATGGCGCTGCAGGCCGCCGATTACGGTTACATCATGGAGAACGGCAAGATCGTTCTCGATGGACCGAGCGAGGCGCTGGCGGAGAATGAGGACGTGAAGGAATTCTACCTCGGCGGAGGTGAGCGGCGATCCTTCCGCAATGTAAAATCATTCAGACGGCGGAAGAGATGGCTTTGAGACGAATCGTGATGCATTGCAAGCTGTTCTCCCTCTCCCACTCGCGAACCTTTACGGTGAGCGACAAGCGCTCACCTTTGGAGAGGGTTGGGGTGAGGGGAATATGTACCCGCTTGCGTGCCCACACCCCCTCATCCGGCACTGCGCGCCGATCCCCGATCAAGCCGGGGACAGGCTCTCTCCGCACGGGAGAGGTGAAGTCAGTACCCGGACAATTCCCGGAGGCCATGAATGCAACCCTATGATCCTCTGGAGACACGCGATCCGGCAGTCCGCGAGCGTCAGCTATTCGAGGCATTGCGGGCGCATGTCGTCCGGGCGAAATCGGCCTCGCCTTACTACGCGCGGCTTCTCGCCGACATTGATCCGGCAACCCTCACGGACCGTGCCGCGCTTTCCCGCCTGCCCGTGCTCTACAAGTCGCAACTCATCGAGCTTCAGGCGGAAACGCGCCCGCTTGGGGGATTGACGAACCTTGAGCCCGGCCAGATGCGCCGTCTGTTCCTGTCGCCCGGTCCGATCGCCGAGGCGCAAGGGAGGGACGCCGCCTGCAAGGGCGACCACTGGCGCATGGCGCGCGCGCTCCATGCCGCCGGGTTCCGGCAGGGAGACGTGATGTTCAACGGCTTCTCCTACCATCTGACACCCGCGGGTTTCATGTTCGACGCCGCGGCCGCCAAGCTCGGCTGCGCGGTTTTCGCCGGCGGCACCGGCAATGTCGAGACGCAGGTTCAGGCGATCAGGCATTTCGGCATCAACGCCTATGGCGGCACGCCGGATTTTCTCAAGATCATCATGGAGAAGGCCGAGACGCTGGAAACGCCGACCACGACGATGGAGAAGGCGCTGGTGACGGGCGGTCCGCTCTTTCCGCAGCTTCGCGAATGGTACGAATTGCACGGGGTACGCGTCAGTCAATGCTACGGCACGGCGGAGCTGGGCCTGATCGCCTATGAGGGGGCGGGGCCGTCGGACGGTATGGTGATCGCGGAGGATTGCATCGTCGAGATCGTCCGTCCCGGCACCGGCGAGCCTGTCGCCGAGGGCGAGGTTGGCGAAGTCGTCGTCACCACATTCGATGAAGCCTATCCGCTGATCCGGCTGGCGACGGGCGACTTGTCCGCGATCATGCAGGGCCGGTCGCCGTGCGGGCGCACCAATGCGCGGCTGAAAGGCTGGATGGGCCGCGCCGACCAGACGACGAAAGTGCGCGGCATGTTCGTCCATCCGCAACAGGTCGCGAGCGTCATCAGGCGCTTCCCGGAAATCATCCGTGCACGCCTTGAAGTCACCGAGGCCGGCGGCATGGACGAATTGCGCCTGCTCTGCGAAACCCACGCCGCCCAGCCGCAGATTGCCGAAGCCGTGCGCGAGGCGATCCGCATCGAGTGCCGTCTGCGCGGCGAAGTGGAGTTCATCGCGCCCGATACGCTACCCAACGACGGCAAGGTCATCGACGATAAGCGCGCGGTCGGGGTTTGACCGTCTACACCAATGAGACCGCGACACTCGGGGGAAATCCTTGATTTGATGGCATGCTTTAATCGAATTTGAGACAGCGGTTAGTCCTGTTCGTGGGATAGGTGATTCCAATCAGGTCAGCTATCCACAGGCTCGGCCACTTGAACTTTTATTTTCTTCAGGGAGTGACTAGATAGACAGCAGATTGGCGGAGGGGGCTAAATATGGCGTCTATCAATGATCGGCTATGGGTAATTTTGGGAGGTCTGGGGGGCTTCGCAACGATCATTCTGTTCATAATTTCATTGCTTCCAGAAGAACACGTAGAAAAGAGTCTCAGCGTGACGGCACTATCGGTCACAAAGCCATTTAGAGGGGCTCTCATAAAAGATGGAAGTATTCAATACATATCAGTAGGCAACCAGAAAGTCGAGAATTTTGCTGTTCTAGAGTATAGAATACGAAACACGGGGAACGTAACTATAAGGAGCGCTGACTTCGAGGGTACTCTTAAGCTATCATTGCCGTTTGTCAGCAATATTTATTATCACGCTATTGAATTAACCAATAGGCGTGGGCTAAACCCAATCATAACGACAAATAGTGACACCATCACGATTGATCCTGTTCTTCTCAATGCAGGTGATGGATTTATCATACAAGTGGGCGTGCGCATGGTTTTCGATGGATGGATCGATTATATAGGTCTTTATGCTGCAGATGTTGAACATAATATTGCCGACATTATGACAGTTAGTTCTAACTCAAATATCGATCCAGATTTTGGTTTATCTTCGGGTTCTGGTTTGCTCTTAAAAGTTTTGATAGCCGTAAGCGTTATATATTTAATCGGGCTTACCATCGCCGCTATAGCAAGCCGTTATTTCACGTTGCGATTTGAGTGGAGACACAATCCTTGATTTCACTGAAAGCTGGTACTCCAACGCAGATCAAGTTTGTCATCTGATGGCTATAGTTTTGTGTTATCTAGGCAACTGATACACAGGGTCAAGTTATCGCGCCGGATACGCTGCCCAATGACGGCAAGGTCATCGACGACAAGCGCGCGGTCGGGGTTTGAGGAATCCAGCCAATGAGGCCATTACAACCAAGGGATAAGCGTTAAGCAAATCCTTCACTTAGGTAGTATGCTTTAATCGAATCTGAGAGGCAATGACTATCTACCCTTGTGCGTTGTGTTATGGCAACAGTTGGTCCTACTCGTGGTCCAACTGGTCCCAGTTTGGTCCTAAAATAAATGATGCCCCTTTGGTTGTGCCCTTCGATATTTACCCTCCCCCTGCCTCCATCCTACAACTAGAATAGTATGTATACGTCGTAAAAAGTTTCGTCAGCCTACAGATTGTCTGTGGGAGCGACAATAGGGGGCCGCCCCCCCTTAGTAGAACACGTATCACGACTAAAAATTTGCTCACAGAAAATCGACGAATTAGGATAGTTTGCAGCCTTTGGAGAGAGTCATGCGTTATTTAACAATAATCCTTGCGCTGATGGTTTTCTATCTGTGGGGGGAGCAGCGAGTGTTACGAAGTAGCTTTTTAGAATATATTAAAAGTGTACATTTTCGTGAAGCAACGAAGATGTGTACTGAACTATCAAATTCAGAACAAGATGCTGGACTCGATTCAAATATCGATCATTGGACATTGATTGAAACCAAGTATGGCTCTCATCCAGATCCAATAATAGTTCGCTATTTTCGGATAGGCGATTTTTGGCACTCTCATAACGCAGACGTGAATATTTATCTTTTTTTGACAAAAGGTAACACGAACTATGGATGTACATTTTCACCTCCACGAAGCGCAACCGTGGAGACATTTTAGAGAGACAATGTATTTCGCGCGTGCCTTACATCTTCACGCTACCACATACTTTCCGCGATAAAAAAACCTTAGCTATACGCTCGAAGGGAATGACGTGAAGGTTGTTCTAGTAGTCTTATTAGGTTAGCTACTAATTTCTTGACACGCTTACTATAATAGGTTATGAAGCAATTTCGCTGAAAGCTGGCACCCACTCCAGCTTAGACAGCGTCATAGCTTAATCATCTAGCGGCAACCTCGTATTGAGGTTGGTTCAACCACCCTAAGACCTTCAAGGCAGGTAGGATGAACAAAGACGATTAAGAGAGACTGACCTAGCCCATAATGGCTTCAGTCGATAGCTTGGAGTCTGTCCAAACGCTGATTAGACGCTCCCTAAGGAACGCCATAGATATTGATGGTAACAAAGATAGGACGATTAACAAAGAGAACAAGCGCAACAATAAACACAGAAAAAGCAGCGATTGCGATCTTAGTGATTACTGGATGATTCTTTACCATAGACTTGTACAACGACAGCATTGCTATCCCTCTTGATAGTGTCAGTTAATCTAATCATGTAATCCCCCATCTGTAATGTTGTACTAACTGTTGCATCTTATGCCCTATGCTGTGCATCAGCATGTGACATTTTTACGTGGAATCACCAATCGCTCACTAGCAACCCAGGGTTGAAGCGTGTAATTTCAATCAGTTATCCCCTGCGAGTTGGAGAGTTAACAGGATTGGCTGTTAACGCAGGGGATAAAAAGTAGAGGGTAAAACCCATGAAAGCTTTAGACCGAATCCCTCTACTCCTAACTGAATCAAATAAGTATGTTATTATCGATGAAAAGTCATTTAGGTAGGGTAGTACCTAAAATCTGTTAAAGCCGCTCTCATACCCCTTGTAACGGCTTCTAGGGCCTATCTAGAGGATATCCTAGCCTAGTAGTTATCATTGAATATCTGGTTTCTTTCCCTGTTTTCATAGCTATCTTCATGTTCATTGAATAGAGGCTGAGGTGGTTGCTCTGGTTGTGGAGCATATTTAGCTAATTCGTCATAGACTAGCTGTTGATACAACTTAGAACTCTTCTCATCTTGAAGTTTCTTCGCTATACGACTGGCTACAGCCTTAGCTGACTCCTTGACGTAGTTCAAATGAGCTTCACTCATGTTATCATAGTCAGTGCGTGTTCTGGGATCTTTACTCATATTTGTTCCTCCTTATACGTTTTCGTGTTCTTTTGGATTGTAGTATTTGTTTACGTTTCGATGTTTCTTGTCCAGGAATTCTGAGCCTCTAATATCATAGAGAACGTCGTAACCGTCTGGATCATGGCAACAGTTCTCAGCTTTGTTGATTTCATCGATTACAACGTCAGTTGCAGTCCAGAGGCCTGTAAGTGATGGGTGGAGCTTCTTACCGTTAGGGGCGGATTTGTGTAGCTCAATCGACCAAAGGCCGTATTGGTATCGCTTACAGAGGTAATCGCCATACTTGATGACTCGATCTACGATGCCTTTGCCTTGCTTTGCTGAGGTTATGGCCTGTTCTAGTTCTTTGTCTTCGTTCATATGTGTTCCTTTCTTGGTTAGGACACCTTCAACAATAACCGCTACGGTTCATCGCGCTGCCTTGGCTTGATCGTGTAGTTCCATTCTGGATGGAATGCGTCGCCTTCGATGTGGAGGCGCTTCATCTCGGCCTTGG
>JBHJOB010000130.1:0-3136 GCA_050330195.1 Rhodomicrobiaceae bacterium | reverse complement strand
TCGGATCTCGTCCTCGCTGTCCGGCGGTCGCTCCCGTCGCGCGCCCACCTACTCCGCCGCGATCAGACCGCCCTGCCCTCGCTCCGCCCGCCGCGGGTCCTTGTAGATCACGCCGTCCTTCATGATCATGGCGAAACTGTCCTGGTGCTGCATGATCGAGACGTCTTGCAACGGATTGCCCTTCACCAGCAGAAGATCGGCCAGATAGCCTTCCTTGACTTCGCCCAGTTCTCCGTCATGGCCCATTAGTTGTGCGCCGATGATCGTGGCGCAGCGCAGCGCCTCGTTGGGCGTATAGCCGAAATAGCGGACGAAATGGTCGATGTCGCGGGCGTTCTGGCCCATGGGCGTGACCGCGAAGCCGTAATCGCCGCCGATGACGACGCGGATGCCGCGCCTGCGGATCTCGTGATAGGTGGCGCAGGTCGCTTCGAACTTGCGCATGAGCCCGAGATCAGCCGCCACCTCCCGCGTGATGCCCGCAGGTTCGCCCTCCTTCGTACAATTGTGGACGAGGCCGAAAGCCGGGCCGACCCAGATGCGGTCCTTCGCGCCTTCAAGCAGATCGAGCGCCTCCTCGTCGGCAAAATCGCAGTGATAGATGCAATCCACGCCGCCATGAACGGCCATCTTCACCGACTGGCTCGACCGCGCATGGGCCGCGACCTTCTTGCCGAAGGCGTGCGCGACCCGGACGAAGGCTTCCAGTTCTTCGGGTTCGGTCGGCGTAATCTCGGCGCGGGCGTGGCTGACAAACTCGTCGCCGGAGATGTTGATCTTCATCACGTCAACGCCGTCGCGGATGCATTCGCGCGCCACACGGCGGAACTCGTCCGGCCCGTCCGCGACAAGTCCGAAGCTCTCCTGATAGAGATGGCGCTTGCGCTCGTCGCCGAGGCCCGCTGTTGTCGTCACCTCCGGGCTGCCTGCCAGCATTCGCGGCCCAACGAGCAGCCCCTCGTTGATCGCGTCGCGCGCTGTGACCCCGAGCATGGGCTTGGCCGACGCGGCTTCGAAGATCGACGTGAAGCCGTGGTTCAGGAGCAGGCGCAGGTTCTTCGCCGTCTCCAGCATGTGCCGCTCCGGGCAAAGCTTGCCCAACTCCGGCGGCTCGTTGATGCCGGTGAAGCTTGGATGACAATGACCCTCCACCATGCCCGGCATGAGCGTCATTCCGCCCGCGTCGATGACGTCCTCGCGTTCCGGCGTAGCGGCCACATCGTGGCGATGCACCTGCCCAATGCGGTTGCCGCTGATCTCGACGGAGCCTGGAAAAAGCGATCCGGCGTCGGCGTCCCAGATTTGCGCGTTGCGGATAAGCACGCTGGTCATGACTGAACTCCTCCCTGATATTTTTCAATCATGATGACGCAGCTTGCGGAAAATACAAAGCGCGATTGGCAGAGTCGATGAGGCAAAGCCGAGTGTGAGCGCCCGGTCGAATGGTCGTTTACACAAAGCCGGTTCGGCCCATAAGCTGGACGAAAGGTAGACATGACGACTTCTTTCGAATGCGGAGTCTTTCAGGAGAGGCGTCTAATCGACTGTTTTTGCATGCCAATGGAGATTTCATGCGGCTCAGCATCAATCTGCTCTGCGTCACGGATTTCGTGGATGACAGCTATCTTCCCATCCTGGAACTTGCCAGGCGGGCCGGTTTCGACGGCGTCGAGATCCCCGTTTTGAAAGGCGAGCCGGAGCATTACGAACGGCTGGGCAAGATGCTAGACCGGCTTGACCTGCCGCGCACCATAACCTCCATCGTCGCCAGCCAGGCCGCCAATCCGGTCAGCTCCGATGCCTCGTCGCGGGCAAACGGGCGCAAACATCTGGGCTGGATTCTGGACTGCGCTGAAGCGCTTGGCGCGGAAAGCATCGGCGGACCTTTTCATGCGCCAATCGGGCAATTCACCGGAGCCGGACCGACCGAGGACGAATTGCGATGGGGCGCGGATGCTCACCGCGCCATGGCCGAGCAGGCCGCCTCGCAAGGCATCATTCTCAGCCTTGAACCCCTCAACCGCTTCGAGACCCATTTTCTGAACACGTCCGCGCAGGCAAGAGCCTATGTGGAGCGCGTGAACCATCCCGCATTCCGCATCATGTACGATACGTTTCACGCCAATATCGAGGAAAAGAGCCAGCCCGACGCGATCGCGAGCCTCGCTGGCCATCTGGGCGTCTTTCACGTGTCCGAGAATGATCGCGGCATACCGGGAACCGGGCAGATCGATTTTGCCGCGATTTTCAGAGCGCTACGCGCGACCGGCTTTGACGATTGGCTCTGCGTGGAAGCCTTCGGCAGCGGATTGCCCGAGATTGCCGCCGCGACGCGCGTCTGGCGGCCGCTCTTTCTGGACAATGAAACGCTGTTCCTCGAAAGCGCGAAATTCGTCCGCCAACAATGGGCCGAAGCCGACGGGACGTAGATCGCAGATCGCCCTTCAGGCGCAGTGAGCCTGCCGGCGTCATGGCCGGGAAAAAATCAGCGGTCGGCCCTCTAATCAATTGACAAGCGGCCCGCCTTGCGCTGAAGATTATGTAAACGATTACATCGAGGGTCCGGCGCAAGAACGATCGGCCACGAAAAGAATATGGACTGGGAGGAAAACCATGAACACGGTCTTCGAGATGCGTGGCATTTCCAAGACCTTCCCCGGCGTCAAGGCGCTGGACGATGTCAGCTTCGCCTGCCGTGCGGGCGAAGTCCACGCGCTTGTCGGCGAGAATGGCGCGGGCAAATCCACCCTCATCAAAATCCTCTCCGGCGCCTATCGCCCTGACAGCGGCACGCTTCTCGTCGGCGGCGAAGAGGTGAGCTTTGCCCATCCGGTCGAAGCGCTCCGTGCCGGGATCAGCGTGATCTATCAGGAATTCTCGCTTCTGCCCGACCGGACGGTCGCCGAAAACGTTTTTCTTGGCCGTGAGCCGACCCGGCGCGGCATGCTCGACACGGCACGGATGAACGCGGAAACGCGCAAGGTGCTCGACCTGTTCGGCAGCGTTCACCGCATCGAGCCGGACAGCCTCATCGGCGAACTCGATGTCGCCGAGCAGCAGCTTGTCGAGGTGGCCAAGGCCGTGTCGCTGGACGCCAAGGTCATCGTCATGGACGAGCCGACGGCGGCGCTGAACG
>JBHJOB010000129.1:0-11001 GCA_050330195.1 Rhodomicrobiaceae bacterium | reverse complement strand
CAGCGCGTTGATCGAGCGGGTCGAGACGATGATGAGCAGGGCGATAGGCCGGATGAAAGTGGCGCTCGGGGTGGTGTTGCGCGCGGCGAGAAAGGCCAGCGGCGTTCCCATGAGGATGGCGAGCAATGTGCCGAGCGTGGCGATGTTGATGGTGTCCCATAGCGGCAGCCAGAGCCGGTCGATATAGTCCCAGCGCGGCGGCAGCATGCGGCCGAAAATGTCGGCGGCCTGGCGCGGCGCATCATGGACGAAGGCCCAGATGGTGTCCGCCGTCATCACCCGCCAGCAGAACACCGTGAGCGCGATGAGCGCCAGCCAGCCGGCCCAGATCGTCAGCCTTTGCCGGGGCGTTCGCAGCGTCCAGTTGCGCGGCCCGCCGGCCGCCGGGGCGATAACGGGCATTATTGCACCCACTTGCGGATATAGCTGGAGCCATATTCCGCCATCATCACCAGGACGATGATCAGGATGAGGATGGCGGCGGCGGAGTCGAACTCATAGCGGTCGAGCGCGGTGTTCAGCGTCGCGCCGATGCCGCCCGCTCCGACGATGCCGATCACGGCGGATTCGCGGAAATTGATGTCGACGCGGTAGAGCGACAGGCCGATGAGCCGCGGCATGACCTGAGTGGCCACGGCAAAGTCGATCACCTGCCAGAAGCCTGCCCCCGTCGCGCGCACCGCTTCCACCTGGGCCGGGTCGATCTCTTCGATGTCGTCGGCGAGCAACTTGGCGAGGAAGCCGATGGTGGCGAAGACGAGGGTGAGGAAGCCCGCAAACGGCCCGAAGCCGAACATGGCGACGAAGAAGATCGCGATGATGATCTCCTGGAAGGTGCGGGAGAGCGCGATGATGGCGCGGCACACGCCATAAAGCCACAGAGGGGCGATGTTGCGCGCCGCACCGAGCCCGATAGGGATGGAGATCAGCACGCCTGCGACGGTGGATGTCACCGTCATCGTCAGGCTTTCGATCATGCCGGTCTGGATGTCGCTCCAGCGCGAGACGAAATCGGGCGTGAGAAAGCCGGCGAAAAGCCGCCCGGCGCGGCCGATCCCTTCGATAATGCGGGTCCAGTTGGCGTCGATGGAGCCGATGGCGAGGAACAGGTAGAGCAGGACGGCGAGCGTGACGGCCCAGCGGAGCCACGTCGCCTCGATCAGCCGTGGCGGTTTCCATGTCCGGACCTCAGGGAGCGGCATTGCGGCTGCGCGGGCGTCCATGATCAGCGCACCACCGCGCGCAGATCGTCGTCGGACAGCGCCGCAATCTTCGGCTCCGGATGTGCGTCGCCGTCCTCGTCGGTATTCAGCGCGGAGGTCTTGGTCCAGTCCTCCTCGCCATAGATACGGGTGAGCACCTCCGGCGTCATGGCGTTGCCCGGCCCGTCATAGACGACTTCCCCAGCGCGCAGGCCGACGATCCGCGGCAGGAACATTTGGGCAAGCGCCACGTCGTGGATATTGACGATGGCGGCGAGCTGGCGTTCCCGGCAGATTTCGGTGATGAGCCGCATGACCTGTCGCGAGGTCTTCGGGTCGAGGCTCGCGGTCGGCTCGTCGATCAGCAGGATTTCCGGCTCCTGCACCAGGGCGCGGGCAATGCCGACGCGTTGGCGCTGACCGCCCGAAAGCGCATCGGCGCGTTTGTCGATGTGGTCCATCAGGCCGACGCGCTCCAGCACGGTAAAGGCGCGCTCGATGTCGGCTTGCGAAAAGCGGCGCAGATAGCTCTGCCAGAAGCCGGTATAGCCGAGACGGCCGGAGAGCACGTTCTCCATCACCGTCAGCCGTTCGACCAGCGCGTACTCCTGGAAGATCATGCCGATCCGCCGCCGTGCGCGGCGCAGATCGCCCTTGCCCAGCGCGGTCAGTTCGATGTCGCCGAGCCAGATCTTGCCGGAGGTCGGCTCGACAAGTCGGTTGACGCAGCGGATCAGCGTGGATTTTCCGGCGCCGGATGGTCCGATCAATCCGATGATCTCGCCGGCTTCCACAGAGAAAGAGACGCCGCACAATGCAGCGTCCCCTGTCTTATAGCGCTTGAAGAGCGCTTCAATGCGCAACATTAAGCCGCTCTCCAGTCGATTGGCCACAATCGCCTACTGGCAATCGTACTTGACTTCGTTGGCGGCGTCGATCTTGCGGACGACGTCCCAATCCTTCTTGTGGGTGATCTCGATGAACTTGGCTTCGCCGGACTTGGAGAATTCCTCAGCCAGCTTTGAGCCTTCCCACGGGAAGCTGAAGAAGGCTTCCTTGATCTTCTCCTGAAGTTCCGGCTTCAGATTATGGGCGGTGCCGTAGCCGGTTGTCGGGAAGGTCTGCGACTTGAAGATCGACACGATCTGGTCAACCTTGATGACCTCACGCTCGATCATGCGGGCCATTACGGAGTTGGCGATCGAGGCCGCCGGATAGTCCTTGTTGGCCACGCCAAGAATGGAGTTGTCATGCTTGCCGGAGAAGACCGCTTCAAAGTCGGTGCCCGCGACGAGACCGAATTCGCCTTTCAGCAGCGCGGAGGGAGCCTTGAAACCGGAATTGGAGGTCTCGGAGGTAAAGGCCAGCTTCTTGCCCTTGATGTCCTCGACCTTCTCGATGCCGGAGCCCGGATAGGTGATGATTTCCATCTCGTAGCCGAAGGAGTCATCCTCGGACGCCATCATGGCGAAGGGACGGAAACCGGCGCAGGCGACGGCCAGCGGATTGGAGCCGGTGTTGAAGCCTGCGATGTGCAGACGGCCCGCGCGCATCGCCTCGATCTGGGCCGCATTCGACTGCACGGGGAAGAACTGCACGGTCTTGCCGGTCACGCTTTCCATGTGCTTCAGGAAGCCATCCCAGACAGTTGCGTAGACAGCAGGGTCTTCGACGGGCGTGTAGGCAAAGATCAGCGTATCGGGGTCGATCTGGTCAGCCGGATCGGTCGGAATGTCGGCGACGAGATCACCGTCGGCATCGGTGTAGCGTGCGTCAAGCGCCGAAGCGGGCGCGCACATGATGAAAAGGCCCAGTACAGCCATAAGCATCGGTCGGAACATGGGAACCATCCTTGAGCGAGCGCCGCAAGTCCGGCGCATTAAAATTACGTTAATTGGTGTAACACACTCGAAATTACAGTTTTGTGACAACGCAACCGGGGCTGATGCAAAATAGCGCAGTCGAAATTGCCGGGTTACGCGCCCATTAACAATTTTATGTTGTCGAAATCATCGAATAAATAGATGGTTTTGTCCATGACACTGGAGCAATTGCGCATATTCGTTGCCGTGGCCGAGCGCGGACACATGACCCGGGCCGCCGAAAGCCTTGGCATGACGCAATCGGCGGTATCCGCTGCGGTTCGCGCGCTCGAAAATCAGTACGGGACACAGTTGTTCGACCGGATCGGGCGGGGGATCGAGCTGACCGAGATCGGCCAGCGTTTTCTGCCCGAGGCGCGCGCCGTGCTCAATCGCGCGGCGACTGCCCGATCCTCGCTCGCGGACCTGTCCGAAACGACGCGTGGCGCGCTCTCCATCGCAGCCAGCCAGACGATTGCCAGCTATTGGCTGCCCCGGCGTCTGACGGCGTTCCATGCCGCCTATCCCGATGTCCGCCTCCATATCAGCATCGGCAATACACGGCAGGTCGAACAGGCGGTCGCGGATGGCTCCGCCGATGTGGGGCTTGTGGAGGGACGCACGCAGCATCCCGCGCTTTCCCGACTGCATGTGGATGACGACCGGCTGGTGCTGGTTGTCTCCTCCGCCCATCCCATGCCGCCGGGCTGCGCGGACGGCAAGCCGGATCTGCGGACCCTGAGTTGGGTCATACGCGAGGAGGGATCGGGCACGCGGGACATACTGGAAGATCTGGCCCGGCGCGAGGGAATCGCCTTCGAGGATCTGCGGATCTTTCTCGTTCTGCCGAGCAATGAAGCCGTCCGCGAGGCTGTCGAGGCGGGAGCGGGCGCAACGATCGTTTCGGAGCATGTGGTCGTGCGCGATATTGCGGCGGGCGCGTTGGTCCCCATCGCCATCGACCTGCCGCAACGTGATTTCGCGCTTGTCCGGCATGAAGGCCGCTATGAAAGCGCAGCCCAGCGCGCGCTGGTCGAGATGCTTGTGCCGGGCGAGGCGGAGTTGTCCGCCTCTCGGCCGGCTTTGCGCAGCAAAAAACCCCGGCTCGAAAGCCGGGGCTGACACTGGTCAGGCGGGGAGTGTGGGAGGCGTGGAGAAAAAACGCCTATTTCTCCACGAAAGCCTTCTCGATCACGAAGCTGGCAGGCTTTCCGCTTGAGCCCTCGACGAAGCCGCGATCTTCGAGGATCTGCTTCATGTCGGCCAGCATTTGCGGGCTGCCGCAGAGCATGGCGCGGTCATGTTCGGGATCGAACACCGGCAGGCCGATATCGCTGAAGAGTTGGCCCGAATTGATCAGATCGGTGACGCGGCCACGATTATGAAACGGCTCGCGGGTCACGGTCGGATAGTAGATCAGCTTCTCCTGGATCAACTCGCCCAGATATTCATGTTTCGGCAGCGCCTCGGTGATCTGCTCGCCATAGGCCAACTCGGAGATCTGGCGGCAGCCATGCACCAGCACGACCTTGTCGCACTTCTCGTAGGTCTCGGGATCGCGGATGATGCTCATGAAGGGCGCAAGGCCGGTGCCCGTGGAGAGCAGGTAGAGGTTCCGGCCATCGAGCAGATTGTCGAGCACCAGCGTGCCGACCGGCTTCTTGCCGACGAGGATGCGGTCGCCTTCCCTGATGTGCTGGAGGCGCGAGGTCAGCGGCCCGTCGGGCACCTTGATGGAGAAGAACTCCAGCTCTTCCTCGTAATTGGTGCTCACCATCGAATAGGCGCGCAGCAGCGGCTTGCCCTCGACTTCGAGGCCCATCATCGTGAACTGGCCGTTGACGAAGCGGAAGGACGGGCTGCGCGTGGCGGTGAAGCTGAAAAGATCGTCCGTCCAGTGGCGCACCGAAAGGACGGTTTCCTCGTTGAAATTGCTCATGATCGGTTAAACTCGTCTTGATCCCTGGAGTTTGTCGCTCATTGTGTCGCTATCGCGCATTCGCATGACAAATAGTACATTCTGGATGTTTTATCAAACGGCGTTTGATAAAAAAAGATTGCCGATCTCTGATTTCAAGGTGTGAAAATTGGTCGCGCTGGCTTTAAGCGTAATAGGCGATCATCCGGCCGCAAATGATGGCGCTCACCCATAGAAGAATGGAGAACAGCGCTGCGATTTTAACGCGGAGCGCCGGATTGCCGATTGTCTCCGGCGCGGTTGCCGATTTCCATGCCACTGTGCGATGTAACAGGAGCACGTTAGTTATAGCGGCCAGGACAAGCAGCAATTTGACCTGAAAAATACCCATTCCCGCATATTTGACCGCATGAACCGAGAAAAGCAGGGCGCCGGTCAGCAGGGCCATGATCAGTCCACCAATGGCGACAGGCAGCAGGATGCGGGAAAGCGGCTCGACGGGGATCGAGGGCCAGAAACCGAGCAGCCGCAGATCCAGCGCGAAGATCGAGCCGAACAGCAGCGCCAGCCCGATTATGTGGGCCGCATTGACCAGCGGATAGGTCAGGGTGGAAAGACGCAATGCGGTTGGAAGCTCCGCATTTTGCAAAGCTTCCAACAGGGAGAAGAGTGCCTCCATTCCCGCGCCGTCAGTCCCGGCCGGGGTAGAGGTCGTAGGTCTTGCCGTCAATGACGACGCGCTCGGCCTTGATCAGCTTCTGGCTCTCGTCGGCGGCGCGATGTCCCATGATGGTCATCGTGATTCCGGCCTTGAGAACGTCTTCCGTCAGCCCGACACGGTCATTGCGCCAGGGCTGACCGATTTCGGCCGTCCATTCCTCACCGTCCACATCCAGCGTCACTTCGCCGTGCGGATTGCCCAGCTTGACGGATTTGAGCGTTCCGCTGATTTCCGAATTACCCGATTCCGCCCAGCGCCAGCCATGATGGGCATGGGCCGAGGGAGCGGCCATGGAGATTGCGCCGAAAGCCGCAATCAGAAGAGCCGCCGTGAATTTCTGCCAGTTGCGCATGAGGTTGTTCCTTTTTGTGGCGAAAACTTCAGCTCTGTTCGCCAAGGTTGTTTTCGAGAAAAGTCGTGAACGCATCCCAGGACTTCTTGTCCGCGCGTTCCTGATAAGCGTCCGATCCAATGACCGTGAATGCGTGGGGCGCGCCGGAATAAACTTCGATTTCATAAGGGACGCCGGCCTTTTCAAGTTCGACAGACAGGTCTGCGACATCCTGCATCGAGATTGAGGCGTCCGCGCCGCCATGCGCAATCAGCAGCGGCGGGGTGTCGGATGGATAGCTCTGGCCCTCCGGCGTCGAAAGTCCTCCATGGAAGGAAACATAGCCCTTCACATTCTCCGCCTTGCCCGAACGCGCCAGTTCCAGAGCGGCCGCGCCGCCGAAGCAATATCCCATCACGACCGCCGCCCCGTCCGTGCGTGTGCGCGCTTCGGAAAGGCCGGCCAGGATCAGCGAGCGCATTTTCTCGCGATCATTGTAGAGCTTGCCCGTTTCGGCCTTTTTCGCGTCCGTTTCGACCGGACGGTTGCCCTTGCCATACAGATCGACCGCGAAAGCATCGTAACCGAGCTCGGCCAGCATATCGGCCCGCTTTTCCTCATATTCGGTCAGCCCGTCCCAATCGTGAATGATCAGAATGAGGCCCTTGGAATCACCGGCCTTGGCGAAATAGCCTTCATACTCGCCGCCATTGGCCTGGTAGGTGACTTTCTCGCCGGCATGGGCGGGGGCGGCAAGGAGCGTAGCAACGAGTAGAGTGAGAAGAAACTTCATGACTGCCTCTTTTGCTGAATGAATGAAAAATCTGTCGTGAGCCGATGTGGGCCAGCAACTCGTGCAACGCATTTTTCGAAGGACTGTTCCTCCGAAACTATCCGGGGTGACGCGCCAGGGAATTTTTAACGGTCGGGTGTAGACGCTGCTCCCGGTGCGGGAATAACCTTGAGGATAATCCGGAATGTCGGCGTGAGCCTGCTCAACTTTTCGCGAGGTCAGCGTCTCCGGCTCAAATAAGAGGTCTGCCATGAGCCAGTTTGCACGTGAGGACTTTGCATTCTTTCATCCGCTCCGGGTGCGCTGGTCGGAAGTCGACCGCCAGGGCATCGTCTTCAACCCTCACTATCTCGCCTATGCCGATATTGCGCTGACGGAATATATGCGCGCGATCGGCTTTCCCTATCCGGACGGGCTTGTCAGCCTCGGTTCAGACCTGTTCGCCGTGCGCAGCGAGCTCAATTTCCGAGCCTCTGCCCGGTATGACGAGGAACTGGAGCTTGCCGCCCGCGTGAGCCGCATCGGGCGGACAAGCATGACGCTGATCATCGGGATATTTCGCGGCGAGGAGTTGCTGTGCGAAGTCACGCTGATCTACGTCAACGCCTCGCATGAAACGCAAAAGCCGATGCCCGTGCCGCAGGTCTTCATCGACGCGATAACGGCGTATGAGACCGTGCCGCCCGAACGGCCATAGAGGCAGCCGCCATGATTCCGGCACAAGAGCGCTGATGTCCATGGATCACATCCTAAAATCGCTGGGATCTGCCGAGCATCCTGGCGCGCATTCCGTCAAATTGTGGGCCTCTGCCCCTTGCGCTACCTCGTTTTCCGTCACGCCGAATATAGCCGCATGGCTGCAAAAAATCGGGTGAATTAATGAATTTTCCTAACGCATTTGGGGTAGCGGTGCGGCGCGGCATTTGCTATATCCAACGCACGAGCAAGATTTGCTTATTCCTCGGTAGCTCAGTGGTAGAGCAATCGGCTGTTAACCGATCGGTCGCTGGTTCGAATCCGGCCCGGGGAGCCATCTTGTCCTGCTGGTTTAAAATTCCGCCGTTTCCGGCCCCTATCATCAACTGGATGTGCTGTAAATCCAGCTCATTTTCCACATGCCCGTCCGGTTTACCGTTGGCCATATTTAAAATTCCGGCCAAATCGCCGTGGATATCCACGATCACGCGCTTCGAGTCGTTTTGCGGCGAGATCACAATCTCTTTGATCAATGAGCGGATAAGGTGCGCCGCTTCGGGACGATGTTTCTCATCATTCAACGCGTCGATTAAACCGGTGACTTCCTCACGATAGCGTTGTGCCATTCTCGGATGCAAAAGCGTTGGTGCTTTCGCCTGCCCTGCGAGCAGGCTCTTCAATTCTCTCTTGCGGTCCTCAAGGGCGTTCATTTGAACTTTAAGGGTTTCGTTCGCAAACCCGTCCATGATCGCCTGCACCATGCGCTTTTCCTGCCGGTCGATTTTCTCAAGCTCAGCTTCATAAGCATGAAGAGAGGTGTTGTGCGTCATACGGAGCTTGTTGATGTGGCCGGTGTATTCCTCGCAGAATGCCGTCACAAGCTCCGGCTCCATCAGGCGGGACCGGATGGTTGTCAGAATCGTGTATTCCAGATCCGTCTGGTTGACAGTCCGGCGGTTGCCGCACACGGCCTCGCCCTTGTTGCGCGCGTTCGAGCAGCCGTAGTTTGTCAAGGAAATCTTGCTGTATCCGCCGCCGCAATCGCCGCATTTCAACAGGAATGAGAACAGATTGACGGGACGCTGTTTCGTCCAGAACGGTCTTTCGCGCTCATTCAGGTCTTTTTGCCGCGCTTTGGCTTTGTCCCAAAGTTCTTGCGGCAGGATGCGGAGTTCAGGAACCTCATTGATGACCCACATTTCGGGCGGGTTGGGACGCGAGAGGCGAACGCCGGTATCGGGGTCTTTCATCTTGCGCGTCCGGTTCCAGATCCGGCGGCCCACATAAAGATCATTATTGAGAATACCGGTGCCGCGCTGACGGTTGCCGTTGATTGTACTGGCGCTCCAGCCCTTGCCGGAGCGGTTGGGCACATGTTCCGCATTCAGCCTTGCAGCAATTTTTTTCGGCGGCAAACCGGCGGCATATTCCTCAAAGATCCGCACGACGATCTGTGCTTCGCAAGCGTTGATTTTGAATTGGCCGAGTTCCTCGACGTCGTAGCCATAGGGCAATCCCCCGCCGGACTTTCCGGCCTCAACGCGGCCGCGCTGGCCGCGTCTCGTCTTGTCCGCCAGATCCTTCAGGAACAGCGCGTTCATCGTGCCCTTGAGGCCGATATGGAGTTCGTTGATCTCGCCTTCGGCGAGCGTCACCATCCCGATGCCAACGAATTGCAGCCGCTTGCGGATCGAAGCAATATCCGCCTGATCGCGTGAAAGGCGGTCAAGCGCCTCGGAGAGGATCAGATCAAATTTTCCGGCTTGCGCGTCCTGGAGCAGCATCTGCACGCCGGGCCGTATGAGAGACGCGCCGGAGACCGCGTGATCGGTATAGACCTGGGTGACAGTCCAGCCTTCCTTGTCCGCCTTTTCCCGGCATACCCGCACCTGATCCTCAATTGAGGCGTCGCGCTGGTGATCGGAGGAATATCGGGCATAGATGGCAATGCGGGTCATGGTCTGTCTCGTCATGTTTCATTCTTGTCGATAGGCTATTTCCGGGCATTGACGGCCTTGGCGAAATCCCGTTCCGCCGCGCGGCGCGCCAAAAAGCGAACCAGCTCGATCAGACGCGGATCGATGCCGCCCTTAGCGGCTGTGTCCTTATCTGTTTTTCCGGTCCGTTTCGTCAACTTTACGCTCCTATCTTAGCGCGAACATTACGAGAACATAATAGGACAAAATTCATAAAAATGAAAGCTTTCAGGCAAAAAAGCAATAATATTAATTTGTTCTGGAAAATAGATTCTTGTTTTATTCCTAAAAAACCAGCTTTTGGTGCAAACATCGAAGTCTTGATTTGAAATTTACTTCTGCGTTCTATTCAGTTTTCTCAAGTCCTGCCAGAGAGATTTCCGCCGGACGCTGAAGCGTTCATCCTGATGCAATGAAAGCACCGCTCATTCATAGTCTTGGGCGAAAGCCGGGAGAAAAAAGTGACGAAAACCGGCGGAGGCCGCCGACTGGTTGTCAACCGGGCGAAAACTCGACGTCCATACGGCATGACCGTATGATAGAAATGTGGATATTGCCTCGGTCAGCCATAAAGGTCTCAAGGATTTCATTGAGAAAAACGATTCCAAAGTGCTCCCACAGGACAAGGTATCGCGCCGCCAGAACGTTCTGGCGGCGCTGATCTCTGCGCCGAATATGGAGGCCGCCAGCGGCCCGCCCGGATGGCGCATCCACCAGCTCAAAGGCGATAGGGAAGGTCAGTGGTCGATCTCGGTGAGCGGCAACTGGCGTATCACCTTCGCGATTGAGGATGGCAGTATCGCGGACTTAAATTTGGAGGATTGTCACTGATGACAAAGGAAAAGATACAGATTGGTATGAAGCCCCCGCATCCGGGGCAGTTCGTACGTGAGGAGATCCTTGAAGAGCTTGGCCTGTCGATTGCGGGAGCCGCAAAGCATCTCGGCGTGCGCAATGCGACGTTGTCGGATCTTTTGAACGAGAAGGCGGGTCTGTCGCCGGAGATGGCTCTGCGCATTGAGCTGGCCTTTAGCGTCAATGCCGACATGCTGATGCGGATGCAGGTCTGGCTCTGGCACGATATTGCGAAAGCCCGCTCGCGGGCGGCTGATTTAAAAGTTGCGCCGTACAAGACCGCATTGGAGGATCGAGACCATTCCTGAGAGCCATTCCTCTTTGCTGGTATTTATCGCTGCCTTCGCCGGGGAATGACAACGCGTTCATGCAGCGATTTGAGCATATACTGAACGCCTTGCTCATAGCCCATGCGCTGGCGGTCGATCTCGTCAAGGATTTCGCGCCCCTCGGGCGATACGAACAGGCCTTCGACGGCCATGTTGGATTCGTAGTTCAGAGCACGGTTGCGGGCGTCGATGGCTTGTTTTCTGGTGGCCTGCCCCGCATCGCGATACCAGTTTCTAAGTTAGAACCCGGCGCTCGGTTGCCAGCGTTTGAGCTGGTCGGAGCGCAGCGTAGGCCAGGTTAAACGCTGGCGGCAAGAC
>JBHJOB010000128.1:0-10335 GCA_050330195.1 Rhodomicrobiaceae bacterium | reverse complement strand
TGCCTGACGCTCCGCTTCCTCGGCGGCCTTGCGCTCAGCCTCAAGCCGTGCCTGACGTTCCGCTTCCTCGGCAGCTTTGCGTTCTGCTTCGGCCCGTGCAGCTTGGCGGTCGGCGCGTGCAGACGTCGCCTGCTCCGCTCTTGCCTCTGCTTCGGTCAGGCCCGACGGTCTTATGTCCGCCGCGTAAACCAGTCCCGAGAACAGGACGAAAACGGCAAAAACGGTCCAGCGCATCTGAAGTCCCCTCTTCAACGCAAAAAACGCTTCCCGCGCGGCTCCTCACGCGAGAATGAATGAAGAATTTCCATAGCACGCCCCCGCCCGCCCGTTAACCCATTCTAAAGGACACGCTTAAGAACAATGGATAGCCGGTGTGCGCTATTTGCCTGCTTCAGATGACAACGGATAGATTCTGCCCAGTTTTTCCGCAAAGGCGGCGAAACGACGTTCGGCGATTGCCTTGCGGGTTTCGGCCATCAACTCCTGGTAGAAATGGATATTGGCCCAGCTCAGGAGCATCGCGCCGAGAATTTCCCCGGATTTGAACAAATGGTGCAGGTAGGCCCGCGAATAGTCGCGAGCGGCCGGGCAGGAACTCTGCTCGTCGAGCGGCCGGGGATCTTCGGCATGCACGGTGTTGCGCAGATTGATCCGGCCCGCCCAGGTAAAGGCCTGGCCGTGGCGGCCCGATCGCGTGGGCATGACGCAATCGAACATGTCCACGCCCAGAGCAACCGAGCCGATGATGTCGGCGGGCGTCCCGACGCCCATGAGATAGCGCGGCTTGTGCGCCGGCAGATGCGGCGTCGTTTCGCCCAGCGTCTTGAGCATCATTTCCTGGCCCTCGCCGACAGCCAGGCCACCAATCGAATAGCCGGGAAAATCCATTGCGGTCAGCCCTTCGGCCGAACGGGCGCGCAGATCGGGATAGACACCGCCCTGAACGATGCCGAACAGCGCCTGATGAGCTCCGCCCATCTCCGCAAAGGCCGCGCGGGATCTGTCCGCCCAACGCAATGACAGTTCCATCGAGGCGCGCGCCTCCTCCCATGTCGCGGGGAAAGGCGTGCATTCGTCGAACTGCATCTGAATGTCGGAGCCGAGCAGGCACTGGATCTCCACCGAGCGTTCCGGCGTCAGCAGATGCGGGCTGCCGTCGATATGCGACTGGAAGCTGACGCCTTCCTCGGAAATCTTGCGAAGCTGAGCCAGCGACATCACCTGAAAGCCGCCGCTGTCAGTCAGGATCGGGCCAGGCCAGTTCATGAAATGATGCAGTCCGCCGACTTTGGCGACGCGCTCGGCGCCCGGCCTCAGCATCAGGTGATAGGTGTTGCCCAGAATGATGTCCGCGCCGGTCGACGTGACCGTGTCGGTGAACATCGCCTTGACGGTCGCTGCCGTGCCGACCGGCATGAAAGCGGGTGTCCGAATCATGCCGCGCGACGTCGTGATTTCGCCGAGACGCGCGGTCCCGTCCTGCGCCTTGAGCGTGAACTTGAAAGGCTGGGTCATGTCACGCATCGTCCTCGGCCGCTTGATCGCCGCCGGGTGCAAGCAGACACGCATCGCCATAGGAGTAGAAGCGGTATCCGGTCTCTATTGCGTGGGCATAGGCGCGCTGCATGCGGGTGAGGCCGGAAAAGGCGGCGACCAGCATGAACAGCGTCGAGCGCGGCAGGTGAAAATTGGTGATCAGCAGGTCCGCCGCCTTGAAACGGTAGCCCGGCGTGATGAAAATCGACGTGTCGCCGTTGAAGGGATGAATTTGCCCATCCTCGCCAGCGGCGCTTTCCAGAAGCCGCAGCGAAGTCGTGCCGACAGCGACGATGCGGCCGCCCTGCTCGCGCGCCCGGTTCAGTTGCGTCGCTGTCTCGGGCGGGATCTCGCCCCATTCGGCGTGCATCCTGTGGTCGGTGACGATGTCGGTCTTGACCGGCAGGAAAGTCCCCGCGCCCACATGCAGCGTCACGAAGGCCCGGCCCACGCCCTCCGCCTCCAACGCGCCGATGAGACCGCCGGTGAAATGCAGCCCCGCCGTCGGCGCGGCGACAGCGCCGGGCTCGCTGGCGAAAATGGTCTGATAGTCTCGCGTGTCCTGTTCGTCGGCTTTCCGGCGCGAGGCGATATAGGGCGGCAGGGGCATCTCGCCATGTTCGGCCAGCCTGTCCTCGAAGCTGCGTCCGCCGGCTTCGAAACCGAGCTCGATTTCTCCCGCTTCCAGCTTTTCCAGCACCAGAGCGCGCAGTTCGGGGCCGAAAATCACCCAGTCGCCCACCGCAAGCTTGCGCGCCGGACGGGCAAAGGCGCGCCATTCCAGTTCGGACAGACGCTTGTGGAGGGTGATGCCGACATGGGCGCTGGCATGGCCTTCGCGCTCCCGCCAGCCCTCAAGCTGGGCGGGCAGAACCCGCGTACGGTTGAAGACCAGCACGTCACCGGAGCGCAACAGTTTCGGCAGATCGCCGATCAGATGATCGGACAGTTCGGCGGCATCGCCGGGCCGGACAGCAAGCAGCCGCGCTGCCTCGCGCGGGCTTGCCGGCCGAAGCGCGATCCTGTCTTCCGGCAGGTCAAAGTCAAACTGGTCGACGCGCATCTTGAGTGCGCTTTCCATTCAAGGTTACAAGCTGGCCTGACACCAGACCACGCTCAAGGATCGGCATTCTAGCGCGGGGTCGCTTTACGTGGAATTGCTCTGCCACCCATACAGATGTCATTCCCGCTTGCGCGGAATGACATAAAGCATGTCCAACCACACTGATCTCGTTCTAATGGACAACGCCAACCCATTTGCCATGTCAGCCGCGATGTCTCGGCGGCATCATGCAGCGTCGGCGGCAACTTGAACCTTGACGATCTTGTCCGGATTGTCCACCGGCTCGCCGCGCTTGATCTTGTCGACATTTTCCATGCCGTCAATCACGCGGCCCCAGGCGGTATATTTCCGGTCAAGAAACGAAGCGTCATCGAAGCAGATGAAGAACTGGCTGTCGGCGCTGTCCGGGTCCTGCGCGCGCGCCATCGAGCACACGCCGCGCTCATGCGGCACCTTGTTGAACTCGGCTGGCAGCTTCTTGCCCGAACCGCCCATGCCGGTGCCGGTCGGATCGCCGGTCTGCGCCATGAAGCCGTCGATCACGCGGTGAAACACGATACCGTCGTAGAAGCCTTCGCGGACGAGTTCCTTGATGCGAGCGACATGTCCGGGCGCTTCATCAGGCATCATCTCAATGACCACGCGGCCATGAGTAATATCCATCAGCAGCGTGTTTTCCGGATCCCGAATATCAGCCATGTCTGAAGTCCTTTCAAAAATCGGTTTGGCACAATTTTTCCGAAGCCGGCAATGAGCCGCGGAAATTTGCATATTCAACGGAAATATAGGAGCTGTTTTTTCAGATTTCAGATAAAACCTGTCCAGCCCGTTGACTGTCAGCTCGCGTCCGATGCGAGCTGCATCTTCACGATCGTGTCGGGATCGGAGACTTCTCCGCCCTGGCCCTGGCCCTTCTTGATCTTGTCCACATGCTCCATGCCGTCCGTGACGCGGCCGAAGATCGTGTACTGACCGTCCAGATGCGGAGTGGCCTCGAAGGTGATGAAGAACTGGCTGTTGGCGGTGTTCGGATCCTGCGTCCGCGCAGCCCCGAGCGTACCTCGACTGAAGGATTCCGCGTTCGTGAACTCGGCGGGGAGATCGGGATAGCTTGAACCGCCGGCGCCCGTGCCGGTGGGATCGCCGGTCTGCGCCATGAAGCCGGTTATGACGCGATGGAATTTGAGACCGTCATAAAAGCCTTCCTTCGTCAGCTGCTTGAAACGCTCGACATGTTGCGGCGCGACTTCGGGCAGCAGTTCGATGGTGACGCGCCCGTCTTTCAGATCGAGATAGACGGTGTTTTCCGGGTTCGCCGCGAAACCGGCGGAGGTGAAGGCGAAAACGGCAAGGAGTGTGCAGAGGATGCGTTTCATCGGCAAAATGCTCCGGGATGAGAAATTTCGTCAGGAGATGGCGGACCGGGTCAGTTTTTCCTTGAGGCGCACGGCCACCGCGGACGGCACAAAGGGCGTCACGTCGCCACCCATCTGAGCGATTTGGCGGACGAAAGTGGCGGCAATATGCCGGTGCCTGGCCGACGCGGGCAGAAAGATCGTGTCCAGCGCAGGCGCGATAGCTGCGTTCATGCCGACCATCTGCATTTCATAGTTGAAGTCGGATGTGTCGCGAATGCCGCGCAGAATGGCCGTCGCGCCTTGCGCGCGCGCTGCGTCGACGACGAGATTGTCGAATGTGACGACGTCGATGGCGCTTCCCGTGGCGGCGGTGATTTGCGCCATCTCGTGTTTGAGCATCGCCACGCGCTCATCGTCGGAAAAAAGCGGCTTCTTGCCGTGATGCACGCCGACGCCGATGACGACGCGGTCGAACAGCCGCGCGGCGCGCTCGATGAGGTCGGTATGGCCGAGCGTTACGGGATCGAAACTGCCTGCGTAAAAAACCGTCTTAGGCATGGGCACCCAGTCGGATGTTGGATTTAGATCAGGATCATTTCGCAATGAAACGATCCTGATCTGCATTTGTTTGTTTCAAGCTCGATTTTTCCGAAAAATGGTACCCATTTTATCGAATCTCGCTCTAGCGGAAACTACGCCCGCTTCATCGTGGCAAGATATAGGCCGCCGAAAACCAGCAAAAGCCCGGTAAAGCCCTCGGTGAGGCGGCGTTTTTCGCCCTTTAGCAAGCCTCTGGCAGTGCTGAAGGCAAGAACCAGAAGCGCGTCGCTCGCTCCGACGACGATAACGAAGGTCGCGGCAAGGATTGCAAGCTGCTGGGCAACCGGCGCGGCTGGATCGATGAATTGCGGAAAGAACGCGCCGAGAAACAGCAACACCTTCGGGTTGACCAGCGTAGCCGCCATGCCCTGCCAGAACCAGCGCCCGCGCGCCGGGGGCGCTGTGGCTGCAAGCTTGTAATCCGCATTTTCGCGCAAGGCAGCCCTGATCCGGGTAAAACCGAGCCAGACCAGATAAGCGGCGCCGATCCAGCGGATCACGTCAAACCATTCGGCGACGAAAATCATGATCGAGGTCATGCCGAGGGCCGCAATGGCAGTGAGAATTGCCAAGCTGGTGGTGCTTCCCGCCACGGTCAGCAGAGCGGGGCGCATTCCGTAGGTCGCGCTGTTGGATATGAACAGCGCCATGTTCGGGCCGGGCGTGACCGCCAGCGCCGCACAGGCTAGCACGAATGCACTAAAAAGATAGATCGACATTGCGGGTCTTTCTCAGCGGAAAACGGAAATTCAGGAAGGTCTGGAACAGCCGCCGTCAGCTTTCGCCATCGTCCCGTGCGCCGTCCGGGCCCGGCTCCGGATCGCCGCCGTCGCCGCCTTCGGGGGCGTTCTCGTCCGGAGCGGCGTCACCGTCGCCATTGCCGTTCCCATTGCCGTAATCCGGGATCGAGCGGACAGAAACGACGCGTTCGCCTTCGCCCGTGTTGAAGATGCGCACGCCCTGCGTCGAGCGTCCGACAATGGACACGCCGTCGACCGGGCAGCGGATCATCTGGCCGCCATCGGTAACGAGCATGATCTGGTCGGTATCCTCAACGGGGAAAGACGCAACCAGCTTGCCGTTCCGCTCATTGACGATCATGCCCATGATGCCTTTGCCGCCACGTCCGGAGATGCGGTATTCATAGGCGCTTGTGCGCTTGCCGAAACCGTTTTCGGAGATCGTCATCAGGAACTGCTCGGAAGCGCCAAGCTCGGCATAGCGCTCCGGCGAAAGCTCCGTGCTTGCCTCGGCGTTTTCCTCGCCCTCCTCGGCAATATGCTCGATCTCGTCCGCGAGCGGCCGTTCTCCGGTCGCGGCGCGCCGGATGGCGTTGGCCTGCTTCACATAGGCCGTGCGCTCGGCCGGATTGGCCCCGACATGGCGGAGAATCGCCATTGAAATCAATGTGTCGTCACCTTCGAGCCGGATGCCGCGCACACCGCTCGATTCGCGCCCCTTGAAGACGCGGACATCGGAAACCGGGAAGCGGATCGCCTGACCGTTGGCCGTCGTCAGGAGGACGTTGTCGTCCTCGGTGCAGATATCGACGCCGATGATCTGGACGCCCTCTTCGAGTTTCATCGCGATCTTGCCGTTCTGGCGCACTTCAACGAAATCGGACAGGTCGTTCCGGCGGACATAGCCGACGGACGTGGCGAACATCACGTTCAGATTGGCCCAGGTGCTCTCATCCTCGGGCAGCGGCATGATGGTGGTGATCCACTCATCCTGACGCAGCGGCAGCAGATTGATCAGTGCCTTGCCGCGCGATTGCGGTGCGGCCAGCGGCAGACGCCAGACCTTCATCTTGTAGACCATGCCGCGCGAGGAGAAGAACAGCAGCGGCGTATGGGTGTTGGAGATGAAAAGACGCGTCACGAAATCATCGTCGCGGGTCGACATGCCGGATCGGCCTTTGCCGCCACGGCGCTGCGCGCGGTAAGTCGAAAGCGGCACGCGCTTGATGTAACCGCGATGGCTGACGGTGACGACCATATCCTCGCGCTGGATCAGGTCTTCATCGTCCATGTCGCCGTCAATATCGAGGATCTCGGTGCGGCGCGGCGTTGCGAACTCATCGCGCACGGCGATCAGCTCATTCTTGACGATCTCGACGATACGTTCGCGCGAGCGGAGAATATCGAGATAATCCTTGATACTCTCGCCGAGCTGGCGCATTTCGTCGCCGATCTCGTCGCGGCCGAGAGCCGTCAGGCGTTGCAGGCGCAGATCAAGGATGGCGCGGGCCTGCGTTTCGGACAGCTTGTAGGTGCCGTCCTCGTTCACGCGGTGACGCGGATCGTCGATCAGCGCGATATAATGGGCCACATCGCCTGCGGGCCAGTCGCGCGACATCAACTGCTCACGCGCGGTTCCCGGATCGGGCGCGCTGCGAATCAGCCTGATGACTTCGTCGATATTGGCGACGGCGATGGCGAGACCGGCGAGGATATGCGCCCGGTCGCGCGCCTTTGCGAGCAGGAATTTCGTCCGGCGCGAGACCACGACTTCGCGGAACTGCGCGAACGCCTGGATCATGTCTTTGAGATTGAGTTGCTCCGGCCGACCGCCATTAAGCGCAACCATGTTGCAGCCGAAGGACGTTTGCAGTGCGGTGAAGCGGTAAAGCTGATTCAGCACGACGTCTGGAACGGCATCGCGGCGCAACTCGATCACGACGCGGTAGCCTTGCCGGTCGGACTCGTCACGCACATCGGAAATGCCCTCGACGCGTTTTTCGCGGACCAGTTCGGCGATCCGCTCGATCATCGTGGCCTTATTGACCTGATAGGGGATCTCGCTGACGATCAGCGCTTCGCGGTCTTTCCGGACCGTCTCGACACCGACGCGGCCGCGCATCACGACCGACCCCCGCCCCTTGTGATAGGCGGAGCGGATACCCGAGCGGCCGAGGATCAGGCCGCCGGTCGGGAAATCCGGGCCGGGGACGATCTCGTTCAGTTCCTCGATTGTGATGGCCGGATTGTCGAGATAGGCAATGCAGGCGTCGATGACTTCGCCGAGATTATGCGGGGGAATGTTCGTCGCCATGCCGACGGCGATGCCGCCTGCGCCATTGACCAGCAGGTTGGGGTAGCGCGCAGGCATGACAACCGGCTCGCGCTCGGAATTGTCATAATTGTCCTGAAAATCGACCGTGTCCTTGTCGAGGTCGTCGAGCAGCGCGTTGGCGACTTTCTCGAGACGGATCTCGGTATAACGCATGGCGGCGGCCGGATCGCCATCGACCGAGCCGAAATTTCCCTGACCATCGAGCAACGGCAGGCGCATGGAGAAGTCCTGCGCCATGCGCACAAGCGCGTCATAGACCGCGCTGTCGCCATGCGGGTGATATTTACCGATGACGTCACCGACGATGCGGGCGGATTTGCGGTAGGGCTTGTTCCATTCGAAGCCGTTTTCGTGCATCGAGTAGAGAATGCGCCGATGGACCGGCTTCAACCCGTCGCGCACGTCAGGCAGCGCTCGCGACACGATCACGCTCATGGCGTAATCGAGGTAGGAGCGCTTCATTTCCTGGACTAGGGAGATCGGGCGGATGTCGGATCCGCCGTTATTATCGCCGCCCTGTTTTTCGCTTTTGTCTGCCAATGCCGTCGCCGGATTTCAAATCTCAAACAGTATTCATCGAGCGGGCGCGCTGGCACCCACCCATTCAGGAACGCGAATGCGCCCGCACTATATAGCCAACCGCATGCCTCTCAGGCAAGCGGCGCAACCCCAGTGGCAAGGCGCAATGAAGCTTATGCACACTCTGACAGGCCAAATCGCCACCAATCCGCGCATAAAGCGTTCAATCCTGCGCCGGCAAGGCCGGATCAGAACGGAATTTCGTCGTCCAGATCCTTGTCGAAGCTGCCACTGCCACCGCCGGAGCGTCCGCCGCCGCTGGAGCGTCCATCGTCATATGGGGGCGAGGCGTCATTGAATCCACCGCCGCTGCCATGGCTTTCCGCGCCGCCACCGCCGCCGCGACCATCGAGCATGTGGAGCGTTCCGCCGAAGCCCTGCAAAACGACTTCAGTCGAATAGCGGTCCGCGCCGCTCTGATCCTGCCATTTGCGCGTCTGCAACTGCCCTTCCACATAGACTTTCGAGCCCTTGCGGAGATATTGCTCGGCAACCTTGCACAGCCCTTCGCTGAAGATCACGACCCGGTGCCATTCCGTCTTTTCACGCCGCTCGCCCGTCGTCTTGTCGCGCCAGCTATCCGACGTTGCGACATTGATATTGCATATCGGACGTCCGTCCTGCGTACGGCGGATTTCAGGATCTGCCCCGAGATTCCCCACCAGAATGACCTTGTTGACCGAACCCGCCATCACAACACCTCGTAATCGTTTTCCGACTCGGTTCGCAGTTTAAGCATTTCAGCCCCGGCTGGACTCACGACCCGAGGGTTTTCCACATATGCCGCGTTCAACGAAGCGATCAGGCGCTTGCACGGAAGACTGTTCCGCGACCGGAAAGTTCAGGCTGCAAAGCGAACCACTCAAAATGTTCGCCTAACGTTCTAGTCGCATGCAGCGGTTCTGTCAATTGGTATACTCGCGCGCAGGGACGCAAGGCCTTTTCGAGCAGGGACGGCGCGCCGAGAAACTATCCGACCATAGGGAAGGCTGGCTCCTCGTGGCAGCCACGCTTGCCCCGGCGTTCAGGGCCTGACATCGGCTCTTTAAGGAGTTCAGGTATTTCGCCCCCAGTCACGCATCGAATTCGGCAAGCATGATGCTGGATGTCAAATGCGCTCAACGAGCACATCAATGAACTATGCGTGAATCTTGGTGACGGGCTTGGCATTGATCAGGCGGCGGCGTTTTTCTGGTTCACTTCAATGCCGTCTGCGAATTTGACGCCGGTTATCACTTTTGGCAACAGATTTTGCCCATCGAGCCGGCGTCACGACGCCTGCGCCGCATGGATTAGCTTGAACACCATGATCATGCCGGTGTCGTGCGAGAGGCAGCCCTTGGAACGTTTCGTCCTATGGCGGACGGTGGCAAAGGTGCTCTCGATCGGATTGCTGGCGCGGATGTGTTTCCAGTGCTGGGCAGGAAAGTCGTAGAACGCCAGGAGCGCCTCCCGGTCCTTGGCGAGGCAGGCCGCAGCCTTGTCGTATTTGGCCTCGTATTTGGCGAGGAACCGGTCGAAGGCCTTCTCAGCGTCCTTGCAGCTTTCAGCCTGCCAAATTTCCTTCAGGTCCGCTTTCGCTTTAGGTTGGACTGATTTCGGTAGTTTATTCAATATGTTCATCGTCTTATGCACCCAGCAGCGTTGCTGCTGGGTGGGACCGAACTCTTCTTCGAGCGCCTTCCAGAAACCGAGCGCACCGTCACCAATGGCCAGCTCCGGCAGCACAGCCAGGCGCCCCTTGCTTTAAGGCCCGCTAACAGTTCGCGCAGTGAGCGCTCGTTTATCGTGAGCGACAAGCGCTCACTTTGTGATTGGCGCTTTCCCGGTAGCCCGCCTGGAAGCCGATCAGCTCTTTCTTACCCTCCGGCGTCACGCCGATGAGAACAAGGATGCATTGCCAAGTGAGCGCTTGCCGCACACGGTAAGCGTTCGCGGGTCCGGCTCCATGCGCGCCTAGAGGTAAACGCCGTCCGCCCAGATATAAGCATAGCGGCGGGCAGCGCTCAAATTCCTCCTGCCAGCCTGCCTTCAGTTTGGGGAGCACTGCGGGCGAGAGGTTGGGCGTGTCCTGCATGTCGCCGCTCGATATGCCGCGCAGATACAAGACCGGCAGGAGCGCAT
>JBHJOB010000127.1:0-18199 GCA_050330195.1 Rhodomicrobiaceae bacterium | reverse complement strand
CCTCACGATTACTTCAAAGAAAAGACCTTTATCAGCAAATTTCGCAGTTCGCGTGCGGTATTCGCACATCGGCTCAGGTCAGCGAATTGACAGCAAAAGCTTCCCACGATTTCTTCATTACATCGCAAAAAGCGGAGATCGATTTAATTGAGGCGACAGCAAGAAAAACGATCATCGCAAATCAATGGGGGCCGCTTTCTTGAAAGGCGGTTTATTGGGGGAATAATCCATGTTTCGTAAATTCTATGGCATGCCAATAATCGCTACAGCCGTTTATATGGCTGCGTTGTGTGGACCGGTCAACGCGGCAGATTTCGGCAGTGACTGTTGCGCCGACCTGGAGGAACGGGTCGCCGAGCTTGAAGCAACGGCGGCGCGCAAGGGCAATCGCGTCGTTTCGCTCACTGTTACAGGACAGGTGAGCAAAGCTTTGCTTTTCTGGGATGACGGATTCGAGTCGGATACTTACGTAGTCGACAATGGCATCAACATCTCCCGTTTCGGTTTCAATGGCAAAGCCCAGATTTCGCCTGATCTGACCGCCGGTTATGTCATGGAGATCGACGTACGCGACAGCGTTTCCTTCGCCGTTTCGCAGAACAGCGATGAAAATCCGCCGCCGGTGAGCGATATCGCGATCCGTCTCAGCCACGTCTACATCCAGAGCGAGACGTTCGGCAAAATCGCGCTCGGCGAAAATTACTCTTTCAGCGACGCGATCAGCGTACCGCTGCAACTCGGCAATACCTTCAATACCGATGGAGGTCCGTATGCCGATGGCTTCAGCTTGATAAACCCGGATGGAACGAGTTCTGGCGTCACCTGGAACCGGCTCATTGGCAACGGTCCACGCCGCAACAACTATCTCCGCTATGATAGTCCTGATTTCGCCGGTTTCAGCGTCACCGCAATGTGGGGGGATGACGATGTCTGGGATATCGGCGCAAAGTATCTGGGAACCGTGGGCCGCTTCCGGCTGCATACGGCAATCGACTATTTCAATTACGATGCGGAACCGCTTGGCTCGGCCGGATTGCTCTCGAAATTTGAAGAGGTAAAAGGGCTCGTCTCGATCAAGGATCTTCCAACTGGCCTCTTCCTGACCACCTGGGTCGCACAGCGCGATTATGTTCGCGAAGTCCTCGGCTCCGGCGAAGATACGGGGCAATCCGTTCAGTTCTTTGCAGGCATCGAAAACAATTTCACAGGCTACGGCAACACGACGATCTATGGCGGTTACGGCCGGTTTGAGGACATGGCGAGCACTGGACTCGACATCAATCTGGCTGGCGGGGTTTCAGCGACGGTCATTGATGCCGATATCGACCGCATAACCTTGGGCGCGGTACAGACCTTCGACGCGGCCGGGCTTGATATCTACGGCATTGTCGAGCATTTCAGCGCCGACGTGGATACGACCGCCGGAGCCGCCGATCTGGCCGATTTCACGAGCGTAATCGTCGGCTCCCGCATCAAATTCTAAGAACTGCCGGTCCGAACGAAAGCGAAAGGCTGCCTCACTGGCGGCCTTTTTCCGTATTCGCAACAGGAAGACGCTTTTCTTGAAAACAGTTATATCATATAACTAATTTCTCATTGAGCGATCCGTGGCGGCTTTTGCATAAAATAGCGGCGCTGCGAGCCAGCGAAACGCGTCCCGCCATCGGATGCTCAGGGGCTGTACAGGGAGGAAATTATGAAGCGCATTTTAGCAATTGTGATCTCGACCGCCGCAATGACGATCACTTCGTCAACCGCGACGGCGCAGGACGTCACGCTGCGGGTCCATCAAATGCTGCCGCCGCAGGCAACCATTCCGTCCAAGGCGATCGCGCCCTGGGCGGAGAAAGTCGAGAAAGACTCCGGCGGACGGATCAGGATCGAGCAATATCCGTCCATGCAGCTGGGGGGCAAACCGCCGGAACTTTACGATCAGGCCAAGGATGGCGTCGTCGATCTGATCTGGACCGTCATTGGCTACACACCGGGACGCTTCCCGAAGACGGAGGCTTTCGAACTTCCCTTCATGATTACGACGGGCGAGGCAACGTCCAAGGCGTTCCACGAATTTGCCGAGAAACACGCCATGGATGAATTCAAGGATGTGAAGGTAATCGGCTTTCACGTCCATGGGCCGGGCTTGATCCACACCAAGGACCCGGTCAACAAGCTTGAAGATCTGAAGGGTATGAAGATCCGCGGCGGTTCGCGCGTGATCAATCAGATGCTCGAAAAGCTGGAGGCGACGCCCGTCGGCATGCCCGTTCCAGCCGTCGCTGAAGCTTTGTCCAAAGGCGTGCTGGACGGCACGACAGTTCCGTGGGAGGTCACGCTTCCTTTGAAAGTGCCGGAGCGTGTGAAGAACCATACGACCTTCTCCGGTGAGTACGGTCTGTATACGCTGACTTTCGTCTTCGCGATGAACAAGGCCGCTTATGAGAAGCTTCCTGATGACCTTAAGAAGGTGATCGACGACAATTCCGGTCTGGAGGTCGCTGCGGCCTTCGGACGGGCGATGGACGGCGGCGACACGGTTGGCAAGGCGAAGACCGAAGAACTCGGCAACAACATCATCACGCTGGACGATGCCGAGACGCAGCGCTGGAAAGACACAGCGGCGCCCATCATCGATGAGTGGATCGCCGACATGGATAAAAAGAATATCGACGGCAAGGCGCTGGTCGAAGACGCCAGGGCGCTGGTTGAAAAATATTCCAATTGATCGACCTAGTGGAGCGAATTTGACATTTGAGTCCCGATTGCGGCTAGTCTCATTCTCAAATGTCAAATTCATAAAGCTCCACCAGGAACAAATATTTAGCTAGTGGTTCTTATGACTGAAACATTTGCAAAATGTGGGTGCTGCGCGGGGATGCAAATGTTTCAGTCGAACCACTAGCGAACCGGCGTCTGCTGAGGGCGGCGCCGGTTTTCCTGTCCATGCTCGATGTGCCCGTCTTAACCGAAAACCTTTTCCATGCCTATTTCCTCCGTCATCGCCTTTCTCGCCCGATTGCTTGCCGGGCTCGGGGGGCTTTGCCTGTGCATACTGACCGTGATGACCGTCGCGAGCGTCATTGGGCGTGAGCTCACCGCCCTGGGTCTTGGCCCGATCCCCGGTGATTTCGAACTCGTCGAGGCGGGGATGACTTTCGCCGTCTTCTCCTTCCTGCCCTGGTGTCATCTCCAGCGGGGAAATGTCTCGGTGGAGATTTTCACCAGCGGACTTGGTCCCCGGTTCAACCGGGTTATCGACGTCATTGCTGAAAGTCTGATGCTGGCCTTCGCGCTTCTCCTCGCCTGGCGGCATTTCCTCGGCATGCTGGACAAACGGGCCTATGGCGAGACGACCCTGCTTCTGCAATTCCCGATCTGGTGGGCCTATGCCGCCGGCATGATCGGCGCGGCGGTTTTCGTCATCGTCGCGATCTATTGCTTCATTCGCAGCTGGTCAGCGCTTCTGACCGACGGCACAAATGCAAGCGTTGCGGAGACGGATCGTTGACCAATCTTGAAATCGGCCTCTGGTCGTTCCCGCTGCTACTGGTGTTGATCTTCCTTCGCATTCCCATCGCGCTGGCCATGTTCGCCGTTGGCGTCGGCGGCTCCTATCTGATCGTCGGCTCGCTGACGCCAATGCTGGCGCAGATGAAACACCTGACCTATGGAACCTTCTCAAGCTACTCCTTTTCCATCATTCCGCTGTTCCTGCTGATGGGACAGTTCGCAACCGTCAGCGGCATGTCCGCTGCCCTGTTCAAGGCTGCGGAGACCTGGCTTGGCCATAGACGTGGCGGTGTCGCGATGGCCGCCATCGGCGCCTGTTCCGGCTTCGGCGCGATCTGCGGGTCTTCTCTGGCGACGGCGGCTACGATGGGTCAGGTCGCACTTCCCGAACTGCGCAAATATGGTTATTCCGGCGCGCTGGCGACAGGCACGCTTGCTGCGGGCGGGACTCTCGGCGTGCTCATTCCGCCATCCATCGTGCTGGTCATTTATGCCATTCTGACCGAACAGAATATCGCCAAGCTGTTTGTCGCCGCCATCATCCCAGGAATCATGGCAGCGATTCTGTACATGCTCGCCATATCCATCTATGTCCGCGTGTTTCCCGGATCGGCCGGACAGCGCGAGCGTGCGCCTTATAGCGAACGCTTCAGGGCGCTGGGGGCGGTCTGGCCGGTGCTGCTGGTCTTTCTGACTGTCGTCGGCGGCATCTATCTTGGCTGGTTCACCCCGACCGAAGCGGCGGCGATCGGTGCAGCGGGCACTGGCCTCATTGGTGTCGTCAATGGCGGTCTGACCTGGCGCTCGGTGTTAGCTGCGATTTACGCTACCGCCACCACAACAGGCATGATCTTCATGATCGTGCTGGGGGCCAGCCTGTACAACAGTTTCCTGGCATTGTCTCAACTGCCGCAGGAGGCAACTCTCTTCATCACCAGCGGGGGATTCGATCCCTGGTCGATCATGATTGCCATCCTTCTGCTCTACCTCATTCTTGGTTGCCTCATGGATTCTCTGTCCATGATCCTGCTCACGATCCCGATCCTGTTCCCGATCGCAGCCGGGCTGGATTTTGGCCTTGAGCCCGAAGCGTTTGCGCTCTGGTTCGGCGTTATCGTGCTCATTGTCGTGGAAGTCGGGTTGATAACACCGCCGGTGGGCCTCAATCTGTTCGTCATCAACTCGATGGCCAGGGATATTCCTCTTGGTCATACATTCCGCGGCGTAACCCCCTTCATCATGTCGGATATCCTTCGCCTTGCATTGCTGACCGCCTTTCCCTCGATTACCCTTTTCCTCGTTAATCTGCTTTATTACCCATAACGCTGCTCAATTTGCGATAAATAGCGGGCGGAAGGGCTTTCGCTGAAGGTGGAGCCTTGCATAGGCGCGGAAATGGAAAACAGGCGGAAAGAACAAGTCACGATGAGGCAGCCGGCCAAGACAGGAAATCAGGCTTCAGTCACCCGCCACCCGCCGCAGGGCCGTACGAACATGAATGATCCGGCAACGGTCGATCTCGGGCATCTTCCCGGCTTGATTGGCTACATGCTGCGCCGCGCTCAGCTTGCGGTGTTCCAGGATTTCGTCCGCAGCTATGCTGAATTCGGCATCCGTCCGGCGCAGTATGCGGCCCTGACCATCATTGAGCGCAATCCGGGCCTGAAGCAAAAGGATGTCAGCGAGGCGCTCGGCATCAAGCGCGCCAATTTCGTCGCCATGTGTGCAGAGCTGGAGAAGCTGGGGCTTGCCGAACGTCATCAACCTCCGGCGGATCGCCGGTCCTACGCGCTGCATCTGACCCGGAAAGGCAAAGCTCTGATGAAGAGGCTGCACGCAGTCAACGCCCGACACGAGGAGAGGTTTATTGCGCAGATCGGCGAGGAAAACCGCGACCGCCTGATCCCCATACTGACTGCGCTCGCGGAATTTGGCAATGGCGATGCAACCGAAAACAATGGGGATTAGAGCGGGGTCGGTTTTGACGGAAACGCCTGTTACCGTCATTGCGAGCGCAGCGAAGCAATCCAGCGGCCAATTTCCCTTGTCCGGTACGATCTGCATTCAAGGAAGGCATGTTGCGGCAGCCGTCATTTGAAACGCTCGATCACATCCGCCGGAATTTCCCTCGCCTTGATCGCTTCCGGATCGTCCGGGTGCCGTCCGACCCAGACCCGTGTCTCCCACGCCTCGATCGCCAGTATATCGCCTTTGACGAGCCGGTGCTCGACGTCGAAGCTGGAGCGGCGGAATTCCTTGATGCGCGTCTCAATGGTGACGACGTCGCCAAACCTTGACGGCACGATGAATTTCGCCCGCGTATCGACCATCGGTATACCAACAATATCATAGTGCTTCAGCATTTCGGATTTCGGTAGACCGGCATTGGCGAAATGACCGGCGGTGCAAGCATCGAAAAATGCGAAGTAGCGCGGGTAGAATACGATCCCCGCAGGGTCGCAGTCGCCCCATTCGATCTGGATGTCGCGCCGGGTCGTCAGCATGGCGGGTCTCTATTTGTTTGTTTAACTGATGATTGGTTAACGTGGCGCCATTCGCAGGGCGCCGTCGAGACGGATCACCTCGCCGTTGAGCGCGCGGTTGATGACGATATGTCCGACCAGCTCGGCATATTCGGATGGCTTGCCCAGGCGCTTGGGGAACGGGATGGACTCTCCAAGCGACTTCTGAATATCCTCCGGCAACCCCTTCATCATCGGCGTCAGGAACAGGCCGGGCGCAATGGTCAGCACGCGGATGCCGAATTGCGCCAGCTCGCGGGCGGCGGGCATGGTCAGCGCGGCAACGCCTCCCTTGGACGCAGAATAGGCTGCCTGGCCGATTTGCCCTTCGAAGGCTGCCACGGAAGCTGTCGAGACGATCACGCCGCGTTCGTCGTCCTCCAACGGATCGAGCCGGGACATATCCGCCGCAGCGAGACGCATCATGTTGAAGGTGCCGATCAGATTGACGCGGATCACCTTCTCGAAATCGGCGAGTGGCTGCGGGCCCTCGCGCCCGAGAATGCGCTTGGCGACACCGATCCCGGCGCAGTTGACCAGAATACGGGCCGGACCGTGGGCCTCAACCGCTTTCGCGACGGCTGCCGCCCCGGCATCGGCATCCGCAACGTCGCAGGCGATCCCGATGCCGCCGATCTCGTTCCCCTTCGTCTCCGCCGCCTCGGCATTGAGATCAATGACGGCAACGCGCGCGCCCGCCTTGGCCAGAAGCTCCGCGGTCGCCGCGCCCAGACCCGATGCGCCGCCGGTGACGATGGCGGCTTGTCCTTTGATGTCCATAAGGGTTCGCTCCATTTATACAATGTCAGTTTTGTATGTTCTCGATGAGCAGGGCGATGCCCTGGCCGCCGCCGATGCAGGCCGAAGCAACGCCATAGCGCTGACCCGACCGTTGCAGTTCGCGGGCCAGCGTCAGCGTCAGCCGGATACCGGTCGCACCCAGCGGATGGCCGATCGCGATTGCGCCGCCGTTGACGTTCAGCTTCTCCTCATCCAGCCCGAGTTCGCGCGCGCAGGCAAGACATTGCGCGCCAAAGGCCTCGTTGATTTCAACGCGATCAATGGCGGCAATGTCCAGCCCCGCCTTTTCGGCCACCGCGCGAATGGCCGGAACCGGACCGATGCCCATGATTTCGGGTGAAACGCCAACCGATGCCCCCACGAGAATACGGGCAAGCGGCGTCTTGCCGCGTTCCTCTGCATAGGCCGATGTGCCGACCAGCGCTGCCGCTGCGCCATCAACGATTGCCGAAGAATTGCCGCCGGTCTGCACGCCGCCAAAGGCCGGACGGATTTTGGCTAGCGCTTCCAGCGGAGAGTGACGGATATGCGTGTCTTGCATAACATCGGAATCCCTCCGGCTGCGCAGCTTGATGCCGCGCGCGGCCAATCCCTCCGCTTCGAAATTCTCATTGCCGACAGTAGCGATTTCGCCAGCCAGAAAGCCGCTTTCCTGCGCCGCCAATGCGCGCTCGAAACTCCGGGCGGCGAACGCGTCAGTCTCTTCCCGGCTGATATTGTTGCGCTTGGCCAGATTTTCCGCCGTGTCTCCCATGGTGCAGCCGCAGGACGGATCGAGCAGCGCCTCGTAGAGAAAGTCGCCAAACTCGACCTGCCCGAGACGGAAGCCGCCGCGATGCGTATAGGAGGCGACCGGATTGCGACTCATCGACTCCGCTCCGACGCAAAGCGCCAGCGACGCCCGGCCGAGCGAAACTGAATCCGACGCCTGCATGATGACTTCGATCCCGGTCCCGCAGACCCGTTGAACCAGATGAGCCGGCACCCCTTGCGGCACTCCGGAATACAGCCCGACATGACGAGGCAGCATGTAGGCGTCGAAACTGGCCTGAGCCATGTTGCCGGCAATCACCGTGCCGACATCGGCGGGCGGCAGGCCGGTTTTTTCAAACGCCGCGCGTGCGGCCTTGATGCCGAGATCGGTCGGGGAGACCAGCGAAAACGCACCATTATAGTCAACGAAAGGCGTCCGCATGCCATCGAGCAGCCAGGCATCCTCGAAGGTTGAAACAAGAGGTTTTGGGCCGGACATGATCAACTCCGTTTCGAGATTGTCAGAATGCTGGAACTTGAAGGCTCAGCGTAAAGCTCATCGACAAGCGCTGCGCGGCGCGTCAGCACGGCCCGCTGATTGATCGAGCCCTTGTCCGTCAACTCATGCCCATCAATCGAGGGAGGTTCCGTCATGAGCATGGCGCGAACCACGCGATTGGACGAGCCGGTCGCCGTTTCGGCAGCGCGATCGAGCCGGCTCTGAAACAGTTCACGCACATTCTGACAAGCAACGATCCTCTCGGGACCGGCGAGGGCAAGTTCGCCCGAGATCCGGCAAGCATCGAAATCGGGGAAGATCAGAATCCCGATGTCGTCCCGGTCATGTCCGGCGATAACGATGTCCCGGACATAGGGTGCAAAAGCTGCGACGAGCTGTGCCCTGAGCGCGCCAACATGAACCCAGGTGCCGGTCGAGAGCTTGAAATCTTCCGCAATCCGGCCGTCGAAAAAGAAGCCCTTGAGGGGATCGCTCTCATCCGCAAAGCGAACCGCATCGCCAAGCTTGTAATAGCCGTCCTCATCGAAACTCGCTGACGTCTCCTCCGGCATCCGCCAATAGCCGGGCGTGATATTCGGTCCCTTCAGCCGTGCTTCCATCCGGCCGTCGGAGACAGGCGCCAGCTTCAGCTCCATCCCCGGAACCGGCAGACCGATTGCGCCCGATTGCGTCATCCCCTTCACGCAGAACATGGCCGAAGGGCCGCTTTCCGTCGCGCCAAGCCCGCTCATGATGACAATTCGCTCGCCACACGCTTCGAGCGCCAGACGATCCAGTTCGTCGAAGACATGCTGCGACATGCCCGCCCCGGCAAAGAAGAGCATCTGCAGACGGCTGAAGAAATGCTTCCGCAATTCCGGCTCGGCGTCGAAATGCCGAACCAGTTCCTCAAAGCCCTTGGGTACGTTGAAATAAACGGTTGGCGCGATCTCCCGCAGGTTCCGCACCGTCTCTGCTATCCCGGTCGGTGTCGGCTTGCCGTCGTCGATATAGAAGCTGCCGCCATTGAACAGCACGATGCCAATATTGTGATTGCCGCCAAATGTGTGGTGCCAGGGCAGCCAATCAACGATAACCGGCGGCGTTTCAGCAAGGAACGGGAAGCTCTCGCGGATCATGATCTGATTGGAACAGATCATGCGCTGCGTATTGATCACCGCTTTGGGCATCCCTGTCGAGCCGGAGGTAAACAGGAACTTGGCGATCGTATCGGGACCGACCTTGGCCAGTGCGGCATCGACGGCCGCATCGTTCGTCTCGGCCAGAAGCTGCGCAAACGGTGTCGCGGAATGACCGCCGGGAGGGCTTTCCGACGCTACCACCTCAACCGCCGGCGAAACGGCAGCTGCCAGAGCTTTGCCGAAAAGCTGACCGTTCCCGACATGGACGAGACCGGGCGTCAGCAAGGATATGATATGCTTGAGCTTGGCAAAATCGGTGGATAGCAGCGAGTAGGACGGCGAAACAGGCGCGTAGGGTACGCCCGCATAATACGCCCCCATATTCAGCAGCATATGCTCCAGATCATTACCCGACAAAATGACAAGCGGGCGTTCGGCCGACAGGCCGCGTGCGAGAAGACCAGCTGCGATCCTGCGGGCCGTGTTCCGTGTCTCGCCATAACTCAGACTGATCCACTCGCCGTCGGCGCCGCGTTGCGCCATGAAAAGCCTGTCAGGATCGCAGCTGGCCCAATGATCGAGCAGATCGGTCGCTCTGGGTGGATAAGCTGGCAGATCGTGCCGTGATCTGACGAATATGCATCCGTCGTCGCGGCGTTCGAGTGCGATTGCCGGTTCTGGCAAAGGCGCCTCTCGCATCGGCGGGTGGATACGCAAGCTACTCCTCCCATTGCTTGCTCGCAATTGCGAACGCGGCGCTCGCCCGCGTTCATCGCGGGTTCTTCAACGCCAATGCCCCGGTTCTTGCTCGCTGTCCTGCGAGGCGCCCCTGTTACCTATGAACGACCTTGGCTGCACGCTTCTCAAGAAAAGCCTTCTTGCGCGCCTTGGCTTCTTCGTCGCCTTGCGTGATCGCCGCCATCAGCGTCTCGAACATATAGCCGGAGGACGGCCCGGTTTCGGCAATCCGAGGCAAGGCGTGCATCACCGCATAATTCGACAAGGCGCTGTTCCCCGCGATCCTGCGGGCCAGTTCGATCCCCTTGGCGAACCCGTCGCCATTTTCGACCACATAATGTGAAAAGCCGAGCGGCAGTCCTTCCGCCGCGCCATAGGTCCGGCCGGTCAGCATCATTTCCATCATGCGCGAGGCACCGATCAGACGCGGCAAGCGGACGGCTCCGCCACCACCGACGAAGATGCCGCGCTGGCCCTCGGGAAGGGCGTAAAAGGCGGACTGCTCGGCCACGCGCACATGACAAGCCGCCGCCAGCTCAAGCCCGCCGCCGACGACCGCACCGTGCAATACGGCGACCACGGGCAGCTTTCCGAATTCCAGCGCCTCGAATGCCTTGTGCCAGGTCCGGGAATGCGTGATGTTTTCGTGGAGCGTCAGTTCGTTCACGCTGGCCAGATCGAGACCGGCGGAGAAATGTTCGCCTTCCGCTGCGAGCACGATGGCCATCGCATCTTCCGGCGGGGTCTCCAGAAAGGCGGCCAGCCCCAGAACGGTCGCGTCGTCGAGCGCGTTCGCTTTTTCCGGGCGGCTTAGCCGGATAATTACGATTTCGCCATCGCGCGCGACTTTCAACGACTTCGGTAAAGGCGGAGCGCCTGCGCGCGCCAGGGAATCATGATGCATGCTTTGCCATCCAGAGATTGTTATGATACATAACAATTCTTGCATAGTGCGTCAACCTTTGAACAAGCGTGGAGTTGCTGCAGGCGCTGACGCTTTCCATGGACCGAAAAGGGTATCCAGAAGACAGAGGGAAAGATGGTGTCAGCATCTCGGCGAAGCATATTCAGCGTCAGCTATGCCTGCTGGCGTGGCGAGAGCGCTCTCGAACCATTCCAATAGCCAACAAAGAATGATATGATACATAACTATTTTTGACGGCACTGTTTCGTCGTATGCCGCATGATGCTGAAGGAAGAACCGGCAGGCACAATTGATCAGGAAAAAAACGGGGGTCGTCACTCCGTTCAAAGAGGCATCGGAATGAATAACAGGAGCCGCAATCCGGTCGGAACAGGCTCTGAAGTCGGGGGCGGCTGGAGGGAGAAAGACGATGATACGAGAGCCCGAAAAAGGGCGAATGGATCGAAACTTCCTGTACGGACTACAAAAGGGCCTGACGGTTATCGAATGTTTCGATGACGAGAATGAACGGTTGACCAGTGCCGACGTCGCGATCAGGACGGGGTTGTCGCGCGCAGCGGCCCGGCGCTGTCTGCTGACACTGCACAAACTCGGCTATGCGAGTTATGACGGCAAGCTGTTTGCGCTGGCGCCGCGCATTCTTCGGCTCGGCTATGCCTATCTTCTCTCCGCCTCTTTGCCTCAGCTGCTCCAGCCCTTTCTCGAACATTTGAGCGAAAAGGTTCAGGAATCCTGCTCTGCCGTCCTCCTTGAGGGCGACGAGATCGTTTATCTGGCGCGGGCTGCGACCAAGCGAACAATGTCGACGGGCCTGTGCATCGGCACGCGGCTTCCGGCTTATTGCACCGCAATGGGCCGCGTCTTGCTGGCCTCGCTGAAGCCGGAAGACGCTATGGAGCGCCTCGCCAGGATGGAGCGGCGACGTCTGACGCCCTGGACGCGCACCGATCTGGAGGAACTGACCGTGATTCTCGAACAGGTCCGGCGGGACGGATTTTGCATTATTGATCAAGAGCTTGAGGCGGGGCTGATTTCGATCAGCGTTCCGATCTATAACAGTGCCGGATACGTCGTCACCGCTGTCAATGTTGCATCGTCTCCCGAGCGCGTAAAAGCCCATCAGATGGTCGAGCGTTTTCTTGCCCCGCTTCTGAATGTGCAGAAAGAGCTGCGCCCGATCGTCAGAGCGTGACGGGTCAAAATATCCGGTCTGGGAGCATCTTGTCCTCCTTTTTGGCGGCTTCCTTTAGTTCGGCCGCGATCATCTTTCCATCCCGGCCGGCAGTTTTTTCTCCATTCAACGCAGCAGGTATTTCGATCGTCTGGATGAGGCCGCCATTGGCCCGGTTGGCGAGGATCACCGTTCCTCGATTGCGCTGTATGATTTCCTTCGCGATCGCCAGGCCCAGGCCCGCGCCGGCCGTTGACGAACGCGCCGCATCGACACGGAAGAATGGCTCGAATGCGCGCGCCAGAAGTTTTTCCGGAATGCCTGGACCGTCATCAACAATTTCGATCATGACCGACGCGCATTTGCGCTGAAAGCGGACGGTCGCTCCCCCGCCATGTGTTGCGGCATTGATCAACAGGTTGCGAATTGCCCGTTTCAACGAAAGTGGCTTTACCATTACGTGCGCAGGTTCTGCGGCTTCCATCCTCACATCGAGTTGCAACTCCTGCAGTTCCGCGGCGACATCCCTCACGAGGCTATCGAGGCGGACCGCCTCGCCCTCGCCGCCCTGGCTTTCCTCATGAACGAGACGGATCGCGCTGTCGGCGATGTGATCCAACTCTTCGATGTCGGCCAGAAATTTCTTGCGTTCGGGCTCATCAAGAAATTCGGCCCGCAATCGCATTCGGGTCATTGGCGTACGGAAGTCGTGGCCTGCGGCGGCAACCAGCCGCATCCGGCTTTCCATCGCGCATTTCAGGCGCGATGACAGAAGGTTGATGGCGCGGGCTGTCGCCCGGATATCGGCGGGTCCCTTTTCGGTCAGCACCGGCAAGTCGCCGTTCGGATCAATGTTCGCCAGCGACTTTTCGATCAGCGCAAAAGGGCGCATCAATCGGTGGACGACGGCGATGGCTACGATGGCGGTTCCAGCCACGATGAGGATGATCCCGCCGATCAGGAATGGCAGCACTTCGCCCGGTGGCGGCGGCAGGGAAATCGGGATCACGAGCCAGTCTGCGTCCGGAAGCGGGATCGAGACCACCGGCCAGTAATTTTCGGCCGTTCGGGTCACGACGACCGGCGCGGACAGGCCATGCTGCCGCAAGGCTGAGCGAAGGTGCCGTGTCATTCCTTCCTCTATTTCGCCGCCGGCGGGTTCCGGTTTGACCCCGAACCTGCCCACGGCTCCCGAGAAAGGCGTTTCAGCGACCTCCTGATAGGAACTGCCGCTGCCGCTTTTGAGGATGACGCTCAGATGATATGAATCGATATCGACCAGGCGCTCGAATGACGGAGGCGCCATCGGGACCGTTGCCAGGAACAGCGAAACCGCCAGTCCGATGACGATGAGCACGGCTGTCACCACTAATGTCGTGATCTTCGCCCGCAGCGTGTTCATTTGGCCAGTTCCGCATATTCCACACGCGCAGCGAATTGGTAGCCGCCGTTTCGCTGGGTCTTCAGCAGTTTCTGCCTGTCAGCGTCACTGAACTTGCGGCGCAGACGGCTGACCAGAACGTCGATGGAGCGATCGAATGGTTCCGCATCGCGCCCCCGGGTGATGTCGATAAGCTGATTGCGGGACAGCATTTTGCCGGGCCGTTCCAGAAACGCCATCAGCAAGCTGAATTCGGCGGCCGTCAATGCGATTTCCGCACCGTCTGCTCCGTGAACGCGCCGGGTCTCCGGGTCGGCGACAAATCCCTCGAAGCGGAGGACGTGGCCTGAAGGTTTGCAGGAATTGCCGCGTTCATCCACACGGCGGAGAATTGCGCGGATTCTGGCGACCAGTTCCCTCGGATTGAATGGCTTGCAAAGATAGTCATCCGCGCCAAGCTCAAGGCCGATGATGCGGTCGACTTCCTCCTTCAGAGCGGTCAACAAAATGATGGGGATACCGGATCGGCTCCGCAACGAACGGCACAGATCGAGACCGGACACATCCGGCAGCATCACATCCAGCACGACAAGATTGATATCGGCCGCCGCCAGGCATGCCTCCATCTCGTTGCCATCATTGGCAACCGTAACGCGGAAACTTTGTGAGTGAAGATATCGCTCCAGGAGTGAGCAGATTTCCTGATCGTCATCGACAACGAGGATGTGAGTAACGGTATCCAATCTTTATGCTCCAGAATTGACGTCGGTCCCCGTCTTTTCATGCGCTCTGATCCACCGGACAGCGCGGCAGTGTCGACCAAGGATTCCTGAGTGGCTGAAGTTTGATTTTGCGTTCGATAAGGGGCGTCAATAGGGCGTGCGCATGCCGATGCTCGTCGGCCAGGCGCATAACGCGCGCAAGTTCAATTGGCCTGTGAGCGTTGTGCAGTCCACGGATGTTAGGATGATGCCGCGAACGCCAGCGCGCAGGAAATGAGAAACCTTCGGAAACAAAAAAAGTCTCTCACAGCAATCTTCGGAAACATTCTGACAAACGCAGGCAATGGTTGCCGCTTAGTCTGAAAACCTGAACCGGGCGATCCTCCGGAGGTTGGAGCCGAAAGGCTCCGCCAAGCATTGCCGATACTAGCGAGGCGTTATCCATGAGTGGCTGAAGAATGGGTGTGCCTGATCTGGGGCGCGCCCCTTCGCAGGTTTCGCTCTGCTTCGGACGTGGAAATCAACCGGATCGCCAGTTTACCATCCGACCATGCCTCAAGGACCATGTGCTTGTGATCCCAACTATCCCGCGTGTCTGCGTTCACTCCTTCTTATCGGTGTGGCAAAATGGTTGAACGGGGCAAACGCCGAAGGGACAGACGGCCCCCCACGCCTCCCGCGAAGCCCGACGCGGTCGTCAATCGTGTCGCCTATGCTTTCGGCATGATCACGCTTCTTGGCCTTGCATGGGCTTTGATCGGCACGAACGGACAGCAATTCCTGTCGCCGGGACCGCTGATCAGCGCGCATAGGACCATTGAAAATTGCGACACATGTCACACTCAGTCCAAACTAGGCAAATTCGGCTGGATACAGCGGTTGCTGCATGATGAAAGCGCAAACGACGTCAAAGCTTGCATCGCCTGTCATGAAGTGAACGGTGATGTCCTGTTTGCCCATACTGCGAAGAAATCGGAGCTGGAGTCCGCTCAACAAAGGCTGCTGAAAATTTCGCAGGGCATTCCCCGGCCTCTATCGGCGCAAGTGCGCAATGCGATATTCCCGGAGCTGCATTTGCGGTTGAGCAACATGAAGTGCGCCAACTGCCATAAGGAACACCGGGGAGCGAATTTCAATCTGGAGGCGATCTCCGACGAGCAGTGTCAGGCGTGTCATGTGGTGCAGTTCGACAGTTTCGACGGCAACCATCCCGCTTTCGACAATTACCCGTTCAAGCGCCGAACCCGGCTGATATATGACCATGCCAGCCATTTCGGCAGATTTTTTCCCCAAACGAGGGAAAGAAACCTTGGGAGAAAAATTCCCAGCACGTGCTCGAACTGCCATACGAGCTATAAAAGCCGTCAGCAAATGATGTTCACATCGTTCGATCAGACCTGCTCAACATGCCATCTCGATCAGATCCTGGGCAAGGAGCAGGTGAGCGGCCGGAAAGGTATAGCCTTTCTGACCTTGCCGGGCGTTGACCTTGCCACGCTCAGGGAAAGGAACGCCGCGATCGGCGAATGGCCGGAATTCTCCGAAGCCGAGGTCACGCCTTTTATGAAGGTGCTGCTTTCTAGGCGCGAGCAAGGCCTCGAATTGCTGAGGACGATCAACCAGCTCGACCTCATGGACCTGAGCCGGGCAACCGATCAGGAAATCGACGCGGTAACGAAATTCATCTGGGAAATCAAAGGGCTGTACTACGCACTGGTTACTGGCGCCGCGTCCGACGTGATGGCGCATATCGATCCCCGGCGTCAGGGGGCGAGCAGCGGCCAAAGGTTGATTTCGACGCTGACGGCAAACCTTCAGCGCGATGTGATCATTGCCGCCCAGCAGGAATGGCTGCCGAATCTGGGAACGGAAATGGCGAACGGGGCTACCCCGTCGGGAGCGGGCTGGACATCCACGCCCTCTGAGTCGCGGTTGGCCGGCTCGGTTGCTCCCGCTGAGCTGCCTTGGCGCGCGCCTTCCGAACAGGCCACCGAAAAGATCACCTCCATTTTTCAGCGCCTGGCGCAGGCCGGCAGTTCGGCGAACGGAGAAGCCAGCGGCAATCCGCCGGCAGCGCCCAGCGAAGCTGTGCCGTCATCCGCTGCCCCACAGATCGAAAGCCCGTGGAATGCAGAGACATGGGCCGAACATGGCGGATGGTACAGGCAGGATTTCGCCATAAATTACCGACCCGCCGGCCACAAGGATGCGTTTATTCGCACATGGCTTGATTTGACCGGTCCGTACGCGCTTGAAGCCGGGTCTCCTCCGGCTGCTCAGCTATTCGACCTATTGGCATCGAGAGATGGCCCCGGCAAATGCACGAAATGCCATAGCGTGGATACAATCGAGGGCGAAGGGCGGAAGGTCAACTGGTCGCCTGCCTCGCCGGAGACCAAACAGGGGCGCTTCACCACCTTCATTCACGAGCCGCATTTCAGTGTCATGAACGACAAAGGCTGTCTGACCTGCCATAAGCTGCAGCAGGATGTGCCCTACAGCAAATCTTTCGAGCAGGGCAATCCACAGAGCTTCGTCTCAGGCTTCAGCCAGGTCGACAAGGCTCTTTGCCAGACCTGCCATACGCAGGGCGTCGCTCGCCAAGACTGCATGCTTTGCCACAAATACCACATCAACGGGATTGCCACGCCGACGATCGATACGCAGCTTCCGCAGCAGTAGATCAGGATCATTTCTTTCGGAAACGATCCTGATCTGCATCTGTTTGTTTCAAGATCGATTTCTCGGAAAAATGTATCCATTTTATCGGATCTCGCTGTAGTCCCCTGTGAACAAGGATAGTGTCCCCGGAGGTGTAAATTCGGGTCTCCGTCCGGATTGAGGCGGTTATATAGCGCCGGGTGATGGCCCATTCGTCTCGAGCATGAGTGCGCCGACGAGACGCGTGATGGCGGCTTGGTTTGGAAATATTCCGGTTACGGATGTCCGTCGCTTGATCTCCTTGTTCAGCCGTTCCAGCGGGTTGGTGGAATGAATCTGCTGCCAGTGGGGCTTGCGGGAAGGCCTTATAAGCGAGAACATCCTCCTCGCGCGGTGCATGAGTTCAGCCAGTTTCGTGTATCGGGGCTCGAAGGTATTAATGAAACTGCCCCATTTCTCTTTCGCCGCCTCCAGGCTATCAGCTTCAAACGCGCTGCGCAGCGCGGCAGTGACGATCGGCTTGTCCTTCTTTCCGACGCAGGCGAGCGCATTGCGCATGAAATGCACGCGACAGCGCTGGATGGCGGCGCTGAGGACCTTGTCAGCCGCCGCCTTCAAGCTTTTGTGCTCGTCGGCGATGATCAGCTTGATGCCGCGCAGGCCGCGGATCGGCGAGCGAGCGAAGGAACTCGCTCCAGAAGCTTTCTGCTTCCAATGGCGTTACATCAATACCGAGCACCTCCCTGCGTCCGTCGGTGTTGACCGCCACGGCGACGATTGCCGCAACCGACACGATGCGCCCGCCGCGCCGCACTTTGAGATAGATCGCGTCGATCCAGAGATAGGCCATTCGCCTTCGAGCGGACGGTTGAGAAACGCCTGAACGCGCTCGTCGATCTCCGTACATAACCGTGACACCTGGCTCTTGGAGATGCCGATCAACCCCATCGCCCCCGCCTTCGTGTTTGGTCCCGCGAGCTTAGCCAATGCTTCTTTGGGTGCCTGGTAGCCGGGGCATTTGAGCCTTGTATGATTATAGTCTTCGACGAAGCGGGCGAGGAAGGCGTTTCGATCTTCATGCGAGGCGAACAACCGATGTGTGCTCGATTTGATCCTGATCGCGAGTGTCGGTGAAACAGGCTGCGATCTGCTCCGACAGGCTGGCGATCACATAATTAGCAATTCATTTTTAGGAAGTGTTCCTAGGGCCAAGACTCAATCAAATCCAGTAAGCGAGCAGAGTGGCGAGGGCGACGGTGGACAGGAAGTTTCTGCTCAGCTTGTCGTATCGTGTTGCGATCCGGCGAAAATCCTTGAGACGGCAGAAGGCGTTTTCGACGAGATGGCGGTCCTTGTAACGGGTTTTATCATATCGGA
>JBHJOB010000126.1:0-27505 GCA_050330195.1 Rhodomicrobiaceae bacterium | reverse complement strand
TTGAGCAGTATGGCTCTCGGCTTTGCCGGCCTCTGCCTACGAAACCGTATGCAGAAGGTCGGCGACCATTCCCCGGCAGCGCTCGGCTGCTTCGGGGAATTCCTTCATCACGACATCCGCCACGCCGAGTGCGATCGGGCCGTTGAGCGCTTCGAACTGCAAGCGCTCCTGATTGCGAAAGACGACGGTGCCCGTCACCAGCAGGCTGGAGAAATCGCGGCCCGCGCCGGCGCCCACCTGCTGATATTTCACCGGACGCTGGATCATGCTCATCTGGTGATTGAGCCGCGTCCCGGCTTGGTCGAGCTGAATCGAGAGCGTTAGCTGCGCCCAGCCGCCGCCGATGACGGGACCAAGCCCGGCAACGCGCATGTCGGCGGAAAGCGGAGCGCTGAAATCGAGGCTGTTGAAAATTCCGTTGATGGCGTAGTCGGCGCGGACGGCTTTCTGCGGTGCGCCGAAATAGGTGGAAATGACCTTTCCCCCGGCTTTTCTGAGCGCGTCGGTGATGTAGGATGCGCTGCCGCCCTGGGGCACGAAGTTCCCGGTCGCTCCATGCGCAACGGCATTGATCTTGCCCGTGCTGTCCGCAAAACTGCCGACAACGAAAGTGCGGCGGCGCAATACGCCGGTCTCGCGGATACATCCGAGCACACGGTCGATCTTCGGATAGGGCTGAACGGCGGTCGGCAGCGCCGCCTGGGTCACGTTCACTTTCGCCAGCGGGGCGTCGTAATCGAAATGCGGTGTGGCCGCACAGCCAGCCACACCGCCAGTGACGAAGGCAATCCGTAATATATGCGGAAGCGAGCGAAATATGCCCTGCATGAAATAAACTCCCTCAGTATAACTTTGAAATATACTCAATTATTGTTGGTTGCGTGTTTGCCGGTATTTATCTGCCCGTCATTATTCACATCGCCATTATTCTGGCTTGACTGGTTGGCATCGATATCGACGACATTGCCGTTACCGATAATATTGTTGCTGATCACGGATTGGCTGCCGATGGTATAGATATTGTAGCTCTCGCCCGATCCATTCGAGTAGAGCAGCCCTTCCTTCGCGGAATTGACCTGACCTGCCACGATGCCGTTCTGCACATGCATCGCAGCGGATTCGAGCGCGCCCTCGACCGTGGCGCCTGCCGGGGCCGTTCCCCACATGCTGCTTGCATCGTAACCGTCAGATCCAGCGCTTGCGGAGTTCGGGAGAAAAAGGGCAGCGAGCACCGTCGCGAGACGAACTAATCTCATCGTGAAACCTCATAATTTCAATTATTTAGTCAAGGCGTTTGTGCGAGTATGTCGAAAGCCGGACTCAAATAAGGCTGCAATGTGTCTCGCACTTTTCTAGCGGAATTCACTCGCCAGCGGAGTTCGGGAAGTCACGTAGTTACAATTTTAACGTAATTTGTGATGTTTTCTCGCAACAGTTGCGTGGAGTGGAGAAGTGCACTCTTCGGTGACTTGCCGGTGCTCGTCGCTTGTCACGCCGGCTTGGGACGCAGAAACAGCCGGCTCAGCCAGCGCCGGCGCCGCCATTTGTCCAGCATCAGATAGATCACCGGCGTCGTATAGATCGTCAGCATCTGCGAAACCATCAGCCCGCCAATGATCGTCGCCCCGAGCGGAACCCGCAATTCCGAGCCTGGCCCTTCAGCGAAAATCAGCGGCAGCGCGCCGAGCATGGCGGCGAGCGTCGTCATCAGGATCGGCCGGAAGCGGTCGTGACAGGCGCGCCGGATGGCTTCTTCGGGCGGCAATCCGAGCTTACGCTCCGCTTCCAGCGCAAAATCGACCAGCATGATGCCGTTTTTCTTCACGATGCCGATCAGCAGAATGATCCCGATCAGCGCGATCAGCGAGAATTCCATGCCCGCAGCGTGCAGGACGAGCAGCGCGCCGAGGCTGGCGGAGGGAAGCGTCGACAGGATCGTCAGCGGATGGACGAGATCCTCGTAGAGAATGCCGAGCACGATGTAAACCGTGAGCAGGGCCGCGAGGATCAGGATCGGCTGCTGGACATTCTGCTCCTGCTGGGTGGCGGCGTCTCCGGCGGGTTGCACCGTGATCGTGTCCGGCAGGTGCAGACGCCCGATGGCCGCCAGGGCGGCGCTCACGCCTTCGTCGAGCGTCGTGCCGGTTTTCAGATTGAAGCTGACGGTGACGGAGGGGAATTGCCCCTCGTGACTGACGGTCAGCGGGCTTGCGGTCATGCCTATGTTCGCCAGCGTGGACAGCGGGATCTGCTCCCCGCGCACGTTCGTCACATGGAGGCGGGCAAGATCGGCGGGCAAACGCTGCAAGGACGGGTCGGCTTCGAGAATGACGCGATACTGATTGCGGTCGCCATAAAGTGTGGAAATCTGTCTTTCGCTGAAGGCATTGTTCAGCGCTGCGTTCACGGCCCGCATCGTTACCCCGAGCCGCGACGCCTTGACGCGGTCTACCTCGACCTGCACCTGCGGTCCGCCCGGCTCGCGGTCGGATGTCACATCGGCGATGCCGGGCACATCCTTCATCGCCGCCACCACACGCGGCTCCCACTGGCCGAGCGCCGCCAGATCCGCGCTCCACAGCGTGATCTGATAGGCTGATCGCGATGACCGCCCTCCCCCGCGCGGCCCCTCGGCGGCAAACATCGTAACCTCCGCTTCCGGCACCGCCTGCATCCGCTGGCGCAGCCGGTCGATGATCTGTGTCGCCGTCGCCTCGCGTTCGGTTTCCGGCTTCAATGTTATGAATAATCGTCCGGTATTGTTCGTGCCCCATTGCGAGTCCCCGCCGAGCGAACCGACCACGCTCACCACATCCGGATCTTCCAGAACAAGATCCATGACGCGGCGGTGGATGCCGGCAAGCCGTTCATAGGAGACATCCGGCGCGACGCGGGTGAAGCCGAAGGCGAGCGTTGCGTCCGAGCGCGGAATCATCCCCTTGGGCAGAACCATGAAAGTCATCACAGAAAGCGCGAGCACCACGAAGACCGTCGCCAGCATCACCCAGCGCGCGCCAAGCGCCACGTCCAGCGAACGGGCATAGGCGCGGCCGAGACCGTCGAGAAACGGCTCGATGCGGCGGTCGAGCCAGGTCTCGCGCGGGCGCGGCAGGCGGCGCATGAAGCGGCCCGAGATCATCGGCGTGAGCGTGAGCGAGATGACGGCGGAGATCAGGATCGCGAATGTCAACGTCCAGGCGAATTCCTGCAGGATGCGCCCGATCAGGCCACCGGCGAAGAACAGCGGGATGAAAGCCGCCACCAGAGACAGGCTGATGGAGACGATGGTAAAGCCGATCTGGCGCGCGCCCGCGAGCGCGGCCTGGGCGGGCTTGAGACTGAGTTGCATGTTCCGGTAGCAATTCTCGATCACGACGATGGCGTCATCGACGACGAAGCCGACCGAGATGGTCAGTGCGAGCAAAGTGACATTGTTGAGGCTGAAGCCGGCGAACCACATGGCGACAACAGTTCCGGCGAGCGAAAGCGGCACCGAGACCATGGCGGCGGCGGTCGGCACGGCGCGGCGCAGGAACAGAAATACGACGAGCGTCACGAGGGCGACGCTGGCCATCAGCGTCAGTTCCAGATCGTGGATGCTCTGCCGGATGCTGACGGTCAGGTCGGAAACGGTGGAGACGGTCACGTCCGGCGGCAGCCGCTGCTCGATTTCCGGCATGATGGCGGCGATCTCGCTGGCGATGGCGACGGCGTTCCCCTCGGCGGTCTTGTTGACGAACAGGATGACGGCGGGGTCCTTGTTGAACCAGCCCGCGCTCTGGCGGCTGATCCGGCTGCGCTCGATGCGCGCCACATCGCCGAGCCGGACCACCGCCCCGCCTTCAGCTTTGAGGACGATGGACGCGTATTGCTCCGGCGTGCCGAGCTGGCCGCCCGTGGAGATGATGAAGGAACGCTCCGGTCCGTCGATCAGGCCGAGGGGCGCGAGCGCATTGGCTCCGGCGATCGCAATGCGGACCGTCTCCATCCCGAGCCCGCGCGCCGAGAGCCCTTGCGGATCGACCGTGATGCGCATGGCCGGCTGCTGCGCGCCGCCGACATTGACCTCGGCGACGCCGTCGACCTGCGCCATGCGCGTCGCCACGATCAGATCGGCGATGTCGTAAATCTCTTCCGGCGGACGGTTCGGGGAATTGACCGCCATGATCAGGATCGGCGCGACGGACGGGTTCATCTTGCGCAAGGTCGGGCGGCGGCTCAGATTGCCGGGAAGGTCCGCCTGCGCCCCATTGATCGCGGCTTGCACGTCACGGGCGGCGTCCTCGATATCGCGGTCGAGATCGAACTGGACGACGACGCTGGAATAACCCTGACGGCTGGAGGATGTGAGCTCGGAGACGCCGGAAATTTCGCCGAGACGGCGCTCGAGCGGCGCGGCGACGGTTGCGGCCATCGTCTCCGGCGATGCGCCCGGCAGGGTGGCGCTGACCACGATGGTGGGGAATTCGACATTGGGCAACCGCGAAACCGGCAGATCGAAATAGGCCACGATCCCGGTGATGAACAGGCCGATGGCGAGGAGGAGCGTGCCGACCGGGCGTCGGATGAATGGCGCGGAGATGTTCATGGCATGCACCGGGCGTCACTCTTACCTCTCCCCTGGGGAGAGGTCGGCACGAAGTGCCGGGTGTGGGGCTTGGGAGTATCAAGCAACCGAGGAACCCCTCACCCTGACCCTCTCCCCGAGGTAGAAGGAACTATCACTCTGCATACGAACATGATTGGCTTCCCTCATCTGTCTGCCATTTCGCGCTGTTTCCGGTCGGCGATGCTGGCTGTTTCGCCGTCATAGTCCGGCAGCGCCTCGAAGCCGGTCTCGCCGCCCATGGCTTTCACCACGCGGTTCTTCAGCGCGTCCATCGCCAGATAGATCACCGGCGTCGTATAAAGCGTCAGGAGTTGGCTGAGCAGCAATCCGCCGATGATGGCGATGCCCAGCGGCACACGCAACTCCGACCCCGGACCTTCTCCGAGCGCCAACGGAAGGGCTCCGAGCAGGGCGGCGAAGGTCGTCATCATGATCGGGCGGAAGCGCGTGATGCAGGCCTCGCGGATCGCCTCGAAGGGCGCAAGGCCGCGCTCGCGTTCGGCGGTCAGCGCGAAGTCGATCATGATGATGGCGTTCTTCTTGACGATGCCCATCAGCAGGATGATGGCGATCAGCGCGACGAAGGTGAACTCCAGCCCGAAAATCATCAGCGCAATGAGCGCGCCGATGCCCGCCGAAGGCAGAGTCGTTAGGATCGTGAACGGATGAATGAAACTCTCATAAAGCACGCCAAGCACGATGTAGATCACGACAATCGCGGCGAGGATCAGCCAGGGCTGGTTTTCAAGCGAGGCGTTGAATTCTTCCGTCGCGCCCTCGAACTGCCCGGTGACCGTGGCGGAAAGCTCCAGATTGGCGACGCTCCGGTTGATCGCGGCGACCGCCTGATCGAGCGAAATGCCGGGCGCGAGGCTGAAGCCGATGGTGGCCGCCGGAAATTGCTGGAGGCGGTGAACGGCGAGCGGGCGCGTCGTCCGCTCAATGGTGGCGAAGCTCGACAGCGGCACCTGATTGGCCTGCCCCTGCCCTGCCCCGGCAACGCTCGCCGCCGCAGCGCCGCCGGGCACGTACAGCCGGTCGAGCGACGCCGGATCGCCCTGATACTCCGGCCCCGCTTCCAGCACCACGCGATACTGGTTCGCCTGGCCGAAAATCGTGGAGATCTGCCTCTGGCCGAACGCATTGTAGAGCGCGTCATTCACATCCTGCATGGAAACGCCGAGCCGTCCCGCCGCGACGCGGTCCACATTGACGACCAGCGCCGGACCGTTCTCCTGCAGATCGCTCGACACATCGCTCAGTTCGGGCAGCGAGCCGAGCACAGCCGCCACGCGGTTCGCGCTTTCCGAGAAATTGACCGGGTCGGTGCTGTAGAGCACATATTGATAGGGCGTGCGCGTCTGCCGCGTGCCGATCTTGATGTCCGGGAACACCTGAAAATAGCTTCCGACTTCGCGGACCGCTCCGGCTGACGCGGAAAGCCTGTCCGCGATTGCGGCGGCGGAGACGGGTCGCTCCTCCTTCGGCGTCAGGCGAATGGCGAAATGTCCCAGATTGGGCGCGGCGTTGGTCGTGCCGACACCGATGATGGAGACAACGCCGGTCACGTCCGGGTCGCGGCGGATGACGGCTTCCACCTCATTCTGCAGCCGTTGCAGCCGGGCGAATGAAACATCCTGCGGAGCCTCGATCTCCGCTGTCAGATACCCGGTGTCCTGATCGGGCAGAAAGCCTTTCGGGATGACGACATAGAGCGCGATGGTGACCAACAGCGTTCCCGCAGTCACGAGCAGCGTCAGCGTACGGTGTCGCAGAACCCAGTCGAGAGAGACGCGATAGACGGATTGCATGACGTCGAAGGGCACATCCGCCGCGCGGCTTAACCGGTTTCGCCGCCGATCCGGGGCGGGCCGCAACAGGCGGGCGCACATCATCGGCGTCAAGGTCAGCGCGATGGCGGCGGACACCAGCACGGCAATCGTCAGCGTCAGGGCGAATTCCTGAAACAGCCGCCCGACGATACCGCTCATGAACAGGAGCGGGATAAACACGGCGACGAGCGAAAGCGTCAGCGAGATGATGGTGAAGCCAATCTCGCCCGCGCCCTTGAAAGCGGCCTGAAGCGGCGGCTCACCGCGCTCCATGTGCCGGACGATGTTCTCGATCATGACGATGGCGTCGTCGACCACGAAACCGGCCGCGATCACCAGCGCCATCAGCGACAGGTTGTTGAGGCTGAATCCGGCATACCACATCAGCGCAAAGGCGGAAGCGAGCGAGAGCGGCAGAGTGATGCCGGCGACGATGGTTGCGCTCGCGGTGCGCAGGAAGAGCAGCACGACGAGAATGACGAGGCCGACGCTGAGCAGGAGCGTGAACTGCACCTCATGGACCGAGGCGCGGATCGTGCCGGTCCGGTCGGCGACCACTGCCGCGCTCACACCGGCGGGCAGCGCCTTTTCCAGCACGGGAAGCAGCCGCCTGATCCCGTCCACCGTGGCGACGATATTCGCGCCCGGCTGGCGCTGAACGTCGATGACGATGGCGGGCACGCCATCATAACGGCCCGAGGCGCGGACATTCTCGATGCCGTTGACGATATTGGCGACATCGCGCAGCAGGACGGGCGCGCCCTCACGATAAGCGACGACGACGTCGCGGTAAGCCTCAGCGCTTTCAAGCTGGTCGTTCGCGCCGATGGCGTAGCTTTTCTGCGCGCCGCTGAGCGAGCCTTTCGCGCCCGCCACATTCGCCGCGGCAATCGCCGCGCGCAGCGTCTCCATGCTGAGGCCATAAGCGGCGAGTTGCGTCAGATCCGCCTGGATGCGCACGGCGGGCCGCATATTGCCCTGCACGGTGACGTGGCCAACGCCGCCAAGCTGGCTGAGACGCGGCAGCAGGAATGTATCGGCCAGATCGCTGAGCCGCTCCATCGACACAGTTTCCGAGGTCAGGGCGATGGTCACGATCGGCGGATCGGACGGGTTGAGCTTGGCGTAGGTCGGCGGATAGGGCAGCCCCTGCGGCAGATCGCCCTCGGCGGCGTTGATGGCCGACTGGACGTCCTGGCCGGCAGCGTTGATGTCGCGGTCGAGCGCGAATTGCAGCGTGACCCGGCTGAGGCTTTGCGAGGAGGTGGACGCCATGGATTTCAGCGCCGGGATCTGGCCGAGTTGGCGTTCGAGCGGCGCGGTGACGAGTGCGGCCATCGTCTCTGCGCTCGCGCCGGGAAGCTGCGTCGTGACCTGAATGACCGGAAAATCGACCTGCGGCAGGGATGCGATGGGCAGGCGCAGATAGGCAAGAACGCTGGCGGCAAGGATCGCTATGGCGAGGAGGGATGTGGCGACGGGGCGCGCGATGAAGGGAGCCGAAACATTCATCGCGCCGTCCGGTCTTGCGGGGCGTCGGCCTGCGCAACCGGGCGGGCCGTGCTCTCGTCGCCATTCCCGCTGCCGCCTCCACTGTCCACATCGACCTTCGCGCCATCCTTCAGGCTGGCGAAGCCCGACACCGCCACGCGGTCGCCCGGCTCGACGCCGGAGGCGATGACAGCCTGGGCTTCGTCCTCGCGAGCAACCACGACAGGCGTCATGCTGGCCGTTCCCTCCGGTGTGATCCGGTAGACGTAGCGCTCGGACGCTCCCTGTTGCAGCGCGGCGATGGGAATGACGGTTGCGTCGTCCAGCGTTTCCAGATGCAGCCTGACATTGACGAACTGGCCGGGCCAGAGCTTCAGAGGCTGGTTCGCGAATGTGCCCTTGAGCCGGATCGTTCCGGTATTGCGGTCGATGACATTGTCGATCACGGCAAGCTTTCCCTCGCCGACGATCTCCCCTCCGGCGCTGGCCTGAAGGGCGACCGTGCCCGCCCTCTGTGCCGCGATCAGCGCGGTAATATGCGTCTCCGGCAAGGTAAAGACGACCGAGATCGGCTGAAGCTGGGAGATGGTGACGATACCGCCCGCATCGCCCGAGCCGACGAGATTGCCCGCATCCACCTCGCGAATGCCGGTGCGTCCGTCGATCGGCGCGCGAATGACCGTGTGGTCGAGGTCAGTCCTGGCGCTGTCGATCGAGGCCTGATCCTGGTCGAGTTGGGCCCTGGCCTGCTCGACGAGCGCGCGCTGGGTTTGCGCGGCCTTTTCCGATGAAAAGTTCGATTTGGCCAATTGCTCGATGCGCGCCAGATCCGCTTCGGCATTACGCAGTACCGACTCGCCGATGGCTTTCCTGGCGACAAGCTGATCGTATGCGGCCTGATAGCGGGCCGGGTCGATCCGGGCGAGCACGTCGCCCTTGCGGACCTCCTCGCCTTCCTCGAACTCGACCGAGACAAGCCGTCCGCTGACCTGCGCACGAACGTTCGCCTTGTTGAAGGCCTGCACGGTTCCGACCCCGTGCAGATAGACCGGGACATCCCCGGCCGTCACGTTTCCTGCAAGAATGGAAATCGAGCCGGGGGTGCCGTCCGCAGCAGCGCCGGATTGACCAGCCATGGCTGGATCGCCGCCCTCGGTCATTTTTTCCGCGATGCCGGCGCCGAACCATCTGTCCTTGTAGATAAAACCGACCGCCGCCATCGTGATGACCGCCAGAGTCAGCACTGGCAAAAAACGTTTCACAAAGACTGAACCTCATTTTCGCGAACAAAGCGTCCCGGCGCTGCCCCGACACCGTTGCCTCCTACAGGAACGGCATCGGGACGAAACAGCGCGCCTTTATTTCGCTTCTAAAGCAGCATTGCGGGCAATCTTGGATACGCCGCGACGAAGCCGTTACCGTCGTCCTGCGGCTGCAATGTCCGTAATTGAACAAAATCGTCTGTTTAAGGTAATGGGGTCTTCATGAATAAATGCCAATCAGGGGATCTCGCTTCAAGCTGCGGATTGTTCCGGGATCGGGACAGATCCGCCATGGAAACGATCCACAAGAGCAGGATCGGTATCCTGCGAATCGCGCTATTTGATGCTAGGGTTCCGCCATACGCGATTTGCGGCGCTGTAGCGGCATCGCGGCGAATTGTCGTTTCTTCTGCGCTTTCGGCAGGCTCAGGCTTGTACTGTCAGAGGAACGCCACAAATTCATGATGTCAAAAAGACTTAGGCTGGCGAATTAAACGCCCGCACAACGGGGCGCCCGAAGCGAGTTTTCTCTCGCCCATAGAGCGGTTTCATGCACTCACGACTGAACGTCTGTTTCCAGCTTCTTCGCCAGTTCTGGCTTGCGCCATTGCTGATCGTGGCGCTTGCGGCGAGTGCGTCCGCACAGATCCAGCTTTCAACGCAGGCTCCGGCGCAAGCGGGCACGTCCCAGCTCTCGCCCTCCGGTGAAACGGCGCCCGCGGCAAACGGCGTTCCAGCGCAGCCTGGCGCGGCGGCGCCGCCGCAAGCTGAGGCACAGAAGGCAGCGCCCCCCGATTTTTCCATCGTGGACCGCGCGACCGGCCTTGAGACGGCGCAGCAGCTCGAACGCTGGACGAAACAGCTCAATGACATCGAACAGACGCTGAATGCGGCATATGTGTCCTATTCGATCCTTGGCGAGAAGCGCAGCGAGCTGGATGCCATACGTCAGGAGATCGACAAGTTCCTCACGGTTCTCAATCCCAAGGTTGAAGAAGCCAGGGCGCAATCCGACAATCTCGGGCCTGTCCCCGAAACCGGCGAGCCGGAGCCCGTTGCCGCACAACGCGCCGAATTGCAGAAGATCTTCGGCAGTCTGAGCGCAACCAGGAACATCGCCGAATCGACCAGACTGCGCGCCAGCCAGATCACGACGAACCTTCAGGAGTTGCGCCGGAAAAAGTTCACCGAGCGGCTTTTTGAGCGCGTACCGGAGGCCTATAGCGCCTATACATGGCAGAATGCGCCTGACCAGTTCAGCTTCGCGTTCTGGAAAGTCTGGCAGACCGTCACGACGTGGTGGGAGCATCTCGACCGCAAATCCGACGCGATCCAGCTTCTGATCCTGGGCGCCCTGATCGGATTGGGAACGGTCTTCCTGTCGCGGCGCGGCATCAGGCGTTTCCGCCGCTGGAAGGAACCGGGAGCACCGCCCTACTGGCTGCGCTCGACGTCAGCGGCCTGGGTTGTGCTGTTGCGAACGCTTCCTTTCGCCGCAACCGGCGGCTTCCTCTACGCCACGTTCCACTCCCAGAACCTGATGCCGGAAAATGTCGATCTGCTTGCCTATTCGGCAGTGCGGTCGCTTCTGATCGTCGGGGCGGTATGGGCCCTCATCGCAACGGCTCTCGCCACGCGCCATCCGCATTGGCGTCTGATCCCCGTGGGCGACAGGTCCGCGAGCATCATCCGCTGGCTCGTTCTCACACTGGCCGTGCTGTACAGCTTCTCGCTGTTCCTCGACACGGTGCGCTATGTCGTCAACGCCGCGTTCACGCTGACGGTCACGCAGAGCATTCTCACAAGCATCGCCATCGCCGGACTCGTCATCGCCATCCTGCTGACGCCGCGCGATGCGGCCACCGGGCCGGAGGACGATTCGCCGGGCTTCGAGTGGCTGGCGAAGCTGCGCTGGCCGCTGTGGGTGACGGCGGCCGTCATCATGCTCACGGCCCTGTCCGGTTATATCGGGCTGGCCCGCTTCATTTCCGCCCAGTTGATCATCACCGGCACCATCCTGTCGGTCCTCTATCTGCTGATGATCTGGGTCGAGGCGGTCGGGGACAGCATGATCAGCGAGGACGCCAGTCTCGGCAAGTGGCTGAAGGAGAAAGCCGACCTTGACCAGCGCCGCCGCGAACAGCTCTCGGTACCGGTTACACTGGTTCTGAAGTCCCTGGCGCTGCTGCTCAGCGTCCCGCTCGTGCTTCTGCAATGGGGCTTCGACAGCAAGGATATCACCCAGTGGGGTGAACGCCTGCTGTTCGGTTTCCAGATCGGCGAGACGACGATTTCGCTCGCCGCGATCCTTGCCTCGATCATCGTCTTTGTCGTCGGCTACATGTTCGCGCGGTTCTTCCAGGGCTGGCTGGACCGGCGCGTGCTGGAGACGGCAGGCATTTCCGGCGGCGCGCGTCACTCGATCCGTACGGCCGTCGGCTATGCGGGCATTGTCGTCGCGGCGCTGATCGCGATCTCCTATGCCGGGCTCGACCTGTCCAATATTGCACTTGTCGCCGGTGCGCTCTCCGTTGGCATCGGCCTTGGCCTGCAAGGCGTCGTCAACAATTTCGTCTCCGGACTGATCCTGCTGGCCGAGCGGCCGATCAAGGTTGGCGACTGGGTCGTGGTGGGGGATGAACAGGGGATCGTGAAGAAAATCAGCGTCCGCGCGACGGAAATCGAGACGTTCGACCGCGCCAACGTGCTGATCCCGAACGCGTCCTTCATTTCAAGCAATGTGAAGAACTGGACGCTGCACAATTACAGCGGCCGCATTTCCATTATGGTCGGCGTGCATTATTCGAGCGATGCGCGGCAGGTTCACAATCTGCTGCTGGAGGTCGCCAAAGCCAATCCGATGGTGATGACGAATCCGGAGCCGTTCGTCTATTTTAATGATTTTGCCTCGGATGCGCTGAGCTTCACGCTTTACGCCTATACGTACGACATCACCAAATCGCTTGGTCTGCGCACGGAACTGCGCATCGAGATTCTGGAAGCCTTCCGCAAGTCCGGCATCGAAATTCCATACCGCCAGACGGATATTCACTTCAAGAATCTGGAGGTGATGAAAGATCTTCTGCCGCAGCAATTAACCCCCATTCAGCAGCCGCCTGCCCCGGATCCGGCGGACCAGCCAGCGCCGCCGCGCGAGCAGCCGGCGCCTCAGGGGCGGAAGCGGGCCAGACATCGCGATGCGGGCAATGGCGGCAATGCCACGCGCACGCCAAATGGAGCCGTAGAGCGTAACAGCTAAAAGCGAGATCCGATTAATCGGTATCATCCCCCGCCTTCACGGCGACAAGCTTTTCGGAAAAATCAAGCTTGGAACAAACAGATAAAGATCAGGATCGTTTCCGCTCAAACTGATCCCGATCCAGACATTCCCGGTAAAACGACGCCCATTGATCCGATCTCGATCTGGATTTCAGGATCACTTCACGTGGAATTTATCCTGAGCCACATCTGTTTATTCTAGACTTCATCTATCCGACCACCCGTTTGTTTCACAAATCAGCCAAGCATCTGGAGCTATCCATGAGCGATCCGAACATCGATCCCAAGATCTATGAACTGTACGACGAGTATTGCCACACGGAGATGCCCCGGCGTGAATTCCTTCGCCGGGCGGGCGCAGTCGCTGTTGTCGGCGGTTCGGGACTCGCCATGGCACAGGCGCTTCTGCCGCACTATGCGCAGGCCCAGACGACCTCCTTCACCGATGACCGCATCAAGGCCAATTACGTCACCTACCCATCGCCGGACGGAAACGCCAGCGAGATGCGCGGCTATCTTGTGCAGCCTGCCGGCGACGGGCCGTTTCCCGCGGTTGTGATCGTTCACGAGAATCGCGGTCTCAACCCTTACATCGAGGATGTCGCGCGCCGTGCCGCAGTTGAAGGCTTCCTCGCACTGGCTCCCGATGCGCTCACACCGCTTGGCGGCTATCCGGGCAATGACGATGACGGCAAGGTCATGCAGAGCAAGCTGGATCGTGACAAGATCATGATCGACATGCTGAACGGCGCCCGCTTCGTCAAGGCTCACGAGAAATCCACCGGCAAGCTTGGCGCGACCGGTTTCTGCTTCGGCGGAGCCGTGACCAATTTCCTCGCCGTTGAAATGGGCGAAGATCTTCAGGCCGCCGCCCCCTTTTACGGGAGCGCCCCGGCGATGGGCCGTGTGCCGGACATCAAGGCGAAAGTCGTTGTGCATTACGCCGAAAACGATCCACGCGTGAATGCAACCCGGGAAGATTATGAAGCTGCCTTGAAGGCGGCAGGCGCGGAATACGAAATTCACACCTATCCGGGCACCAATCACGGCTTCCACAATAATTCGACGCCCCGCTACGACGAGAGCGCGGCAAAACTTGCCTGGGAGCGCACCATTGCGCTGTTCAACGAAAAACTGAGTTGATCGGACCTCGCCGCTCGGCCGTGTCACCGACCGGCCGGGCGTTCCGCTCCATCTGTTTCGAGCCTGATTTCCAAAACCGTGTCCCCGCCAACGAAGACGGAGATCGCGTCCATTTTAGCGGATCTCGCCTTATCCGCTATATTCAAGCAGAAACCGCCGGTTGACCCTCTTGGCCGGCCGGGCGTTGGCGGGGAAGATCGAGGCGATCTGGCGGATCTGCCTGGCCGAAGCCTCGATCGGCGTCTTGAATATGGTCCACACAACTCCTTCGGTGCAGGGCGGAACGGTTGTCGATCCCATATAGCGGTAGAAGGCGCGCGCCTTTGCCTCTTCGGGCAAGGGTGGCAGCAGGTCGGCCGGATTGAGAGCGAAGACGCCGCCTTTCTCCGATTTCTCGTTCGGCAGATTCGTCAGCATCGTCTCCAGCGCATCGTTTTTCCTGCCTTGCCTTACGAAGACAGCCAGATGAGCCAGCGTTCCGTTCTGCGCCTTGTGAATGAGCTGCAACTCCATTTCGAGCGCGCGCCCCGAAAGCAGATGTTCGCTTGGATGACGCAGTTGCACATGCTGGAGTGGAAAGACCAGATTGTTGATGACGATCTCGCATCCCGGCTCGAATGCAATCTCAAGCGTCCAGCCGGCGCGAACAACGCGAGCGGTCAAGGGCCGGTAGTCGATCGTGAGGGCCTCGCTTCCCGATACCTTCAGCGCATCGACGAGATCGACCGGGCTCTGCTCCATCCCGAACTGGCAAAGCGCATAGTCGGGCGACAATTCGCTCCAATGTTCAGGGCCGGTCACGCTGTCGAAATTCCAGAGCGGCTCGGATGGACCTCCCGCAACGGGGGACTGCTCCTGTGCTCCAACAGCCCGGGCTGAAGGCAGCAACGCCGCTGCTCCCGCCATCGCTCTCAATATGGCCCGTCTTCCGTACTCTCGCGTCATGACTTCGTCTGCTACTCCGATGCGTGGGATTTCCCACCGTATCTGGCCATGCAGCCAGCCGGGCGATGATATTAAAGACAGACCAAAAAATCTTTTCATTTTCGCAACAATGAGCTTTTGCAGTGCAAAAGGGCTCCGTTCGTGCGACCGCGTTGCAGCATCGCATCGTGATCGGCTACAACAGACGAAAATGGGGGCACTTGAGGGGCATGATGGGGCGCGTAGTTGCGATTGGTGGCGTTTTTTGCGTCTTGCTGGGATTGGCCGGACTGAAATCCGCTCATGCGGCGGATCAGATAGAGTGGCGTCTCGTCAATTCCTTCCGGCTGTTCAAGAAGCCGGAGGATATGCAACTGCACCGGGAGATTTACCGGACGCTGTCCGGCTTGGACCGGTCGACGCCCGTTCTGGCGGCCGAAAGAAAGCTCGCGACACGTTTCAAGGGGCGGGGCTGGGCCGAAGGCGTCTTCAACCATACGTGCTACGATCAGAACGCGGACCGCTACAATGCCTGCCCCGATTACGTGTTGCCAAAAACTCATCGCATCGCGGCAACCCTGAAGAGCGAGACGCATTTCTGGGATTTCCTGCGCAGAAGCAACGATCATGAAACCTGTCACTGGCAGCTGAAATCCCTTGCCGGACAGCAACTCGCCCGGAAAACGGCGCCATGCGGCAAGGCGGTGAATTTTGACATTCCCTATCCAGACGGTGCGCGTCTGGGCGTATCGCGCTGGGCTGGCGAGCCGGGGATGGAACAGCTCATCAAGGTCCGCGATCTGCTGATCGTGGGCATGGGCGACAGTTTCGGAGCCGGCGAAGGCAATCCCGATGATCCAGTCCGGTTCAACGACGCACGCTCCCACGACTACGGCCGCATTGAAATTGCCGCGACAGGCGAGAAGATCGCCCTTGATGGATACCCGGCGCGCGAGGGCAACTGGAGCGCCTTGCGCGGGAGCGGCTTTCACAAGGAGCGCGCCCGGTGGTGGGACCGCGAATGTCACCGCTCACTATATTCACACCAGTTGAGAGCCGCGCTGCAACTCGCCGTGGAAGATCCGCAGCGGGCCGTAACTTTCCTCAATTTCAGCTGCGCCGGGGCTGAAATCGTCGAGGGCGTGCTTCTTGACGCAACCGTTCGGGAATGTTCGCCGGGCGAAAGCTTTTCAGTTCCAGCCCAGATCTCCGCCCTGTCACGGGAGCTTTGCCGGTCGACCAGCCGGAATGCGGCCATGCCCGCCGCGATCATTCAGCGGATGCCGGAATTGAAGAATCGCACTGAAAGCGCCCTGCGTCTGACGCGCTGCCAGACCGTTACCGAAAACGGGCGCACGCGGCCCGCGCTCAAACGCCCCATCGACCTCGTCTTCCTTTCCGTCGGCGGCAATGACGTGGGCTTCACGCCGCTCGTTGCCGACAGCATCCTGAGCGGTTCCTCGATCTACCGGCGTATCGGCCAGCATAATGGCGCGGTCTATGGCGTGGCTCAGGCGCGCAAGCGTCTCGACGTGCTCAAGAAGCGCTTCGACGGTCTGAAATTCGCGCTGGAGCTGTTCTTCGATATTGGCCGGGACACGAAAGTGGTCCTCACGGGCTATCCGAAGATGGGTTATGACGCCGACGGAATGAGCGCTTGCGGCGGGCAGCGCGGCATGGAAGTCTTCCCGGCGTTCCATCTCGATGCCTCCAAGGTCGGCGAGGCGGAAGGCTTTTCGCGCGAATTGAACCGCAGCCTCGCCGAATTTGCCGGGCGTGACTGGCGCTATGTCGACGGGTTCCGTGAGGATTTCCGCTCCCGTGGCCTCTGTGCCGCAAGCGGCGGCGATCCGGCTGACAATCTCGCCTTTCCCCGCTTTATCAATGGTGAGTGGACGCCCTACAAGCCATCGGAATACGCCCCTTACGCGGAGCGCCAGCGCTGGTTCAGGACACCGAATGACGCCTATATGACGGCCCATATGCATGCCCAGGCCGTCTCCAGCTTCGGATCGAATTGCAGCGGGCTGTTTTCCGGAACGCTGCGGACGCTGGCCCGTCGTCATTGGCAGCCTTTCCAGCTCTTTCTCGCCAGCACATATGGCGGAGCGTTCCACCCGACCGCCGAGGGTCAGGCGCGCATGGCGGACGACGTGGTGAAAGCGGCGCGTGCCGCGTTGGACGCAGACTGAGGGGACGGGAACCGGCTAAAAGCTCAGCAGCGCCTTCGCAGCCGCCCATATGCCGCCGATTACGGCCACGACGTAAACGGCGCCCAGCGCTCCGACGATGGAGCCGATGAAAATCGCAAGGCCGTCCTTCTCCAGAAGTCCGGCCGCGATGATCCCGAGCCCGAAAGCGGGGAGATAATTGCCGAACGGCGCGGGGACGAGAAGCACGAGCGTGAGAAACGTCATATAGACGCCGAGAATACGCTCCACCGGATTGGTTGTCAGGAAGTTCCAGCGGGGCTTGAGCCAGACTTCGATCTTGGCGAGATAGCGGGCGGCGAAGCTGATCAGCTTGACAAAGGTTTCCCGGTTCATGCTCTGGCGGCGCATGATGTCCGGCAACCACGGTTCCTGACGTCCGAACGCCATCTGAACAGTAAACAGGATGATCGGCAGTCCAAGCACCCAGGCCAGCGGCAAGACCGCGTTCGGCAAGGCGAACAGGATGATGAGAACCCCGAAACTGCGGTCATAAAGCGCGTCCACGATCGTGCCGACGCTCGTGCGTTCCCCGTTCGCTTCCGCGGCCAGGCGCTGAAATATGCGCGACGTCCGCTCTGGAACGGCTTCCGCTGTGCCAAAACCGGGAATTGGAGACTCCATTCATCAACCTCGCCGGAGAATTCCTGAGCCGAAATCTGACTTTACGAAAACGGCGATGAACATGCGCTTAAGCCGCTTCGCTGTCCAGAGTTCTCGTTGTCTCCTGTGTCGCGGGCAGAATGCAGGTAACTGTCGTTCCCTCTCCGACCCGGCTCTTGATTTCCAGCCGCCCATTATGCAGCTCAAGTATTGAACGGGAAATCGCGAGCCCCAGTCCGGTTCCCTTGTGAACCTTGGTGAGCTGGTTTTCAACCTGTTCGAAAGGCCGTCCCAGCTTGGCGATCTCGTGGCGCGGAATGCCGACGCCCGTGTCGCTGATCGCCATGCGGACCGTGCCCCGATAGCGATAGGTGCGCAGCATGACCTCCCCTCCGACGGGGGTGAATTTCACGGCATTGGACAAGAGATTGATCAGCACCTGCTTGAGCGCGCGGCGGTCGCCATCCAGCTCGATGGAGGAATTGCCCGAGGTCTTCAGCCGGATATTGCGCGCTTGCGCGCCCTGCTGCACGACGCGCATGGTTTCCTCGGCAATCTCGTTCAGGTTCAGAGGTTCCATGACCAGCGACATGCGGCCCGCCTCGATCTTCGACATGTCGAGAATGTCGTTGATGACCTCAAGCAGATATTGTCCGCTCTGCTGGATGTCACGGGCATATTCGACATATTTCTTGTGATTGAGCGGTCCGAAGAATTGCTGATGCATCATGTCGGAAAAGCCGATGATCGCATTGAGCGGCGTACGCAGTTCATGGCTGATATTGGCGAGGAATTCCGATTTAGCACGGTTGGCGCTTTCGGCGCGTTCCTTTTCGGTTGCGTATTTGTTGGTCAGCTCGAAAAGCTGGCGGGTTTGAGTTTCGTGCTGAACGCGCGAGGCTTCCAGATCGGCGACCGTCGCCTTCATCTCCATCTCGCGGTCGGAAAGCCGCTGCTCGCTCTGTTTCAGCGCGGTTATGTCGGTGCCGACACTGACGAAGCCGCCATCGGCCGTGCGCCGCTCGCCGATATGCAGCCAGCATTCATCGCTCAATTCCGCCTCATAGGCGCTTGAGCCCTGCTTCGGCTCGCCATCGCGCTCGCGCGGACCCTGCACCATCTTCTCCCGCGCGCCATTCGCGATCGCCTCATAGGGCGTTCCCGGCGTCAGCAGACGGTTCGGCACCTTGTAGATCGCCTTGAACTTGCGGTTACAGACCACGAGCCGGTCCTGGCTGTCCCAGAGCACGAAGGCTTCGGAAATGGCCTCGATGGAATCGCGCAGACGGGCGGAGGTGTCGACATCCTCGATCTCGCGCTCGCGCTCCTCGGTGACATCGGTGATGACCGCGGTCAGGATCGGCGGGCTTTCCGCGCCGCGCCGTCTGATCCGGCCGCGCAGATCGAACCAGACCCAGCGGTTCTCCTCGCGGTCCCGGAGGCGGAAGCAGGCGCGCACTTCCTCCTCGCCATTGCGCACATGAGTCTCGACCATTTCGTAGAGATCGTCCTCGGGATGCAGCAGATCGCGCATGTCCCGGTAGAGCATCCGGCCTTTCGGCAAAGGCTGACCGAGCATGGAGAACAGCGATTCCGACCAGCTCAACTCGCCCCTGACGAGGTTCCAGTAAAGCAGCGCCGAGCGTCCGTCGCGCAAGAGAAGCTCGGTGCCGTCGCGCAATTCGACCGAGGAGCGCAGGAGCTGGACCGTCCGTCCGCGCGTCGCGACAAAGACGATCATGGCGCCAAGAAACGCGCCGACAATGGTTGCCGTGATGAGATCGCTGGAGACCGTGGCGTAACCGAGGGCGAATGCGGGCGTGGCCGTCACCAGCAGGATGAGCGCGGTTGCCCCGTATTTCCGCCAGTCCCGCAGCGTTGCGCGCATGGCTGCGTCCGCCCAGGCATTGAGCCGTCTCTTGAGATACGAAGCGGTGCGCGGCATGGCGAGAGTCGTCAATGGAGCCGGCCTGATCCAAGGCTCGGATTTCAGCCTGCTCCACCCCTTTGCAAAACGGTCAACTCATCCGCATTCAACCCCGGATTGAATGCCTGTCGGTATTGGACGCTCCGGTTTTACGATCGGTTCAGGCGCAGTTTGGGCCGATTCGCGCCTCTTCACGAAACGCAGACAAGGGTTGGCCGCCGCCTTTACACAGGCGGGCAGGCCAACGCGGGCCGTTAAGCCCGCGTTTAGAGTAGCGCCAGAAGCGGTTAATGAAGGATTACCCTAACAATCGCGGGATTACGCCGCGTCAGGGTTGTCCATGCTCTTGAGCATCTTGCCCGCGATCTCGTAGACATCGCGCGACAGCTTCTTTGTGCCCGCAACCCGTTCAAGCTGCTTGCGCGCCGCCTTCTGACGCTTGGGCTCCATCATCCGCCACATCTCGAAACTGCCGAGCAGCCGCGCGGCCATCAGCGAATTGAAGCCGTCCAGCTCCAGAACGGCATCGGCAATCAGCTTGTAGCCCTTGCCATCCGCCGCGTTGAACTGCACCGGATTGCCCATCGCGAATGCGCCGTAGACCGCCCGGACCCGGTTGGGGTTCTTGACCGAGAATTGCGGATGCTTCGCCAGTTCGCCCACCGCAGCCGCCGTTCCGTGCATCGCCGAACGCGCCTGCACGCTGAACCATTTGTCGAGCACCAGCGCCTCCTTCTTCCAGGCCCGGTAGAAGGATTTGAGCACGGCCTCGCGCGCCGGAGAATCGACATCGCCGAAAATCTCAAGGGCAGCCATCGCGTCGGTCATGTTGGCGGCATTCTTGTAATGATCCCGCAAACGCGAAAGGGCCGAACGCCCGCCCGCCGCCGTCAACAGGCTGAGCGCGGCATTGCGCAGGGCGCGCTTTCCGGTCTGCGCCGCATCGGGCTTGTACGCCGCCTTGATCGCGTGTTTCTCGTAGATCGTCTCAAGCTGATCCTTCAGCGCCTTGCCGATGCTCTTTTTCAGCCGCAGCCGCGCCTGGTAGATTGCATCCGGGTCAAGATCCTCGCCAATGGACAGGGCGATGTCGCGGAAGCTCGGCACGGACAGCATGAGCGCGCGGAATGCAGGCTCAAGGCTTTCATCGGACACCAGCAGTCCGAGCGCCTTCGTCAGACGCTGGGGCGATTTCGGCTTTTCGCCCGCACGGATCGCCGCCGTCATCTCCTTCAGCGACTTCATCGCCAGATTTTGCGCGGATTGCCAGCGGTTGAACTGGTCCGTATCGTTGGCGATCAGGAATTCCAGATCCCGGTCGGTGAGGTTCGAGGTCAGATTGACCGGCGCGGAGAATTCGCGCAGCAGCGAGACGGTCGGCCGCTCGGAGATCCCTGTGAAGGTGAAGCTTTCCGACTTCTTGCGCAGATGCAGGACGCCGTCCTTGACCTTGGTGCCGTCGTCGAGCTTCAGCGCCAGATCCTTGCCTTTGCCGTCGATCAGCCCAGCTTTCAGTGGAATATGCAGCGGCTTCTTCCTGTCCTGGCCGGGCGTCGGCTTCTGTTCCTGCTTGACGGTCAGCTTCGCGGATTTGGTGTCTTCCGAATAGGTCATCCGGCAGGTCAGTTCGGGCGTGCCGGCCTGCGAATACCAGAGCATGAACTGGCTGAGATCGGCCTTGTTGGCGTCGGACATCGCGGCGATGAAATCCTCAACCGTCGCCGCCGTGCCGTCATGGCGCTTGAAATAAAGGTCGATGCCCTTCCGGAAGCCCTTCTCGCCGACCATCGTCAGGATCATCCGGCACAGCTCGGCGCCCTTGTTGTAGACCGTGCGCGTATAGAAATTGTTGATCTCGATGAAGGATTCCGGGCGAACCGGGTGAGCGAGCGGCCCGCCATCCTCGGCAAACTGCTGCGCACGCAGATGAACCACGTCCTCGATGCGCTTCACGCCGCGCGAGCGCAGATCGGAGGTAAATTCCTGATCGCGGAAAACGGTCAGCCCTTCCTTCAGGCAGAGCTGAAACCAGTCGCGGCAGGTGACGCGGTTGCCGGTCCAGTTGTGGAAATACTCGTGGCCGATCACCGCCTCGATGGACTCATATTCCGCATCCGTCGCGGTTTCGGGGCTCGCCAGAATGAGCTTGTCGTTGAAGATGTTGAGGCCCTTGTTCTCCATGGCCCCCATGTTGAAATCGCTCACCGCGACGATCATGAAGATGTCGAGATCATATTCTAGGCCGAAGCGTTCCTCGTCCCACTTCATCGAGCGTTTCAGGCTCTCCATTGCCCAGCCGCAGCGGTCTTCCTTGCCCGGCTCGCAATAGACGCGCAGTTCGACCTTGCGGCCGGATTTCGTCTTGAACGTGCCGCGGACCATGCCGAGCTTGCCGCCGACAAGGGCGAACAGATAGGACGGTTTCGGATGCGGATCTTCCCAGACGGCGAAATGACGCCCGCCCGATGTTTCGCCCTCCTCGACCAGATTGCCGTTTGACAGGAGAATCGGCGTCGATTTGGCGTCACCCTCGATCCGGACACGGTATTTCGCCAGCACATCCGGACGGTCGAGGAAATAGGTGATGCGGCGGAAGCCTTCCGGTTCGCACTGGGTGCAGTAGAGCTTGCCGGAACGGTAAAGGCCGGAGAGCGCCTTGTTGGCTTCGGGATCGCAGGTTGTGACGATCTCCAGCGTGAACGACGCCTGAGGCGGGCTGGCGATGGTCAGGCTTTTCTCGCCAATCTCATAGGTCCCCGCTTCGAGCGCTTCGCCGTCGATGGCAACACTGATCAGCTTCAGCAATTCGCCGTCGAGCACAAGCGGTCCCGGCTTGCCCTTTGCGTCCGGATTGGGCCGCATCTTCAGGCGGGAGGCGACTTTCGTTTCGCTCGGCTGAAGGCGGACATCCAGCTCGACCTCATCGATCAGATAGGGAGCGGGCTTGTAATCCTTGAGATAAATCGTGCGCGGTTCTTGCGTTTTCATGTTCTTGCGATCTTTTTGGTGAAAGTGATCTGTTTAAAAGCGCGCATCCGGCGGGACGCGCGGAAAATCCGGATTTGAAGACACCAGCTCTAGAAGCCGTAAGCTTGCTTGCCAAGCATAAATGCACCTCGTCGAGGACAAGCCTGTCCCGGCCCTCACTTGACGGGCCTGCGCGCAAGCATGCGTTCACGGTGAAAGACATAGAGCCCGGAGCCTACAATGATGGCGATGCCGAGCATTGTCACCCCGTCCGGCAGGTCGGCAAAAATGAATGCGCCAAGGATCGTCGCGCCGAAAATTTCCAGATATTGAAATGGCGCGAGGATGCCCGCCGGAGCGACGCGCAAGGCCTGAATCGAGAGCATCTGCGAGACAAGCGCGATAACGCCCATGCCGCCGAGTAGCGCCCATTCCAGCCCTTTCGGCCAGGTCGGGCGGAACAGCTCCCAACCGGCGAACGGGCTCAGCGCCATCCCCGCCGAAAGCACGGCGACGGCGAAAATGCAGGTCCAGAGCTGCATCGCGCGCGCGTCGTGATCCTGGGAAAGCCGTCGCGTGCTCGCCAGAAAAATGGCGAAACACGCGCCCGCAAGCAGCGGCAGCAGCGCGGCCGGTCCGACGCTCTGGAAACTGGGACGGATCACGATCAGCGCACCTGCGAAGCCGACGAGAATTGCGGCCAGACGCCGCAAGCCCATCGGTTCGCCGAGGAAGAGAAACGAGATGAGCGCAAGCAGCAAGGGCTCGACAAAAAAGATCGCGGCGCTATCTGCAAGCGGCATGAAGGTCAGCGCCAGAAAGAAGAACACCGAAGCGGCAGCGAGCAACAGGCCGAGAATGGCGAAGCTCAGCCTTGGCGGCGGAATGCGTCCCCGATGAGCGAACCAGACCAGCGGAAGCAGGACGAAAAGCTGGAAGAAATAACGCGCCGCCGAAATCTGGCCGACCGAGAGCGTGTCGCCGAGGCTCTTCGCGATCGCATGAACGCCCGGCGTCATGAGGACGCCCGCAGCCATGAGCGCCATGCCGCGTTCGACGTTCGAGCGAGCCGCATCCGGCAAACACGTGGCTGGATCGTTGGACAATGGAGATTTCCCCCGCGTCATACCCGATGATCGTTGCTCTTGCATCTGGCATTTGCGAAACCGATTCTAACCTTGTGCGCCGTGCGTTACCACGTTGAACGGATGGCAATCCCCTCGCATTATCCTTAGCGTCTCGGGCGAGACGAATTCAGGAGCATATATGGCCGGACATCACACCCACGTCGATCCGGAAGCGGGCGACATGCGCGTCTTCTGGGCGGTGTTCATCAATCTGGGCCTGACCGTTGCCCAGATCGTCGGCGGCGTTCTGTCGGGCAGTCTCGCACTGATCGCGGACGCCATCCACAATCTGTCCGACGCCGTCTCGCTCGCCATCGCCTTCTTTGCCCGCAAGGTCGCCCGGCGGCCGTCCGATGCGCAGATGACGTTCGGCTATGGACGCGCGGAAGTCGTGGCGGCGCTCGTGAACTACACGACGCTGATCGTGATTGCGATCTATCTTGTCTATGAGGCGATCATGCGCTTCATCGAGCCGCAGGGCATCGATGGCTGGCTGGTCGTGATCATTGCGGCGATCGCGCTTGTGGTCGATCTCGCCACCGCGCTGCTGACCTACGCACTGTCAAAGAGCAGCGTGAACATCCGCGCCGCGTTCCTGCATAATGTGGCCGATGCGCTCGGCTCCGTCGCCGTGATCGTGGCGGGCACGCTGATCATTCTCTATGACTGGCGGCTGGTCGATCCGCTCGTCACGCTCATGATCGCCGGATACATCCTGTGGCTGTCTTTCTCGGAAATCGGAGCCGTCATCCGGATTCTCATGCTCGCCAGCCCGCCCGGAATCGACGCGCATGCCGTGCTCGCGCGGATGCGCGGCATCGAGGGCGTCGACAGCGTTCATCACCTGCATGTCTGGCAGATGATGGAGCATGAAAATGCCACCGAAGCGCATCTCGTCATCAGCGCGGGCGAATGGGGCAATGCCGACCGGATCAAGCGGCTGGTGAAGGAGAGGCTTGCGGCCGATTTCGGCATTACCCATTCCACGCTCGAGTTGGAATGCTCCGCCCATGCCTGCCCCGAACCCGACGCGATCGGCCATGCGCCCGGCGGTGCGGACCGGAGCCACAGCCACGCACACGAACATTAACCCGCACGCAGCGGCAGGCAAACCGCGGTCCGCAATTCAGGCGGGGGCACCTGATCGGGCGTGTTGAAATATTCTTCCAGACAGGGAGCATCGGCCGGTTCGCGTCCCGATTGGGGCAACCAGCTCCCATATAGCCATTGATAAGCCGACCTCATATTCGAGTATGGCCCCTTATGCACCAGCCTCGCATAAGGTCCGGCATGGGTTTCATACGGCTCAAGTGGAGGCTCGCAGGTGAAGTCGGCATCCACCGTCAGCCCGGCTCGAGACCGCAGCTCATTTTCCGCCACGCTGTAGGGGTCGTCGAAGTAAACGCCGATCATGCGCATGTCGGGCCTCAGCAGGTTGCGTACCCCGAACCAGTTGCCAAGCTGTCCGAAAGCCTGGCCGATCTCCATATAGGAGCCTTGGTGCGGGATGGTCGCCAACCGATATCGCGGCAAATCGATGATCTCCACTTCAAGCGCAGGCATGTCACTGTCCTTCCGAGTGTGCTGGAACAATTTATGGCTGCCGGATTTCCGAAAAGCGGCCGGCGGCATTCCGTAAGCTTCGGCGAAAGCGCGGCTGAAAGCGTGGACGCTGCCATATCCTGCCCGCCTCGCGATCTGCTCAAGGTCCATCGTGCTGTTCGCCAGACGCCCGGCCGCGTGATGCAGCCGCAGCCGCTTGACGGTTACCGCAATGGTCTCGCCTCTGATTGCGCGGTAGATCCGGTGCCAGTGATAGGGCGAAAGGCATGCGATCTCGGCCAGCCGGTTCAGGTCGATGTCCTCTTCGAGGTGCTCGTGGATATAGGCTGTGACGCGCCGCAGCCTCTCGTCATAATCGATCCAGTCCGATTGCCTTGTCATTGCTCGCTCCCGCCTTTCGATGCTCAATCCAAAGCACAGATCCATTTGACATATCTTGCTTTCTTGATGCGCATCAGGGAACGCATCCGAGAAAAATGGTCTGCATCTATCGGGTCTCGCTCCGGGGCATTCTCAACGGCCTGCAAAATCCGCTTGCGTAATGTCTGGCTTGCGCATTTATGCAGCTGGAAAAAACAGGATAAAAATCATGGAATTGGCCTTGCCCGTCGGCGAACTCGCCATGCTTGCCGGATTGCTGATCCTCGGCGGCGCGATTGCGGGCACGCTGTCTGGTCTTTTCGGTGTCGGCGGCGGGGGCATCCTGGTGCCGGTGCTCTACGAGCTGTTCGGCGCAATGGGCACTCCGGACGACGTCCGCATGCATATCGCCGTGGGGACAAGCTTCGCGATCATCGTACCCACCTCATTCCGCGCGGCGCGATCGCATTACAAGCGGGCCTCCATTGACATGCCGATCCTGCGCCTGCTGGCATCCTGGGCGGTCGTTGGCGTTGTTCTCGGCGCGATTACGGCCAAATACGCCAATGGCGACGCGATGAAGATCGTCTGGGTGGTTTCCGCCTGCATTCTCAGCATCAGCCTCCTGCTCAAGGAGGAGATTCTTCAGTTCAAGGCTGATGTCGGCAAACCCGCCATCGGGGCGCCGATCGGGGCTGGCATCGGCCTGATCGCGACATTGATGGGCGTTGGCGGCGGCGCGCAGATCGCGATCCTGCTTCGCATGTTCGGACGGGCGATTCATGTCGCGGTCGGCACGGCGGCGGGTTTCAGCGCGATCATCGCGGTTCCGGCGCTGCTCGGCTTCATCTGGGCGGGTTGGGGGAGCGATGGCTTGCCGGTGGGTTCGCTCGGCTATGTCAGCCTGATCGGAGCGGGGGCGATGATACCCGCAAGCGTTCTCTTCGCGCCTCTCGGCGTCCGTCTGGCGCATGGATTGCCACGCCGGAAGCTGGAAGTCGTCTTTGCGCTCTTCCTTCTGCTGGTGGGGTTCCGGTTCCTGATGGCGCTGGTCTACTAGACGCTCTCAAGCCATGCCGCCGCAAAACCTTGCCGCATTCAGCGCGCGCTTAAAGGCTGCGCTCGAAAACGGCGAGATCCTTCGCGACAGGGGCGGCGGCGTCCGGCTCGATCAAGGCCTTGACGACAGGCTCGCCATTTTGCGCACAAGCCGCAATGTCCAACTCGACATTGGCAGGCTTCGCGTCCTTTGCGGGCGCAGCCTTCGGATGAACGCCAACGATCCGGAATGAAAATGTCTGACCCTCATGGGTCGTCAGGGTCAGGCAGCGGGCATCGGACAATTCGTCCCACGCGGCCGGGGCGAAATGTTGCTCGTCCGCGTTTTCGGCCAGCATGTTTTCCGAAAGGCCGTTTGCGCCTTGCGGTCCGAATGTCTCGCCATTCACACCGGCAAGCGCATGCATGGCAATGACGCCATTGCCGTCCCGATTGGCGAGCGCTGTTATGGAACGTCCCTCATCATCCTTTGCCAGCGCGAACCGGAGGTCGGCGCCGGGCGGTTGTGCGATGATGGCAATGCCGCAGGCGGCGCTTGCAGCAAGGCCTAGCCCCATGGCCAGCCAGTGGATGCGCGCGGAAGCAGCCTTGCCGAGCCTGGACGAAAAGGGAGTGTAAGGATGCGTTGGAGTCTTCAAGATTACCTCCACGTGATTCAAGCCTGATCGGCAGCACGGCTCATGACCGGCCAAGCTCGATGTTCCGAGAAACGGTGTTCATGTCTCGGGCCTTGCATCAGCTTAGCTGAAATAACTAAAGGGCCTAAGATTAATTTGGTCTGAAGCAAGCCAGATTCAGCATTGCATCGCAAACCAATGAGTCGATTTTGGGATGATACAGGAAGGGTTGCGTCAATAAGCGCAAAAACAAGACCACCTGACGTACGCACAACCAATCACGTCAGGAGGCCCCGTTTGCTCCGGGGCCTACGTGAAATCACCTGAACGTGTTATTTGACACGGAGATGGGTTCAGCAGGTTTGTCCCCTAGAGACAAGTCCATTTATACCACTGACAGCGCGGACGACAATGGCTTTCTGGCCACGAGTCCACAAAGATTCACAAAAATGCTTTTCTTCTTGAAAACGATTGCCAATATTCGTTTGCCTCTTGATTTTGGCAGAATCACAATATCTCTGCTGCATCAAAA
>JBHJOB010000125.1:0-4979 GCA_050330195.1 Rhodomicrobiaceae bacterium | reverse complement strand
AACGGCTCTGGCCAGTCGATGGGGAACAGAAGGGCGCGCGCATTCCCCAGAAAAGATTGCTTTTGCCGCTCGTTGATCTCGCCGATGAACTCGACGCCCGGCTGATCGAGCAGATGTTTTACCTCGCGATCGAAATACTCCTGATCGGCCTTGTCGACCTTGGCGGCAATCTTGATCGGGATGCCGGCAGCGCGGGCGATACGGATCGCACGGTCCACGCGCTTTTCACGGGAGATACGGCCGAGGAACGCGACATAGTCGCCGGAGGGGTTGAGCGTCGGCTTGAGGAGATCGTTGGGCAGGCCGTGAAGAACTGTGCCCGCGAAGTTCGCTGAGGCGACGGGCCTGCGCTGGCAGTCCGAAATGGAGACCAGAGGCATATCCGGGAAGGCGGCATAGAGTGTCTTCAGCTCGGACACGTCCTGACGGCCGTGCAGCGTGGTCAACGTGCGTCCCGCCATGTGGTGAAACAGCGGGAATTGATAATATTCGATATGGAAATGCAGAATGTCGAACTCATCGGCAAGCTGACGGACGCGGTCGAGCATGACCATGGAGTAGCATTCCTGCTGCTGGACATGCGGATCGAGGCGCAGCGCCATCGGCGCACAGCTCACAAGATCGGCGGAAGTCGTCGAATCGCCACTTGCAAAAAGCGTCACGTCATGCCCCATCCGGACAAGCTCTTCCGTCAGATAGGAGACGATCCTTTCCGTGCCGCCATAGAGCCTCGGGGGCACGCTTTCAATCAAGGGAGAGATCTGAGCAATCTTCATTTTTTGTCATCCATCCTGGCAACCAACCTCACGGGAACAGAGATAAGGTTTAAAAGTTCCCAAATGAGGGCAATATTAACTTTAATCCGGGTATCACAAGGCTGCGTAAAAAGTACGTAAAAAAATAAACAAAGCTTATGTGGTGGTCTAATATATCAGGTGTAGTTGGCAGGAGCTGCAAAGATAAGTATTATTTGAATTGAACTGTAAAAAATGAGCATCAGCATTGGCGTTTCAGGCGACGACTGTGATTTGTGACGGAAATACGGCAAATATTGGCCTTCCGCAATGGGGGGATTCTCACAAAAGACAGCTTGTGGAAAACGAAACACTGCGCGTTTTAACCGCACAGGTCATTGGGGTCACGCTATCGAAGGCGCATGAACGGGATCGGTGTCACCCTATGAGGACGGCCGGCGCTCCAGCGCTTTACGAGCCGTGCGGGCCAAAGCCCAGCCCCTGCAGATAGACCAGCATCCCGGCTTCGAGCAGTTCTTCCGGAGACATGGGCGTTTTCCGGCCGCTCTTGCCTCCGAAAAGCGAGGCAATTCCGTGGGACATGGCCCAGATATGCAGGGCCATCATCAGCGCCGGAGGCCGTTTTTGCGGCGGAAATGTAACGGAAAGAGCTTCGGCGGCATCCCTCAGCACTTCAAAGGCGCGGTCGGCGGCCTGGCGCAGTTCCGGATTGCCGCCCGGCGAAACGCCGCCTCCGAACATTGCGGCATAATATGCGGGTTCCTCGCGCGCAAAAGCCAGGTAGGCTTTGCCGATATTCTCGAATGAACGCATGAGCTCAGGCTTGCCCCCGTTCCAGGCCGCTGTGAGCCGGTCCGCGAACTGTTCGAACCCCATGCGCGCGATCTCGGCCATCAGCGCATCACGGTCGCGGAAATGCCTGTATGGCGCGGCCGCGCTGACGCCAGCGAGACGGGCGGCGTCGGCAATGGTGAAGCCCGCCGGGCCCTTCTCGGCGATCAGGTTGAGCGCCCCATCGATCAGGGCTTCACGCAAATTTCCATGATGATAGCCGCGTCGTCCCTGCGGGCCGCGGCGGTCTCTCGATCCGTTCATGTGAAGAAGCTTTACATGACTCCCCGCACCGCTGCATCCGCGAAGATGGGAGCGACGCGCAAAGTCGCAGAGTTCCCGGACCTTCATGGGGAGCCGGGAACTCTGCTGGCCGGGGGGCAAGGCCAAAAGTCAAAAGCAGCTTTCGCTGCACAACCTCAGGGTGATTTCGAAATTACCACGCAACTCCTTATGCATGGTTAATTCCGGCGGACCGGGACGGACAAATCTTCGTCGCAGCCGCCACGGGAAGACCTGACGGCAATGGAGAAGATCGCCTTCCCGTCCTGCAGGACCACTTCGGACACCAGACCGAGGCTGACGATATCGCTCTCCTCGTCGGGACCGGCGACAGCTTTCAGCGCGGCGATGATCTTGTCGTTGTGCGGTGCGGCGGTCATGTTGATCCTGAACCTGCTGTGCCCGGCTCCTCGTCGATGCCGCGATATAGCAATGTGTACGGATTATCAAGCGCGCCGGCATCGTCGAAGGATCTGTCGCCAGCCGCGAACACGGAGAAAATCTGGCGGATAATGCGCGAAAGAGCAACGACGGCTGTCGCTTTGCATGAAAGCCGGTCTCACCGGCTGGCGGCGCACATCTTGTAGTCTGTGGAGCAGGCATTGCCCCATGCTACAAAACCTGCAAGGAGAAGGCTGGGAAACACGAGCGGGCGATCACGAGTTTGTGATCGTGCTGCGCGAAAAGCACGTTTCGTGCGCCCGATGAATTGCTATCCAGCAAGGCGGCGTTGCGGCGTTTCGCGGCGCAGGATTGCCGCCTTCACAGGGCGACATAAATGTCACGAAACGTTGCCGTTTCGCCTCCGATACAGGCGGCATCCGGCGATTGGTCTTACAGCTTTTGCCTGATCAGGCCATAGTCTGATACTGAAAGAACGATAAAGACACCGTTCAGATTAGTAGCCATAATGTGGCCGCTTCGGGGGGTATGCCGTGGGAACGCAGGGCTGGCGCTGGTGTTGATCACCGGAGACAGCCGGTGCGCCTGCCGATGGCAGAGAGCATTTTGGGGCTAACGCACCCGGCGCCAGGTTTTAGGAGTTCGCCGATGGCGGTTGCGAAGAAGAGGCCGGGTTTTTCCTGGATGTGGTTTTTGCTTCTTTCAGGATTAAGCCTGCTTTCCTGGGTCTCGACCTATACGGGCATCATGGAGCTGATTTCCGCCTCGACGGGCGAAGTCGGCTGGGTTCCGCGGGTCGCGGTCGCCTTTGCGGTCTTCATGCTGCAACTCATGATCCTGTATGTGCTGGACACGATGTTCTCCGGCGAAATGCGATGGTGGCTGTGGCCTCTTTATATTGTCGGCTATTGCGTGCTCTTCCTGATCTCCGTCGGCTTCGCCTTCGGCTTCTACTGGAAATATCTGGAAGCAGGATCGGTGACGACGGCTTCGGCGGAGGCGTCCCTGCGCGAGGTTCAGCAGACGCTCCAGCTTGGAACGACGCGCCTTGAGCAGATGCAGTCCACTTTCGCGACGCTTTCGCAGATCTCTCAGGACAAAGCCGAGCGCGAACGCGAGGTTGGCGGAACCTGCCCCGGCAGCCCGCCGGGCGATGGCCCGCGCAGGCAGCTCCGTGACGCAGACGCCCAGCGTTTTCAGTTTGCCAATCAGTACACGGCATCGCGCGTGGAGGACGTGAAGAGGGACATCCAGACGGTCAACGACGAGTTGCAGAAGATACTGCGGAACGACACCACGACCATCGACGCGGCAGGCTCACGCCGGACATTCATCGGCAATCTGAATCGCCGTCTCGGGCTGGTCGCCACGCGCTTCAATGCTCTGCGCTCCGATCCGCAACTGCTTCAGCTTCGTGACGAATTCGCCGTCCGCGCCGATCAGACGACTTTCCCGAACGGACGCGGTGGAACTTTCGTGTGCCCGGACCCGCAACTGCAGACGGCCATCGGCGGCGTCGTGCGCGCGATCAATGAATTGCCGGAACTCAATCCGCCGCTGCTGCGCGTCTATGAGGGCTCGGAAGCGGTCATTGAAGCATTCAATCGCTTGCGCAACAGCTCGATTACGGTCGCCGCGGAGACAGGCGCCAGCGTGCAGGACGGGCTCGCCGCCCTTGGACTCGGCCAGCCCGCAGCAACCGTCATTCCGCGTCCGGACAGTCTGGCGGAGCGCGATTTCATTCCTCTGATGATCGCGATCTTTGTCGATCTGTGCATCCTGCTGGTGTCGATCAACCGGCCATTCGGACCGTTCTTCGAGTTGTCGCGCAGCATGGACGCCGCCCGGCGCGGCACGATGAATGACTATCTCGCAACATTCTACAAGGTGTTTCAGGACCAGTTCGACCCGGCGAAAGCGCCGACGGCGGCCGATGTGATCGCGCCGCTGCAGGATGTCGTCTTCGATCACAGGGGACGCTACTACGCCGCCGTCCCGCTCGACTTCCGCGAAGACGACTACATGAAGTGGCTTGAAAAACGTCGTGGTCCAGCTGCCGCGGAGCGTATCTTTGAGGCGACCTCCGAGCGCCCGCTTGAGGAATCCCGCTACATCACGAGCGTGTTCGCAACGCTTGAAGGGAGCGGCTTCGTCGATCTCGTCGATGGCGAGCAGGAGGGACTGAGCCCCGCCTTGATCAAGCAGAAGCTGGACCAACAGGGCAGCGTCTACGGTCAGGCCGATGCGTTCCGGATCTATCGTTTCGGCAAGAAGGCCTGGGCGCGTATCCTGATCGAGTCCGTAGCCAGCAGCGCGGCGGAAAGCGAGCGTCAATGGACCAAGCAGAGCAAGCAGGGGCGCTGGGAGCCGCCTGCAGCGGCCGCAATCCCCCATCAGCAGGACGATTATCGCGGCGAGGTCAAGGCCGTTGAAGATCCCGGCCCGGCACGTTCGCTGTCCGAAGAGGTCAGCAGCAGGGCGGCCATAGAGGACCGCCGCGAAGGCGCCGACGATGATCCGGATACGGATCAGTACACAACGCCAAAGTTCAACGGCAGTCCGGCCAAGCCGGGCGACAAGACCACCGAGAGCTAGCCCGGAAAATTCATGGTGGGTTGGCGGATGTAGCCTAAGCCTTTGAAGTCACGTAGGATTTGGTTGCTAAAGCCGATCCTCGCGATTTTCAAGGAGACCCATCCGCCATGGACG
>JBHJOB010000124.1:0-10430 GCA_050330195.1 Rhodomicrobiaceae bacterium | reverse complement strand
CACCTTTTTCCTTTTCGTATTCGCGATCAGCCTGGGATTACAGCTCTACGCCGAACCGGTGAGCAGCTCCGTCTGGATCGACAATGTTCTTCTGATACCGATTGCGCTCATCGGCATGGTATTGGGGCAGATCATGTTCCGCTATCTGGCGCAGGAAACCGTGCGCGCCGCCGCGCTTGCCCTGCTGGCGGTGACAGGCGTGGCGCTTCTGACCTCCGCAATGGCGAGCACCGGTTAGCGGCGTCAGGACGCTGCTGCCAGCGTCTGCCGGGCGATGATGACTTTCTGAACGTCGGATGCGCCCTCATAGATCCGCAGGGCGCGTATCTCGCGATAGAGCCGTTCCGGCACGCTGCCGCGGCGCACGCCGTCGCCACCGTGAATCTGCACCGCCTTGTCGATGACGTCCTGCGCACGGTCTGTCGCGTACAGTTTCGCCATCGCGGCTTCGCGGCTGATCCGGGGAGCGCCGCTATCCTTCAGCCATGCGGCGCGGTAAATCAGAAGCGCGGCGGCATCCACGTCGAGCGCCATGTCGGCGATGTGGCCCTGCACCATCTGCAACTCCGACATGGGCGCGCCGAACAGCTCACGGTTACGCACGCGGGTAACGCTCTCTTCGAGCGCCCGACGGGCAAAGCCGAGCGCGGCGGCGGCGACGGTGGAGCGGAAAACGTCGAGGACCGACATGGCGATCCGGAACCCGCTGCCCGCTTCGCCGATCATCGCCTCCGCCGGCACGCGACAATCGTCGAAGGCGAGGCGGGCGAGCGGATGCGGCGCGATCACTTCCAGCCTCTCGGCGACGCTCAAGCCGGGCGCATCCGCAGGCACGAGAAAGGCTGTAATGCCCTTTGCGCCGGGGCCCTCTCCTGTTCGGGCGAAAACGGTGTAGATGTCGGCGATCCCGCCATTGGAGATCCAGGTTTTCTCGCCATGCAGAATATAGTCGCCGCCATCGCGCGTTGCGGTCAGCTCGATATTGGCGACATCGGAACCCGATTTCGGCTCGCTCAGCGCAAATGCGGAGATCGCTTCGCCTTGGCGCGTTTTCGTGAGCCACTGCCGCTTTTGCGCCTCCGTTCCGAATAACGAGATCGCGCCGGCGCCGAGCCCTTGCATGGCAAAGGCGAAATCGGCAAGGCCATCATGACGGGCGAGCGTTTCGCGGATCAGGCACAGGCTGCGCACATCAAGCGCGGAGCCGGCGTCGCCCGGATCGATCGCGCTGTGCCGGAGCCAGCCATCCCGGCCCAGTATGACGACGAGCTTGCGGCATGTGGCGTCCACGTCGCCATGGTCGACTGCCGCAATGTTGCTCTGCGCCCAGCGGTCGAGACGCTCCGCCAGCTCGCGATGGCGATCCTCGAAAAACGGCCATGTCAGAAAGCTTTTGTCCGGCATTGGTTCGCTTGGTCCTTCGCGCACGGGGGGAATCCTGGAAGCCAGCTAAACTAGCCGGACGCCCGTCGCTACTGCAAGGTTCCGGTGCCGGGCCGCGATGCAGGCAACCAGACGTCTTGCGAGAGGCGGAACGAGCGGTCGGCGTGGCTGAAATGCGAATATGGCGGGCTGGTCACGGCGAGAGCAGTGTCACTTGAGCATTCCATCCGATTCGATGCGGGTCAGACATGGCGGGACGAACTGCGCGACGGGAAGGCTGTCGGAAAGCCCGATCTGCTGGTTTATACAGTCGATCAGAAAGGCGGCGGCTCGTTTGAATTTGGAAAAGTCGTCTTCGGTCTGGGGCATGTAGCGCTCTGCAAGAATGGCGACCGCGCTTGCCATCCGGTCTTCCGGCTTGGCGATATACCAGTCAAAGACCGTCTGCGAATACAGGTTGCTGGTAATGTCGCGTTGAGCGTAAGCCGGTGCGATCAGGATCATCGTGAGGAGCGCGATTGTGGTAAGCGCCATTGAAGATGTGCACAAAAAACTCATTGAAACTGCTCCACCGAGTCCCCGTGAAGCACTTCAAACTGCGCTCAAAACCTTTCCCGCACAACGCATCAATGCGAGTGAACAACTGTTTACACGGCGTGACATAAATCCGGCCGAATAATGGCCGATTGCGGGCGAAGAGGGCGTCCGGACGAGGGAGCCAGCAGGGATAATGCCGGGCTGGCTCCCTTCCGGCCTATAGTTTGCGCCGCCTTGAGAGTTCGCGATACAGCGCTTCGGGGGTAACGGAGAGCATGTCGGCAAGGGCATTCCATTCGCCCTTCGCGGGCAGACGGCCATCGCCAAGTCCCAGCCAGGCGTCGAGACGCGCAGAGACCGTCTTGAGCGAGAGGATTTCTGAACGTGCCCGCGCGCTCTGGGTCTCTCTGGCGAGATGCTCAATGAATGCGAGGCCAAGAGACGGATCGGACCGGCATCGGGCGGTGAAGCTTCGCATCGGGATGGAATACAAGAGGCTCGGCCGGACAGCGACGCCGCTGCAATGATAGTGACCGGCGAAACAGGATGCCTCGGCGAGAACGTCGCCGGCCCGTGCTCTTTGCAGGATGAGGCGCGTCCCCGAGGGCGAGTGGCGCTCAAGCTGGACAGCACCCTCAGCCACCAGGAAAAGCGAGACGACCGGCGCCCCGATCCGAAAGACATGCTCGTTCGATGCGACGGTGATTTCCCGCTGCGAAAGCGCTTTCAGCCGGTCGGAGAGTTTTTCGGACATGATCGCAATCATATTGGACGGAGCGGATTTGCGCCATTCATTGCTTCCGGTTTCGCTAGAAAGGAGGCTGCGCAATGGCCAGGACTGCATTCTTGATTTTCATTCTTGTGTTCGGCTCGCAAGGGACGGATGCAGCAGCACAGCATCAGCATCATGATCCAGCCCGTCATTCGCAGCCCTATTCGGGGCTTGAAAAAAGGGACGTCAAGGGATTGTCCGCGCAAGAAATGGATGACCTTCAGGTCGGGAGGGGCATGGGACTGGCTCTCGCGGCCGAATTGAACAGCTATCCCGGCCCGAGGCATGTTCTCGACCTTGAGGATGCCCTTGAACTCACGGAACAGCAGCGTGATGAGATCGGCGCTCTCTTCGAGCGGATGACGAACGAAGCCATTCACGCCGGGAAGAAAGTCATCGCGGTAGAAAAACGGCTCGAAGCGCTCTTTTCGTCCGGCAAGGCTGACGAACCAGCCCTGGACCACGTCCTGAACCAAATCACCGAAGCCCGTACGGAGCTTCGCCGCACCCACCTCGTTTACCATCTGCGCACGAAGGCTGTGCTCACGCCGGAGCAGGTGGCTCGCTATGACCGCCTTCGCGGTTATGCCGGAAATGGTGAACAGAAGTAGTTGCCGGCGCTGTCCGGCGTAACCGCATGCCAATGGCGGCTCACCGTAATCTCTAAAACAGTGGGAAGGCCTTTAAGCGCATTTCAACAAACTCACTGTAAAATCGTTAAGATATGCGTATTTACACAGTCCAGGCACAACATCGATGAAGCGTCTTGCAGCCTTCTTCCTCGTGGCTCTTGCCTCCGTTTCATCCGCGGACGCGCAGGATGCGGTCAGGATCGATGTTGCCAGTACGTTCCCAAGCAGCATGCCGGTTCTCGGCGATGTTTACAAGAATCTGCCCAAGGAAACGGAGCGCCTTTCCGCGGGCGGACTGAAGCTGAAATTTCACGAGCCCAACGCTCTCGTGCCTGCCGCCGATACGGTTAAGGCGGTCGCGGACGGCCGGGTCACCGCTGCGTGGGCCGGAGCCGGCTGGTTTGCCCGGTCCGACAGCGCGTTCAACATGTTCTCAAGCGTGCCGTTCGGCCCCAATATGGGCGAGTACATGGCGTGGATGTACAAGGGCGGCGGGCTGGAACTGGCGCGCGAGATGTTTCACGAGCGCGGCGTGCACAATATTCCGTGCGGCATGATCCCGGCTGAGGCGTCAGGGTGGTTTCGCAAGGAAATCCGCACCGTTGACGGCCTTCAGGGGCTGCGGATGCGGTTCTTCGGCCTGGGCGCCCGCGTCATGGAAAAACACGGAGTGATCACGGAGCAACTCGCGCCGGGCGATATTCTTGCCGCGCTGGAGAGCGGAAAGCTTGATGCGGCGGAGTTTTCGCTCCCGGCGATGGACCTACCGCTCGGCTTCCACGAGGTCGCAAAATACTACTATTTTCCCGGCTGGCACCAGCAGGCGACGCTCTTTGACCTCTACGTCAACAAGGCCGAGTGGGATGCACTGTCGCAGCAGCATCAGGCGATCCTGGAGATTTCCTGCGGCGACATGATGCGCGAGATGATCGCCGTCGGCGAAGCGGCGCAGTGGACCGCGATGAAGCAGCTTCAGCAAGAAGGCGTGCAATTGAAGCGCTGGCCGCCGGAAATTCTGGTGTCGTTTGAAAATGCGTGGCTGGAGGTCGTGAAGGAGGAATCGGAGACGAATCCCAACTTCGCGCGGGTTTACAAATCCTACTCCGACTTCCGGGAAAACTACGCCATCTGGCGGCATTTCAGCTTTCTGCAATAGCGCGGGCACGGATGGGCGCTGCGCGATCATTCCCCGGCAGCCCGCAAGCTTCGCCGTTGCGCCAATAGAGTTGCGCCCGGCTTCCCGCGCCGTGAAGGCGGTGGCGGCCAGCGAGCGCGTCGGTAAGAGAAAGCAGTGTCCACCTTGAATGCGAGCATTCGAACAAAGCTTGCGCTTGTCCTGGGAGCCGGGTTGATCCTCGCCGTCGGCATCGGCTTTTTCAGTCTCGTCCAGTTGAATATCGCCAGCGGCGTTGCCCGGGACATCAAGGATGTCTGGCTTCCCAAGGTCGCGAACCTCAGCGTGATCAAACGCTCGATGACCTCGCACAACCTGCTCGCCCAGCGCCGCATCCAGCAGACCGATTTCCGCCAGCTTGCCGTGGTCAGCGCCACGATGCGGAAGTTCAGCGCCGAGCTTGCGAAGGCTGAAGCGCGGTATCTGGGGGATGTTCGCGAGAACGAGCGGATGCCGTTTGCAAGCTTTCAGGCGGAAAGGCGGATCTATCAGCGCTCACTGGCGGAGGTTATCGCCAAGCTTGACGCCGGCGAAATCTCCGCAGCGCACAAGCATTTCGAGACCGTGGCCCTCAGCGCTTTCGACCGGGCGATCCAACTCCTTGACAGCCTTACGGCCATCGTCGATTTCGAGACGAGCACGGCCGAAATACGTGCAAATTCGGTTTATGAGCGCGCCCGGGCGCTGACGTTCGCCGCTGCCGGTTTTGCGGCCATTATTGCCGTCCTGGCGATATTGTGGGTATCGATCCATGTGACGACGCCGCTTTTGCGCGTAAGCGACGCCATGATGCGGCTGACCGCGGGGGACGAGCACGCGGCCATTCCGGATTACGGTCAGCGCAACGATGAAATCGGTACGCTGGCGAACGCCGCTGACGCCTATCGGCAAAGCGTGATGCGCAGCCGCGAACTGGCCGATGTGGCGGACATCGAGAGGCAAAGGCTGGAAGCGGCAATCTCCAATATGCCTATCGGCCTTTGCATGTTCGATGCGGAGAGCAGGCTGATCGTCTGCAACGACCGCTTTGCCGAAATTTACCGTCTGCCTCCGGAGATGACGGAACCGGGCGCCTCGTTCGAGGCCATTCACGCCTGCAGGGTTCAGGCGGGGCTGGTGACGGATGCCGCGCCGCGCGATCTCGTCGCTCCGGAAACAGGCGCGCCGGCAGCACAAGGCAGCGGGGACGTCATATGGGAACTCAACGACGGACGCTGCCTCAGCATCAGGGCGCAGCCGCTCAAGGCAGGCGGCTGGGTCGCAATTCATGAGGACATCACCGACCGGCGCGCCGCCGAACGGCAGAACAGGGATATGGTCGAGCGTCTTCGGGCGACGCAGGACGATCTGAGGCGCGCAGCCGTTGCAGCCGAGGCGTCCAATGAGGCGAAATCCTCGTTTCTGGCGAATATGAGCCACGAGATCCGTACCCCCCTCAACGGTATTCTTGGAATGGCGCAGGTGCTGGAAAACGAGCAACTCACCGTCTTCCAGCACGAAGGCGTTCAGACGATCCTTGAATCAGGCAAGACGCTGATGGCCGTGCTCAACGACGTTCTCGACCTGTCGAAGATCGAGGCGGGCAAGCTCACGATCGAGAAAACCGACTCCAATATCCGCGACGGCCTCGCCCACCTGCAGAAACTCTTTCTGCCGCAGGCGCGGGAGAAATCCATTGGACTGGACGTTCATGTCGACGGCGATGTGCCGAAGATGCTGAACTTCGACTATATCCGCGTCCACCAATGCATCTCCAATCTGATCTCGAACGCGATAAAATTCACCGATACCGGAGGGATAATGCTGTCCGTCAGCAGCGTGCGAAACAGCGCCAGCGAGCTCTGCATCTCCATTGACGTGTCCGACACGGGGATCGGGATCGATCGCCCTGCGGCTGCCGGGCTGTTTTCAGAGTTTACCCAGGCCGATGCGTCCACCAACCGCCGTTATGGCGGAACCGGTCTCGGCCTTGCCATCACGCGCAAGCTGGCGCGGCTGATGGGCGGCGATGTCACGGTAAAAAGCGCGCCCGGCTCCGGAAGCACCTTCACCTTGAGCTTCCTCGCCTCCGAAACCGTGTCGCCGGGCACCATTGCGGAATCCTCACAGGATAATCGTCCGGGGGCGCCGCCTCTTCAGGGCGTGAAAGTGCTGCTTGTCGACGACAACACGACAAACAGGACCGTTGCCCGCTTCCTGCTGGCTCCCACCGGTATCGTGGTCACCGAGGCTGTCAACGGCAAACAGGCGCTGGAACAGCTTGACGCGCAGAGCTTCGACCTGATCCTGCTGGACGTGCACATGCCGGTGATGGACGGTATCGAGACCATCAAGCGCATTCGCTCCGCCGAAGCGCCTTACCGCGATATTCCGGTTATCGCGCTGACGGCTGACGCGATGAGCGGAGACCGGGAACGCCTCCTCGCTCTCGGCATGTCCGGATATGCCGCCAAACCGATCGAGCAGCGCGCCCTGGTCAGCGAAATTCACCGCGTTCTGAATCTCCCCCAAGCCTCGATGCCGGATGACGGCGAGTCTGCCAGCTTTGCTCGCCGTATGTAGATCCTGATCCAGCGCAGGCGATGCTTCTACGAAGGGCAGGGGGCGATCACGCCAGCCAGGCGCGCAGCTGTGTCGTTACCGCGACCGGCTGTTCGAGCGGGCTGAGATGGCCGCAATGGGGAAGGATGATGAGGGCCGCGTTCGGGATGGCCGCGGCCAGTTCCTCATGCAGGTGCGGCGGCATGAGAGCATCCTGACGGCCGCCGAGCACCATCGTCGGGCAGTTAATGGCGGCGAGCGAAGGACGGCTGTCGATACGGCTCATGATCGCGCTTTGCTGACGCAGAAACGCATCCTTGCCGACGCTTTGAGCCATGCTCTCAAGGGCGCCCATGAGATCCTCGTCCGCAAGCCGGTCCTCGTGCACGAACAGCCGCAGCAGTTGCGCAACGGCGTCGTCGAACCGGCCCTGTTCGGCGATGTCCATCAGCGAGAGCCGCCGCTCCCGCGCTTCGCCGGCATCGGGCCGGGCCTGCGTGTTGAGCAGCGCCAGACGCTCGACCCGCGCCGGAGCCAGCCGCATGATTTCCAGCGCGACATAGCCGCCCATCGACAGGCCGCACAGCGCAAACCGCTCAGGCGCGGCTGCAAGCGCGCGCTTCGCCATGCCCGCGATGGTGTCGTCCTGCGTCAGGTCGGCTACCTGGATCGTGGCCATGTCCCCAAGCGCATCGACCAGATTTTTGTACAAACGCTCGTCCAGCAGCAGTCCGGGCAGGAGAAGCAGCGGTATCCGGTCATCCATTTCAGTCTCCTCGGTAAAAGCGCAGAGCGAGATCGGTTAAATGGATACCATTTTTCGCAAGACAGATGCAGATCGGGATCAATTGCGCGAAGGAGAGATCGCGCCGGTCGTATCGGATCTCGCTGCGCCTGTCTACTCAGCCGCGATCCTCACCGCATTCTGACGGTAGCCTTCGCGGGTCTGGCTCAATTTCCAGCCGAGCAGTTGGCTTGCGATCTGTGTGCGGAGCACCTGCGCGGTGCCCCCGCCGATGGTGAACATGCGCGCGTCGCGAACCATCCTTTCAAGCGGAAGGTTGCGCGAGTACCCCCTTGCCCCGAAGATCTGGAGCGCGTCGTTGGTGACCTTGATCGCCATCTCCGACGCGAGCACCTTGGCCTGCGCCGCGAGCAGCGGGTGCGGAAAGGGATCGGCGCTACGGGCGGCGTGGTAAATCGAAAGACGCGCCGCGTTCAGTTGCATGGACATATCGGCCAGCATCCATTGCAGGCCCTGGAATTCCGCGATGGGACGGCCGAACTGCTCGCGGGTCTTGCTGAAGGCAAGGGCCTCATCGAAAGCGCCCTGCGCGATCCCGAGCGCAACGGTCGCAGCGCCAACACGCTGACTGTTATAGGCGTTCATCAATTCCGCGAAGCCACGCCGCCAGCCGCCCGGCGGTTGCAATGCCATCGACGCCGGGATCTCAACATCCTGAAGGATCACTTCGGTTTCCGGAATGCCGCGAAGACCCATCGCCGGTTCCCGCCTGCCGATCCGGAAGCCCTTCGCCTCGGCGGATTTTGGATCGTCGCGAAGGAAGATGAAGCCGCCGATGCCCTGTTCCTGTCCGGCTTCGTCGAACACACGGGCAAAGATCAGGTGAAGCCGGGACACGCCGCCACCGGTGATCCAGTGCTTCGTCCCGTTCAACACGTAGACGCCGCCGCCCTTGACGGCCGAGGTTGTCATTTCGCTCGCGGCCGAGCCCGCGTGCGGTTCCGTGATGCAGATCGCCGGTTTGTCGCCGGCCAGCACCGCTTCAGCCGCCAGACGCTTCTGCGCCTCGGTGCCGTAGCGCATGATCGCTGAGATTGCCCCCATATTGGCCTCGACGGCGATCCGTCCCGTCACGCCGCAAACGCGGGCCAATTCCTCGATAATGAGCACGGCATCGAAGAAGCTGCCTCCCGCGCCGCCATATTCTCGCGGAATGGTGTAGCCGATCAGGCCGGCTTTCGTGAGGTCCCGGACATTGGCCCACGGATAGACCTCGGTGCGGTCGGTTTCCGCGGCCCGGCCGCGGATGAAGGTCTCCGCGACCTCACGGGCCAGGCCCTGAAGCCTCTCCTGTTCCGGCGTCAGACTGAACAACATGATAATGCCCTCCGGCGGTGCGATCGGTGTGAATGATCATGCCAGAGTGGCTTCAAAAGAAAAAACGATAAAAATTTGCGTATGACATCAGAATTTCTTATGTTATTTCATGGCCATCAAGCACTTGAAGACCTTCGTCATGGTCGCCGAGACCGGCAGCTTCAGCGCAGCCGCCGAGAGACTGTTCGTCACTCAATCGGCGGTCAGCATGCAGATGAAGGCGCTCGAAGATGAATGGCGGGTGGCGCTTTTCGACCGGAAGAAGCGCCCGCCCGTTCTGAACCGGCGAGGCTGGACGCTCGTCCCCCAGGCGAAAGCGCTGGTCGAGCAGTATGAGGCCATGAAGGCGTCGGCAGGCGCGGCGGCGGCGGAGCTGATCGGTTCGATCCGCGTCGGGGTCGTGCCCTCGGCCGCGACGGATCTCCTGCCGGATGTCATGTTCAGCTTGAGACGGTCCCATCCGGGCGTGACGATCCGCGCGGAAAGCGGACTGTCCGCCGAACTTCTGTTCAGGGTCGGGCAGGGACGGTTGGACGCCGCGGTCATGACAGAGCCGGACCGCCTCGAAACCGGCGTCGTCTCCGAACTGGTCCGTTCGGAGGAGTTGAAACTGTTCGCGCACCGCGATCTGGTTCGGCTGGATACGCGCGACATGCTCGTCACATGCCCGTTCATCCGGTTCAGCAGCGACATGGGGGTCGGCAGGATCGTGGACGAGGCGCTGCGGTCAAGGGGCATCAAGGTGAACCCCATTGTCGAACTCGACTCCATCGAAGCCATACTCGGCATGGTTCACCTTGGCCTCGGCATCGCCATCATCCCCGAGCACTCCACTTCCCGGCGCCAGAAAGGACCATTGAGCGTGATATCGCTGGTCCCGCCGATCAAGAGGAACCTCGTGCTGATCGCGCGAAGGGAAAAGGCCGGGCTGCCGGCCATCGGCCTCCTTCACGAGACGTTCCGCGCCGTCGCCGCCAAGCCGGCGCTCCTGACAAGCCATGGCAATGGAGGAAATGATCGCCGTATGAAAAAGTGAGGCAGGCAGCAACCGAGAAGAGCTCCGGGCACTGGCGGTCCGGCTTGCGCTGGATCAGCGTCATGATCCGCGTCTGTTAGTTTCAAGCTCGATTTTTCCGAAAAGCTTATCCCCGCGCAGGCGCAGGGCTGTCCGGGGAACTCAGGCATATGCGATCTCCAGTTGAGCGGGGTGGCTTTTGGGCTGTGGTCTGCTCGGGTTCACCTTGGGCGGCTTATCGAGTTCGGCGACAG
>JBHJOB010000123.1:0-8349 GCA_050330195.1 Rhodomicrobiaceae bacterium | reverse complement strand
CCCGATAACGCATGTCCGGCTCCATTTTCTGAGTCTCACAATCAGAAAATAACCGGTTCGCGCCGGAATTGCCGGGCATGCGCCGCCACACACTGACTCATTCCCCGGACAGCCCTGCCGTGGACCGGGTTCACATACTCGATCAGGGCGGGCGGCTGGATCTCGGCGACCGTCGGATCGTCTCGCTTCGTCCGCCCTATTACGACGCGCCGGAAATCGCGGGATTTTTCGACACGAAGTCCCGCGCCTATTTCAGCGCGGACGCATTCGGCGCGCTTCTTGACGAACCAGCCGAGTCCGCCGAGGCCATTGATGCGGCGCAGCTTCGCGACGGCATGACCACCTGGGCGGCAATCGATGCCCCGTGGCTCGGCCAGATGGACGAGGGCGCTTTGGGCCGCACACTGGGAGACATCGAGCGGTTCGACCCGTCCGTGATCCTGTCCGGCCATCTCCCGCATGCACGCGGACTGACCGGCCAACTCACCAGCATCCTGTCCGATGCCTATCGCGGCGGCCCCGCAGATGCGCCCGATCACGATTACATCGAGCAACTCGTCGAAGCCGCCCGTCACGCCACAGTCTGAACGCATCGAAAAAGGAGATCCGATCATGAACAGCAACAGCCTCATCGAAGCAAACCGGGCAACCGTCACCCGATTTCTGAACGGCGCCCACTCCGGCAACCTTTCCGTCATCGAGGAAACCGTCGCCGGGCATATAGTCACGCATGGCTTCCCCGGCGGACAGAACCCGGCCAGCCACGAACAATACCGGCAGTTTTTCGTAGACTTTGGAAAGAGCTTTTCCGGCATGGACTACAAGCCCACCGCGATGATCGCCAATACCGAACGAGTGGCGGTGCGTTTTGAAATTGCGGTCACTCATACGGGACCGTTCGCGGGCGTCGCGGCGACCGGGAGGCGCGTGACCTTCACGGGAATGGCGATCTACCGGATGGAGAATGCGAAAATCGCCGGAACATGGCTGCAACTGGACGAACTGGCAATCCTTGCCCAGATCGGCGCGGTGAGCTTCAACGGAGCCGAGTCCGGAAACGCAGCCGCCGCCTGAACGCAGGATACTCCGTCTACGGAGACACGCGCGAAGCCGAGGGTTCAGCTTCGCGCGTCAAGGCGCTTTCCAGGGGAGCAAGGACGTGAAAGCGCCTCGCGTTACACTTGGAAATGGGAGGCGCGGGTCTTCAGGGCTTACGAAGCCGGGAGAAGAACGCTGTCGATGACGTGAATGACGCCATTGGACTGATCGACGTCAGCGATCGTCACGGTCGCCGTGCCGCCATTGCCGTCCTCGATCATGATCTTGCCGTCCTGGGCCATGGCTGTAAACTCGCAGCCGCCAACGGTCGTGAACGGGTGCTTGCCGCCTTCATCGGCGATCATCTTCGACAGCGCGCCGGACATGACTTCCGCGCCGACGACATGGCAGGTCAGGATTTTGGTGAGCTGATCCTTGTTCTCAGGCTTCAGCAGCGTCTCGACCGTACCCGCCGGAAGCGCCTCGAATGCGGCGTTGGTGGGCGCAAACACCGTGAACGGACCATCACCCTGAAGCGTGTCGACGAGACCGGCGGCCTTCACCGCGGCAACGAGCGTGGTGTGATCCTGGGAGTTCGCGGCATTCTCGACGATATTCTTGCTCGGCAACATTTCCGCACCGCCAACCTTGGGATTGCTGGCGGCGTAAGCGGCTGTCAGGCCCAGCGCCGCGACGGTCGCCGATGCAGCCAGGATACGAAGTGATTTCATCATTGGAAACTTCTCCTTGGTTTCTCGCCCTCTTTCTGGCGGGATACACCGAACTACGAGAGGTCTCAGAAAGAAGTTTCAGGCGGGGTCAGAATTTTTTTGCGGGGCCAAGGGCGATGATGGGGCCTGTCGCGACGCCGGTCGGGGAGCCGCCCTCCGGCTCCAGCGTCACGGCGAGCGTCACGCCTTCGGCGAACTTGCCGCGCAAGGTTGGGGCAACCGAGGGCGCTTTCTCGCCGGTGCGCCCGACGAGGCCGAGGGAAATCGCTTTTTTATCGTCGCCGATCAGCCAGAGTTCATGGTCCTTTTCCGAGGGACGGGAACCGGCGACCTGCGTGATGCGCAGTTCCTTTGTTGCCTCGTCGTAAAGCGCAACGAAGCTGTCCTCGCTTTGCTCAGCCGCGAGATAGGCGAGAAGGTTTTCCCCTGCTGCTGGCGGCAGAGGCGAGCGCAGCATGAAAAATGCGAGCAAGGCGGCGGCAGCCAGCGATGCGCCGGAGACGAGACGCCAGAATGCCAGACTTGACCAGATCGAGGACGCGGTTGCGCGTGAAGGCGCATCCGCCTCGCCGAACAGCCGGCTGTCAATCGCCGCCTTCACCGAGCGCGGCGGCGCAACTTCGACAAAACCGTCATTCAGACCCGAAAGGCGCGTCTCCCATGCGGTGACAAGGCGCGCGAACGCGACATCGCGCCGGACACGCTCGGCAACCCGCGCTCGTTCATCGGCATCCAGAACGCCCAGCGCATACTCCGCCGCCAGGGCGTCGTCGCCGTCTTCGTATGGAATGTTCGGGTCCACACTCATTCTTCCAGGCATTCTCTCAGTTTCATCAGGCTGCGGCGCAGCCAGGTCCGCATCGTATTGAGCGGTATCTTGAACCGCTCGGCCAGTTCCTGATAGGAATATCCTTCCAGATAGGCCCCGCGTACAGCTTCGGCCTTGTCGCTTTCCAGCCGCTCAAGGCAGCCCTCGACCCTTACGCGCTCGGACCCGGAAATGGCGTTTGCCTCCGGTGTCGGCGCGTCGTCGGCAACAGCGGTCGCATTTTCGTCCAGTTCCTCGCTCGCCTTGCGCGCGCGAAGCCGGTCAATGGCATGATTGCGCGCGATGGCGACAAGCCACGAGATCGCGCTGACATGGGAAAGCGCATAGGAATCGGCGCGCTGCCAGATTTTCAGATAGATCTCCTGCAAGGCGTCTTCCGCTTCCGCGCGGTCTTTCAAAAGACGCAGCGCAACGCCGAAAAGTTTCGCCGACGTATGCTCGTAGAGCAAGTCAAAAGCCTGCCGGTCCCGCAACGCCACGCGAGGCAAAAGCTTTGAGAGTTCGTCGGGAGTCAACAAATGCAGGCGCTCTCAGCGGAATGGAAAACCGGTCGATGCGTCATAACAGGCGCGGCGATCGAGGAAACAACAAGGCGGAAAAACCAAGCTTTATACGCATCCGCCGGAGACGGCAAGCCGCCTCGCCCGCCGTCGAGACGCAATGGCGCAGCTTCGGGCGGCTTCCAGCGTCAACGCTCGCCCTTGATGTAGGGCCGCATCAGCGCGCGCGGATAATCGGCCCGGCGAGCAACGAGAACAAGCGCCAGGATTGACAGAAGGTACGGCAGCATAAGGAATATCTGCGTCGGCACGATGCCGCCGGCAAGTGTTTGCAGCCTCACCTGATAGGCGTCGAACGCCCCGAAGAGCAGCGCGCCGACAAGCGCCTTGCCCGGCTGCCATGATGCAAAGACGGTCAGCGCGATGCAGACCCAGCCGCGCCCGTTGACCATGCCGAAGAAGAAGGCGTTGAAGGCGGACATGGTGAGGAATGCGCCGCCGATTGCCATGAGAGCCGAACCGACGGCCAGGGCTCCCATCCGCAGCCCAACGACCGAAAGCCCCTGCGCCTCGACGGCGGCCGGATTGTCACCGACCGCGCGCAAGGCAAGGCCGAGCGGCGTGCGCGCCATGACAAAGGCCGTCATCCCGACGCAGAGAAAGGCAAGCCATGTCAGCGCAGTTTGCTGGGCAAGCGCCGGGCCGATGATCGGGATCACGGAAAGCCAGTCGAGGTCGAGCGGCTGAAAGGGCACGATCGTAGGCGGCGTCGAGACGGTCGGGAAGGCGACGCGATAGCCGAAATAGGCCGTGCTGGTGGCAAGAAGCGTAATGCCGAGCCCGGTCACATGCTGGGAGAGACCCAGCAGAACGGTAAAGACGCCGTGCAACAAGCCGAGCCCCGCGCCGACAAGCGCCGCCACGGCAACGCCGAGCCAGAGATCGCCGCCGAGGCTGACCGTGAGCCATCCGGTCAGCGCGCCCGCAACGAAGATGCCCTCGATGCCAAGATTGAGCACGCCCGCGCGCTCGCAGATCAGCGCGCCCAGCACGCCGAAAATCAGCGGCGTGGCGATACGGATGGCGGCGGCCCAGAAATTGGCCTGACCGATGATCTCCAGCGCCTCCATCAGCGCGCCCTCCGGATGCGGTATCGCAGGAACAGCGAGCCTGCCAGCGTGCACATCAGCGCGAGCGCGACGACAAGATCGGCGAAATAGTTCGAGACGCCCAGACTGCGGCTCATGCTGTCGGCTCCGACGAACACGGCGGCGATGAAGATGGCCGACGGCACGACCGCCAGCGCGTTGAGTTGCGCCAGCATGGCGACGACGATGCCCGCATAGCCGAAGCCGGGCGACAGGTCGCTGGTCAGATAACCCTTCAGTCCGGCAACCTCGCTCGCCCCGGCAAGCCCGGCCAATGCGCCGGAGATCAGCCCGGTGATCACGAGCGTCCCCGACACGGAAATTCCTGCAAACCGCGCCGCCGCGGCATTGCCGCCGACAGCGCGCATCTCCAGCCCGAGCGCCGTATGACGCTGCATGATATGGATGACTACGGCTGCAACGAGCGCGAGGATCAGCCCTGCATGGAGCCGCATCTGGGGAATCAGCGCCGGCAGGGTTCCTTCATCGACAATCGGCGCGGATTGCGGCCAGCCCATCCCCATCGGGTCTTTCAGCGCCCCTTCCAGCATCATCTGCACGAATAGAAGCACGACGAAGTTCAGAAGGAGGGTCGTCACGACTTCATCGACGGAACGCCGCGTTTTCAGCAGCACCGGCCCAAGCAGCAGCAGCGCGCCCGCCGCAGCGCCCGCCAGCATGACGAGGGGCAGAAGAATGTAGGACGGCGCGTCGATGGCCCCGCTGCCGACCGCAACCGCTGCCAGCGCCCCGGCATAGAGCTGGCCCTCCGCGCCGATATTCCACAGTCGCGCACGGAAGGCGACCGCAACGGCAAGCCCCGTGAGGATGAGCGGTGTCGCCCGCGTCAGAGTTTCTGTCAGTGCAAAGACAGATCCGGCTGCGCCCGTTACCAGAAGTTGCACGGCGCTGCCAATCGGCGCACCCGTTGCCGAAAGAATGGCCAGCGCCAGGACAAGCGCCGCGAGGCCGGACAGGATCGGAACGCCGATCATCAGAAGCGCGGAAGCGGACGGGCGCGGCTCCAGCCGCAGCTTGAATGCGCTCATGAGGCCGCCCGCGACGGCTCATCCGCTTGCGCTGCGGCGGCGAGCGGTCCGCTGGGCTGGCCCGCCATTGCCAGACCGATTGTGCCGATGTCGAGCGCGGAGGTGTCCGCAGCCGGCGTCAGATGTCCGGCGTGGAGCACGGCGATGTAGTGCGCGACGCCCAGCAATTCGTCGAGATCCTCCGAAATCAGCAAGACACCCGCCCCTGTCGCCGCTGCATCCTGAAGACGGCGGTGAACCTCGCCCATCGCGCCGATGTCGAGGCCGCGCGTCGGCTGGTTGGCGAGGATCAGCCTGGGGTTGCCATGCAGCGCGCGGGCGAGCAGCAGCTTCTGGATATTGCCCCCTGACAGCAGGCGGATCGGGGCGTCAGGCCCCGGACCGCGAACATCGAATGCCCCGATGGCGCTTTCGGCCTCCTCGTGAATTGCGCGGTGACGCAGGAAGCCCCGCGACTGGACCGCTGACGAGCGCGTCCGCTCCAGCATCAGATTCTCAGCAACCGTCAGATCGCTAACAATGCCGTCATGATGCCGGTCCTCGGTGAGACGCCCGACGCCGCGCGCAATCAGGCTGCGGGGATCATTGGCCGCCCCTTCCCCGAGAATGGAAACGCGGCCCGAGCGCGGCTTTTCGAGGCCCGAGACGAGATTGGCCAGCGAGCGCTGCCCGTTGCCGGAAACCCCGGCGATGCCGACGATTTCGCCCGCGCGCACGATCAGATCGGCGTCGGTCAGACGGTCGCGGCCTTCTCCACAGGAAACACGGTCGAACGCCAGCACGATTTCCCCCGGACGCGCGGCGGTCGGCGATCGCGCTTCCAGCGGATGGCCGATCATGTGCCGCGCCAAAATCTCCCGGTCGGCGCCGTCAGCGGAGAGATCGGCAACCTTCCGGCCCTGCCGCAACACGACGATGCGGTGCGCCAGCGCCAGCACTTCGCCCAGCTTGTGGCTGATGAAGATGACGGCCAGGCCCTTCGCGGCCAGCGCCCGGATGGCGACGAACAGCTTCTCGGCATCCTGCGGCGTCAGCACCGCCGTCGGCTCGTCCAGCACCAGCACGCGCGCATCCCGGTAAAGGGCTTTCAGAATCTCAAGACGCTGGCGTTCGCCAACGGACAGGCGATCAACCGGCGCATCCAGATCGACGTTCAGACCCGTCTCGGCCATGAGGCTTTCAACCCGGCGACGCGCATCGCGCTTCGGCAGGCCGAGACCGAAGACCGATGTCGTGCCCAGCACGATATTCTCAAGCCCGCTCAGATTGTGCGCCAGCGTGAAATGCTGATGGACCATGCCGATGCCGGCCGACAGCGCGGCTTGCGGCGAACCCGGCGGCAGTTCGGTTTCCCCGCCGCCTGCATCCGCGACCAGCACGCGCCCTTCATCGGCCACGTAATGACCGAACAGGATGTTCATCAGTGTCGTCTTGCCCGCGCCGTTCTCGCCGAGAAGCGCGACGATCTCGCCCGGCGCAAGCTCCAGGTCGATCCCGTCATTGGCCACGAGACCGCCAAAGCTCTTGGTGATGCCCTCAAGGCGCAGCAGGGGCGTCCGGTCGTTCATCGTTCCCCTCAGCTCCTGCCGCGCGTCATGATTTACCCGTCCGATTTCGGCTCTTCATCATTGATATTGACGCGGAATGCCCCTTCGAGGATCTCCGTCTCCTTGGCCTTCACCAGATCGACGACATCCTGCGGCACGAGCTTGTCGTCAAGGGCAAGGCTTGCGCCGCCGTGGACCATATAGCTGTAGGGTCCGTAATCGGCGGGCTCGAAATTGCCGTCGATGACCGCCTTGATCGCGCGGTCGATGGTCGGCTCCATGTGCCAGATCGCGGAGGAAAGGATCGTGCCGGGATATTGATCCGCCGTGTCGATCACATTGCCGATGGCCTTGACGTCGCGCTCCTTGGCGGCGTCCGACACGCCGAAACGCTCCGCATACATGATGTCGGCGCCCTTGTCGATCATGGCGAAGGCGGATTCCTTGGCCTTGGGCGGGTCGTACCAGCTATTGATGAAGGTCACGAGGAACTTGACGTCGGGATTGACGGATTTCGCGCCCTCGATGAAGGCGTTCATCAGCCGGTTGACTTCCGGGATGGCATAGCCGCCGACCATGCCGATCAGGTTGGACTTGGTCGCCTTGCCCGCGATGATGCCGGTCAGGTAGGACGGCTCGTGAATGTAATTGTCGAAGACGGCGAAGTTCGGCTGGGACGGGCCGAAGGACGACCCCATCAGATACGCGATGTCCGGGAAATCGGCGGCAACCTTGCGGGCGGCGCGCTCCACGGCAAAGGATTCGCCCACGATCAGGTCGCTGCCTTCGGTGGAGAACTCGCGCATGACGCGCTCATAATCCGTGTTCGCTGTATTCTCCGACCATTTATAGGTGATGTCGCCGCGATCCTTGGCGGCGTTGAGCGCCTTGTGAATGCGCGACACCCATTGCTGCTCGACCGGCACGGTATAGACCGCGGCAACCTTGATCGGCTTGGCCTTCTGCGCAAAGGCCGTACCGCCAAGAGCGACTGTCAGCGCCAGCCCGCCGCCGAGATAGAGCACGCGCCGGCGGTCGATCATGCCGTTCACAGGGGTCACTTTCCGGTCATCCATGGAATTGTCCTCTTGGCTGGATAGCTGCCGCGTCGATGCGGGGTAATTCATTTTTTTACGAGCTGATAGTAGCTTGGTGAAAGTGTCTGCACAAGGATTTGCTGACGCCCATTTTTTCAGCTAAGCGGCTGTCATTCATGCATTTTATAGGAGCCGGAAACTTTACCGCCACGCACAAGCGCAATCCGCCAAGGGCATGGGCCGGACTGGCGCGACGGCGCGAAACCGCCTAACTTGAAAGCTGGAAGCGAAGCGGATCGCCAACGGAAAAACTGGGCAGGGAGATCACAATTGAGCGCGGATGACCGGAAGTGGATGGAGCAGGCCTATCTTCAGGCCAAGGCGAGCTATGATGAGGGCGGGCTGCCGATCGGCTCGGTTCTCGTGCGCCACGAAGCGGGCGGCGGGGACACATTGCTCGGCGAGGGCCA
>JBHJOB010000122.1:0-22404 GCA_050330195.1 Rhodomicrobiaceae bacterium | reverse complement strand
ACCCTTCTATCCGCGCATCAGGAGCCTTCCCCGCAACGCTCGCAAGCATCGCTTCGGCCGCCCGCTCGACAGCTTCCATGTCGCCAAGGTTCAGCGCCACGCCGCCGACTTCGGTCTTGTGCGGAATGTCGGGCGAGGCGATTTTCATCGCGACGGGAAAGCCGATCCGTGCCGCCGCATGGGCCGCAGCGGACGGATCGGGGGCCAGTTCCTCGGGCAGAACCGCGATACCGGCGCGCGCGAGAATCCGCTTTGCCTCATGTTCGCCGACGGCTTCGCCGGGCAACATCGCGTCCGCGCCGATGTCGGGGAGTTCCTGTGGTTCGCCGTCCTGATCGAAGAAAGCCTCCGCAAAACGCGCGAGCCGGCTCAGAGCCCTGATGGCGCGCGAGGGATCTTCGAAGATCATCAGCCCGTCAGCTTCATAGGACGCCAGCATGTCCGTGCCCGCCTGACAGACCATGGCGAAAGGTTTCGTCGTCTGCCCCTTCAGCCCGTCGCGGACGGCATCCCTGATTCGAGGACCGAGCACCGGCGATGCGGTCCAGGAGGTAAAGAACGCCGCGATCATGTCATAACCGCCCTGCTCGCACATCGCGGTCAGGCTGTCGGAGACGATGCCGAAATCGTTCAGCGCATGGGCGGTCACGTCGATCGGATTGCGCGGCGATGAAAGCGGATTGCTCCGCAAGAGCGCCTGTTGCGCGTCCTCCGGCATGGGCGGAACGCTCAAGCCTTCGACGGCGGCGGCATCGGCCATCAGCACCCCTGCGCCGCCCGAGACCGTCAGTATGCCGAGTTTGCGTCCACGAGGGAGCGGCGACAGGCTCGCGGCATAGAGCATGTCGAGCATTTCTTCCGTCGTTGCCGCGCGCTGTGCGCCGAAGCGGTGCAGAGCCGCATTGAAGCTTTCGTCGGAACCGACCAGCGAGGCCGTGTGCGACTGCGCTGCCTCCGCGCCGATCTCCGAGGTGCCGACTTTCATGATCGTCACCGGCTTGCGCGCGCGCCGCGCCTTGTCGAGCGCTCGCAGGAACGTGTCGCGGTCGTTGACGGCTTCCATGTAGCAGCCGATGGCGTCCACCTCGCCGGACTCGATGAGATATTCCATGCATCCGGGCACGGTGACATCGGCTTCGTTGCCGGTCGAGATCCAGATGCCGACGCCGATCCTGCGGGCGCGCGCCATATTCAGCAGATGCGTGCCGTAAGCGCCGGACTGGGTGATGAGGCCGACGCGCCCCGCCGGCATGTTGCCGTCCTGCAGCGCTGAGGTGAAGGTCGGGCAATGGCCGATATGGGCATTGAAGAGGCCGAGACAGTTCGGCCCGAGCACGCGAATGCCATGACTGCGGGCTCTCGCCATGATCTCGGCCTGCAGTGCCGCGCCTTCGGTCCCGATTTCGGCGAACCCCGCCGAAAAGATCAGCACCGCGCGCACGCCCTTGCGGCCACAGGCGTCGATTGCCTCCGGGATCGCCGCTGCGGGAATGGCGAGCAAGGCGAAGTCAACCGCGCCGGGGATTGCATCCAGATCCGGAAAGGCCGGAACGCCCTGCACGTCCTTGCGCGCCGGATTGACCGGGTAGAGCGCACCCTCGAAACCGCCCTGAAGATAATAGGCGATGGGTCTGCCGCCGATGCGGGTGGGATCGGAAGAGGCCCCGATGACGGCGACCGAGCGCGGCGAAATCAGCGCCGCGAGCCCTTGCGTGGCGTTTTCCATGGTCACTCCTTTGCCCGTCATTTGCCCCGCATGATCCTTGCGAGCCTCGCGGCGTGAACGCCAGTCTGTAATGTAACCGGAAAGGGCGGAGATGGAATGCCGGGATGAATCGACCAGAGCGCGAAAAAGCTCCGGGCGATCAGATCCCCCGGAGCCAGCAGTCACTGCGCAGACCTGAAAGACACGCGCCTATTTCACCTCGGCAAAGAAGATGCGCCGCTTGCCGCCCTTGAGATCCTGCTCGGCCTTGATATCGAAATGCTCCGCAAGCACCGCGCGGAAATTTTCCGGATGATAATCGTCATACTGGTCCTTGCGGTTGGCCAGAAGCGTCTGGACCATTTCGTCCTCGCGCCCGACGAACTCGATTACGACCGCGGTCCGCAGGCTCGCCAACCAGCCGATGAAATCGGCCAGCGGGATGTTGGCGCCGATGACAATGTGGTGGATAAGCGCCAGACACAACGTCAACTCGGGCCGTCCCCGTTCGGCGAGGCCCTTTCTCTCCGCACCGAGCCAGCCCTGATTCGGCGAGGCATCGGCAAGATTGATGACCAACGGCAGAATCGTTTTCGAGCCGTTGCCGCTTTTTTCGCGCTGGTAGAAATGTTCGATGGCCATCCAGTCGCCATCCATCGCGACGACGTGGTCGGCATGTTCATCGACAATCCGCGAGAAGGTGCCGGTGTTGCAGCCAAGATCCCAGGCAAGACGCCAGCGGCGTGTGGCGGCCGCATTCCGGACAAATTCGACCTTGCGGTTGAATTCCGCCTCATCATAAGAGTGCGTCCGGTCGTAATCCGACCATTCCGTCTTGGTGCGGCGTGGCGCAAGCTTCGAGACGATCCCTTGCAGCTTTTCGACATTGCGCACGATCAGCGCCTTGCCGAAACCGGCCTCCGCAAGCTCGCTGCGCACATTGGTCTTGCTTTCCGAGTAACGCTGCTGCAGCGCGCTCTGGGCGATCACATGCAAAAGCACGCCGGGACGCAGCAGGTCGCGCGAGGACATCAGGCCCCGCATGTCGGCGGCGGGGATGCCGTCGATCCGGCCGCGAAGCCAAGGCTTGTAGTCGATGCCCTTGTAGGCCTGCAGCATCAGCGGATAGAGGAAGAGTTCGCAGAATTGCCGGTAGCCGACCCACGGCTCGCCCGGTTTGAGCGGCTCGAAGGAGGGAATGTCGATGAAGACGGGATGCACGCCGCGCCACTGGATATTGTAAGGTGTGGAATCCTTCAGGATCATGTCGCTGGCGAGCGCCTTGCGCAGCAAATCCAGCTGTAGCAGGGCGGCATCCTTCAGCATGCCGAAGGTCCATTCGTAAGGATAGGAGATGAACGGAACGCGCGCATGTTCGAGAACGGCGGCGCTTTCAGCGGCCGGCCATCCAGCTTCGCGTGCATCGACGTCCCAGCTTTCGATGATCTGTCCGCTGTTGCGGCAGGCCTCGAAAAACGGCGCTTCCTGCAACGTTTGCCAGTTGCCGGCAGCTTCTGCGCTCAGACTTCGGAACACGCGCCCACCGCGATAAAAGACAGTGCCGTCCCTGTCGCGGTAGGAACCATGCTCGCGCTGGATTGCGGACTCTTCGTGTTCGGCGCGGGGCAATGAAGCCCCGGCCGTCGATTGCTCGCCAACTGCGAGCGCAAGAGCCTTGTTCACTAGTCAACCTGCGCTTTTGAAGACACGGATGTTTCCGCCTCCGGCGCAGACGAAGACTTTGGAGGGAAGCCGATCATGGACCGGAATTTGTACCAGTAAAGCTTTCCGACAATCATCAGACCCGCAATGCCGCCAAGCAGCACCTGGAGAATCATGCTTCCGGTGCCGGCGTCGAGGTAAGCGTAAGCGCTGCTCGACGACATGGCGACGAAAAGTGCGGAAAGGACGAGGGGATATGGATAGCAAAAATGTTTCAAGCGCATTCTGGATTGCCTTTCACCACGCCGTACGAATACATCAGCGTATAACCTTGATCTGAGGGGAGAAGTTCCTTCATGAAAGTGTCACAAATCTGTCATGAACGTAGCATGAAAAGTTTCATGCCCACAGATTCCATGTTTCCGACGAAGGTGTTGTAACGGAGTAGCAATGATGGGCGACGGGTCGAGACCGGGAACCGAGGGTCGAGCTGTGGAAAACGGCCGCTCGTCACGGCGCAACTGGGTGACCGCCGATGGAAGTTACCCGATTCATCCCTTCATGTTCGCGATCGTCTCCGTTCTGGCGATGCTGGCGAACGGTCTGGATCACGCCGACTATGCCGATATTGTGCCTGCTCTCGGCGGCTCGCTTGCCTTCGCCCTGACGGCGCTGCTTCTGGCGGGCGCCGTGATTCGGCGGCTGGACGCGCGGACGGCGGTGATCGCCAGCATCTGGATCGTCGGCAGTCTCTATTATGCAAGCCTGTTCGACGACATCAACAAACTGCTCGGCGGCGGTTTTTCGATGGTGAACTCGCTCGCGGTCTCCGTCCCGGTGCTCGTCGGACTGACCATTGCCGCCGCACGGGTCCGGTTTCCGCTCAACAATGTCAATCTGATCCTGAACTGCATTGCCGTGGTGATGCTGGTTACGCCTGTCTGGAACATCGCGGTCTATGAATGGCGCTATGGCGCGGCCCGCAATGTCTACGATCCCGTCAAGGCTGCGGAGGAAATGCCCGAGATCGCCGCCAGCGGCGCGACGGCGGACTCCGCGGCAAAGCGCCCGCCCGACATTTATCACTTCATCTTCGACCGCTACACCTCGGAATCCGTCCTCACGACTCACTACGACCTCGATAACAGCGCGATCGGCCGTTTCCTTGAGGAGCGCGGTTTCCATGTCGCGCGGGAGAGCAATTCCAATTACCAGAAGACCGGCCACTCTCTCGCCTCGACCTTCTACATGGACTATCTCGATCTGTTGGCGGACGATGATCGCCTCGCGCCGAAAGGCTGGCATCCCATCTACGCGATGCTGGACGATCATCGTGTGGCGCGATTCCTGAAAAATCGCGGCTACGATTTCATCCAGTTCGGCTCATGGTGGGGCGGGACGTTCCATAATCCCCTGGCCGATGAAAACCATCCGCACGGGTTCAGCGAATTCAACATGCTCTACCTCAGGAAGACGATCCTGCGCCCGCTGTTCCACATCATGCCGGACAGCGATTTCACTTCCCGGCTCGACTGGGACAATGGGCAGTGCGGTCGCGTGGCCAACCAGATCGAGCAGATCAAGGCTATCGGACAAAGAGACAAGTCGGTCTATGTCTTCACACATATTCTCGTGCCGCACGGTCCCTACAATTTCGCCACGGACGGTCGCTGCCTCAGCATCGACGAATCTCTGGAGCGGGGCGAGCCGCAAGGATATATTGACCAGATTGCCTATGCGAACCGGATCATAGAGGAGATTGTGCCGGCGTTGCAGGCGCCGGACCGGGAGCCGCCAGTCATCCTGATACAGAGCGATGAAGGCCCCTTCCCCAGAAAACGGGACTACAGCGTGCCGTGGCAGGATTCGCCCGCTCACGAATTGCAGATCAAGACGGGGATTCTCAACGCCTATTATTTCCCGGATCAGGATTACAGCATGCTGAGCGACGACACCACGTCCGTGAACACCTACCGGATCCTGTTCAACCATTATTTCGGGACGGAGTTTCCACTTTTGCCCGACCGGGTCTTTGCCTTCCCAGATCCGATAATTTACGAATTCCACGATGTGACGGAGAACGTGCGCGGCGCTGCGGACGCGCCCGCTTCCAGCCAGATCAACTGACGCCAACGCGCGTAGAGGCAGCCTCAGACCGCCCAGTTGGCTGCCAAACGCGACCCGCCGACCCGCCGCACGCTCAGTGAATTTCCGGCTCGGGAATCCCGCCCGCGCCGGTGAGGAAGTCGAAATCGCACCCTTCATGCGCCTGGGAGATATGGCGTGCGAACATCTGATTATAGCCACGCGGATAGTCGCGGTTGGGCGGCTGCCATTGCCCCAGACGCGCCGCGATATCCTCATCGGTGAGCCGCACCTCGATGCGCCGCGCATCCACATCGACGCAAATCACATCGCCGGTGCGCACGGCGGCAAGCGGACCGCCAATATGGCTCTCCGGAGACACGTGCAGGACACACGCGCCGTAGCTGGTGCCGCTCATGCGGGCGTCGGAGATGCGCAGCATGTCGCGCACGCCCTGCTTCAGCAGCTTCTTCGGAAGGGGCATCATGCCCCATTCGGGCATTCCCGGTCCGCCGACAGGTCCGGAATTCTGCAGCACAAGCACCGTATCGGCTGTCACGTCGAGGTCGTCGCGGTCGATCATCGACGCCATTTCATTGTAGTCGCGGAAGACGAGCGCCGGACCCTCATGACGCAGCAGATGCGGCTCGGCGGCGCAAGGTTTCATGACGCAGCCCTTCGGGGCGAGATTGCCGAACAGCACCGCCGTCGCCCCGGCGCTGTAGATCGGCCTGTCAAGCGGGCGAATCACGTCGGCATTGTGGACTTGCGCGGTTCCGATATTCTCGCCGATGGTTTTTCCATTCACGGTCATCGCTTCGGCATGAAGCTTTTCCCGAACGCTGCCGAGAAAGCCAGTCAGGCCGCCAGCATAATAGAAATCCTCCATCAGATGCGCGCCCGACGGCTGCACGTTCACCGTAACGGGCATATGCCGCGAAATGCGATCCACATCGGCAAGGTCGAGCGGAACCCCGGCCCGGCGCGCCAGAGCGACCAGATGGATGATGGCATTGGTCGACCCGCCGAGCCCCATCTGCACGGTGAGCGCGTTTTCAAAGGATTGGCGCGTCAGGATGTCGGATGGCTTCCGGTCCGCCCAGATCATTTCGACAGCGGCCATCCCGCTCGACGAGGCCATGCGCGGATGGCTTGCATCGGGCGCGGGTATTGAACTCGCGCCCGGCAGGGTAAAGCCGAGCGCTTCGGCGATTGCCGTGAGCGTCGAGGCCGTGCCCATGGTCATGCAGTGTCCGTGCGAACGGGCGATCCCAGCCTCCATTTCGCGCCATTCCGCCTCGGAAATTTCGCCCGCCTGCCGGTTCGCCCAGGATTTCCAGACATCGGACCCGCTGCCGAGCACCCGGCCTTTCCAGTTTCCGCGCAGCATCGGCCCTGCGGGCACGAAGATCGCCGGAAGATCCATCGAGATCGCGCCCATCAGCAGCGCCGGGGTGGTCTTGTCGCATCCGCCCATCAGGACCGCTCCGTCCACCGGATGCGACCGCAGCAATTCCTCCGTCTCCATCGCCAGCAGATTGCGGTAGAGCATCGTGGTCGGTTTGACAAAGGGTTCCGCCAGGGAGATGGCAGGCAGTTCGACCGGAAAGCCGCCCGCCTGAATGACGCCGCGCTTCACATCCTCGACACGCTCGGAGAAATGGGCGTGACACGGATTGATGCCGCTCCATGTATTGATGATGCCGACGATCGGCTTGCCGACGAATTCATCGTGCCGGTAGCCCATTTGCAGCATTCGCGAGCGGTGGCCGAAGGCGCGCAGATCGTCAACGCCGAACCAGCGGTGACTGCGGAGCTGTTCCGGAGTTTTTCTCAATTGTCGGTGTCCTTTGCGGCGGGCTCGCGCGCCCGCGTGTAAACGAAGGGGCTGGAATAGTCGGGCAGACGGTATTTTTCGCCGATGTTCAGAATGGTCAGCGAGGCGCGAAACAGATGCGGCGGGCAGCTATTGTCGGCGAACATGTCGAAATGACACGGGAAGGCAATTTCGGGATCGATGTCCCGGACGAATTGCGCCGCTTCCCAATGGCTGAGATTGCCATAGCCGCCATTGATGCAGACCGCCATGAGATCGGGAGCGTAGCCCGCCGCAAAGCGAAGCAGCATGCAGGGCGCGGTATCGCCGGTGATGTAGAAGCGCGGACCGCCCTCGACCGCGATGACGTAACCCATGTGATTGAGGTCCGTCATGTCGGTGGGATGCGCATAGGTGCCGGTTATGTTGAAGTCCCCCGCCTGGAAGACCTGCTTGGGACAAGTCAGTTCGCGATGATCCTCCGGAATGCCGGCGCGTGCAAAGACCGGATGCGTCTCGGCCGGACCGGCGAAACGGCGTGTCCCCGCCTTCCAGGCTCCGATGATCGTTTCCGGGCAGGCGTGATCGGCATGGCTGTGCGTACACAGATAAAGATCGGCTTTCAGGCGATCCGGCGGGATCGGCACCGGCACCCGCCGCGCCGTATCAAGCTCGGGCCGGCGGCCCTTGATCGCATCGGACAGATAGGGATCGACAACAATGACCGTTCCGCCCGGCGACTTCACGATCCAGCCATTCTGGCCGAGAAACCAGATTGCGACGCCGTGCTCCGGGACCGTGAAGCTTTCGATCTGTTCTTGAACTTCGGACATGAATTCTAGCGGCCGTTTCTTTTTCGCCAGCCGGCGAAAATCACGAATTTGCGTTCATCCGGGCGGATAAGGAGCTACAGTCCGCCCCTCTCATCATTAGGTGGAATGGCGAAACATCTTGACGCCCTCGTCGCCTAATATATTAATATCCAAAAGAGCGCGTCAATAGAGATATCCGCCGATGCGGCAACTCCAGACAGAGCGCCGGATGCTTTCAGTTCTGTTCAAGACGCACGACGCCCTTCCGGCGCGTGCCAGTGATAGACATCAGGGAGGAACTTCAAAATGTTCAGATCCAGCCTGTTACTCGGAGCCGCATTGCTGGCGCTTGCGCCTCTGCAATCCTTCGCCGCCGATTACACGCTCCGGCTCGGAACCGTGCTCGCGCCCGGCGATCCGCTCCTCGTGGGCGCCGAAGCCATGAAGAAAGCGGTCGAGGAGCGTTCAGGCGGGAAGGTCGAGGTCCAGATCTTTCCAAGCTCGCAGCTTGGAGACACGCAGGACATGATGGATCAGGCGCAGGCCGGCTCCAATGTCGGCACATTCGTGGAAGCCTCGCGAGTTTCCGTCTATGTGCCCGAATTCAACGTTCTCGTTGCGCCTTACGTCTTTGACAGCGTCGACGATCTCGCCAAGCTGGTTCAGACGCCGACCTACGACAAGTGGAACAAGCAGCTTGAGGAAAAGACAGGCCTGACCCTCCTGTCCTTCAACTGGTATCAGGGCGCGCGCAACATGCTGACCAAGAAGCCGGTCGCGACGCCGGCCGACCTCCAAGGCGTCCGCGTGCGCACCATCGGACAGCCGCTCTGGATCAAGACCATCGAGGCGATGGGGGCGGTTCCCACTCCGCTTGCCTGGGCCGAAGTCTATCCTTCGCTCCAGCTTGGCGTGATCGACGGCGCTGAAGCCCAGCCTTCGGCGATCCGCGGCGCGAAACTCTACGAAGTCGTCAGCCATGTGACCGTGACGGAGCATATCTATCTGATGAGCGGCCTTATCGTCAGCGCGAAATGGCTCCAGTCCCTGCCGGACGATGTGCGCACGATCGTCATGGAAGAGGCCCAGAAAGCGGGCGCGGGCGTGCTGAAGGCCAATGTCGAGCAGGCTGACGAGATCTTTTCGGAGATCGAAGGCAAGGGCGTGAAGGTGGACCGTATCGACACCGCAGCGTTCCGGAAAGCCGTCGAGCCGGTCTACAGCGAGCTCAACCTCACGGACGTGATTGCCGAAGCCCGCCAGGCTGTCGGCGCACAGTAAATTGCACTGATCGCATCATGGGGGCGGCCAGAGGAGGTTCCGGGCGAAACGCTTCGGCCGGAGCCTCCTGTCTGCATTATCATCGCGGACGGCTGGATGACAGCATCCACTCTCCCCTGCCCCGCCAATGCGCTGGCGCATTCATAGGCATCAACTTTACCAAACTCCGGCTTGTCGCCTCCGTTTGGATCGATGCACTTGCAGAGGAACGACCATGATTTCTGCGTCACTGTTCTGGTTGCGCCGTGTCGAGCGCGGAGCCGCGATGCTTCTGCTTGTCAGCATTTTCGTGCTGGTCTTCGCGGCGACGATCGCGCGCTATATGGGCTCGCCGGCCATCTGGGCAATCGAGGTGACACAGGCGATGTTCGTCTGGCTGTGCGTCCTGGCCGCCGACGTGACGCTTCAGCAGCGGGGCCATTTCAGCGTGCCCGCAATCGCCGATCTTCTGCCGCCGCAGAAGCGCCGGCTCCTTGAAATCTTCAACGCCGTGGTCGTCCTGGTGCTGCTGGCATTCCTTGCGCGCCACGGCATGACGTTCCTGGAGTTGAGCAGCGGGCGGCCGCTGCCGATGATCGGGATCAGCGAAGGCATTGCCACGGCGGCGCTGCCGGTCGGCTTCGGCCTGATGTTCATCACCATCCTCGAACAACTCGTCATGCGCTGGCGAAATATTGACGATGACGGCGCAGGCGCACCAAGGGACGTCATGTAATGCTTATCCTCATCGGCGTCCTGTTCTTCATCCTGCTGCTCATCAACATCCCCGTCGCCTTCGCGCTGGCGATTGCCTCGATCCCGGTTTTTCTCGTCAGCGAGTACATGCCGCCCGCCGTCGCGCTCCAGCGCATGTATGGCGTCACGCTCTCCTATCCGCTGCTGGCCGTTCCTTTCTTCATCCTGGCCGGCAATCTCATGAACACGACGGGCATCACCGAGCGGCTGTTGCGCTTCGCCCGCCTGCTCACGGGCTGGATGGTTGGCGGACTGGCTCAGGTTTCAGTCGTGCTTTCGGCGCTCATGGGCGGCATTTCCGGCGCTGCGGTCGCCGATGCCGCGATGGAGGCGCGCCTGCTCGGACCAACGATGATCGAGCGCGGCTATTCCAAGGGCTTTACCGCGAGCGTCATCGCCTTTTCCTCCGTGATCACCGCAACAATTCCGCCGAGCATCGGTCTCATACTGTTCGGCTTCGTCAACGAGGTCTCGATCGGCCGGCTGCTTCTGGGCGGCGTCGTGCCCGGAATTCTCATGACCATCACGCTGATGCTCGTAACCTGGATGATCGCGAAGCAGAGCGGCTATCAGCCGGAGTTGCCGGAAAAGCCGAGCTTCAGGGAAGTCGCGGTCAGTTTCAGGCAATGTTTCTGGGCGCTGATGTTTCCCATCTTTCTGCTTGCCGGTTTTCGCTTCGGCTTCTTCACGGCCACCGAAGCGGGCGCCGTGGTTGTCGCCTATGCGCTGGTCGTCGGGATTTTCATTTACCGCGAGTTGACATGGAAAGCCTTCATTCGGGCGCTGCACCATTCCGTCGTCGATATCGGTATGGTGATGCTGATCATCGTACTCTCGGCGGTCGTCGGACACGCCTTCATCATCGAGCAGGCGCCGCAGGAAATCACGCGGGGACTGGCCGATACCGGCGGCGGCCCTTATGTAACGCTGCTTATCGTGCTTGGCGCGCTTCTGGTTGCCGGCATGATCATGGAGGCGACCGTCAACGTGCTGCTGTTGACGCCGCTCCTGCTCCCCGCACTGACGGCGCAGGGTTTCGATCCCGTTCATGTCGGCGTGATCATGACCGTTCTGATCACCTTTGGCGGCAATACGCCTCCGATCGGCGTGATCATGTACACCGTGTCGGGCATATTGAAGGTCAGCCTGGGCCAGTTCCTGAGGGCGTGCTATCCGTTCATCATCGCAATGGTCATCCTGTTCATTCTGCTGGGGCTCATTCCGCAGACGGTTCTGTTTCTGCCGGACCTGCTGATGTCGCGTTAGAGCGAGATCCGATAAAATGGACACCATTTTTCGGAAAAATCGAGCTTTAAACAAATAGATGCAGATCAGGATTGTTTCCGTAAGAAATGATCCTGATCTAGCGATGGAAGCGGCTGTGCGGATGCGGAAAGCCGGATGCGGATGCATCGCGGGCCAAAGGGCTCAATCCGTCAGATAATCGGGGTAGCGCTCGCGCAATTCCTCGATGCTGGCAATCGTGCCGGACAGGTGAGCCCGCAGGGCATCCTGAGCTGTGGCCGGATCGCCCGCCGTGATCGCCTTGAAAAACTGCCGATGCTGATCGACGACACTGTGCGTCTTGCCCGGCGTCGGCAGATGCAGATTGCGCAGCCGGTCCAGATGCCCGCTCCGGCTTCGGATGACGTTCCACAAGCCGCCCACGCCGGCCAGTTCGAGCATGGCGCGGTGCATTTCACGGTCGGCTTCGGCAAAGGCTGCGATGTCGCCGCGCTGCGAGTGCCGCTCCTGCTGGAGGATCAGCATCTCGATGGCAAAAAAATCCAGTTGCTCTGCGCCAAGGGCAAGATTGCGAACGGCTTCAAGTTCGATGGAAATCCGCAAGAAACGGGCCTCGTGTACGCTCCGGAGATCGATCTTCGACACCTTGGTGGAGGATTGGGGGTATGTGTCCACCAACCCTTCCTCTTCAAGCTTCAGAAGCGCCTCCCTTATGGGCTGCTGGCTGACGCCGTAGCTTTCCGCAAGTTGCGCGCGCGGCAACGGTGCGCCTGGAGGAATGGCGATGGAAATGATGAGGGAGCGAAGGTGATCGTAGACCTGAGCCGCCGCCGGTTGCTTACGATCTATCCGGACATTGGCGAAAGGCGGCGGCTTGTCATCTGGCGTCTTGGGGAGGCGGCCGGGAGGTGAGGTGGTCATATTGAATTTTCATGCTCGCTGTTCCGATATTAATATATCAGCTTTCGACGACAAGGAAACACTTCTGCGCATTGCGCTTTCCACCTGGAAGGCAGCGCTGTCGGATTGCATGACAAGATGAAGCAGAAGAGGGGACGACCGAGGGATGATGCTCATTGTCGCGAGCGAGGGATGCACTTCTCGGGCGGGTTCAGCGGCAGCTTCATTGTATAATAAGCCGCGAAGCCGGACGAAGCGTTTGCACGCGTTCCGGGCCGCTCCAGGCAAACACGATCGCCGGGGCGGCCTGCACCGAGGTCGCCCGCATCCTCGATCTCGGCAGGCGGTCCCGGCGTGACGCTTGAAGCCTCAGGCGTCCGGCATCGCGCTGATCATGCCGAGCGCGTGCATATAGGTTGCCAGCAGCGCTTCCTGCTCCATGCGCTCGTGGTCGTCTTGCTTGCGGATCTTGATGATCTGGCGCAAGGCCTTCGTATCATAGCCAGAGGACTTGGCTTCAGCGAACACCTCGCGAATATCGGCGGCGAGGGCGGCTTTTTCCTCTTCAAGCCGCTCGATGCGCTCGATGATGGAGCGCAGACGTTCCTTAGCGTTCCCGTGCAGGGCTTCGGCGCTGTTGTCTTCTTCCTCAAACACTTCGGCAACGGACATGACTATCTCCCCGGCTGCAACAAATGCGCTGCGGTATGGCGCGAATCTGCATCCAGCCTAAAAAACGAAAGCGCCCGGCTCAATACGGACGCTCTCTTTATCCAATGCTCTCAGATGGTTGAGGAAAAGCGGCACAAAGTGCTCGCAAAACCGGGCTTCTTCTGGCTGCTCGGCTAATGATTCTCCCGAACGGCCGCCAGCTTGTCGAAACGTTGCACCTTTTCCGGCGATGCTTCGGTCTGATGCCGCGCTTTCCACTCGTCATAGGGCATGCCGTAGACGATTTCGCGCGCATCCTCTTTCGACAGTTCCAGCCCCTTCTCCAGCGCAGCGGCCTGATACCAGTTGGACAGGCAGTTGCGGCAGAAACCGGCCAGATTCATCAGATCGATATTCTGGACGTCGCTTCGCTCCTGCAAATGCGTGAGCAACCGCCGAAATGTCGCGGCTTCCAGTTCCGCAGCGAGCTTCGGGTCAATGTCGTGTTTCGCCATTCCATTCTCCGATCCGGGTTCGTGCCCGGCGCGTGGCGCCGGGTCCGTTCGGGAGCCATAATAGCGGATCGAGTGGAAAGTCGCATCGGCATTCGGGCGGTCGAGCAGGCGCATCAGGATGTCGGCAAGTTTCCCGCCCCATTCGGCCTGCCCGGCTTCATCGCGAATGAGATCCTGGCGAACCTCTATCAACGCGTTGGCCAGACCGCGATTGGTTGCGTGTTTATTGACACAATCGCCCCGCAATGCCCCGGCATAAGGTTCGTTGTCCCCGACGACCAGCGCGGGGTCGGCGCGAAGCGCGTCGATCAGCGGAACGGCAAGGCGCGGATCCCTGTCCCAGAGAACTCCGGCATGCCAGGGCCGCATCCAGCCGCGCCAGTTCTCGGTGAAGCTGTGGATCGAGAAGATGACCGGCGGCTTGCCCGTCGCCATCATGGCGTCGATCGTCTCGTCGATCGCCACGTGATACGGGCGGTAGAACAGATCGATCCGCTTCTGGCGTTCCTCACTGGTAAGATGCGCGTTTCCCGGTACGATAGCGCCATCGGAAAGACGCATGATGAGCGTTGGATCATCCTCACCGCGATTGGGGTCGATCAGCAGGCGCGAATAGCGCGTCAGAATCGCTGGCGCGTCGAGAAGCTGCGCCATGTGCCGCGCGATCCCCGCAACGCCGGGATCGTAGGCGATGTGCCGCTGAAGCTGCGACTGAGGCAGGCCGAGCGTGTCATATCCGGCGGGAAAATTATTGTCGGCATGGTCACAAACGAGCAGAATGCCGCTCGCGAGCGAGCCCGGCAAGATAGTATAGGGCTGATCGGCTGGCAGCGAGACCGCCGTGCCATTTGTTGGTATTGAATGAAGCATAGCCACTTATAATCGTCGCCTTTTCACAGGACTAGTGCAAAGACGGCACTTTCATGTGATTTTGCAACAAGATTTGCTTTTTTGCACACACAAAGCCTTAATTCGAGTACCGGAAAGGCAAATGAACGCATCCAGGATTACGAAGCAGGCGGATCATCGGACTGTCCTTTTGTCCATGTTCGAACAGGCGGTAGCCGCAGCCCAGCCCTCGCGCTGTCTGCCCGCACATTTCCCTCCCGCCCCGGAAAAAGGGCGGTTGATCGCTCTTGCTGGCGGCAAGGCAGCCGGAGCCATGGCCGAGGCGGCCGCGAGACATTATACAGATATGATCGCCTCGGGCCGATTTACAGGGCTTTCCACACCACGGAAAGGTTATGGCAAAGCGGCCAGCGGCTTCGAACTTATCGAAGCCGCGCACCCTGTGCCAGACGGGAAAAGTACGGAGGCGGCAACCCGTGCGCTGGCGCTTGCGGGCGAGGCGCGCGAAAACGACCTGGTGCTGGTTCTGCTCTCGGGCGGCGCATCCGCGCTCTGGGCCGCGCCCGTCAACGGCGTTTCGCTGGAAGAGAAGCAGGCGCTGACGCGTGCGCTGCTGAAAGCTGGCGCGCCCATCAGCGGCATCAATTGCGTCCGCAAGCATCTCTCGCGCATCAAGGGCGGGCGGCTCGCAAGCGCGGCGGCTCTGGCCGATCTCGTCACCCTTGCCATTTCCGACGTCCCCGGCGACGAGCCTGACACGATCGGCTCCGGCCCGACCGTTCCTGACCGCACGAGCCTGGCGGATGCCAGAGCCGTCCTCGACCGTTACGGCATCAAGGCCGCGCCTTCGATTGTCAACGCGCTGAATTCGCCGGAAAACGAAACGCCCAAACCGGGCGATCCGGCCTTTGCCGCGGCGCGTTACACGCTGGCCGCCCGTCCGCTCGCATCGCTTGAGGCGGCGGCGGAAATCGCGGAAGCGGCCGGCTATCGTCCCATCATGCTCGGCGACGCCCTTGAGGGCGAAGCGCGCGACGTCGCCCGCGAACATGCAGCCCTCGCGCTCAGAACCAGGCAGGCCGGACAACGCGCCGCGATTCTTTCGGGCGGTGAACTGACCGTCACCATACGCGGCGAAGGCCGGGGCGGCCCCAATCAGGAATACGCGCTTGCACTTGCATTGGCGCTGAACGGCGCTGGAGGTATCTTCGCACTTGCCGCCGATACAGATGGCACCGATGGTGGCAGCGGGGCACCGGACGATCCTGCAGGCGCGCTCGTGACGCCAGATACACTTGCGCGAGCAAGAGAATCCGGTGTCGATGGGGAACTGTTTCTGGCAAAAAACGATTCCACCGGATTCTTCGAAATGGTAGACGACCTTATTGTAAGCGGGCCAACCTACACCAACGTGAACGATTTGCGCGTGATTCTGGTTGAGCCTCAGGCTGCATCGACACCGGAATAGGCATGCACCAGTTTCGCAAGATCGATACAGAAACCAGGGAACCGGGACGCCGATATATGACCAAGGTGACCAATTCGGCGCTCAGCGTAAGGCGCACACGAGACTTTCAGACATCCACGACGCCGATGAAGAGATACATCTCCGCAAGACACGCAGCAATTCTCGCCATCCTCATGAGCGCGCCTTTCGCGTTCGCCGCTCCTGCCGCCGCCGATCTGAAATTGTGCAACATGACGACAAGCCGCGTCGGTGTTGCGATCGGCTACAAGGACGATCAGGGCTGGGCAAGCGAGGGCTGGTGGAATGTGGCGGCCCAGACCTGCGAAGTCCTGCTCACCGGCACGCTCGTTGCACGCTACTATTATATCCACGCCCTCGATTACGATCGCGGCGGCGAGTGGGGCGGCAAGGCGTTCATGTGCACCGACGACAAGGCTTTCACGATCAAGGGCGTTCAGGACTGCCAGGCGCGGGGCTACAAGTCCTCCGGCTTTTTTGAAGTCGACACCAACGAAGAAAAGGACTGGACCGTCCGCCTGACCGATCCGGGCGACAGCGGAACAGCAACGCAATGAGGCGATCCCGGCGGGTTAAGATAATCGCGACGCTTGGCCCAGCCTCCTCCACGCCCGAGGCGACGAAAAAGCTGTTCGAATGCGGCGCCGACGTTTTCCGCATCAACATGAGCCACGCCTCGCGTGAGGATCTGCGCGAACGCCACACGATGATCCGGGCGATAGAACGCGCCGCCAATCATCCGATCGGCATTCTCTGCGATCTTCAGGGCCCGAAACTGCGTGTGGGTCAGTTCGCCGAAGCGGTCACATTGGAGACCGGGGCGGGATTCATCTTCGACAGGGACGAAACGCCCGGTTCCATCGAACGTGTCTATCTTCCGCATCCGGAAATCTTCGAGGCGGTCGAGCCGGGGCACCAGCTTCTGCTGAATGACGGCAAGCTGCGCATGGTGGTCAAGGCGAGCACGCCGGACCGTATCAAGACGGAGATTCTCGTCGGGGGCGAGCTGTCCAGCCGCAAGGGCGTCAGCCTGCCCGATACCGTCCTGCCGCTCAGCCCGCTCACCGAGCGCGATCGTGAAAATCTCGAATACGCCGCCAATCTGGGGGTGGACTGGATCGCCCTGTCATTCGTGCAGCGCGCCGAAGACGTCATGGAGGCAAAGCAACTCATCGACGGACGCGCGGCGGTGCTCTCCAAGATCGAAAAACCATCCGCCGTGACGGACATTGAACGCATCCTGACCGAATCGGACGCGATCATGGTCGCGCGCGGCGATCTCGGCGTGGAGTTGCCGCTCCAGCAGGTGCCGAGCGTCCAGAAACGGCTGACGCGCCTTGCCCGGCAGATGGGCAAACCGGTCGTCATTGCGACGCAGATGCTGGAATCCATGATTACCTCGCCGGTTCCGACCCGCGCCGAAGTGTCGGACGTTGCGACCGCAGTGTTCGACGGCGCGGACGCGGTCATGCTATCGGCAGAATCCGCATCCGGCGACTTTCCCTACGATGCCGTGACGACAATGGACAATATTGCGAGGGAAATCGAAGGGGACGAACTCTACCGTCAATTCATCGAGGCCCAGCAGCCCGCGGTCGACACCTCATCCGCCGGAGCGCTCAGCGCGGCGGCCTGCTCGATCGCGGAAGATGCCGGGCTCGCGGCGATCATCTGCTACACGTCGACCGGCGCGACGGCGCTGCGTGTTGCCCGCCGACGTCCCCGCCAGCCGATCCTTGCGCTTTCGACGAGCAAGGTCACGGCCCGCCGGTTGAGCATTGCTTGGGGCCTGCACTGCGTGCTGACGGAGGATCCCAATTCCGTGGCCGACATGGTGACAAAGGCGTGCAGGCTCGCGGCGCGCGAAGGCATGGCGGGACAGGACGACAACATCATCGTCTCGGCCGGCCTGCCGTTCGGCACACCGGGCGCGACGAACATGCTGCGTATCGTCCGGATCGACGCTCAGGCAGTCAGGATCGCCCTCAACAAGCCGGAGATAACCGGTCCGTCTTTCAATTAGGGCGAGATCCGGGAAATGGATACCATTCTCGGAATAATCCAGCCTGAAACAAACAGATGCAGACCGGGATCGTTTCCGCAAGGAATGATCCTGATCAAAGGACTTTTTGGGCCGGTTTATATTTCCTGCCCTTCCACTTCGCGTGAAAGCTCCGCTTCGGCCTGTTTCAGGGATGTCAGGAACGGATGGATCGCAAGGGCGCGGCGCGCAGCCCTGAGCGCGGCTTCCGTCTTTCCGGTTTCGCGCAAGATAATGCTCAACCCCTCGATCGCCTTGTAATTGCGCGGATCGAGCGCGAGCACATGCCGCAATTGCTGCATGGAGCTGTAATAATCTTCCTGAAGAAAATAAACCGTCGCAAGCTGATTGCGCGCCGAAGCGTAAAGCGGCTCGATATCCGTTATCGCCGAGAGCAGGCGCGTCGCCAGAGGGAAATTGCGCGATTTCATGGCAACTCCGGCTCGCTCCATCAGGATGTCCGCCGTGTCGCTGCCCGAGCGCGACCAGAAGCGCTCGATCGCCGTTTCAAGCAGTTCCGCCGATTCCTGGCTTTCGGCGCGCGCCAACTGATCATAAAGCGTGGACAACACTTCCTGATAGGCGTCCCGGGTGGGTTCCTTGAATTTGGAGAGCGGCTTCAGGGCCGGCAGCTTGGCTGGCGATTCCGGCTCGGTTGCTGAAACAGGGGAAACCGCCACAGCGCAGGCAATACCGAGCGTGAGGCAGAAAACGCGCAAACGGTGTGCAATACTCGACAGGTTCATATCACCAGTGAACCACAGGTGGAAAATCTGTCAACCGCAACGTGAATGGCGTTCGCTGAAAAAACTGTGAAACGCCGGGAAAAGCAATGGGCGTCACCGCAGGCAATCTAGCCCTGGCGCGCCTTGTAACGCTTGATCGTCTTGTTGATGACATAGACGCGGCCACGGCGGCGCACCACACGGTTATCACGATGCCGGTTTCTCAGCGACTTCAGGGAATTCTTGACCTTCATGACCGTCTCATTTTTCTCGAACGCGATCATTTCATAGGGAAACGATCGCGATCTCTGGCTGTTTGCATCAAGCTCGGTTCTTCCGAAAAATCATCTCCATTTTTCGGACCTCGCTCCAGACATGATACGCAACCGGCGCTCCCACAACAGGCGGGGCGCAGGATAACGCGCATTGTTGGAAATCTCTCGCTGCGGACACTATTCAGCGCGCGATGAAATGTCAACGTCTACAACGAAACCGCCCACTCTGGCGCAGCAGTTCGCATACTATTGAGCGGCGAGCAGATCCAGACGCTTCCGTGCCTCCTTCTGCCCAAGCTGAGCTGCAATATCATACCATTTGCGCGCCTTCTGCGGGTCCGGCTTGGGACCGCCGATGCTGAACATCGAACGGAAGAATGTCGGATCGTAGGTCTGGCCCAGAGCGAATGCCCCCTTGCCGCTTCCCTTCCTCGCCAGATGCTCCAGCAACAGGCGCGCGCTGGCAATATCGCCTTCGCCAAGCAGGTTGAAGGCCCGCTCCAGCATTGGCGTTTCCTGTTCCCGGGTGATCGTGACCTCGGGAACAGCCGGTCTGGGCGGCGATGACTGGGCACCGCTTTTCGGCGCTCCAGGTTGCAGACCATCCTCGACCTTTGCTGCCGGCGGCGCGGTCCTGTCCGGCGCAATTTCACGGCGAAGCTCTTCCTGGCGGGTCGACGGGGCCGCCGTCAGGATATGAGGCACGGGCACCGGCTCGACGGGGGAGGCAGAGGCAATCCGGGATGCTGGCTCGGGTGCGCGGGCAGGCTCGATGCGGACGGTCATGACCGTGTTTTCGACCGGCGTATTCCGGCCTTTCACGAGCAGCACCTCAATATCGAACTCACCCTGATAGCCATCCGCGGTAACGAGCGTGAGATCGGAGAGATCGCGCAGCGAAACAGCCCAGGCGTCCTCCAGCTTGAACCCCGCCGACAGGCTGAAGCCTTCCGGCATCCCGCGAAACATCAGGAACGCGTACTCTCCGGAATCATCCCGGCCGACCGCAATCTCAAGCGGGATAGCGTCGGCCCCGGTCTGTGCGACGACGTCTTCAACCGAAAGTTCGACCGGCCCTGCTTGGGCAAGCCGTGTCCGGCCCGAGCCGTCCGGATCGCGAACGGTAACAACGGATGCGACGGGCTGCGCACGCGCACTGGCCGCATTGGCGACCGCAGCTTCGAACGTCTGGCGCGTGCTCTCCTCACTTGCCGAGTTGGCATCGCCGGCAAATCGCGGGTCGTCAAGAAGATAGGCCAGACTGGCCGTCCCGCCCGCCGCCAGTGCGCAGACGAAAAAGACAGCGGCGCTACTGGAAACGCGGCGGCTCCCGCCCTCCCGCGCGCTGGAAAATAACGGCTGCGGCAACTGCGCATTGCCATCACCAGCCAATCCGCCAGGCGTCGGCACTTGCGAGCCAATCACCATCCGGCCTGCCGAACTGTGACGGATGGGCGCCGCACGGCCATATCCGGGACGCTGGGCGACCCTCTCAGGGAGGGCTGCGTTCTCTCGCGACTCGGGGACACGAACCGCGCCGGCACTCCCCATCGTGGCGAGGCGGTCCGAAAGCCGTTGCGCCCTGTGATCGCTGGCGTTGTTGTCGCTGATCGCGGGTTCACCGCCGACATGTTCGCCGACCCCGTTTTCGATTGTTTCAGGCACGTCCTGCTTGTTGTCCGACATTGCTCCACTCCCGCCCTATGCGCGGCGTTGCCCCCGCGTCGCGCTCAGCCTCTCGTTCCCGTTGAACAAGTCCCCACCAAGTACGGCACCCTAATGATTCGACAACCGATCAGATGTTATGGTGAATTTCGATTCAGTTGTTCTGCTGACCGTCTGTCACGCCTGCTATATTACGGAGTCTGTCCACCAGATCAACATGCCCTTAGGCTAAATTGAAATAATATTGGAGAATGAATTACACGCCAAAGATGAAAGTATTATTCATGCACGCACATGTAGGTTTGCTGGGCGGGCGTGTATACAATACTTCGCCTTTTAACGGCGGCGACGGTATGCCAACGACACTTGAAACGGTCGATCAAGGGAATCGCCGTCGGACCGAAGCCGCACTTTGAGGCCCAAATCTGGCAATCCCGGGCATATTGCTGCCCAGAAAGCGTGTTCTTTGATGAAAGGATAAAATCGGGCCTTAAGCTAAGAGGCTTGATTAAGATCAACGCGCTATCCAATCAGGCAAACTACCAAGATATATGTGTTTCTGCTGCTGGATTACGCGAGTGGAACGAGCTAGAAAGCAAGAAACCCTTTTTGGCAGTGGAGGTGCTGGCGTCGAGATGATCCTGTGACGATTTCGTTCTTTGACGGGCGCGCCCCGCATCCTTAAATTCTTCACGCAAGAATCATGAAATTCTGACCCATCGAAGCATGGCGCCCGTTGCGAGATCAGCGCAATAATTTCGTCGAAAAGCTCCGAGAAGCCGGAGGCAATTGAATGGACTACAACAAGATTCTACAGGACCGGATCGGCCAGCTTCACGCGGAAGGTCGCTACCGCGTCTTTGCCGATCTGAAGCGCCATTGCGGGGCTTATCCCCAGGCCGACCACTTCCCGCAGCCGGGCCATGCCTCCAATGGCGGGCCGCGCCCGGTGACGGTGTGGTGCTCCAACGACTATCTCGGCATGAGCCAGCACCCGCTGGTGCGCGCGGCGATGCATGAGGCCATCGACGCGGTCGGCGCGGGCTCGGGCGGCACGCGCAATATCTCCGGCACCACCCATTACCATGTCGAGCTGGAAGCCGAGCTTGCCGATCTGCACGGCAAGGAAACCGCCCTCTTGTTCACCTCCGCCTATATCGCCAATGACGCCACGCTCTCGACGCTGGTCAAGCTGATCCCCGGCCTCGTGATCTTTTCCGACGAGAAGAACCACGCCTCGATGATCGAAGGCATCCGCCACGGCAATGGCGAGAAACGCATCTTCCGGCACAATGATCCCGAACATCTGGAAACGCTGCTCGCCGAATATCCCGAGGACACGCCGAAGATCATCGCCTTTGAGAGCGTCTATTCGATGGACGGGCATATCGCCCCGATCAAGGCGATCTGCGATCTCGCCGACAAATACAATGCGCTGACCTATCTCGACGAGGTCCATGCGGTCGGCATGTACGGGCCCCGCGGCGGCGGCATCGCCGAGCGCGACGGCCTGATGGACCGCATCGACATCATCAACGGGACGCTGGCCAAGGGCTTCGGCGTGATGGGCGGCTATATCGCGGCGTCAAAGGCCTGCTGCGACGCCATCCGCTCCTATGCGCCCGGCTTTATCTTTACCACATCGCTCGCCCCGGCCATCGCCGCCGGCGCCGCCGCCTCGATCCGGCATCTGAAGGTTTCCCAGATCGAGCGCGCCCGTCATCAGGAGCGCGCCCGCACCTTGAAGGCCAAGCTGAAAGGCCGCGGCCTGCCGGTGATGGACAATCCCAGCCACATCGTGCCGGTGCTGGTCGGCGATCCGGTGCATTGCAAGACAGTGACCGACATGCTGCTCGACCATTACGGCATCTATGTCCAGCCGATCAACTATCCGACCGTCGCCAAGGGCACCGAGCGCATCCGCCTGACGCCGACGCCGCTGCACACGGACGAGCA
>JBHJOB010000121.1:0-6562 GCA_050330195.1 Rhodomicrobiaceae bacterium | reverse complement strand
ACTTCGGTCAAACAACTGATCGCAGCGATAGAGGCGTTCATCAGACAGCAGAACGAAAATCCAAAACCGCTACGATGGACCAAGTCCGCCGATGATATCCTGGCAAGCATCGAACGTTTTTGCCGCCGCACCCTCGACGTGCAGGCTCGCGCTGGATAGGAACTTCTGAATCAGGACACTAGTGACTACCAGTCAGTTTGGTCCTGACGCCTATGAGTTCGCCAAGGACAAGAACATCACTCTGATGGATGGCAATAACCTGCTGCATCTCTTTGAAAGGCACGGATACGCCTTTCGCATCGACCTAGCGGAGGCGCGTCAGCTCGCAAACAATGGCGTCACCGGTTAGTCAGCCGACACTACCTACTGAATGTTGTTTGCCCTAGGATCGTCGGATCTGGCGGTGCGTCGCGTGCCCACGAGCGGCCCTTGCATAAGCTCTGCTCATCGGGCACTCAGACGCTGCTTTACGAGTGCGCTCGTCCGGCTTATATCAAGCTGCCCGGCAAAGTCGGATTTAGCGCCGCCATAATCCTGCCCGTGTCCTTGACGCTTGCTGCGCCGGTCTTGGCGATGGCCGCTTGCGTATCGTCGCCATCAAGCTGCTGTGTAGGCGTCTTTGAGCGCTGCTGATTGAGCCCGATTCATTAGGGGCTGCAACCGGGGCGAACCACCATACGTTTTTGTTGGATACACTTTCGTGATTGCAGGCGGGGTGTGTGCAGACCTTGCGGCAGATCGCCCGCCATGCGGTTTTGATTGGCTGTCCCGGCGCGCGCCGTTAAACTCACCAGAGAAAAGGCGCTAGTGGTTCGCAATCACTGAAACATTTGCATCCCCGTGCCGCTCACATTTGCAAATGATTCAGTCGTAGAATCCCTATCTATCCATTCGTTCTTGATGGAGTTTTTGAATTTGACATTTGAGCATGAAGCAAGCCGCCACCGGGACTCGAATGTGGCGCAATATGACGTCATATTCGCCGGGGGCGGGCTGGCTTCGACGCTGGCCGCTTACCGGCTGAAGCAGCTGCGTCCGGAGTTGCGGCTGCTGGTCGTCGAGGCGGGAAAGCGGCTCGGCGGCAATCATACTTGGTCGTTCCACGAGCATGATCTGAGCGCGGAGCAGAACCGCTGGCTTGCGCCCTTCATCACCTATCGCTGGCCGGGGCAAAAGGTCCGCTTCCCCAAATATGAACGGCAACTCGCCACACCCTATCAATCCGTTTCATCGGAAAAGCTGCATGAGGTGGCAAGCGCGGCGCTCGGCGATGCGGTGCGGCTGAATGCGCCGATTACGTCGCTGCAGAGCGACGGGATTACCTTGGAGAGCGGGGAACGTCTCAGCGGCCGCTGCATTCTTGACGGACGCGGCCCTGCGCCGACGGAGGCTCTGCATCTGGGGTTTCAGAAATTTGTCGGGCTGGAGGTGCGCCTTGCGGAGCCGCATGGCGAGAGCGTGCCGGTGATCATGGATGCGACGCTCAGCCAGGATGACGGCTACCGCTTCATCTATACGCTGCCCTTCACCGCCGACACGATCCTGATAGAGGACACCTATTACGCCGACGGCCCCGAACTGTCGCCCGAGGAAATCCGCGCCAAGATCGAAGCCTACGCGAACAGCCGGGGCTGGCGCATCGCGGAAACCCTGCGCGAGGAAACGGGTACCCTGCCCATCGTGCTCGGCGGCGACATCGACGCGTTCTGGCGGGAGGCTGGCAACGAAGTCGCGCGGATCGGCCTGAGAGCCTGCCTGTTTCACCCGACGACCGGCTATTCGCTGCCCGATGCCGTCGGGCTTGCCGATGCGCTCGGCGATATGCCCGAGTTGACGACGCGGACGGCCTGCCAAATGATCGAGGCATATTCAAAACGTCTCTGGCGTGACCGGCAATTTTATCGCATGCTGAACAGGTTCCTGTTTCTGGCGGCCAGGCCGGAGAAGCGTTTCCTGATCATGCAGCGCTTTTATTCGCTGGGCCAGCCGCTCATAGAGCGCTTTTACAGGGCTGGCTCTACCAATGCCGACAAGGCGCGCATCTTGATTGGCCGCCCGCCCGTATCGATCTTTAGGGTTCTCGCTAATATCGGAGAAACCGGTCTGGCTCATAATGCGCGCAAATAGGACACCGCGAATGCGCGGCGCCGGGTGCGCGACATGCTCCGGACAGGGTGGAAACAATAAAGCAGTCCCATGGATGAGATCGTCAAATACAGCCGCGAACGCATCGAGAAGGGCTCGAAGAGCTTTTCCGCCGCCGCGCGGCTGTTCGACAGCGAAACGCGCGGCCACACCTACATGCTCTACAGCTGGTGCCGCCATTGCGACGATGTGATCGACGAGCAGGAGCTGGGCTTCGCCACCGGCGAGGCCGCGCGCACGAGCCGGGCGGCGCGTCTTGCCGAGCTGCGCACGCAGACCAGCCGCGCCGTTCGCGGCGAATGGGACGACATGGTGTTCGGCGCGCTCGCGCGTGTCGTTGCTGAACGCGGCATACCCGAGCGCTACCTGCAGGACCATCTGGACGGTTTTGCCATGGATGTCGATGGGCGGCGCTACGAGACGCCCGATGACACGCTGGCCTATTGTTATCATGTCGCCGGCGTGGTCGGCGTGATGATGGCGATGATCATGGGCGTCCGCGACGCCGAAACGCTCGACCGCGCCTCCGATCTCGGCATCGCCTTCCAGCTCACCAATATCACCCGCGACGTGATGGACGACGCCGCGATCGGCCGCATCTATTTGCCCGAAAGCTGGCTTCGCGAGGCGGGCGTGCCTATCGACCCGGCTGCGGTCGCCGATCCGGCCTATCGCGATCAGGTCTCCGAGGTGACGCAGCGCCTGCTGGATGTCGCCGACCGCTTCTATGTTTCCGCGCGGCATGGCATCGCCTCGCTTCCCTTCCGTTCCGCCTGGGCGATCTCGGTCGCGCGCTTCGTCTACCGCGATATCGGACGGCTCGTACAGACGCGCGGCCCTGCCGCCTGGGACCGGCGCGCAAGAGTCAGCGCCTCCCGAAAGCTCTATGGCGTTGCCCGCAGTCTGGCCACCATTGCCCGCTCCCGCGCGCACGGAACCTTCGCCCCCATTCCATCCCGCGCCGGACTTTGGACGCGCCCGCACATTCCGGCTGCGGACCGGCTTCCGATCTGCTAGGATTTGCGCCAGACGGTTTTCGGCAGGGCAAAAAGCCGGTCTACAATGGACGATCCCCGCGAGGCATTATCCTTTCGCTAAGGTTTTCCTGTTAAGTCAAATTTTACTAAATTTGGCTTGACCTGACGCAGCCCTGCCACATTAATTCGCTATGGTTGGTGCAGGTCGAGTAGTGCGTGGGGAGAGACCTTTTATGAATCAGCTTTCCTGGAGACGGATCTTGGAACGTGCGGGTGACGAGGGGCCGGGAAACAATGGCGGAACGGTCGTCAATCTCCATGAGGCCCGGCAGGAGAGGCCATCTCATCGTGGCCGCGCCGAGCCTCGGCCGGCGGAAAGCGCCGGATTTGAAGACGAGTTGAAGCGCGCGCTGGATCGCACCCAGTTCGATGGCCGCGAATTCGTGGCGCCGGCAAGGCAGCCTCGCAATCGCCCGACTTATCCAACCGAAGCGCCCCCCGGCCAGATCCGGGTTCCCCAGCAGCCCAATCCGCGCATGCGCGCTGCGGCCCCCAAGGTAAAAATTCCTCCCGCGCAACCCGCGACACAGCAACAGGCTGGCCGAAGCGGCGCCAAGAATTTGCTTGCTATTTCACTGTCCGCCGTGGTGATCGGCATTGCCTTCTACCAGATTGGCAATGAGTGGAAGAAAGTGAACGGTATCGAGACGGCGCAGGAGATCCCGGAGCGGTTTGCCCCGGCGGTTGCAGCGATTTCGCGCGAGCCTGTCGCCGAAGCTGAGCGCACTGCGTTGGGCTTGAGTCCGTCCGCAGCGCCCGAGCGGGGTAGCGGACAGGCGGACGCGGCTCCGGCGAAGGATGAGGCTTCGCTCCTGGCTCCGGAACCTGCCCGGATTGACGATGCCTCCACTGGCGGCGCGGGGGCGGACACGGCGTCGATGCTGGAAGATACCGAGCAGGCCATGCTCAAGCGCGGCCATGACATGATCCAGCAGGGCCATGTCTCCGGCGCGCGCATCATCTTTGAGCATCTGGCGGAACAGAGCAGCCCGCTTGGTGCCTTCGCCCTTGCCCAGAGCTACGATGCGCGCTTCCTTCGGGAGAATGGCATCGAGGGGACCACGCCGGATGAAGCGCTCGCGGCGAAATGGTATCAGCGCGCGGCCGAACTGACCCAATCGGCGGCGATGAACCGTTGAATTCCGATCCGCTGGATCGGAACATCGTCGCTGCCGCCAGACGCCCTTCGCGGGGCGTCTTTTCTATGATGGCTGAGCGAGATCAGCCGGCGAAATCAGTACGCCGAACTGCTCACACCAGATAACGACGCTCGGATAATTCTTCAGGTCGATGCCCGGCGGGATCGGATATTTCTGACTGCCTTCGAAACTGCGCAGACGGCCGAGATCGACGAACATCGTCCCCGTAACATCGCCCGATGAGCGGATATTGGCTTTCGGCGCCAGATAGACGTGATACTTCGGCCCCGGCCCGACCTTGAAATTCTTCTCCAGAAAAACCGTCCGTTCAAAGACGGTTACATCGCCTTCGCCATAATGGATCGGATCGTTCGGGTCGGCATGAATGAATGTGCCGCGCGCCGCGATTGCGGTGCGCTCATCGGCGGCAAGAGTTTCCGCTGCCGGTGGCGGCGGGAATATGTAGGGAAACAGAAAAATGCCGAGCCCGACGCCGAAGCCAGTCCCGAGAATGCCTCCCAGAAGAAACACCGCCACCCATCGCCACATGCAAGCCTCCCACGATCCGCTGCTCCCGAAGCTTAATTTGCACATCGGATGCGCGCAGCCCTTTTCCGCGCCGCTCACGCGAATTCGTTCCACCGTGATCGCGCAATAGGCATTGCCCAGCTTGTATGCTTACCATCTAGGCATGCCCATTATATGTGCATTTCTGCGGAGCGGTAGCGCCCGCATGATCGTTACGTGAGCCTGTTTCCATAACTTCCCGCGACGCAAAACCCAGCGTTACCAGTTCGTTACGCTGATGCCGACTGCATTTTCGGCAGTGCTGGCACGGGACTTGCTAATCCCTTTCCGTTGCAAGGACTTACAGTCAACCGCCCTTTTTGGGGGGCAATTTTCGGAGATTCGAATGGCACTATCGCGGAGATCATTCCTGTCGGGCGCGGCCGTCGCGCTGACCATGTCGGTCGGCATGTCGGCCCACGCGCAAGCTCAGGACACCATCAAGGTCGGCGTTCTGCATTCCCTGTCCGGCACGATGGCGATCAGCGAGACGACGCTGAAAGATGTCATGCTCATGCTGATCGAGGAGCAGAACAAGAAAGGCGGCGTGCTCGGCAAGCAGCTCGAAGCCGTGGTCGTCGATCCGGCTTCCGACTGGCCGCTTTTTGCAGAAAAGGCGCGTGAGCTGATTTCGCAGAGCAAGGTCGATGTGGTGTTCGGCTGCTGGACGTCGGTGTCCCGCAAATCCGTGCTGCCGGTCTTCAAGGAACTGAATTCGATCCTGTTCTACCCTGTCCAGTATGAGGGCGAGGAAAGCGAGCGCAACGTCTTCTACACCGGCGCCGCGCCGAACCAGCAGGCCATTCCGGCTGTCGACTATCTCATGGGCGAGGAAGGCGGCTCCGTGGAGCGCTGGGTTCTCGCCGGTACGGACTATGTCTATCCGCGCACGACCAACAAGATCCTCGAAGCCTATCTCAAGGCCAAGGGCGTCGCGGAAGAAGACATCATGATCAACTACACGCCGTTCGGTCATTCCGACTGGCAGACGATCGTGTCCGACATCAAGGCTTTCGGCTCCGCTGGCAAGAAAACGGCTGTGGTCTCCACGATCAACGGCGACGCCAACGTCCCGTTCTACAAGGAACTGGCCAATCAGGGCCTCGCCGCAACCGACATTCCGGTCGTCGCCTTCTCCGTGGGTGAAGAGGAACTGGCCGGCATCGACACGTCGAACCTCGTCGGCCATCTGGCTGCATGGAACTACTTCCAGTCGGTCGATACGCCCGAGAACGCCGAATTCATCAAGACCTGGAAAGCGTTTACGGACGAAAAGCGCGTCACCAACGACCCGATGGAAGCGCATTACATCGGCTTCAACATGTGGGTGAAAGCTGTCGAGAAAGCCGGCACGACCGATGTGGACGCCGTCATCGACGCACTCCCCGGCATCGAAGCGCCTAACCTGACGGGCGGCGTGTCCACGATGCTGCCGAACCACCACATCACCAAGCCGGTGCTGATCGGCGAAGTTCGCGCCGACGGACAGTTCGACGTCGTTTCCGAGACGGAGATGGTTCCCGGCGATGCCTGGTCCGATTTCCTTCCCGAATCCAAGGATCTCGTCGGCGACTGGGTCGAGAAGAAATGCGGCAACTTCAATACCGCGACAGGCAGTTGCGGCAGTTGATCCGCATGTGAGACGAGGCAGGGCGGCGGTTCCAAGACGCTGCC
>JBHJOB010000120.1:0-31908 GCA_050330195.1 Rhodomicrobiaceae bacterium | reverse complement strand
CGACAAGTTCCGCCAGACGGCGTTTGAATTTGCGGTGCTCCATGATCGGCCTCCTGATGAGAACTAATCAGGAACATTGGCCGAGGTCAATCCACATACAGAGCGCCAACAGAGCCATTTCTTTTGCAAACTCAAGGAAGTTAAGCGCGTTGCAATGCGCAGCAACAAGACAGATCAAAGCTTTGCAGCGAGGAGTTTTATGCGGCCGTTGCAGTCATAAACTCACGATGTATCTAAACACGCCCTAGGCGGGCTCGCGTGTTGCACTCACGTTCATATTGATTTTCTGAAGCTGGCCGAAGAGATCTGGAAATTGTTCCGGTCAAAAGGCCCGCATATCCGGCCACGGTCGAACCGGAAGCCCGCTACGGCGGCTTGTACCTATAGGCTGGACAGAATATCGCGGGACAGCGTATCAGGGCGCTCGAACATGCGCCAACCGCTACGATAAAGAGGAATGAATGGCAGAGCAGCGCAAACACCGGCCCAGGGGGAACTTCCATGAATCCTTTGCATCGGGAACCGTCCCGATGCCGTCGCCCCGGGCAACCGGCTATGTCTTTACAGTCGTCGCACTGATCGTTGCGCTCATATTCCGGAACAACATGACGGTGGTGACAATTGCCGGCGGCATTGCGGCGCTTCTGCTGGCGACCAGCCTGCTGGCTCCGAATGCGTTACGCCCGCTCAATGTCGCGTGGTTCAGATTCGGCATGCTGCTTCACAAGATCGTGAATCCTCTCGTCATGTTTTTGATGTTTGCGATTGCTTTCATTCCGATGGGGCTGTTGATGCGGCTTGTTTACGATCCCCTCCGCCTGAAGCGTCCATCCGATGTCGAGACATATTGGCTTGATCCGGATCCGGCGGAGACCAAACTCCGTTCCATGAAGAATCAGTTCTAGGGTCGGTCAGCACGCCGTATTTCTTTCTCCACACATCCTGTTTCGGTTGAACGCCTTCGGAGCGGTTTATGAGAATTCTTGGAATTTCAGCTTTCTATCACGATAGCGCCGCCGCGCTTATCGAGGACGGCTATATAACCGCAGCCGCTCAGGAGGAGCGTTTCACACGCAAGAAGCATGACGCCGCGTTCCCTGAACAGGCGATCCGCTATTGCCTTGCGGAAGCAAATGTCGATCTGGACGATGTCGATCATGTCGTCTTCTTCGAAAAACCGCTGGTCAAGTTCGAGCGTCTCGTGGAGACCTATCTGAGCAACGTGCCGAGTGGTTTTCAGTCTTTCCGCATGGCGGTGCCGCTCTGGATCAAGGAAAAGCTGTTCCAGAAGAACGGGCTGGTGACCTCCTTGAAGGGGCTGGCCGGAAGCGGAGAATTTGAGGCGAAGAAGCTGCTTTTCGCCGACCACCATCAGAGCCATGCCGCGTCGGCCTTCTTCCCGTCGCCATTCGAGGAGGCTGTCGTTCTGACCATGGACGGCGTTGGCGAATGGACCACCACGTCGATCTCCATCGGCCGCGGCAATAGTCTCGAACTTCAGCGCGAAATCAAGTTTCCGCACAGTCTGGGCCTGCTTTATTCCGCTTTCACATACTATACCGGCTTCAAAGTCAATTCCGGCGAATACAAGATCATGGGCCTGGCGCCCTATGGCGAGCCGAAATATTACGACCTGATCATGAAATATCTGATCGACGTCAAACCGGACGGTTCATTCTGGCTCGATATGAGCTATTTCAACTACATGACCGGCCTGACCATGACCACGAACAAGTTCCATGAACTGTTCGGCGGTGAGCCGCGCACGTCTGAAGAGTTGGTTACGCAGCGGGAGATGGATCTGGCGGCTTCGGTACAGAAGGTGACCGAAGAGGTCATGTTGCGCATGACCCGCGAACTGGCCAAGACCTACAATATCGGCAATCTGTGCATGGCTGGCGGCGTCGCGCTCAATTGCGTCGCCAATGGCAAGATCCTGCGCGACGGTCAGTTCGACCGCATCTGGATACAGCCCGCGGCGGGCGATGCGGGCGGCGCTCTCGGCGCGGCACTGGCTGTGCATTATATTCATCTGAAAAATCCGCGCCGCGTGAATGGCGGGCTCGATGCCATGAGGGGCTCCTATCTGGGGCCTGAATTCGAGCAGAGCGATATCGAGCAGCGCCTGACGAGTTGCGGCGCGCGCTACGAGATCCTCGACGAGGCTGCGCTTCTGGAGCGCACGGTCGACTCGCTCGCCAATGGTGATGCGATCGGCTGGTTTCAGGGCCGCATGGAGTTCGGTCCGCGCGCGCTCGGGGCCCGCTCGATCATCGGCGATCCGCGCAACCCGGAGATGCAGAAGACCCTCAATCTCAAGATCAAGTACCGGGAAAGCTTCCGGCCCTTCGCACCCGTGGTGCTGCGCGAGGATGTCGCCGATTATTTCGAGCTGGACGATGACAGCCCCTACATGCTGCTGGTAGCCGACGTGAAGCGCAACCGCCGCCGCCCGATGAGCGAGGAGGACGAGCGCCTGTTCGGCATCGAGAAGCTGAACCTGACGCGCTCGGACATCCCGGCCGTCACCCATGTCGATTACTCGGCCCGCGTCCAGACGGTCCACGAGGAAACCAATCCGAAGTTTCGCGCGTTACTCGGTGCATTCAAACAGCGGACCGGCACATCCGTTCTGGTGAACACCAGCTTCAATGTGCGCGGCGAGCCGATTGTCTGCACCCCGGAAGATGCGTTCCGGTGTTTCATGGGGACCGAGATGGAAACTCTGGTGGTCGGCAACTGCCTGTTGCGCAAGGAAGCGCAGGACAGTTCGCTGGCCCGCGACTACAAGGATGCGTTCGAACTGGACTGATCGAAGCCGGTTCGCCGCTCTTCAGGTTCCCTATAAGCGCAAAATCAGAGCGCTTTCCGGCGCAGGAGTCCTTTGGCCGGGCGCGCACATGATGCGCGTCCGCCATGTGCGTTTAAGGAATTGCCATGCGTTCGGTCAGCAGCATGAAGAACCTGATTGGGTCAGCGGGGATCGTTGTGCTCACTCTCGCCCTGCTGGACGCCGTGCTCTTTTTTGCTCTCCCCGCGTCGATCGCCGCCCATTTTTCGGCCTATCGCGAAGGCTCCTACGTCATCGACATGATAGGACGCGGTTATCCCCGAGACTATTTTGACGCCCATGCCGAGCGCGGCTTCGACATCAAGCCGACCGACCTGCCCCGGACCGATCAGATCCATGCCATGGATGAATATTCCTACCCCGTATGGTCGAACAAGCTCGGCTGTTTCGACCGGCCGATCAAGCCGGAGAAGATGAACCGTTTCTGGTACATGGCCGGTGACAGCATTGCCTGGGGGCATGCCAAATTCGAGGATCTCATGGGGACGGTCGTCGAGACGGCGGAGAGAGTGGAAATCATGCAGTGCGGCGTGACGCATACTGGGCAGCGTCATCAATTCTCGAAATTCCTCGAAATCAGCAAGATGCTCGGGAGGTGGCCGGAACGCGTTCTTGTTTTCTATTCTCCGACCGATACGGCCAACGACTATCTCCATCCGCATTCGTCAGTCATAGACGGGGGACTTGCCGATGTCAGGATGCTCGGGCGCAACAACGAGATCGTGAATCTCGATCAGGGGTGGTTCGATCAGATCAGCGCGCAGCGCGACGCTGCAAGGCCCTCGCCGACGGGGCAGCCGACGACATTCTCCCTGGCGCGCTTTCTCATGCAATATTCCATGAGCGCACAGATCCTGAACGCCGGCCTGCACAGGATCGCCGACATCTGGCCCTGGTATGCGGAACATGTCGGCGTGCTGGGGGAAGATCCGGGGGTGGACTGGCATGACAAGTACTACATGTATAAAGGTAAGAAGCTGTACGACCTGCACCGGCTTACGCATATCCAGACCGAAGCTGGCCTGCTTCGATATGCGACATTCGAATATGCCGAGAATAACAAGAAGGTAATCCGGGAATGGCGCGATCACGCCCGCGCGCATGGCTACAAGCTTGAATTCGTCCTGCCCCATCCCGGCCCGCCCAGGGCCTATGACGAGGCGAGTGTGACGAATTTTTACAAAGAATTCATCGCGTACTTAACGTCGCTGGACCTAAAGTACTACAACCTGATCCAGGAGTTGGAGAAACGGGAAATCGACACCGAGGATCTCTACTGGGAAGAGGATATTCACATGTCCGGCCGCGGCAACCGTGTTGTCGGAAAGATACTCGCTGAACTTTTATGACGGGGTAGACGTCTCAAATCAACGGTAAGACGCCGCATGTTCCGGGATTCGGACGAACCGGGCGGCCGCAGGCGTTGAACAAAACCGGACGTCGTACGTTCAAATCAACAATGTGAGTAAGAAGCTGATGCACGGCTTCATGGATGGGGGACTACAGTTGCCAGCTTCGCCGCTTCGCCGGAGGATAGACCTGTTGGGGTCTGCGGTCATCGTTGCCTATCTGGCGATGGCTGCCATTTCCTATATACAGGCGCCCGCGCTTTGGACCCCGGACTTTGCTCCCAATGCAACCTCATTCTTCAACGAGCTTTACGGCCATCATCATGTTGCCGCGATCCGCGCCTTCTTCGGCGATCCCCTTACCGTTCTGGCATACCGCTTCGTGCCTCTCATGGTGGCAAGCCTGGCGGCGATCACGCTCATCATTCTCATAAGCCGGGACGATCGCAGCCGCGACGACGACGTGCTCGCCCGCCGCGTGCTTCGCTGGGCATTCGCCTTCTCTGCGGTCAGCTTCCTCGCCTATCCGATATTCACGCAGGATTTCTGGCTCTCCGCCGTCTGGGGCGACATGGTGGCGAGTGGCGCAAACCCTTATTACGAGAAATTCACGCCGGAGATGCTCACGAGTTTTCCGCTCGACCATTTTCCAATGACGATGTCATACGGTCCGTTCTGGGCGCTGATGTCGGCCGTTGTCATGACACTGGGGGGCGGAAGCCTGCTGGCGGCCGCGATCCTGTTCAAGTCGATGCTGCTTGCCGCCTGGTGCGGTTCTCTCGTGCTGATCGACCGGATCATGCGTCAGGCTGCGCCAAGGCATCGCGTCCTGGCGCTGGTCATTGCTGGCTGGGTTCCGCTTGGCGTTACGGAGACGGTGGCCGAAGGGCATAATGATATCATGCTCGTCCTGCCTGCGCTGGGGTGGCTGTTCCTCCTGCTGCAACGGAGGCTGACCGCGCCATTGGCGCTGGCCGCTTCCGTCATGTGCAAATATACGACCGCGCCATTGTTCTTCATTGATCTGCTGCATCACTTCAAAGGCCGCCGCCTCTCGGTGAGGGACTATGTTTTCCGCATGGCGCCTACGGCCATCTTCGGGCTGGTCGTCTTTGGCCTGTTCTTCCGCTCTCTCGGTTTCTTCGATGGCGTTCTGCTGGTCGACAGCTGGCATTTCATGCAGCCGAGCGATGCGTTTCTTGCCGTGTCGGATCTGTTCAACGGATGGCTTGAGCCGGTGGAAAACGTGATCCTTGCGATCTTTCCGGCCATTGTGATCCATCAGGCCTGGATGTATTGGAACGCGCCAGATACCGACAATGTCCTGCGCCTGACGCTGGCGACCATGTGCGCGGTCTCGTTTTCGCTGATCGGCCATGTCTGGCCGTGGTATCTGGTCTGGACGCTGCCGCTCGCGGCTCTTGTCCCGGGATGGTGGCTGTCGCGATTTATCGTCGGCTTGTCCCTGGCCGCGCCGTTCACCGCGATTGTCTGGTGGGTTCCGGCGGCGGAGGACTTCAAAAACGAAGCTGCGCTGGTCATGTATGCGGTAGCGGTTCTCTGGGCCTATTGGACGGCTCGGGAGGAGCCGGAGGCGGTTTCGCGCGCGGCGCCCGTTCCGGTTCGCCTCATCGATTTCATGCGCTTCAAGAACGCCCGGGCGGCGGCCAGACCGGCAAGGCACGCAGTTGCCGGCGTATATGACCCTGATGCGCCGGCGCCAGCCAAGGTTGCTTCGGGCGAAAACTGACGCTGCTAGTGGTTCGATTCAAACATTTGTATCCCATTTGCCGCCCCTCATTTACAAATGTTTGAATCTCAAGAACCACTAGAAAACTATTGATTCTAGTGGAGCTTTAGAATTTGACATTTGAAATATGCCCCGGAGCGAGTGGGTATCAAATGTCAAATTCGCTCCCCTAGCGGCAGGCAAGGCTGGCGCTCAGAAGATCCCTGCCTCCAGCCCCGCCGCCATCGCGGTTCCCAGTTCCGTGCACTGGCCGACAAAGTCGTCACGGAACTCTCCGCGGCAAATCAACGGTTCCTGCACGGCCCGCCATCGCAAGCCGGTGGTGATGCTCTCCACCGCCCGGCGGGTGCCGGTTCCGTCATGCCCGGCGCGGATCACCAGCGCGTAGGGCAGTCCCTGCGTTTCTTCCAGACACGGATAGTAGATCCGGTCGAAGAAATCCTTCAGCGCCCCGCTCATATAGCCGAGATTTTCCGTCGTGGCCAAGATGATGGCGCCCGCCGCCCTGACCTCGTCCGGTCCGGTCTCGAACGGCGACAACACCCTGACGGCGATGCCCTCAATGTCCTCGTGACGCGCACCCGCCGCCAGCGCGTCCCGCAGCCGCTGAGTATTCGGCGAGGGGGCATGAGCGACAATGAGCAGCGTTTTCTCGGGCATTGCGGCTGATTTCCCTTTTCCTTGTTCGAGGATCCGATCCTGAGCACCTTCGCGCAAGTTTGATTGTGCAATCTTCGCCGGTTTTCACGACAGGGGAAGGCATGTCCACGCCTCACGATAGCACACAACCGGTCGAGCGCGCCGGCGGCCGCGATGTCGGCTTCGCGCTCGGCATCGTCTTCATTCTTACGGTCCTGTTCCTGCCGCTGCCGACGATCGCGGTAGACATCGGACTTGCCTTGTCCATCGCGTTTTCCGTGCTGATCCTGATGGTGGCGCTGTGGATTCAGAAGCCCCTCGATTTCTCCGCCTTTCCGACCATTCTTCTGATCGCGACGGTCTTGCGGCTCTCGCTCAATATAGCCACCACGCGCCTCATCCTGTCGGACGGCGCGGACGGGATTCAGGCGGCGGGCAACGTCATTGCCGGCTTTTCCAAATTCGTCATGAGCGGCGATTTCGTAATCGGCACGGTGGTGTTCGTCATTCTCGTCACTGTCAATTTCCTCGTCATCACCAAGGGCGCGACCCGCATCGCGGAAGTCGGCGCGCGCTTTACGCTCGACGCCATACCCGGCAAGCAGATGGCCATCGACGCGGACCTGTCCTCGGGCCTGATCAATGAACGCGAGGCGATGAGCCGCCGCCGTGAGCTTGAGGAGGAAAGCTCGTTCTTCGGTGCGATGGACGGCGCGTCGAAATTCGTTCGCGGTGACGCGATCGCCGGCATTCTGATCACGCTCGTCAATGTCTTCGGCGGCATCATCATCGGGACAATGCGGCACGACATGTCGGTGGGCGAGGCGGCTGACGTGTTCGTCAAGCTGTCCGTGGGCGATGGGCTGGTCTCGCAGATCCCGGCCCTGATCGTTTCGCTCGCGGCCGGTCTGCTCGTCTCCAAGGGCGGCACGCGCGGGTCCGCGGATGTCGCCGTTCTCGGCCAGCTCAGCCATTATCCGCGCGCCCTGTTCGTGGCCTCGCTCGTGCTCATGATGCTCGCCATTGCGCCGGGCCTGCCGTTTCTCCCCTTCGCCGTGCTCGCCAGCGCGCTCGCCTTCGGCGCCTACGCAATTCCGCGCCGCAAGGCCGAAGAGAAGGCGGCCGTGGAAGAACGCGAGAAGGAAGCGGAGGAAATGGCCGAGGAGGAGACGCGCAATTCGGTCAAGGAGCAGCTCAAGATTTCCGAGATCGAGCTGTGCCTCGGCAAGCAGCTCTCAAGCTCGCTCATGCAGCATCATACGGAAATGGCGCATCGCGTCAGCAAGATGCGGCGCAAATTCGCCAAGCAATACGGCTTCGTAATTCCCGACATCAAGCTCAGCGACGATCTCGGCATCGATCCGAAATCCTACCAGATCAAGATCCACGGCACGGTCGTCGCCATCGGCCAGCTCCGCATCGGCGACATCATGGTGATCATCGGCGACGGTCCGCGCCCGAGCGTCGATGGCGAGGAAACGCGGGAGCCGGCTTTCGGCATGAAGGCGCTGTGGATGCCGGAAATGTTCGGCAGCACGCTGAAGCGCGAAGGCTTCACGCCGGTGGACAATGTCTCGGTGCTGCTGACCCATATTGGCGAAATTCTGCGCAACAATCTGGCGCAACTTCTGTCCTACAAGGACATGCGCGTGCTGATTGACCGGCTCGACCCGGAATACCGCCGCCTGATCGACGAAATCATTCCGGCCCATCTGACCTATTCGGGACTGCAGGCCGTGCTCAAGCAACTTCTCGCCGAGCGCATCTCTATCCGCAATCTCCATCTCATTCTGGAGGCGATCGCCGAGGTTGCGCCGCATATACGCCGCGTCGAGCAGCTTGCCGAGCACGTACGGATGCGAATGGCGCAGCAGATCTGCGGCGACCTCTCGGACCATGGAACGCTGAAGGTTCTCAGGCTGGGCAATCAGTGGGACCTGGCGTTCCATCAGGCGCTCAAGCGCGATGCCAAGGGCGAAGTGATCGAATTCGACATCGATCCGCGCCTGATCGAGCAGTTCGGCAGCGAAGCGACCACGGTCATCCGCCGCCTGATGGATGACGGGCACAATTTCGTTCTCGTTGCAGCTCCCGACGCGAGGCCCTATGTGCGCATGGTGATCGAGCGGCTGTTCCCGACCTTGCCGGTGCTTTCGCATGTCGAAATCGCGCGCGGCGTGCAGATCCAGGCGCTCGGGACGATCTCGTGATCGAGCTGACCAGCAATATGGTTTTGCTGGCCTTTCTCGTCTTCTGCCGGGTCGGCGGCTGCCTGATGTTCATGCCGGGCTTTTCGTCCGCGCGCATCCCGGCGCAGGCCCGTCTTTTCGTCGCCATCGCCGTCTCGCTGGCGCTCACGCCCATTCTCCTGCCCACGATCACCAATGACATCGGCACGCTCGACGCCAGCAACAGCCTTTTCCTGCTGGTCTCGGAAGTGGCGATCGGCGCGGCGATCGGACTGATGGGGCGGATGTTCTTCCTGGCGCTCAGCTTCATCGCCGTGGCGATGGCCTCCTTCATCGGCCTCGCCAACCTGCCGGGCATCCCGCTGGAAAGCGCCGAGCCCAACCCGACGCTGTCCGCACTGCTGACATTGGCGGCGACAGTGCTGTTCTTTGTCGCGGACCTGCATTGGGAGGTCTTGCGCGGGCTTGTCGAATCCTACGCGGTCATGCCGGTTTCGGCCGGTTATGACGGCCAGTTTGCCCTGACCCAGCTTACCGAGGTTCTCTCCAAGGCCTTCATGATCGCATTGCAGATCAGTTCGCCCCTGATCGTCTTTTCGATTTCGATCAATTTCCTGTTCGGCATCATGAACAAGTTCACTCCGCAAATTGCAGTCTATTTCGTGTCTTTACCCTTTGTAATCTTTGGCGGAATGGTGCTGCTTTATCTGACAGTTGGCGAGATTCTTACGATTTTCATTAAGACTTTCGGCAGCTGGTTGGTGACAGGATAGGGGCTGATGGAAAAGCGAGCGCAAAGAGCGCGCCGGCTGCTCAATGTTCTGACCAAACTCCACCGCATCGAGGAGCAGAAGAAGCTTGAGCTGCAAAGGCGCTATGACGAGCTTGAGCGGTCTCAGCATGAGGTCATCCATGCGCTCAACGCCGAGGACGCGCTGCATGGCATGTTCATCGATACGACGGCGCGTCTCCTGCGGTCGCTGTCGACGGAAGCTCAGCGCGTCGCGGAGGCAAGAGATGCGCAGTCGGTCCGGCTTCGCGAGCGGGCCGTCAGGGTCAAGACCGCCGAGCGGCTCAAGAAGACGCTGGAAAGGAACACCGATCAGATCAGGAAGGAAAGCGAACTGCGCGACATCATCGAACGCTATGTGGGGCGCAGCAGCGCAAGCCTCCCGTAAGACCGAAGCTGTATGGATTGATAGCTTTCAGTTCCTCGTCCAGTCGCGCCAATCAAGCGGCGTCCGCAATCCGGGCGCCGTCCGCAATCTGGCGCAAGTGGTATCCGTCCTACAGATCCGGTCAGCAGCACGGGTCCGGCAGAATGCGTAACAGCGTGCCGGAAAAGCCGGGCTCGAAACGAGAAGTCAGAGCCGCATTCCGGTCCATCCGGAGTGATTCCGGCTCCAGAGAGATTCGGAGAATTGCCGTGTCGATTTCGCCGCCTTCCGACATAGTGCTCGATGTTGCCAGGGCAGCCGATCCGCAGAAATACCGTGCGGCGGTCGAAAAACTCGCGCGTTCATCCGGCGTGGGCGACGCCGAGGCGGAAAAGGCCGTCGCGGATGCAATCGATTCCGTTGCCGCCGCCGCGGCTGCGAAGGCGACAAGCGCTCCGGCTTCGGTGCCCTCGGTGGAGAGCACGCCCGGCATCATGCCCGCGCGCAGTGTCCCCACCCACAAGAATCCGCACAAGGAGTTCGAGGCCTTCTTCCTGCAGACCTTCGTGGAGCAGATGCTGCCGAAGGATGCAGAAACCCTGTTCGGCAGCGGTCCGGCAGGCAATATCTGGAAGTCCATGCTGGCGGAGCATCTTGCCAATGAGCTGGCGAAAAGCACCGCATTCGGAATAGCCGAACAGATCGCCTCGCATCGCAAGAATGGCAAAGGCGAGCCTGCCCCAGCGTCCGCGCTAGGGTCCCCTCAGGATACGGTGACGCAGGCAGGAGCAGCGCAGGGCTATCTCGCGGAGCTGAAACAGATGTTGTCGGCGGATGGTGCGCGTGCTGTCCGGGAAGCGGCAGGGCAATCAGCGTAATTGTGCATGTGTGACGATGGGTGACCGATGGCAGCCACTAGAACGAAATCCTCCCAGGGCGACATGAATCTGGAAGCGGCGCGCGGCTCCGATGCGGGGCTTGCCGCAAGCCGGGCCATCGAGAAGGCGCGTCCGGAAGAACGCGGACCCATGCTCAACGGAATGATCGAGACGGCTGTCCGGCGTCTGTCCGGCGTCATCGACGAGGAAACGGAGGCGTTGCGGGCCGGCTCGACGGAGGCCGATTTCAAGACGTTCAACAGCCGGAAGAGCCTCAGTCTTGTCGAGTTGAACCGCGCCATCCGGCTGCTGGGCGGCTCCACGCCCGATGCTTCCACGCTGCGCCTGATCGCCGAATTGAACCGCAAGCTGGAGACCAATCGGCAGGTTCTGAAGCTCCATATGGACGCAGTCGGAGAGATTGCAGGAATCATCTCGCAAACCATTCGTGACGCCGATTCGGACGGAACCTACACTCACGCATTTCGAAGCAAGGGCAGGAAGCGATGATCAAATATCTGATGCTCGGCTTCTGGATCTGCGCGCTGGCGCTGGGCTCGTCATATGCAACGATCCTGATGTCGGCGCAGCCTGAAGCGGAAGGGGAAGGCAATGAGGTCGAAAAGATTGCGATCGAGCAGGTGCAGACCAAGAGACTCAGCATCCCGATCATTGGTGAAGGCCGCTTGAAGGGCTATGTGCTCGCGCAGTTCGTCTTTCATGTGAATCAGACGATGGCGAACGACATGTCCATCCGGCCCGATATCTTCCTCGTCGATGAAGCCTTCAAGGTCATATTCAGCGGCGAGGCGGTCGATTTCCGGAGCATGGAAAAGCCGGACGCCTCGGCCCTCGGCGCGGCGATCAGGAAGAATGTCAACGAGCGGTTCGGTTCGGATTTCCTGCAGGAGGTGCTGGTGCAGGAGTTGAATTTCGTGCCGCAGGAACGTTTCCGCGGGGGATCGCTTCAGGGAGAGCCGCGCTTTGCCTAGCAACGATCTTTCCGCGACCAGGAACGCGGCGAACATGGGTGGAACGCCGCAGCGGTGGGGAATAGATGGTCGATAGCGAACCGACAGCCGCGGCGAAGCGCATCTTTTCCGGCCGCGACAAGGCGGCTGCATTGCTGTTGGCGATGGGCAAGCCGCTGGCGACGCGGGTTCTGAAATATTTCGAGGAAGAGGAAATCAAGTCCGTCGCGGAGAGCGCCGCGAATCTGGGGACGATTTCCCGGCCGCTTCTCGACACGATCATTCTGGAGTTTACCCAGAAAGCCGATCACGGCACCGACCTGCACACGACGCTGGCGGAAGTCGAAAAGCTGCTCAATGGCGTGGTGACGCCCGAGCGGATTGCCGAAATCATGCAGGATCTGCGCGGCATCGACAAGCGCGCGGTCTGGCCGAGACTGTCGCAGATGTCGGAGATCCCGGTCGCCAACTATCTGATGAAAGAGCATCCGCAGGTTGCCGCCTATGTCATTTCCCGGGCGACACCCGTCGCGGCGGCGGCCGTGCTGGAGGCCATGCCGAGCGAGCTGCGTTCCGAGTTGATGCGGCGCATGCTGACGATGAAGCATGTGTTCGAGCTGCCGGTGGAGATCCTGGAGGACGGGCTGAATGACGAGTTGCTTCACAAGGGCATGCACGCGGGCGGCGTCGATATCCATTCGCGCATCGCCGACGTGATCAACCGCATGAGCCGCGAGCATATGGACGAGGTCTTCGCCGCGCTCAACGAGTTCCGGCCCAAGGAAGCGGAAAAGGTCAAGAGCCTGCTGTTCACGTTCGACGATATCGTCAAGCTGCGCCCTGAAGCGGTTGCAAAGCTCTTCGATCAGGTTCCGCCGGAACAGGTGGTGCTCGCACTGACAGGCGCCGACAAGGAACTCTCGGAGATCATTCTCGCCGCGCTCGGCTCCCGCAGCCGGCGCATCATCGAGCAGGAACTGGCCAGCGGCGCCAATCCGCCGCAACGCGATGTGCACAAAGCGCGCCGCGCCATTGCCGATCTGACGCTCCGCCTTTCCGAAAAGGGCGAGATCGATATTCATGGCGACGAATGAGCCGATGCAGGACCGGTGGTTGCGGCTTAAGCTTCGCGTAAGGCCCGCCCCCCACGATGAATGCAATTGAGGCAGGCGGGATTCGTGGAAGGCGCGTGTTTGCCGGATCGTTCACCAAGCGGCGGTGCTCTTGAATTGATGTTCGCTCATTTCCGGAAACAGCCGGGCTGTAACGGATTTCGCTGCGGGGCCCTTTCCGCTCTCAGAGCTGGAATGCGGCTCCGATCTTTTGTTTAACGCCCGATTTTCCGCAAGTGGCAACCACGCGCGGAATTTCGCTTCAGGTCATGAGTCATGCCGGACAGCAACTCCAACTCGGCGGCCTCGCGCCGCATGGTCGAGGCGCTCCTCGAGACGCCCAAGCTGTCCATCGACAAGCTTCCCGTTCTGCATTCGATCTTCGAGCGTGTCGCCACGACCTGCTCGGAGAATCTGAGACGGTTCTGCGCCGCGCCCACGACCTTTTTCGTCAATCAGGTGAAGGGCGACAACGCCTGGGACGTACTCGAAGATTACGAGGACGCCATCGCGGCGACGTTCTACGTGCCTGAATGGGATTCGACCATCCTGATCGGGGTGGAAAGAAAATTCGTATTCTCGCTGATCGAGGCATCCTACGGCTCCGACGGCACCGAAACGCCGTATGAATCGGACCGGCCCTTCTCGAATTTCGAATCGCGGTTCATCAAGCAGTTTCTGATCGACGCGGCAACAGCGCTGGAATCCTGCTTCGAGTCGGTCACGCAGGTCAGCTTCAGGTTGGACCGGCTGGAGACCAGCATCGAATTTACAGTCCTGGGGCCGACCGACATGCCGGTCGTCGTGGCGCAGGTGCTGTTTCAGGTCATGGATAATGGCGGCCGGATGTTCATTCTGCTGCCGCAGGCGGCGCTTTATCCGATCCGCAAGAAGCTCGCGCGCGAGCATCAGCCCGTCAGTCACCCGAATGACCCGCGCTGGGCGCAGCGGATGCAGCGAGGCATTTCCACGACCGACGTCACCCTGCAGGCGGTTCTTGAGACGCGCACGATGACACTGGGGGAGATCAAGAATCTCAAGGTCGGCCAGTTGCTGCAATTGCGCGCCCATGCGCGCGACCTGATCGCCGTGCAGGCCGGGACGGAACAGCTTTTTCGGGCAAGGCTCGGTCAATCGAACGGCAAGTTCATGTTCATCATCGAAACGATCAACACGACCAAAGCCGTCGCGATCGACAGTCTGCTAAAGAACAACGGCAACAAGACCTGATGCATTGATTCATACGCGAAAGTCAGAGGCAGACCACTGTCGACGATCCGTCACACGCGGAATGCTTCGCGCAGGCGCTGCCCGATGCGGTCAACCGGCAGAACCTCGTTCGCACCGCCAGCATCCACGACCGCACGCGGCATTCCGTACACCACGCATGTCGCTGCATCCTGGACGATATTATAAGCCCCCGCCTTGTTCATGCTGACGAAGGCGCGCATTCCGTCATTGCCCATGCCGGTCAGCATGACGCCGACGAGGCTCTTGCCGAAGGCTTCCTGCGCACTTTCGCCCAGCACGTTGACGCTCGGCTTGTAGAGGCTCTCGCCCTTGTCCGCCTGGATCCTGATCGCGGTCTGGCTGACCCGGATATGCATCCCGCCCGGTCCGATATAGACGGTTCCCGACGTCAGCGGGTCTCCGTCCTTGGCCTCCACGACATGCAGGGGACAGGTCGCGTCGAGACGTTTTGCCAGTGCAAGCGTGAACTGCGCCGGCATATGCTGCGCGACCACGATCGGCGCCGGGAAGTTTGCCGGGATCTGGGTCAACACGGTTTGCAGCGCCTGTGGGCCGCCGGTGCTGCTGCCAATCACGACCAGCTTGGCGTAGACGTCCGTTCTGGCGCCGACATGCGGGGCAGGCGGAGCCGCGGCAGGCATGCGTCGCGGTGGAGGCGGGGCGAAAATCGGACGGGCGCGGGAGAGATTCGCGCTGACCGCCGCAAACAGCTTTTCATGGATATGCTCGGCGCCCTTTGCCTTTGGAATGAAATCGACCGCGCCGATCTCCAGCGCTTCCATGGTCGTCTTGGCGCCCTCATCGGTCACGGCGCTGACCATGATGACCGGAACCGACGTGCGCGAGACGATCTCCTTAAGCGCGGCAATACCGTTCATGATCGGCATTTCAACGTCGAGCGTCATCACGTCGGGCTTGAGTTGCAGTGCCTTCTGTACGCCTTCCCGGCCATCCGCGGCCGTATCGATAACCTTGAACCGCTTATCCATTTCGATGTTTCGGGTCAGCGCGCTTCTCATGAAAGAGGAGTCATCGACAACAAGGACGCGAATGGGATTAGGCATTATCTCGTTCTCCGCCGCCTATGCGATATTCAATTGAGCAGAATCTGAGCCTGCATCGATGCGCGGCCCCCTCCCGGCAGGCGGCCGGCATGCATTCGCGTCCGGTTTCATGTTGCATCCAGCTGAGAAGACCATGGTTGGAGTGGGAAACTCGCATCGCTTTCGGATCACTTTTGTATCTGTCTCCGTTGGCTGATTGATTGACGACGGAGCGAAGCTGCGCCAGGGGTCTGACCATCTGCCGCCAGATCATCATGATTGATGCCGTGCGGATGCCGCGCGCGTTGCGGCGCAGTGTGCCGCCCGGCAAGACGGATTAGCGGATGACCCATCGAGCGATCCTCAGTGTGCTCATGTCGGCGTGCCGGGGGACTTTTCCGGTTGGCCGCTCCTTTTTGATTTGTGGTAGACAATTGTCAATCAACACAACCTATGATTGTTTTGTAAGGCAGAAGCATTGAAGAAGTCTTATGCCGAGGAGGCAGGTGAGAGGGTTAAAGTCTGGGTTCCATGATCGGTACATAATAGAAAAATCGATCTGTAGCAGAGTTTATCAAAATTTCCTGTATTCAATTCAGTTAAAACTGACCTTTTTGGCAAATGGAATATTCATGTGTTCTGAGGATTATTGGTGCCGGGGTGCTCCGGTCCCGATTTTTAACGAACCAAACGTGACGTACCGGCAGTCGTGACCAACAGTTGGAGAATTCAATGACCACGAATCCCGATATGGCTATTCTTGTTGTAGATGACTACAACACAATGGTGCGTATCATCAAAAAGCTGCTGAAGCAGATCGGGTATGAGAACGTAGATGAAGCGTCGAATGGCGAAGAGGCCCTCGGAAAAATCAAGGCAAAAAACTATGATCTGATCATATCCGATTGGAACATGGAGCCGATGACAGGCTTTGAGCTGCTCAAGAATGTCCGCGCCGACGAGAATACGGCAAAGACACCGTTCATTCTTGTCACCGCTGAATCCAAGCCGGAGAACGTGCTTGCGGCGCAGCAGGCGGGGGTGAGCAACTATCTCGTCAAACCGTTCAGCGCACCTGTCTTGAAGGAAAAGATCGACAGCGTTCTGACCGCCGCGTGATTCCAATGCCGGAACACGAATGTTGGCTGGTTGTAATGAAGCCGAGCCCGTTCCGGGTCCCTCGGAACGGCGCGGCTTCCGTCATATCCGGGCCGTTCGCTGCTGGACCGGCTATCAGCATGTCGCCGGCCCACTTTGGGACAACCGCTTCATGCCGATTAAGCATCGGTTGAAGTCACCGCTGCGGCTGGCGTGTATATTCCGTAGGATGTCTTGAAGGTTGAGTTGCGCGCCGGGGATCACTTCTCCGGCCATGCCGGACAGGTGGAATGTTCAGGAGTAAGCCTCTGCGATTGTGGAGTTTTCGCGCAGCTCTCGACGATCTTGCGGATGAGCCGGGAGAGGCGGGCGACGCTACCCGCAGACCATCAGGACAGGCTCGTTCCTTTCGATATGGCGCGAGCTCCACCAATGTCAGCGCCACGATCACCGAAAGCCCGCACGATATTCCGTGCTGGGCGCCGCACAGCCGCGTGAGGCAGATCTACGCCGAGGAAGACCCTGCTGGCCCGACATCCGGCATCGCGTCAGGCGTTTCGGCTGACAGTGGAATTGAGGAAATCCGTCGCGCCATCGGCCGTCAGCCCGGTCCGTCCCGTGAACAATTGCTGCGGATACGCCGCGATTTTGCCGCCCAACATCATCCGGATCGCGCTCCCTCCCACCTGAAAGACAGCGCCGCCGACGCCATGGCGGTGGCGAATGCACTGATTGACGGCGCACTGCGCGTTCTTCCGCGATAATGGCCTTTCCGCGGATGGTCCCTGGATAGAATCAGTACGCACTCTTCCTCAAAACCTGTATAAATATCAAAAAGATACGTCATTGCTCCGATTGCTGCCGACTGACACAAATCATAGCCGGATGGTCCGTTGAATCACGCCAGATCCTCGTGGCATTTTCGCATCATAATCCTGAGAAAAAGTCACACTGCGGTGACCTCAGCTTGCACTGTGACGGCGCACTCGTTTAGCAACAATAGGCGACCATTAGTTGCCACACAGAGGAGATAGTATCATGCAGGGTCTTAAAGGCTTTGTCGTTGTTGCTACGATCGTAGCTACCGCAGTTTCGCTCGGCGCTTGCCGTAAAGAAGTTGGCGGCGAGCCGCTCAAGCTCGGCGCAGCCGACATCGCGGTCACGATCGTCCGCTAATTATGGGTTCTGCGCGCAAGCGCAGGAGCCATCGATGCTAAACGCCGTGCCCCGGTTTCGATCGGAGTTCACGGCGTTTTCCGTTTCGGCGCAGGATGAGTTGAGTATTTCACGCAAAGGTTGTGGGTGAGGCGTTTTTCTAACGCTTTGTTAACCACCATGGAGGCAGCTTTCAGCTTTGGGAAATCGTCCTGAGCCTGAGGAGCCTGTCATGTCCCGCATCGCGGCCGCGCCTGTCATCGCCGTCCTTCTTGCCGCCCTCGCCGTCGGAGCCTGTTCGAGAGGACAGCCGGATTACGGTCTGAACGCGGCACAGCTTCGCAATGATGCAACCGCTGCCGGAACCGAATCCGGCCCGATAACGCCGGGCTCGATGCGCGAATTTTCCGAGCGTGTCGGCGATACGGTCTATTTCACCACCGACAGCATCGGCCTGAGCCAGCAGGCGCAGGCGACGCTGACGGCGCAGGCGCGCTGGCTGAACCAGCACACGCAGCATTCGATCGTCATCGAGGGCCATGCCGACGAACGCGGCACCCGTGAATATAATCTGGCGCTCGGCGCGCAACGCGCGGCCAACACCAAGCATTTCCTCGTAACGCGCGGCGGCGTCGCGGAGAACCGTATACGCACGGTTTCATATGGCAAGGAGCGCCCTGTCGCCGTATGCGCCAACATCTCCTGCTGGTCGCAGAACCGCCGGGCGGTCACCGTCCTCGATCAGGGCCGTGTCGCCGGACGCTATTAGGGCGAGGTCCGAACAGGGGCGCCATCCCTGCTTTCGCGGGGACAGGTTTTTGCGGAAAGACTGGCCTTGTGACGAGCAGTTCGAGATCCAACTCGTTCCTGTGCCGATCTCGAACCTGACCGAGACGCGATCACGGGCACGATTTATTGGAAAAAATAGGGCCTGAAGCCAAGAGATGCAAATCAGGATCGTGCCCGCAAGAAGCGATCCTGATCCGGCGCGGAGCGGCGGCCCGGTTACACTTCCCAGTCGTAATGCACGCAGCTTGTGTCTGTGCCGCGCCAGCGGACTGGCCCGCTTGCCTTAACTTTGCTAAGAACGGCGAAGATTTTGGATTTTCACAAACGGAATTGCGAGACCGAAAATGCGGAGATCATTCTTCGTCCTTGCCGCCCTGTTCTGGTTCGGCGCGGGACTGGTTCATGATGCGGGCGCCCAAACTGACAGCGAACTTGAAACACGAATGCAGCGTCTGGAAGAGCAGATCGTGGATCTGAGCGCCCAGCTCGGCACAATCGAGACCATGGCTCAGAGCGGCGGCGGAATTGCCGCAGCGCCTGCAGGCGGGGCAAGCTTCGGCGGCGGCGGTGGCGGCGGTGATGACGGCCGGCTGTCGCTTCTGGAAACACAGATCCGCGCCCTGTCCTCACAGCTCAGCGACATTCAGAGCCGCCTCGACCGCATCGAACAGCGCTCAGGCGGACTGCCCGGAGGCGCCGGCAGGGATTTTGGCAGCGCCGCTCCCGAGCAGCAAGGCACCGGCTTCAGCGTTGGCGGCAATGATCCGGCAAGCAGCGGCGGCGGCTTCGGCACGACGATCGAGTCCGACGGAGGGGCCGGCGATCCCGCGGCCGGAGGAAGCAGCGGTCTTGGCGGCTTCTTCGATCAGAATTCCCGGAGCGAGGCCCCGTCCGCCACGCTTGAGCCGCAGCCCGTACGGACTGCGGCGCAGTCCTCCCCTGAAGCGGAGTCGCTGTACAAGAAAGGCTATGATGCGCTCGTACAGCGCGATTACCGGGCGGCAGCGGATAATTTCCAGCAATTCGTCGGCAATTTTCCGGCCGATCCGCTTGCCGGCGCCGCCTACCACTGGCTGGGCGAAGCGGCGTTCATCAACGGCGAATACCGCATGGCGGCGGACAGTTTCCTGAAAAGCTCGACGAATTATCCGCAGAACGAGCAAGCGCCGGAAAGCCTGCTGAAGCTGGGCATCGCCCTCAAACGGCTCGGCGAGAACAACGCCGCCTGCTCGTCATTTGCCGAACTGAGCCGCCGTTTTCCCAATGCAACGCCGGTGCTTGAGCGTGCGGAACGCGAGAAGAGCCGGACGCAATGTTGAGCTTCGATGAATGCCGCCAATGATCCTGGTGGAAAATCGAATGCGGGGCCGCAGCCTCCGCAAGAACCAGAGCTGCGCGAACTCTTCCACGATCTGACCGGTTTCGAGCGTATCGCGCTGGCCGTATCCGGCGGTGCTGACAGTCTCGCGCTGATGGTCATGATACGGCGCTGGCTGGATCATCTGGCGCCGCCCCTTCCCAATATCACCGTGCTCACCGTCGATCACCGTTTGCGGCAGGAAGCCGCGTCCGAAGCCGAATGGGTTGCGGCGAGAGCCAATGAGCTGGGTTTTGCGCATGAGACGCTGGCCTGGGATGCGGAAAAGCCAGCGACCGGCATACAGGCCGCGGCCCGCGCCGCACGCTACCGGTTGATGAGCCGCTATTGCAGGCAGCATGATATTCCGGCCATCGTCACGGCCCACACGCAAAACGATCAGGCGGAAACGCTTCTGATGCGGCTGGCGCGGGGCAGCGGCGTTGACGGGCTCTCCGGCATGTCGCCGCGCTCCGAATGCGGCGGCGTTCAACTGCTGCGTCCGCTTCTGCCGGTCGCTCGCGCCGATCTGGAAGCGTTTCTTCGATCGCAAGGGCGTCAGTGGCTCAACGATCCCTCAAATCAGAGCGAGCGTTACGAGAGGGTCCGCATTCGCAAGGCGCTTCACACATTGGAAACGCTGGGCATTTCCCGTGCCAGTCTGTCTCTGACCGCACGCCGCCTGCGCCGGGCACGCGCTGCTTTGGACATCTCGGTTGCCGAATTTCTGGAAAACAGGTTGACGGTTCACGACGCAGCCTATGCGGAACTGCCTGTCTCGGGGTTATTGGAAGCGCCCGAGGAGGTGGCATTGCGAGCGCTTGCCCGGATCACTCTGGCGTTCGGGGGAAATGAAAGCGCGCCGCAACTCGCCAGACTGGAGGACGCGTATATGAGGCTCGGGCAGCGGCCGGCCGGGTTGACGATCGGAGGCTGCCTGTTTTCGCTGCGCCGCGACGAATTCATCATCACCCGCGAATTTGGCCGGCTCGACCGGTCGGAAACGCCGCTCCAACCCGTAGAAACCGCCGAGTGGGATCGCCGGTTCGCAATTCGTGCTCCCGGCGATTACGGAAAAACACTGATGCTTCGACCGCTTGGGCCCGACGGGCTCGCCGTTATCACGCAGTCCGGAAGCGGGTTGGGAGCCATGCCCCGCGCGGCCGCCATGACGCTGCCCTCGCTGTGGTCCGGAGGCGAGCCGGTTTATGTTCCTTTTGCCGAATTCACGGAAAAGCCGCCCGAACAGTGGGTTGTTGGCGCGGAGGCCACTTTCCTGAACAAAACGAGCCTATTTGCGAGACCGCGCGAAAACCGCCGGTGACGCCACGAAAAAGGCATTTTCCCTGCGCTGTTAAGCTTCTGTTGTGACGCTGCGCATTAAAGTGAGTGCGCGGTTAACGACGCTTTCCCAAAGCGCCTTGGAAAATGCTGCTCTTGTCCTTATTTAAAACCCTGAAGACAGGAGTGAGGGTCTTGCGCTAAGGTGAGGTGAATTTTTGCAACCTCCGCAAATTCCCGTGCTCATTTGCGTAGAAGGATCTCATGAACTCCAATTTCCGCAATTTCGCGATCTGGATCATTATCGGCCTGCTTCTGGTCGCGCTGTTCAACCTGTTCCAAACCGGCGGGCAGCGCGGCGCGAGAGCGGACGCGATTACCTATTCGCAGTTCCTGAACGAGGTTCAGAACGAGAATATCCGTTCCGTCGAAATTTCCGGCAACAAGCTGACCGGCAAGTTCTCCGACGGACGCGGTTTCCAGACAACGGCTCCGAACGACCCGCAACTCGTCGAACGTCTGCACAGCAAGAATGTCGGCATTTCCGTCACGCCGAGCGAGGACGATGTGCCCTCGCTGCTCGGCGTGCTGGTGTCCTGGTTCCCGATGCTGCTGCTGATCGCGGTGTGGATTTTCTTCATGCGCCAGATGCAGTCTGGCGGCGGACGGGCGATGGGCTTCGGCAAATCGAAGGCCAAGCTTCTGACCGAACGTCAGGGCCGGGTGACGTTCGATGACGTCGCCGGTGTCGATGAAGCCAAGGACGACCTTCAGGAAATCGTCGAATTCCTGCGCGACCCGCAGAAATTCCAGCGGCTCGGCGGACGTATCCCGCGCGGCGCGCTGCTGGTCGGTTCGCCGGGTACCGGCAAGACCTTGCTCGCCCGCGCGATTGCCGGCGAGGCAAATGTGCCGTTCTTCACCATTTCCGGCTCGGACTTCGTTGAAATGTTCGTCGGTGTCGGCGCAAGCCGCGTCCGCGACATGTTCGAGCAGGCAAAGAAGAATGCGCCCTGCATCATCTTCATCGACGAAATCGACGCGGTCGGCCGTCATCGCGGCGCCGGTCTCGGCGGCGGCAATGACGAGCGCGAGCAGACGCTGAACCAGCTTCTCGTGGAGATGGACGGCTTCGAGGCCAATGAGGGCATCATTCTGGTCGCCGCAACCAACCGTCCCGACGTTCTCGATCCCGCGCTTCTGCGTCCCGGCCGTTTCGACCGTCAGATCGTTGTTCCGCGTCCCGACGTCGTTGGCCGCGAGCGCATTCTCAAGGTCCATTGCCGCAAGGTTCCGCTGGCTCCCGATGTCGATCTTCGTGTCATAGCGCGCGGCACGCCCGGCTTCTCCGGCGCGGACCTGGCCAATATCGTCAATGAAGCCGCGCTGCTTGCCGCTCGCCGTTCCAAGCGGCTGGTGACGCAGGGCGAATTCGAGGACGCCAAGGACAAGGTCATGATGGGCGCCGAGCGCCGGTCCATGATCATGACCGAGGAAGAAAAGAGGTTGACTGCCTACCATGAAGCAGGTCATGCGATCGTGGCGATGAACGTGGCCAGCACCGACCCGGTTCACAAGGCGACGATCATCCCGCGCGGCCGTGCGCTGGGCATGGTCATGCAGTTGCCCGAGAACGATCGCTACAGCATTACCCGCGAGTGGTGCGTTTCGCGTCTTGCGATCATGTTCGGCGGCCGTGAGGCGGAGTTGCTTAAATTCGGCCCCGACAAGGTCACCAACGGCGCGACCAGCGACATTCAGGGCGCAACCCGCCTTGCCCGTTCGATGGTCATGGAATGGGGCATGTCGGACAAGCTTGGCCGCGTGCGCTATCAGGCCAATGAGCAGGAAGTGTTCCTTGGGCATTCGGTTACGAACTCGGTCAACATCTCCGAGGAAACCGCGCTTCTGATCGATTCCGAAATCCGCAGGCTGATCGAGGATGGCGAGACGACCGCGCGCAACATCCTGACCGAGAAGCGGGAGCAATGGGAAATGATTGGCCAGGCTCTGCTTGAATATGAGACGCTGTCCGGACAGGAAATCAAGGATCTGCTTGACGGTAAGCCTCCGGTGCGTGAGTTCACCGCCAGCGACAATACGCCTCCGGAGCGACCTTCATCCGCCGTCCCCGCCGCTGGCAAGGGCCGCCCTGCGCCGGAGCCCGACGATGGCGGCATGGAGCCACAGCCGTCCTGAGCAGCAGGCTGACGGATTGAGACTTTGAAGGCTCCCGGGTAAAACCGGGAGTTTTCTTTTGCGTAGCGGCTGATCGTGGCCGCTCGGGTTGCGAATTGACATCGCCAGAATGCGTGGACGGCCCGCTGGCGGGTCGTTTCAGGGCCATCAGCTATGCTATGCTGGCGGCCAATCAATCCACATTTGCGCCCACAATTGAACGAGGTGTCCCGATGTCCCTCAATGCCATTTCCATGATCTCCGAGGTCGAAAGCGTTCTCGCGCGCCTCGGCGTGACACCGGCCCGATATATGGGCGGAACGCTCGTGGCCCGTTCCCCGATAACAGGGGAGGCCGTTGCGGAAGTTCCCCAGGACGATGCCGCCGGAGCCAATGCGAAGATCGAGGCTGCCCATGGCGCTTTCCTGAAGTGGCGCAGCGTGCCCGCGCCGCAGCGGGGCGAGTTGATCCGCCTGCTTGGCGAGGAGCTGCGCGCACACAAGGCGGATCTGGGGCGTCTGGTCTCCATCGAGGCCGGCAAGATCACCTCCGAGGGCCTCGGCGAAGTTCAGGAAATGATCGACATTTGCGATTTTGCCCTCGGCCTGTCGCGCCAGCTCTACGGCCTCACCATCGCCACGGAGCGGCCCGAACACCGGATGATGGAGACATGGCACCCGCTCGGGGTTGTCGGCATCATCTCGGCCTTCAACTTCCCGGTTGCCGTCTGGTCGTGGAATGCGGCGCTGGCACTGATCTGCGGCAATGCCATCGTCTGGAAACCCTCGGAAAAAGCGACGCTGACGGCGCTCGGCACGCAGGCTCTGCTGGAGAAGGCCATTGCCCGTTTCCGCGAAAATGGAGGCGACGCCCCGGACGGACTGGCCTCGGTGCTGATCGGCGGCCGCGAGATCGGCGAGGCGCTTGTCGGCCATCCCAAAGTGGCGCTCGTTTCCGCGACGGGCTCCACGGCAATGGGCCGCATGGTTGGTCCCCGTCTGGCGAAACGCTTCGCGCGCTCCATCCTTGAGCTTGGCGGCAACAACGCCGCCATCGTCTGCCCCACCGCCGATCTCGACCTGACGCTGCGCGGCGTCGCCTTTGCGGCCATGGGCACGGCGGGACAGCGCTGCACGACCTTGCGGCGGCTGTTCGTGCACGACAGTGTCTACGACGAACTCGTGCCGCGTCTGAAGCAGGCTTACGGCTCGGTCAGGATCGGCAATCCGCTGGAGGAAGGCACGCTCGTCGGCCCGATGATCGACGGCGCGGCATTCGGCCGGATGCAGGCCGCGCTGACCGCGGCGCGCGAGGCAGGTGGGACCGTGACCGGCGGCGAGCGCTTCGAGGATGGCGTCCCGGCGGAAGCCTTCTATGCGCGCCCGGCGCTTGTCGAAATGCCGGGGCAGACCGGGCCGGTGCCGGAGGAGACCTTCGCGCCGATCCTCTATGTCATGCGCTATACGGATCTGAACGAGGCGATCGCGCTGCATAACGGCGTTCCGCAAGGCCTCTCCTCGTCGATCTTCACGAACGATCTGCGCGAGGCGGAGTTGTTCCTGTCCGCGCGCGGCTCCGATTGCGGCATCGTCAACGTGAATATCGGCCCGTCAGGCGCGGAGATCGGCGGCGCGTTCGGCGGCGAGAAGGAAACCGGCGGCGGCCGCGAGAGCGGGTCCGATGCGTGGAAAGCCTATATGCGCCGCGCAACCAATACGATCAATTGCGGGCGCAAGCTGCCGCTGGCGCAGGGCGTTTCGTTCGACGTCGGTTGAGAACGGCAAGGATATATTGCCCCGAACCTGATACGGGGCCTACTTCGTCAGTCCGGGTAGCTACCCACGTGCTGCGAAAAGATCCCGGCTCGGTCTGAAGACCGTCCGGGATCACGAAGCCATCAGGCCGCGACGCTGTCAGCCGCCCGTAGCGCTTCGGGCAGCGTCTCGGCCAGCGCATCCAGATGTTCCGGCTTGCCCGCCGAGATGCGGATGCAACGGTTCTGCGGCGCAACAAAGGGCATCCGTACGAAGATCCCGCGCGCGACAAGTTCATCCTTCACCCGCGTGGCGAAAGCGCCGTCGCGGCCACAATCAACAGCCACGAAATTCGTCGCGCTCGGCAGCGGCTTCAATCCGTTGGCCTCCGCGATCTGCCCGATACGGTCGCGCGCTTCGCCGACCCAGTGTTGCACCTGCGCGATGTAGGCCTGATCCTTCAGCGCCGCCATCGCCCCGGCCTGCGCGATCCGGTTGACACCGAAATGGTTGCGGATCTTGTTGAACGCGCCGGCGATTTCCGGATGCGCGATGCCGTATCCGACGCGCGCGCCCGCCATGCCATGCGCCTTGGAAAAGGTGCGGAACCGGATGACGCGCGGATTGCTCACATCGAGCGGGGGCGCGGTGCCCTCCGGCGCGAGCTCGATATAGGCTTCGTCGAGGCAGAGGATTGCCCCCTCCGGCACCGATTCCATCAGGCGCTGCACGGTTCCCGCGTCATGCCACGAGCCCATCGGATTGTCGGGATTGGCGAAATAGATCAGCGGCGAGCGCGTCTCCTTCGCTCTGGCGATCAGCCCGTCAGGATGTTCCCGGTCCTCGACATACGGGACGAATTCGAATTTTCCGCCGAACCCGGCGACGTGGTAGTTGAAAGTCGGATAGGCTCCGTGTGAGGTGACGACGGGCGTGCCTTCCACGACAACGAGCCGCACCAGATTGCCGAGCATGGCGTCCACGCCTTCGCCGACCGTGATGCATTCGAAAGGCACCCCGTGAAATTCGGCCAGCGCCGCCTGAAGATCGTGATTTTCGGGGTCGCCATATTTCCAGACATCCGGCGCGGCGTCCTGCATCGCCCTGATCGCGGCGGGAGAGGGCCCGAAGACGCTTTCATTCGCCCCGATGCGCGCCCGGAATGGATGACCGATCTTGCGTTCATGGGTTTCCGGCCCGACGAAGGGAACGGTGGCGGGCAGGGAGTCGATCAGCGGCGTGAATGGCGGGCGGGCAGACATCGGCGGCACCTTGTGGCGGGTTCGAACTGGAGCGAGATCCGATAAATGGGCACCATTTTTCGGAAAAATCGAGCTTGAAACAAACAGATCCAGATCAGGAACGTTTTGTTAAGAAATGATCCTGATCTGACGCATAAATTAGCGCATCGCGGCGAAAACCGGAACCGGCTTTCCGCGCGGCCCGATCTCCGGCGTTTCCGGCCAGCGCCTGCCCCTGCCAGTTACCGGGGCGGTTTGCGGGAGGCAGAAGGTTGGGGCCGGTACTGCTTCCCGTCTTTCATATCCACGGCCTTGGCTTTCGCCTTTGGACCCGGCCCGCGCATGTAATATTTTTCCGGGCGGTACTGGTCTTGAGCCCAGCGCGTGAGAAACCGGAACAGCGCGGTTTTTTCCAGCAGGGAACGCATTGATCTGGACCTTTCGGGCGAGCCTTGCAGGCCGTCCTTGTCAGCGATGTCCGTAGTAGAGCGCGACGACATGTTCAGCCTCTGCGAAAAATAGCCAGCGCGATGCGGCCACCCCGAGCAGGTGGACCGGCAATGCAATGGCCAATATCGGTGATAGTGATGGAGCCGCAGCAACCAGAAACAGGCATATAAGAGGAAAAATGAACCCGAACAAAACGACAATTCGACGCAACTTTTGCGTGTGCTTCCGGGCGATGCGGAAAACCATTTCTTTCATCAGGTAGTTGGGCGCGGTGTGCGGAGCCTCGAAGAGACGCGCCCGGCCAAGCTCGGGCAGGCCAATGGCGGTTTCAGGCGTCGAGCCGTCGGCATCGAGGCCGATCCGGCTGGCCGTGGAGGTCCACCAGAATGCCGTCGCCGCCGCGATCAGCAGGAGGATCATTCCCGCTGCAACGGCCGGAACCGTGAGCTGCATGAACGGCGCGGCGACCGCGCCAAGCGCAAGCCCGCCGCTTGCCAGAGCGAAGGCGATGAAGAGCCACGGCGTCGGCGCCTTCGCCCAGCGCGGCACGGCGCGAATGCTCGCATAGATCATCGAGGTCGCGTAGACGGTCAGGAGCGCGAGGCCGGTGGCGAGAAGTCCGAGCGGCCAGATGCGGCCGTAACCGGCCACCCATGCCAGCGCGTAGAGCCCGAATGCGCCGAGAGCCGCAATCGCCAGCACGCCTTCGCGCGAAAGCCATGAGGTCCGCCATTGCGTTAGCGCGCGCCATGCCCGCTGCGGATTGCCCAGATGCCAGAGCGAGGAGACGAGTCCCGCGCAGCTCAGGAAAAGCGCGAGGCCGCAGGCGATGAAACCGAATGCGGGGCTGGCGGGGCCAAGGCCGAGACCCAGCAAGGCCATCAGCCCGAAGCCTGCTCCCGAGAGGGTGGAGAAAATGATGATGGAAGGGGCGGGGTGCATGTCTATTCGCACCTTTCCGTTGTGCTGACTGCGCACGCATCTCCCTCTCCCAATGGGAGAGGGGTGGGGTGAGGGGATGATAACATTAGAGGAAGCCCGTAACCCCTCACCCGGCACTTCGTGCCGACCTCTCCCACGGGGAGAGGTGAAGACAGAGCGTTAGCTTGCTGGTTCCAACCGCTTGCATACATCATATCGGACTCCGCTCCAGAACACGGTCCAGCCAACCGAGGAAGCCATTTGCCTCCGGTTCGGCGAGTGCGGCCAGTTTGAAGTCATCCCGAGCGTCCATATCCGCCTTGGGACGGGGCGGCAGATATTTGTTGACCGGCTTCGTGCCCTGTTCCGGCATCAGATCGACGCCGCCGCGCTCGGCCACGAGCTTGCTGACATGTGAATCCGGATCGGCCAGATCGCCGTAATGCCGGGCGTTGGCCGGGCAGGAGCGCACGCAGGCCGGAATGCGGTCAACTTCGGGGATGTTGTCGTTATAGATGCGGTCGACGCAGAGCGTGCATTTCTTCATGACGCCGGCCGCGAGGTCCATCTCGCGCGCGCCGTAGGGGCAGGACCACGCGCAGAGCCCGCAGCCGATGCACATGTTTTCATCGACGAGCACGATGCCGTCTTCATGGCGCTTGTAGCTCGCGCCGGTCGGGCAGACGGTGACGCAGGGCGCATCCTCGCAATGCAGGCAGGATTTGGGAAAATGCACGAGCTGCGTTTTCGGCTGTGCCGTGCCGCCATTCCCGCAAGCGTGACCGTTGGCCTTCGGCGCATCCGGCGTGATCTCGAAAGTGTGGACGCGGTTCAGCCACGCACCGGACGGCGCATCGCCATAGGCATCCTGATCCGACAGCGGCGCGCCATAGCCGCCCGTATTCCATTCCTTGCAGCTCACGACGCAGGCATGACAGCCGACGCAGGTATCGAGGTCGATGACGAGGCCGAGCTTTTTCTCGGTAAATGCAGGGAGGGCGGTCATGTCCATTCCTCCCCGTAGCGCAACTCATCCGGGCCGCGCCCGACAGGCGATTTCTGCGGCGGGAAGACAGGTTCGCTTTCCTCCGCCGGATCGGCCTTCTCGATCTTGACGCGCAGATCGTACCAGGCCGCCTGTCCGGTAATCGGATCGGAGTTCGACCAGCGCATGCCGTCGCGCTTTTCGGGCAGCAACTCGCTGATCAGATGGTTGAGCAGGAAGCCCTTGTTCGCTTCCGGCGCGTCATCCGACAGCGCCCAGGCCCCCTTGCGCTTGCCGGTGGCGTTCCAAGTCCAGATCGTATGCGGGTTGACGGCGTCCATCCGCGCGACCGGCACCTTGATGCGGCCGTGATGCGAAGTCAGCCATGCCCAGTCGCCATCCTCAAGCCCGTGCGCATCGCAGACGGGGCCGGGAACATAGAGCGGATTGCGCCCGTGGATCTGCCGGAGCCAGGCATTTTGCGAGCCCCAGGAATGATACATCGCGGCAGGGCGCTGGGTGATGGCGTGCAGCGGAAAGCCCTCCACCTGCTCACCCTCGAAAGGCGGATACCAGATCGGCAGCGGATCGAAACTCTCGTCGATGCGGGCGCGCAGGTGCTCCGGCGGCTGACGGTCGCCATGTCCGCGCGCGGCCAGCCGGAACTTGGCCAGCGTCTCGACATAGAGCTGATACACGTAAGGTTGCGGCGCATCGAAGAAGCCCATGCCGACGGCCCACTCCTGATAGTCCGCGTTGAAAGCCTTGAAATAATGCGCGGATTTCGGGATGTGGGTGACGTGGAAGCCGCCATTCTCGATATAGCGCTCCAATTGCGCCGGGTTTGGTGCGCCGCGCCCGGTTTCCTCGCCATTGCCCCGCCAGCCGGCGAGCGGTCCGATGCCGGGGCGGCGCTCGTGATTGACGATATAATCGCCGTAATCGGCATACTTCGCCTTGCCCGCGTCATCCACGAAACCCGGCAACCCGAGCTTGCCGCCAAGCTGGATCAGCGCGGACTGGAAACAGCGCACGTCTCGGTCCGGCTCGACGACCGGCCAGCGGATCGCATCCGCTGCGGCTTCAGGCTCGGAGATCGGCCGGTCGAGCAGCGAAATGCAGTCATGCCGCTCCAGATAGGTCGTATCCGGCAGCACCAGATCGGCATAGGCGACCATTTCGGAGGAATAGGCGTCAGAATAGATGATCTTCGGGATGACGTAATCGCCATTCTCGTCGGTCGCACTCAGCATCTCCATCGTGCCGCGCGTATTCATCGACGAATTCCACGCCATGTTCGCCATGTACATGAACAGCACGTCGACGCCATAGGGATCGCGCGCATGGGCGTTGGCGATCACCATATGCATCAATCCGTGGGCGGAGAGCGGCGCGTCCCACGAAAATGCCTTGTCGATACGGATCGGCTTGCCGTCCTCTGTCAGTGCGAGGTCTTCGGGACCGCGCGGAAAGCCGAGATGCGGGCCGTTCAGCGGGTTGCCGGGTTGCCAGCCGGAATGCGGCCTCGGGTGCGCATCGAGGCTCTTGGGATAGGGCGGCTTGAAGCGGAAGCCGCCGGGGCAATCGACGCTGCCGAGCAGCAACTGGAGCACATGCAGCGCGCGGCAGGTCTGGAAGCCGTTCGAGTGGGCCGAGATGCCGCGCATGGCGTGAAAGCTCACCGCACGGCCGATAAAGCGTTCATGGCGCACGCCCCGCATGTCGGTCCAGGGCTGTTCTATGGTGATGGCTTCGTGGAAGGCTTTCTGGGCGAGTTCGGCGGCGAGGCGGCGGATGGTGGCGGCAGGAATGCCGCAGCGTTCACTGACCGCGTCGGGACCGTGTCTTCCATCCAGCAGATGTTCGGCGAGCAACTCGAAGACCGGGCGGGCGGTGCGTCCATCGGGGAGCGTGAACGTGCCTTTCAGCGCCGGTTTGATGTCGCTTGCGTCAAAAGGGTGAAACGCGCCGCTTTCCCGGTCGGCGACCAGCGCCTTGCCGTTCCCGTCGCGGGCGAACAGCCCGTCCGTTTCGCCGCCTTCATCGCGGATCACCAGCCACGGCGCGTTGGCGTAGCGCAGCAGGAAATCCACATCGACATTGCCGGTGCGCATCAACTCATGGGCAAGGGCGAGGATGAACAGCCCGTCCGTGCCGGGCGTGATCCCGACCCACTCATCGGCGACGGCGTTATAGCCGGTGCGCACCGGATTGACGCCGACCGTCTTGACGCCGCGCCGTTTGAGCGTCGCGAGCCCCATCTTGATCGGGTTGGAATCGTGATCCTCGGCGACCCCGAAAATCATGAAATATTTCGTGCGCTCCCAGTCCGGCGAGCCGAATTCCCAGAAGGCGCCGCCGAGCGTATAGATGCCCGCCGCGGCCATGTTGACCGAGCAGAAACCGCCATGCGCCGCATAGTTGGGCGTGCCGAATTGCTGCGCCCAGAAGGAGGTGAGCGACTGGCTCTGATCGCGTCCGGTGAAGAAGGCAAGCTTGCACGGATCAGTCTCGCGGATCGGCCTCAGCCATGACGCGGCCAGGTCCAGCGCCTCGTCCCAGCTGATTTCCCTGAATTCGCCGGAGCCGCGCGGGCCGGTGCGCAGGAGCGGCACGCGCAAGCGGGCGGGCGAGTAATGCTGCATGATGCCGGCCGAGCCCTTGGCGCAGAGCACGCCCTTGTTCACCGGATGATCGCGATTGCCCTCGATATAGCGGACCTTGCCGTCGCGCATATGCACGTTGATCCCGCAGCGGCAGGCGCACATGTAGCAGGTCGTGCGGCGGATCTCGTCGGAAACGTAAGGGGACGTATCGAGCGCGTGAACGCTGTCTGCCGATTTCGCCAGGGCAGGCTTCATGCTTTTCTCCGATTATTGGAAAAGAGTATGACAGCCTCTGATTAATCGTTCAAACGAATTGGTCTTGTTAAATCAATCGAAAAAATAGATGAATTTGCCATCACACTCCCCCACGTCGTCAGGGGGCCGCTCTAAATGATCGCGCGGCGCACCTTCGCCGTGATCCATTCGCTGACGATGACGGTTGCGAGGATCATCAGCAGAATGACGCTCACCTGCGGCCAGGCAAGCGTGTTGAGCGAGGATTCCAGCGCCAGGCCGAGGCCGCCCGCGCCGACGAGGCCGAGCACGGTCGACTCGCGGATGTTGATATCCCAGCGGAAGACGCAGATTGTCGCGAATGCGGGCAGGATCTGCGGCACGATGCCGAAGCCCATGACCTGTGCGCTGCTTGCGCCCGTCGCCCGGATCGCCTCGACCTGTTTTTCGTCGATCTCCTCGATTGCCTCGTAAAGCAGCTTGCCGATGAAGCCGATCGAGCGCAGCGCAATAGCGATGATCCCGGCGAGCACGCCGGGGCCGAGAATGGCGACCAGCAGCAGCCCCCAGATCAGCGCGTTGACGGAGCGCGAGGTGACGATGATCAACAGCGCCGCGGGCCGTATCAGCAGGGCGCTCGGTGTCGTGTTGCGGGCAGCGAGGAAGGCC
>JBHJOB010000119.1:0-6236 GCA_050330195.1 Rhodomicrobiaceae bacterium | reverse complement strand
CCTGGCCGCATAATCGCGCCCGCGATCTGGCGGCTGACACGCCTCGCGGCAAAGGCCATGCTCGCCGCGATCATGCCGCAACCGATGCAACAAGCCCTCGATCCAAACCGACTGAGCCGGCGCCTCCTCGAACCGCCTCGAACACGCAGCGACCAAACGTAAGCGGGGCCAGGCCGGTCTGATCGCGGCTGAATAAAGCCGGCCGGAGAGGGGCTCGCCGCGCGGCAACGTTACCTCAGGCGATCTCCTCCTCGTCCATTTCGTGGTTTTCAAGCTCGCTGGAAATGCTCTCGATGCTGGTCTCCGCCGTGCCGAGCCTGCGGAACTCGGCGACATGGAACAGCGCTTCGGCCCGGTTGACCACCGAAACATTGATCCGGCCAATGATGATGCCGTCGGTCGGCGCGGTGACCGGCGTGTCGATGCCCTCATAGGGGTCTGAAACGATCCCGATCATGTCGCCCTTCGACACGCTGTCACCGAGCGTCTTGAAGGCGCGGAAAAGCCCGGCCTCGGGGGCGCGCGACCAGCGGCTCGCATGGGAGAAGACCGGCATCGCCTTGGGACGGCTGGCGAACCGGGCGGGCAGCATGTCCAACTCGTGCATGACGTTCTGTATGCCGCGCACGCCCGCGCGCACGGCAAGCTCGTTGAGCCGCAGCGCTTCACCGGCTTCGTACAACAGAATGCCGACACCGCGCTCGGCCGCCGCTTCGCGCAGCGAGCCCTGAGGTATGGAGGATTGAAGCAGGACGGGAGCGGCGAAGGCTTCGGCAAAGCGCCGGAGCGCCTCATTGGCGAAATCGGCGCGAATCTGCGGCAGGTTCTCGCGATTGATGGCGCCGGTGTGCAGGTCGATGCCGAAATTGCTGCGGCCGACGACTTCGTTCAGGAACAGATGCGCAAGCTGAGCCGCAAGCGAACCTTCCGGGGAGCCGGGGAAGACGCGATTGAGATCGCGCCGGTCGGGCAGATAGCGCGTCTGCGACAGGAAGCCGAAGACGTTGACGACCGGCACGCAGAGCAAAGTGCCCTTGATGTTGTCGAGCCCCTTGGAATTGAGCAGACGGCGGATGATCTCGACGCCGAGAATTTCATCGCCGTGAATCGCGGCGCTGACAAAGAGGGCGGGGCCGGGCCGTTCGCCGTGAATGACGTGAACGGGCAGGGCGACGGGGGAATGGTTGGAAAGCCGCGCAACCGGGATGTCGATCAGCCGCCGCGATCCGCTCGCAACGCGTTCGCCGCCGATTTCAAATTCGGACTGCATGATCAGCCCCGGCCAAGCGTCGTCACGGCAGAATATCCCTCTCGCTCTCGCAGTCGCCGCCGAAGGCCGGACGCTCGTTCGTCCGCAAAGGCGTGGCGTTCACGCGCCGGTAGCTCTTGAACGTCCGCTGGCTCAGTATGGCGAAATAGGTTTCCATGTTGATCAGCACATAGCCCAGCTCGAACAGTTCACGGGCGATAGCCTGCAGATCGTCTTCATAGAGGCGGCGGCGTCCGGCGATTTCGCAAAGCAGTTTCATGGAAATCCGGAAACGGCCGCGATCCTTGCCCCCAAATGGCGCCTCGTAGAGCACGGCGAGTTGTTCGGCAATATCCTTATGCATTTGCATTTACCATCAAATTTATTGCTATAATGGAAATAAAATTCTACAAAGCAAACAAAATTTTACATTCCATACAAATGTCCGGCATCATTTTGCTCTTTCCGGTTCATTATTCCGACAGCACGAAGAGGCTGGAGCCGCATTGCGTCCAATGCGAATGCAAAAGCTTCAGATGGAATTCAAGACAGCTCAGTCGTTGGAGCCGAACCGCCGCTGCTTGTTTGATTGCGCGCCTCAAAATGGCGGCGGGGCGAAAATCGCCACGAGTCCGACGGCTGTCATTCCGGCGCGCAGCCATACAGCGCCCGGCGCAATGATCGACCGCGAGATCAGCGCGAGCCCAAGCCCGATCTTGACCGCCGCCATGAGGCAGGCGGCGGGCGAAGTGGTCAGCTCGATCAGCGCCGGATTGGCGATCATAGCGAAGGGGATCAGGTAAAGGCCGATACCGAGCGCCATGGCGGTGAAGGCGACTTTCAGCCAGTTTTCCTCCACCATTCCCGCCGCGATGAAGACAGCGCCGCAGACCGGCGGCGTGATCGTGGAGAGCAGCGCAAACCAGAAAACGAACAAATGGGCGCGGAGGGGCTCAAGGCCGAGTTCGGTCAGCGCGGGGCCAGCGACCGCGACACAAATCACATAGGCCGCGGTGGTTGGGACTTCCATGCCGAGAATCAGGCAGGCGAGCCCGGTCAGCAGCAGGGACGGCCAGATCAGGCCGTAGGAGCCCGACAGGATCAGCGAGGTGATCTTGACGCCAAGGCCGGTCGCGGAGAGGACGCCGATGATGAGCGAGGCGCACAGGATGATCGAGGCGATCAGCGCCACCTGCCGTGCGGCCGTGATCAGCGCATCCGTGAAGCGCTCCAGCGTCCGCGATGCGTCGAAATTCAGCCGCGCGTCGATCGGCAGCATCAGCGCTCCGGCGAGGATGGCGAAGCAGGCGGCATATTGCGGCGTGTAGCCCGCGCCGAACATGCCCCACATCAGCACGCCGAAGGGCACGAGAAAGAAGGCGGAGGTGATCGCGACGGTCGCGGCCGCCGGTTTTTCGTCCGCTGGAATCGGCTTGAGATCGTAGCGGCGCGCAAAGGCGTTGATGCCGATCCAGACGGCGAAGAAATAGAGCAGGGCAGGGGGAAGCGCCGCAGCCATGATCGCGGTGTAAGGAACGCCCGTCAGTTCGACCATGACGAATGCGCCCGCACCCATCAGGGGCGGCATGATCTGCCCGCCCGAGGACGCGACCGCTTCCACGGCGGCGGAAAGCCGTTTCGGGTAGCCTAGCCTCGTCATGGCCGGGAGCGTGATCGCGCCGGTCGAGGCGACATTGGCCGATGCCGAACCGGAGATCGAGCCGAACAACGCCGATGACAGCACCGAAACCTTCGCCGCGCCGCCCTTCAGCCGTCCGGCCGCCGCCGCCGCGATATTCATGAAGCCCTGTCCGGCCTCGCCCGCATTCAGGATCGCCCCGAAGATCACGAAGATCGCCACGATGCTTACAGAGACGCCGGTCAGGCTGCCCCACAAGCCCCCCTCCGCGATGGTCAGCGCGCCGAGGAAGCTGTTCAGCGGTATTCCCGAATGGCCGAATTCGCCGGGGATGTGCTGGCCGAGAAAGCCGTAGAGCAGGGCGACGAATGCAACCAGCGGAAGCGGCCAGCCAATGGAGCGCCGGGCCATTTCCAGCACGATTGCCAGAAGCGTGAATCCCAGCGCGATCTGAAAGCCATTCTCGATGAACCCATATTGATCGGCGAGCTGCTGATGGTTCACCGCAATCCACGAGCAGGCAAGAACGGCAAGGATGGTCAAGGCGATGCCGCTCAGCCAGCCGGATTTCGACCGTGCGCCTAGCATCAGCACGAAAGGTGCTGCAAAAGCCATATGCAGCGGCCGGCTGATCAGGTTCGGGATGAGCCCGGAAAAGATCAGACCAAGATGGAAGGCGACAAGGCAGGCTGCAAGCAGCGCCCAGACATGGCGTGAATTGATCGGCATTCGTGTCCCGGCGAAAGCCCCGGACGCGGGAGAAATGCATCCGGGGCGCAGTGCGTTGTGTACGCGGCCTATTTATGCGCGTCGGCGAGCGGGAAGCCGGCTTCCTGATAATATTTCAGCGCGCCGGTATGCATCTTGCCTTCGATATTCGACAAAAGCTCTTTGTCGACGCCTTTCCACCAGGCCGCATCCTGACCCATTTTCGCCTTCTGGTCCCAGAAGGTTTTCGTCAGTTGGTAGGCGACATCCTCCGTCATGGCTGTCGTCGTGTAGGCAACGACAGGAAGCGACGTCGTGGTGATGTCCGTGTCCTGTCCCGGATAGGTGCCGGCCGGAATGACCAGTTTGGTCCGTTTGGTCTGGCCGATCTGGTCGTCGCTGAGCGAGAGAACGGTCACGCCCGTGCCGGCCGCCGCCTCGATCACATTCGGCGCCGGATAGGAGCCTGCGGTCACGAAGCCGTCGATCTGGCCGTTCTTCAGCGCCGCCACAGCGTTGGAAAGCTCGGCATCGGCAATCGTCACCTTGCCTTCAAGGCCGAAAAGCGTGACGTATTTCTCGCCTTCCGTGGCCCCGAACGATCCTTTGCCGAGCAGGATCGTCTTGCCCTCCAGATCCGCCAGCGTCCTGGCTCCGCTTTTCTCCGACATCACGAAATGCATCGTCAGCGAGGGCAGGGGAAAGAGAGCGCGGATCTCGTCGAATTTCGGGTCGTCCTTGCCCTCGAACATGGCCTTGCCGCCCTGCGCGAGCGAGACCAGAGATGGCGGCGTTGTAAACACGTAATCCGCGCCGCGCGCTTTGACTTCCATAACGTTCTGGACTGAGCCTTGGCTTTCCTCCACCGTGACGATGACCTCGCCATTCGATCCGGCTTTCATCGCTTCGGCAATCTGCACGCCCATCTGGTAGTAAGACGAGCCGGTCTTGGCCGATTTGTAAGTGACGCGGGTTTCCGCCTGTGCCGGGCCGAGGCTCAGGGACGCAGCGCCGAGCGCCATCAGGCCGCTTACGGCCAGTTTCAGGTTTCGTTTCAACATCCCATCCTCCTTGAACTTCCCTCTCATGTGCCGATTGCGGACCGGAACCGGATCGCATCGCTTTCTCTGTTATCACTATAGGAGCTTCGCCAAGGCCTCAACCGGCTCCTTGTCGACATTGATGCCGTTCATGCATGCATGCAGCTTCTCGGGATGAAAAACCCCGGTTGGTGTCGCCATATCGGTTATCATGGATGAAACAGGAACAGTCCCGCTCAGATGACAACGCTTCATATTACACCGCAGATCAGCATCGACGAGGACGAACTGGAGGAAAGCTTCATCCAGGCTTCCGGACCGGGCGGCCAGAATGTCAACAAGGTGGCGACAGCGGTGCAGCTTCGTTTCGATCTGGCAAGTTCGCCTTCGCTTCCGGAAGATGTGCGGCAACGGGCGATTGCCTTGAGCGGCAGCCGCTTGACGAAGGACGGCGTGCTGGTGCTGACCGTGCGAACCCACCGCACGCAGGAGAGGAACCGCGCCGAAGCCCGCGAACGGCTTGCGGACCTGATCCGGCGCGCCGCCATTCCCCCCAAACCCCGCCGCCCGACGCGGCCGACCCTTGCGAGCAGGCGGCGCAGGCTTGAGGCCAAGACCCAGCGCTCCCGATTGAAACGCGAGCGCGCCAAGCCGATCGAGTAGAACGGCAGCGGGCAAAGCAAGCGGAGCCAATCAGGCGCTGAAGCCGTTCCGTTTCAGGCGCGTGACCACGAGATCGAGCGCGGAGAGAAAATTCGATCTGTCCTTGCGTTCGAAGGGCTTCGGCCCGCCGGTTATCTGTCCGGCCGACCGCAGATCCTCCATGAGATTGCGCGTCGCCAGCGCCATGCCGATGGAGGCTTCCTCCATGATCTTTCCGTTCGGCGCGATGACATCCGCACCCGCCTTCACGCAGCGATGAGCGAGCGGAATGTCGGCCGTTATGACGATGCTACCGGCTTGCGCGCGTTCGGCGATCCAGTCATCGGCCACGTCGGGACCGCTGGAGACGACGACCCTCTCGATCATCGGGTCGCGCGGCACCGCGATGGGGCTGTTGCTTACCACATGAACCTTGAGCCCATGGCGCTCGGCGACGCGATAGACTTCCGCCTTGACGGGGCAGGCGTCGGCATCGACGTAAATTGCAATCTTTCCGGTCGTTTCGCTCACTCTTCTGCTTTCTGGATTGCGTAAAGTTTCGCGGACAGCCTGCAAAATTCCTCCACGCTCAGCTGTTCGGCGCGTATTGTCGGCTCGATGCCCAGTTGGTCAACCGCAGCAAGCGCGCCGGGGAGGGATTTCAGGCTCGCTCGCAGCATTTTCCGCCGTTGACCAAAGGCGGCGGCTGTCACCTTCTCCAGCATCTGCGCGCTTCCCGCGTCCGGCGGCGACGGCCTTGGCCTGAATTCGACGACCGAGGACTCAACCTTGGGCGGCGGTGTGAAAGCGCGGGCGGGAAGATTGAAAAGAATGCGCGCCTCACAGCGCCATTGCGAGATGATGGCGAGGCGGCCATAGGGTTTTTCGCCTCTCCTGGCGACGATCCGCTCGGCGACTTCGCGCTGGAACATCAGCGTCATCCGATCCCACCAGGGCG
>JBHJOB010000118.1:0-9768 GCA_050330195.1 Rhodomicrobiaceae bacterium | reverse complement strand
CCGGCTCCATTTTCTGAGTCTCACAATCAGAAAATAACCGGTTCGCGCCGGAATTGCCGGGCATGCGCCGCCACACACTGACTCATTCCCCGGACAGCCCTGCGAGAAGGAGGGGATCTCGTTACAGCGATTGTTTCAAATCCCCGCATTCGCGGGAATTGAGATAAATTGATCTATTTCAAATGGTTAACGCAACGTCCCCCGTTCACTTGAACGCGCGTGGGGCCTAATTCAGCGGCGCCGTTACCGAAAGCCGTCCGCTCCAGGCGGAATAATCGTTCTCGCCAATCCCCTCGATCGCGCCCAGCGCATTGAAGCTGACGCCATTGCTCGTGCCGAGCGCGAGACCCGCCTCGGCTCTTGCGCCGGATTGATTGACGAAATTCGCGCCTTCAAAGGAAAAGGAGTCCAGACTGTCGAGGCTCCATGCGGTGCTGAGCCCTGCGGTCGGTTGCACATAGCCGCCATCGTCCAACCCAACGCGATAGGAGAGCGTCGAGCCAAGACCGAGCCGTCCGAACAGCGCGCCATTTGCGGTCTGGTCCGTGCCGAAAGCGTCGCGTCCGGACCCGATGCGGTCCTCGACGACAGACAGCGCCACGCTCGGTGTAAGCTGCATGCCGAGCAGATTGCGATTGCCCGAGATTTCGCCGCGCAGGAGTTGGCGTTCGGTTGCAAAGCTCAGCCGGGTACCGTCGGGCAGGGCGGTCTCATTTTGCGAGTCTCCCCATGCGGCGCGGGCGTCGAACAGCAATCCCGAGCCGAGATCGACGCTCGCATAGGGGCCGAACAGGACACCCTGGCTGTTCGTCGCCGCGCCCAGCGCAGCGTAGCTTTCCCGGTACTGATCGAGTTGCACAAGCGCGCCGATCATCAGCCCGGGCTTTATCAGATAGTCCGTGCCGACCTGCAGCCTGCCGGCAAGGGCCTTGGCGTCATAGCGCAGCTCTTCATCCTGAAGCCGCCGCTCGCCCTGGGAAACCGCCCCCTGCACCCAGAGATCGAGTTTCTTGTCGGCAAAGGTCTGACCTTCCGCGGCGGCCAGCCCCTGAAGCGTCGTCAGGACGCTGACCTCCGCCGGTTGCCCGTTTTCATCGAGTACGGTGGATCGCTTGATGGCCTTGTCGAGGCTGGATGGTTTGTCGCGACGCCGTCGCAGGCTGGTATTGCTGTTATCGTCGGCAAGGATCCGTGCCGCGCGCCGGCTGACGAAAGCCTCCGGTTGCGCTGACGGAGCAAGCGCTGCAGCAGTGTCCTGGCAGATGATCTCGAAGGCAACGGGAGCCGAACCGTCCGCCCGGAATTCGAACCCGTAGAGCCCGTCATAGGGCACGGCGAAACGCCCTTCCTGCGGCGCGCTTCCCGCAATCAGCAAATCGCCGGTTTCGCCGTTTTCGATGATGGATACGGCGCCGCTTGCCGTTTCGCCCGTGCCCGACATGCGGAACCGGATGGTCTCGCCCGCGCGCAAGGGAACGGCGCCTGTCTGATGCGCCGCTCCTGTTCCCTGCTGAAGCGTGACGCGCGTGTCCGCGAGGGTTGTGCATCCGGATGGATCGGCAGCCAGCGCCGCGCCGGATGAAGCCATGAGAAGTGCGCAAGGCAATGCCGCGACGGGCAGCCAGAAAAGCCGATCTTTGTAAGTCACGTCAACACCTTACCGAATTTTCAGGAGCGTCTGCCGGATTCATGGCGCACCCCATTTCCGCAAGTACGTCTAGCAGCAGACTTGGCCGGAATTGTGCGCCGCAAAATGACAATTTCGCAAAAATGCTTTCAGATCCAAGTGCTATTGCAATGCTGCCGCAGGGCGCGGCGTTACCCCGCGAAACGGAATATCCTGCCGCCAGAGGCGCCCGTTCACGGCTCTATCATAACCGTAATTGTAGACGGCCCGCATGTAGTCCGTCTCAAAGCTTGGCTTTGGTTCGGAGGGGAACTCATCGTCGATATAGGTCAGGTTGAAGCCGATGCGGCGCGTCTGGGTATATCCCAGCGTCGCGATCAGCGTCAGCCGGGAATGGGTCTTGATCAGGCTGGAAAGCGACCGCGAGAGCAATGGAACGGCCGAGCCTTCCACCACTTCAAATTCCGGCTGAAGCCTATTGTTGATGATGATGAAGAACCGTGCTGGAATGCCTTTGGCCTTCGCCTTTTCCGGCAGATCCTGAAGCAGGATGGACTCCGGAATGGTAAACACCTGCATGGTCGCGCCGCCATCGACATGAAGCTCGGTAAAGCGCCGCCCGTCTGCCTCGACCTCGATCTGCGTCGGCGCGAAGGCTCCCGGTATGCTGGAAGACGCAGTCAATATGTTGCGGAACAGTTGCAGCGCGTCCGGGTGACCGCTTGCCGCAATGGCTCCAAGATCCCAGAGAACGGGGCGCTGCGCGTCGATATTCGTGGTTATGACGGCAAGCCGCCGCCCGCGTCTGTGTTCGGACGCGATCTCGCGCAGCATCGCCTCGTCGATGAAACTCGAAACCAGCTCATAGAGCGCCGTGCGGCGGGACTCCTGGGAAAACAGCAGCGAGAAGATGCCGCCTTCGCCAACTTTCGCCGCGATGCCCGAGGTCCAGGCGCGTTTCAACTCGTCATCATGGGCGGGACCGAGAAAGGCCAGCGGGGCGATAAGAGCGCCGGCGCTGACGCCGCTGACGAAAACGAATTGTGGACGTTCGCCGCGTGCGGTCAGGCCTGTCAGAACGCCAGCGCCGAAAGCGCCGTCGGATGCGCCGCCGGAGATGGCAAGGAAGTCCATCGAGCCGACCTTGTCGGCCACCGCGCGCATCTTGTGCATGTGAATGACCGGTGCGAATTCCTCAACCGAGGCGTCGGCCCAGTAGCGCGCGCCGGGAATGCCGGGAATCTGCGCCGCCGCCTGCTGGTTGGCGGTAAAGGGAACGCGGGGCAGGCTGGCGCATCCGGTGGCCAGCAAAACGATCAGGATCGGGACGAAACGCAGCGCCACGACAAATACAGCTGTTGGCATGAACCCCGTGCCCGATGTGATGTCCCTCAAGACCAGCTAGCAGAGCTTTCGCCGGGCGTCAAAGATAGGCGTGAAGCTCGGCGTAAGAGAGGCAGGCCTGAGTGGCTGATTTGCCTCTGCGCGCCGGCAGGCTTGCCGACGCCTCACGCATCCTGCGAGGCGGCGCTTTCGGCTGGTTCAGGAGCATCGGCCTCGGACGGGCGAACAGGGATCGCCGTAATCTGGCCATCGACCACCGCCAGTGACAGTCGGCCCGTCTTGATGGCCAGCGCGTCCTCGCCGAAAAGTTCCCGCCGCCAGCCATGCAGGGCGGGCACATCGGCATCTTCATTCAGCGCGATCTTGTCGAGATCGTCGGTTGTCGCGATCAGCTTGGCGGCGACATCATATTTCGCCACCACCGCCTTGAGCAGCACGCGCAGCAGGTCGGCGACGGCGATGGCGGATGGCGGCAGCGGCTCGTTGACGGGGAGCGGCGGCAGATCTTCATGCGGCCGGGCCAACGCCCGGTTCACCGCCTCGACAAGCCCGCGCGCTCTTGCCGAGCGTGCGAAGCCGTCATGGATGCTGCGCAGGCGCGACAACTCTTCCACGGTTTTCGGGGCCTGGATGATGATATCGTAGATCGTGTCGTCCTTGACGATCCGGCTGCGCGGCACGTCCTGCCCCTGCGCCTCGCGCTCGCGCCATGCGGCCACCTCGATCATGATCGCCAGCTCTGTCAGATTGCGGGCGCGGTTCTTCAGGCGCTTCCAGGATTCATGCGGCTCGGTGCGGTAATTGTCCGGATTGACCAGTTCGGCCATCTCCTCGTTGACCCAGGAGGCGCGTCCGGTCGTGTCCAGCCGGTTTTTCAGCTTTTCGTAAATGCCGCGCAGATAGGTGACATCGCCAAGCGCATAGCTGAGCTGCTTCTCCGACAATGGACGGCGCGCCCAGTCGGTGAATCGCGAACTCTTGTCGAGATTCTTGCGCATCAGCCGCTTGACGAGCGCGCTGTAGCTGACCGCCTCGCCGAAACCGCAGACCATGGCGGCGATCTGCGTATCGAAAATGGGCAAGGGGATGGTGTCGCTGAGATTGTAGATGATTTCCACATCCTGTCTCGCGGCGTGGAAGACCTTGACCACATCCCGGTTCGCCATCAGCTCGAAAAAAGGGGCCAGATCGAGCCCCTTGATCATCGGATCGATGACAGCCTCCACCCCCGGCGCGGCGACCTGGATCAGGCAAAGCTGCGGCCAATAGGTGGATTGCCGCATGAATTCGGTATCGACAGCGACAAAGTCGGATTTGGCCAGCTCCTGGCAAAAATCGGCAAGAGCCTGACTTGTTTCTATCATGGGAATCGCATTCATCCACTTTTCTATATAACAGCTTGAAGCGCTTGTCCCCTTGAAGAACATGGTCCGGGACGCAAGTAGCGCTGGCTCGGGAAAATCGGCGCCAGACGCGTCCGCAATGTGCCGGGACGGGAACGCTGTGAATGCGTTGGTGCGTCAACAGCGGGGCGGGTTGACAAGCGGGCGGGCTCATGCGCTTTTCGCCGTTTGAAAGTTTGCCTTGAAAGGCTTGCCGCGCGCGGCCGGCGCCCGGTGCACGCCCCCAGATCGCGGCGATGGATTTTGGAAAGTTTCGGGAATGGAAAAGACGGTGGCCAGAAAAGCGTCTAAAAAGACGAATCGCGGCGCGGAAAAGACTTCGGCCTCGCCGCACGCCTATCGCAGCCATACATGCGGCGCGCTGCGCGGAGGCGATGTCGGCGGGACTGCGCGCCTGTCCGGCTGGGTTCACCGCGTCCGCGATCATGGCGGGCTGCTCTTCATCGACCTGCGCGACCATTACGGCATGACGCAATGCGTCGTCGAGCCGGACAGTCCCGCTTTCGCGGCAGCCGAGCGGTGCCGTGCCGAATGGGTCATCCGCGTTGACGGAACGGTCGATGCGCGCACGGCGGACACGGTCAATCCCAACATGCCGACGGGCGATGTCGAGCTGCGCATCTCGGAAATCGAGGTGCTGTCCGAAGCCGAGGAACTGCCGCTGCCGGTCTTCGGCGAGCCGGACTACCCGGAGGATACGCGGCTGAAATACCGCTTCCTCGATCTGCGCCGCGAGACGATCCACCGAAACATCATGAAGCGCGCCGCGATCATCGCCTCGATCCGTCGCCGCATGGTGGATGCGGGCTTCTTCGAGTTCCAGACGCCGATCCTGACGGCCTCCTCGCCGGAAGGCGCGCGCGATTTCCTCGTACCCTCGCGCATCCATCCGGGCAAGTTCTACGCCTTGCCGCAGGCCCCTCAGCAGTTCAAGCAGCTCATCATGATGGCCGGCTTCGACCGCTATTTCCAGATCGCGCCGTGCTTTCGCGACGAGGACCCGCGCGCCGACCGTTTGCCGGGCGAGTTCTATCAGCTCGATGTCGAGATGAGCTTCGTGGAGCAGGCCGACGTGTTCGCGGCGATGGAGCCGGTCATGCGCGAGCTGTTCGTCGAATTCGCGGACGGCAAGAAGGTGACGGAAAAGCTGCCGCTGATTCCTTATAGCGCAGCTATGCGAGCTTATGGATCAGATAAACCCGATCTGAGGAATCCTCTTTTCGTGGCGAATGTAACTGATGTATTTCGAGATTCAGATTTCAAGATTTTTGCAAGTATGATTGCAAAAGATCCCAACGTAGAAGTTTGGGCAATCCCTGCACCGGGAGGTGGGAGTAGGGCGTTCTGTGATCGCATGAACTCATGGGCTCAAGCACAAGGTCAACCTGGACTCGGTTACATTTTTTGGCGCGAAGGTGAGGATAATGGTGCCGGTCCTATTGCCAAAAGTCTAGGTTCTGAACTAACCGGAAGCTTAAGACAATTTGTTCAAGACTTAGCGAGCCAAGGGTTGGAAGACCAGGCTCATGATCAGATAAATCCGTCCAGAAAAGTACGTTTGGCACAGGGCTTACCTTCCTCTCTAGCCCAAAGATACCTGGATATCCGACCGAATGGTTTGGAAGCTGGAGATGCCATTTTCTTCGTGGCAGGTGTTCCAGCCAAGGTAGCCAGATTTGCAGGAGAAGCGCGCGACCGGGTCGGGGCGGAGCTGAAGCTGGTTGACGAGGACCGTTTCGAACTCGCCTGGATCGTCGATTTCCCGTTCTACGAATGGGACGAGAACGAAAAGAAGATCGACTTTTCCCACAACCCCTTCTCCATGCCGCAGGGCGGTCTGGACGCAATGGAAGCGGCGAAGTCGGACGAAGACCTGCTGGCGCTGAAGGCCTATCAGTACGACCTCGTCTGCAACGGCTATGAAATCGCATCCGGCGCGATCCGCAACCACCTGCCGGAGTTGATGTACAAGGCGTTCGGCATCGTCGGCTATGGGCCCGAGGTCGTCGATGCGCGATTCGGCGGCATGATCCGCGCGCTCAAATTCGGCGCACCGCCGCATGGCGGCATGGCGGCAGGCATCGACCGCATGGTGATGCTGCTTTGCGGCGCGGAGAATTTGCGCGAGATCACTTTGTTCCCGATGAACCAGCGCGCCGAGGATCTGCTGATGGGCGCACCGTCGGAGGTGTCGGCCCGCCAGTTGCAGGAACTGCATATCCGCCTGAGCCTGCCGAAGACGTAGTTCTGCGTATTTGACATATAGTAACCTTACATGATAGCTATGTATCATGACTAGTGCTGAACAAATCAAGGCGGCCCGTGCGCTCCTGCGCATGGAGCAGGAAGATCTGGCGCGCCGTTCCGGCGTTTCCGTCAGCACGATCCGGCGTCTTGAAGCGGCGCAAGGGGCCGGGCTGGTGGCTCCGGCAACGGTTGCGACGGTCGTGAAAACATTGCAGGAGGCTGGCGTGGAATTCATTCATCAGGGCGTAAGCCTCAAAGCCGCGCCCGGCGGCGGCGAGGCTCTCTTCGGGCGTCTTCGGGCGATTGCCGAACGTGCGGCGACACAGCGCTCTGGTGAAGACTGGCTGACCGATGCCGATCTCTATGGCGATGACGGTCTGCCGAAATAGCGCCTGTGCCCTCCGTGATCATCATCGACACATCGGCGCTGATCGCCATCTTCCGGCTCGAGCCGGAGGCGGACGCTTTCCTGAAGGCGATCGTTGCGGCGGAGGCGCGCGCGATGTCGGCTCTCAGCGTGCTGGAGACCTCGATGGTGATGAGCGGCGGGGCTTTCGACAGCAGCGTGTTCGAACCGCTGGACGAATTTCTCATCGAGGCGGGCATCGAAACCGTGCCGTTCGACGCCGAGCAGGCGCAACTCGCGCGGGACGGTTTCATGCGCTATGGCAAGGGGCGGCATCGGGCGGCGCTGAACTTCGGCGACTGCGCTTCCTATGCGCTGGCGAAAAAGCGCCAGGCGGCTCTGCTGTTCAAGGGCGAGGATTTCCGCCACACGGACCTGATTGCTGCGCTTCCTGCAACGGTGTGAGCGCTGGCCGCTTCAGATCAGGATCATTTCTCAGCGAAACGGTCCTGATCTGCATCGTTTGTTTCCAGCTCGATTTTCCCGCAAAACCTGTCCCCGCTAAGGCGGGGATGGCATCCATTTATCGGATACTCTACCGTCGTGAAAACAACCGCTCGATGTCGGCCAGCTTCAATTCCACGAATGTCGGACGGCCGTGATTGCACTGGCCGCTGGCGGGCGTCGCTTCCATCTCGCGCAGCAGCGCGTTCATCTCGTCCGCCTTCAGCAGACGCCCGGCGCGTACGCTGCCATGACAGGCGATCCGGGCGCAGATCTCGTGCAGCCGGTCCTCCAGAGCGCTCGCCGTGCCCAGCATTTCGACTTCCTCCGCAAGATCGCGAATCAGCGCCTTGATGTCGGCCTTGGCAAGCAGGGCAGGGACTTCGCGCACAAGGATCGCGCCTTCGCCAAAGGCTTCGAGAACAAGGCCAAGACGCGTGAGATCCCCGGCGTGCGAGGCCAGCAGGCCGGCCGCATCGGTGTCGAGTTCCACCACTTCCGGGATCAGCAGGAGCTGGCCTTCCACACCGCCATTCCCGATCGCCTGTTTCAGCTTCTCATAGACGAGCCGTTCATGAGCGGCGTGCTGATCGACGATCACGACCGAGTTTTCCGTCTCGGCGACGATATAGGTCTCGTGTAGCTGGGCGCGGGCGGCTCCGAGCGGCTGGCGCAAAAGCTCGGCGGCCGCGGGGGCGCTGGCGGCGGAGGCGTTCGCGCTGACCCCATCGACGCCGCCCAGAGGCATCTGCCAGTCTTCGGCAAACCCGCGCGCGGCAAAGGCCCCGGGCCGGGCGGCGCTTGCCCGATAATTGGCCGAAGGCGACCATGAGCGATTGTTGTGGCCGCCCACCGCAGTTCCCGCGAAACCTTCGGCCGAGCTCGCCGATTCGTTCATACCGCCCCCGAACGCCATCGCCGCCCCCGATAGCGCCGCGCTTGTCCGGACACCCGCATCCTCCAGCGCCCGCCGGATCGCGCTTACCACCAGTCCCCGCGCCAGTCCGCTGTCGCGAAAGCGGACCTCCGATTTTGCCGGATGAACGTTGACATCGACCTCTTCGGGCGAGAGCGCCACGAACAGCACGGCCATCGGATGCCGTCCGCGCGGCGTCAGATCGCCATAGGCGGCGCGGATCGCGGCAAGCAGCAGGCGGTCCTTCACCGGACGGCCATTGATGAACAGATATTGCATCTGCTGGGTCGGGCGGTTGAGCGTCGGCAGCCCGGCAAAGCCCGTGACCTGGACGCCTTCGCGCTCGCCGGCGACCGGGACGGCGTCGGCGGCGAAATCCTTGCCCATCACCTTTGCAAGCCGCAGCCGCAGCGCTTCCTCGTCGCCCTCCATCACGGCGGGAAAGGTGAGGCCCGCGCGATCTCCGGACGCCGTGGAGAAACTGATGGAGGGAAAGGCGAGCACGAAGCGCTTCACGAGTTGGCCGATGGCGGCGTTCTCGGCCGGCTCGGATTTCATGAATTTCAGGCGCGCGGGCGTTGCGTAGAACAGGTCGTGAACTTCGACCCGCGTGCCGCCATTCAGCGCCACCGGACGCGGGCCATCCTTCCGCCCCGCATCGACCTCGATTTCCTGCGCGCTGCCGCCGCGCGGCTTGGAGGCGATCCGCAGCCGGGCGACCGAGCCAATGGACGGCAGCGCCTCGCCGCGAAAGCCGAGCGTCGCGATGCGCAAGAGATCCTCGCCCGCGAGTTTCGAGGTGGCGTGACGCTCGACGCAAAGCGCAAGATCGTCCGCGTCCATGCCGCAACCATCGTCGGTGACGCGGATCAGCCCCAGCCCGCCATTGCCGGTCACGATTTCAACGGAGCGCGCGCCTGCGTCGATGGCGTTTTCCACCAGCTCCTTGACGACGCTGGCGGGACGTTCGATGACCTCGCCCGCCGCAATGCGGTTGATGAGCTCCGGCGGAAGCTGGCGGATCGGCACGGCTACCCCCTATCCAGATGCAAGCGAGTGTCGAGCGATCGCCGCGCCAGCCCCGGTGCGCAATCAGCGGACCATGCGCGCCAGATAATCCCTGGTCAGGCGCTTGCCCAGCTCAACGGCAGGTTGATCGAACGAATCGACGCCCATGAGATCGGCGGCGAGAATCGTCTCGACAATGAAGTGCATCATCATCCAGCCGAGCGTCCATTCGTCAAGCCGCTCCGCCTCTATTATCAGGGTGAAATCATGAATCGTTAACCTGCGAGGATTGCGGTACGGAAATCGGAGCTGATAGCGGCTTTGAGGCGCTTGCGCTTGAGAGACAAGGTGGAAGGCTCGCGTCGCAGGAGAT
>JBHJOB010000117.1:0-19639 GCA_050330195.1 Rhodomicrobiaceae bacterium | reverse complement strand
ACAGCGCCATCATCGAGATATGAGAAGGACGCAGATGCAACCGAGTCACAGAAAAATCCGCTGGACTGTCCGGCCGATGGCTCATGGCGTTTGCGTGAGGCCCGTCTCCGGAGCCTGATCTCCTCATTCGCATGCCGTGTGTGCCGGCATGCTCTTTGCTCAGGCATCTTTCCAGATTTCATTCGTTTGCAGATGATCGGCGACCTTTCGCCGCGCGTAGCCGCATCTATCCCGGTGCTGCAATGCCGATCATCGTCCGCACGTCCCGTGAACTCCTGATTTTCAGGTGATGAGATGACTTGTCCCTCGCGGCAGGCAGCGATGACGCACGCCTGCGAGCCCTTGGAGCTTCGCATCCGCCGCTTCCCGAGGAGCTATCAGCGGCGTCTGCGCAAGCTCGTCAAGGGCTCGAAACAGCTCAAGGATCTGGCTTACAGCTTCCCCGCTGCGGTCTTCGTGCTTGCGGCTGGCAACCGCTCGCCGGATGTGCGTGCGCGCGGGTTGGCTCTGGTGAAGGAGGGCAAGCCGCTGGCCGAAGTGGCGGCGGCTTTGGAGCTGCCTTTGTGGACGCGGCAGGTTCCGCCCGAAGCGCTCGGCGCGCCTTTTGGCGCCCTGCCGGACAATGCCGGCTTCAACCGCCGCGTGGTTAATCTGATCCCGCGCGCCGATGAAGCCGGTCCCGGCTGGCTGGCGGCGGTCTCCTTCGGAGCGGAAGCGTGCGGCGAGGAGATGGCCCTGTGGCTTGCCGGACAGCAGCTCGGCGGCTGGGGCGCGGCGGGCGATGCTCCGTTGCTGCCCATAGCGGCTTTCATCTGGTTTTCGCAACGGCGGGACGAGGCCGCTCACCGGCTGATCGCCAAGCCGTGGCAGAAGACGATGAGCTTCCGCAAGGTCGCCGGCGAAACGCGCATCTGGATCGAGCGGATCATTCTCGACTATTGCTTCGAGGATGGCGGCGCCGGTGGCAACTGGTTCAAGGTCCGGAAAAGCTGCGGTTTTCGCATCGTGCCGCTGCGCACGGCGGCGGAGTTGCGGACGGAAGGGGAGCGCATGTCCAACTGCGTCGGCGCTTATGCGAAACGGGTCGCCGAGGGACATTGCCTGATCTACGCGATTCAGCGCGGCTGCAAGAGTGTGGCGACGCTGGAGGTCGTTGCGGATCTGGCGCGTCCCGGCGCGGCGCGTATTGCCCAGCTCGAAGGGCCGGCCAATACGCCCGCGCCTGAGCCGGTCGCACGCGCTGCAATGTCGTGGCTGGCAAAGCAGGGGCGCTTCCCGCTCATCGGCAAGGTGACGCTCGCGCAGATCCCGGTTCAGCAATCCCGCTGGAGCCGGATCTGGCGGTCCTATTGCGAGGCAAAGCCCCAATTTGCCCCGATGCTGGAAGCGACGCCGCAGGCATTGCGGCGGCTTTGCAGCGATCTTGACCGGCTGGATTGCTGGCAATAGCTGAAAACAGGAGCCGCGTTCCCTGATTGTTGGGGGCGCGGCTCCGCCTCATTGCTCCGCGACCGCTGCAGGCGGCGGCACACGCTTGAAAAGAGTCGACAAGCGCCAGCGGTACATTGCGAACAGAAGCACGAAGCCCCCAACATAAGGTGCGACCGCGAGGATCAGCACATTGTCGCCGAAGGCTTCGAGGCTGGTCTCGAAAATTGCGTTGGTCTGCAGCGAGCCATCGCTCGTGCTCAGGATCACGGCTAGAAAAATGTTGTTCGCCGCGTGGATGCCGCAGGGGAGTTCCAGCCCGTCATCTAGCACGGTGATCACGCCGAGAAAGGCGCTCATCAGAAAATATTCGATAATTCCGGCCCCGTCCTCCCTGGAGAATTCGGGATTCCAGTAATGTACGAAGAGAAAAGCCAGCGTGACGACGATGAGCGGGACGATCTTGTTGCGCGCGATAAGAAAGATGCCCTGCATGAGATAGCCGCGAAAGAAGACCTCTTCCAGCGTGGTCTGGATCGGGAACATCAGCAGGGCAACGAGAAGCAATGGCCAGAACTTTGCCGGATCGAACTGGTAGACATAGCTTTCCGCAGGCAGGACCGCGAAGATCGTGACGCTCAGAACCGCGAACCAGAAGACGAAGCCGGTTGCCGCGCGCCTCCAGTCGAAGCGCGCCCGGCCCGTCATCACGAGGCGCAGGGATTTCCTGTGCAGCACCCTGATGCACAGCCAGAGCATCAGAAATGCAGCGGCGAAGGGGAGGAGGAAAAGCGCAAGAAACAGGTTGCGGTCCACGCCCTCCGGCAGCCGCGCGAAGAATGCTTCGGGCGTGAGGCCAAGCCGGTGCGCTTCTGCGGTCATGAAGCCGAGCAGCGGAGCCTGAGCGAGGAAAATGACGAGGATCACCGCCGCGATGGTGATCAGCCACCGCCACCAGCCATTTCGCCCGATATAGGCGTTCTGAAAGAACATCGCGTCCCCGCCCTGCCAGCTCCGATTCATCAGCAATAGCGGGCGCGGGAAGCAGCTCCAATAGAAAATGCCGTTGGCGCTTCAGGATCGCGTTCGCTATTGGCGCGGTCAGCCTTCCGCGATGACGATCTCGCCATGTTTCGTGCAGTCGGGCGATGTCAGTTGCAGGATCAGATCGGCGAGATCCTCCGGCGGCTTGACCGTATTCGCGTCCTCGCCGGGATAGGCCTGCGCGCGCATTTTCGTGCGCGTCGCGCCGGGGTCGAGCAGGTTGACCCTCACCGGCGTCGATTCCACTTCGGCTGCGTAGCTCTTGACGAGCGCTTCGAGCCCGGCCTTGGAGACGGTGTAAGGCCCCCAATAGGCGCGGATCTTGCGTGCGGCGCGCGACGTCAGGAACAGGGCGCGACCGCTTTCCGAGCGACGGAGCAGCGGATCGAGCGAGCGGATCAGCCGCCAGTTGGCCGTCAGGTTGATGTTCATCACCTGCTCCCACTGATCGTCCGGCACATGGCCGAGCGGGGAGAGCCGTCCGAGAATGCCGCCAGCCGCGACGAGCACGTCCAGGCGCTGCCAGCGCTGGAAAAGCGTTGGGCCGAGCGCGTCGATTTTCGGGCCGTGGGCAAGGTTAAGCTTCAGGATCGAGGAAGTGCCGCCCGCCGCCTTGATCTCGTCGTCGGCCTCTTCCAGCCCGCCGCTCGTACGCGCGGAAAGGATGACGTGGCATCCGGCCTTGCCCAGCGCGATGGCCGCGGCGCGTCCGATGCCGCGCGATGCGCCCGTCACAAACGCGATGCGTTTATTGTCAGCGATATCGTTCATGACGTCTTGATAGCGGATGAGACCGTGCTGTCAAAGCGTAACATGACGCGGGCCGCTACTCGAAAGGCAGGCCGACATAATTTTCCGCCAGCGCCGTCATGGCCGCTTTTGACGAGAAGATATAGTCCAGCTCCGCCTGCTGCATTTTCCGGCCGAAACCGCCTTCCTCGGGGAACAGATGCAGCAGCCCGGTCATGTGCCAGGAGAAACGCTCGGCCTTCCAGATGCGCGCCAGCGCCCGGGCTGAATAATTGGCGAGCCCGTCCTCGTCGCCGTCCTTGTAGAAGCGGGTCAATCCCTCATGCAGGAAATGGATGTCGGAGGCGGCGAGATTGAGGCCCTTCGCGCCGGTCGGCGGAACGATATGGCCAGCGTCTCCGGCAATGAACAGCCGCCCATGCCGCATCGGCTCGGCCACGAAGCTGCGCAACGGGGCGATGGACTTCTCGATCGAAGAGCCGGTGACGAGCGTCGCGGCGGCATCGTCCGGCAGGCGGCGCTTCAACTCGTCCCAGAAACGTTCGTCGGACCAGTCTTCGGCCTTGTCTGTCATGGGCACCTGAATGTAGTAGCGGCTGAGCGTCCGCGACCGCAGCGAGCACAGCGCGAAGCCGTTTTCGTGGTTGACGTAGATCAGCTCATGGGCGACCGGGGGCGTGCGCGACAGCACGCCGAGCCAGCCGAACGGATAGACCTTCTCGAAGGTGCGGAGTACATCGGCCGGAATGCAGCTCCGGCTGACGCCGTGGAATCCATCGCAGCCTGCGATGAAGTCGCAATCGAGCCGGTGAGTCTGGCCGTCCTTCGTCCATGTCAGCCAGGGGCGGTCCGTCTCGATGCCATGGGGCGTGACGTCCTCCGCCTCGTGGATAATCGTGCCGCCTGCACTGTCCCGCGCGTCGAACAGATCGCGCGTGACTTCGGTCTGGCCGTAGACCATCACGGTCTTGCCGCCGGTCAGGCCCGCAAGGTCGAGACGATGGCGCTTGCCGGAAAATGCGATCTCCACGCCTTCGTGGATCTCCCCCTCGCGGTCCATCCGTGCGCCGACGCCAGCCTCGCGGAGCATGTCGGTGAGCCCCTGTTCGAGCACGCCCGCGCGAATGCGGCTGAGCACGTAATCCCGCGAGCGGCGTTCGAGAATGACGCTCTCGATGCCGCTCAAATACAGTAATTGCGACAGCAGCAGCCCCGACGGCCCCGCCCCGATGATGCCGACCTGCGTTTTCATGTCCGTGACCTCCCCACAAATCCCGTTCTGATCGGAAGACGCATCAACCGCTCAACAGTCGCGGCAGGAACAGCGCCAGCGGCGGCAACGCCAGCAGCAGCGCCACGCGCACCAGCTCGATCCCGAAAAACGGCATCACGCCTCGAAAAGTCTCGCTCATCGGCGTTTCCCGTGCCAGCGAATTGATGATGAACACATTCAGCCCGACAGGCGGCGTGATCAGCCCCAGTTCCACGACAACAAGCGCCAGAATGCCGAACCAGAGCTTCAACTCCTCCGTGCCCATACCGAAAACCGCATTCGCCGCCGTGACATAGTCGCCGCCATTGAGATCGACCAGCGTCGGCCAGAAGAACGGCACGATGACGAGGATCATGGCGAGGCTTTCCATGAAGCAGCCCAGCACGATGAGCACGGCCAGCATCAGGATCAGCACGGTGAACGGTTCCAGGCCGCTCGCCCCGGCCCATTCAGCCAGCGCCGTGGGCAGATTGGCGCGCGTGAAGAAGCCCTTGATCACCTCCGCGCCGAACAGGATGAAATAGATCATGCCGGAGGTGACGGCGGTGTCGAGCAGCGCGGTTTTCATGTTCGACAGGGTCAGCCCTTCGCCGTTGCCCTTGAGCCGGAGCAGCAGACCGTAGACGAGGATCGCCATCACGCCTATGGCGGCCGCCGGCGTCGGGGTGAACAGGCCGAGCCCGAGGCCGAGAATGATCCCGCCGAAGATCAGCAGGACGGGGATGAGGCGCCTCAGAGCTGCCCGGCGTTCCTCCGCCTGCATGATCGACGCTTCCGGCGCGAGATCGGGTTTCAGCCGGACCTGCAACATGATCACGAAAATGAAGAACGCGACCGCCAGCAGCCCCGGGATGACGGCGGCCTGAAACATCTTGATGATCGAGGCTTCCACGATGATGGCGTAGATCACCAGCGCGATCGATGGCGGGATCAGGATGCCGAGCGTGCCGCCTGCCGCGAGCGCACCCGTTGCGAGGCGGGGATTGTAATGCAGCCGCCGCAATTCGGGCAGCGCGACGCGGCCCATCGTCGAGGCGGTCGCCAGCGAGGAGCCGCAGACCGCGCCGAACCCGGCGCAGGCCCCGATTGCCGCAATCGCGACGCCGCCCCGGAACTGACCGACGAGCGCGTTCATGCCCTGAAACAGGTCGCGGCTGAGATTGGCGGCGCTCGCCAGAAAGCCCATCAGCACGAAAAGCGGCACGACCGAGAGATCGTAGCTGGCCACATTCGACCAGAGCAGCGATTTGAAACTGAGGATGTAAGGTTCGAAGCGCAGGAACGGCGCGGCGATGCTGAGTGCGTAATTGCCGCCAATGCCGACGCCGATCATGGCGAGGCCCACGGGCACGCGCAGCGCCAGCAGCACGAAGAAGATGGCGAGGCCCGCGAGCCCGATCAGCTCACGCTCCACGAAGCTCTCCTTCGGCCGGCTCGAAAGCCTGCATCGCGGCTATCACCGCCCATAGCGCCATTGAGACGATGCCGGGAATGTAGAAGGGCCATTCGACCCAGCCGAGAATGCTTGTCGAGGTCGCATCGGCACGGGTTTCAAACAGGCCGATGGTCATCCAGTAGCCGAGAAAGAGGGCAAGGAACGCTGTGGCGGCAAGCCAGAGCCGGTTGAGCGCATCGCGAAGAGCGGCTGGAAACCGGTCGGTGAACAGATCGACGGCGACATGGCCGCGCCTTAGCTGGCAGTAAGGAAAGAACATCAGCGCGGCGCAGCTTATCAGGAGCCGCACCAGATCCTCGTAACCGGCAAAGCCTTCAACGGGCGCTGCGCCGATGGTGCGGCCAATCCGATCAAGCGTGAATGCGCCGACGTTGAAGGTCGTCACCAGCGTGATGACGAGCAGAAGGACGCCACCGGCGAGCGCCCATCCTGCCGCGATTGTCGAGATTGCATTTTTCATCCGGCTTCGGTCCTGAATTCCCGCTTCGCGCATACGCGTTAGCATTGGTGTAGGGTGGGTAGAGCGAAGCGAAACCCGCCGCCTGCAATGCGATGGGTCTCGCGAGTGCTCGACCCATCCTACAATGCTTATCGATTATGTTAGCGCGTATGCGCAAAGTGGGGATCCGGCTGCGTCAGCGGCTTACTGTGTATTCTCCGCGACCGCCTTTTTCGCTGCTTCCACGATGGCCTTTCCATCGAGCTTGCTCGAATTTGCTTCCTCGATCCAGCGATCGACAATCTGCGCACCAAGCTCATCGAAAGCGGCCTTCGCGTCGGCGTCGAGCGCAACGATCTCGCCGCCGCTTTCCTCCTGCATCTTCTTGCCGACCTCTTCCACGCCGTCCCAGACATTGCCGATCTCTTCCGCAATCGCCGCGCCGGAATTGGCGTCGATGACCGCTTTCAGATCGTCGGGCAACTGCTCGTAGCGGTCCTTGTTCATCGCGAACAGGAACACGGCCGCGCCGAAACGGCTGCCATCCGCGCCCTCGACGGAATATTGCGTCAACTCATGCAGCTTCAGCGGCGGCATGACCTCGAAGGGAACCAGCGCGCCGTCCACCGCGCCTTTCGAGAGTGCCTGCGGCAGCTCCGGCACCGGCATGCCGACGGGTTCCGCGCCCCAGCTTTCGATCATCCATGCGCCCGTGCGCGAGGGGGTGCGCAGCTTCAGTCCCTTCACATCGGCGGGCGAGGTCACTTTCTTGTCACGCAGATGCATGGCATTGCCCGCATGGACGTGGAGCAGGATCGGCTGCACATCGTTGAAGTCGTCCTTGATCATCGGCCAGATCTGCTGGATCGCAAGATTGGTCGCCCGCGCGGAGCCCTTATGCACGGTCGGCAGCTCGAAAACCTCCGAGCGCGGAAAAACGCCGGGCGTGTAGCCGGGCAACGTCCAGACAATGTCGGCGAAGCCGTCGCGCACCTGCCGGAACAGCTCCGGCGGCTTGCCGCCCATCGACATGGACGGGAAAATTTCGATCTTGATCCGGCCCTTCGATTGCTCTTCGACACGCTTGGCCCAAGGTTCGATGAACTTGGCATGGGTCGGCGATTTCGGTCCGAGGAAATGATGCACGGTCAACGTGACATCCTGAGCGTTTGCCGCGCTTGCCGACATCAGCAGCGCTGCTCCCGCCATGAACAGTCCAAACCTACGCATTCTTCTCTCCCTGTTTTCGTTCGATATGAGGCTGCCGCTCAGGCGGCTGGCAGCGACAGCATCTCCCGCGCCTCCGCGACAGTCGCGGGACGGCGGTCATATTCGGGGCACAGCGCAACGACGCGCTCGACCAGCGCGACATTGGACGGGGCGAGCGTGTCGCGGTCGAGCCGGACATTGTCCTCAAGGCCCGTGCGGCAATGCCCGCCGCGCTCAAGCGACCAGCGGTTGAGCTCGATCTGCCCACGCCCGACGCCCGCGCCGGTCCATGTGGCGTCAGGCGCAAGACGCTCAAGCGTCCTGATATAGAAATCGAAGACCTCCCGGTCGACGGGCATGGCGTTCTTCACGCCCATGACAAACTGCACATGCAAGGGCCCTTTCAGCCGGCCATCGCCGAGCATCTTCGCGGCCTGAAAGATATGGCTGAGGTCGAAGGCCTCGATCTCGGGCTTGACGCCATATCTCAGCATTTCCGACGCCAGCCAGTCGACCAGCTCCGGACTGTTCTCGTAAACGCGCGTCGGGAAATTGTTCGAGCCCACGCTCAGCGAGGCCATGTCCGGCTTCAAAGGCAGCATGCCGCCGCGCTCCCGTCCGCTACCCGAACGCCCGCCCGTGGAAAGCTGCACGATCATGCCGGAGCAATGTTTGCGGATGCCTTCCAGCAGGCGGCCGAAACGCTCCGGGTCCGACGTCGGCGTGCCGTCATCATTGCGCACATGGCAATGGGCAAGCGTTGCGCCTGCCTCGAAAGCGGCCTGTGTCGATTCGATCTGCTCGCTGACCGTTATCGGGACGGCCGGGTTATCGGATTTTTGCGGCAGGGAGCCGGTGATCGCGATGGTGATGATGCAGGGTTTGGTCATGGCGTGTGCTTGCTAAATGTCGAGGAAGACGGTTTCGCCGTCTCCCTGAAGGCGGATGTCGAAACGGTAGACCGGCTTGCCGTCCCGCATCTCGCGGGGTGCGATGAGCGTCTTGCGGCGTTCGGCCTGCTCGATCAGGTTCAGCACCGGGTCGGCGGCGTTGGCGTCGGTCTCGTCGGCGAAAAACATGCGCGTGTTGAGGCCGATATGGATGCCGCGCGAGACGATCCAGAGATTGAGATGCGGGGCCATCAACTGGCCACTGTGTCCTGGCACCGCCCCCGGTTTGATCGTGTCGAAGCGATAGAGGCCGCTCTCGAAATCGGAGATCACCCGGCCCCAGCCGCGAAAGCCGTCCTCCACCTGCGCGGCCCGGCTGTCCTCGGGATGCGGATAGATCCCGGCGCTGTTCGCCTGCCAGACCTCGATCAGAACGTCCTTGATCGGAGCGCCGAGGCCATCATGGACGATGCCTTCGACGCTGATGCGCTCGCCCGCCGCGTTCGGTCCGGCAATGTCGCGGCCCAGTTCCTGCTCGAAGATTTCAAAACCGGCAGCACCCGGCGCAAGGCCGATATGGACATAAGGTCCCGCCGTCTGGGACGCCGTTTCGCGGAGATAATTCAGCTTCTGCGTCATGGCTCAGTTCCCCTCCAGCCGGTTCTCGAACAGGGTCGAGCGCCGTCCGCGCAGCACGATGTCGAACTTGTAGGCGAGACTGTCCAGAGGGATCGAGGCGTTCATGTCGAGCGGAGCGATCAGTTGCCGGATCGCCTCCTCATCGGGCACGGCGTTCAGGATCGGGCAGATCGGGATCAGCGGATCGCCCTCGAAATACATCTGCGTAATCAGGCGCTGGGCAAATCCTGTTCCGAAAACGGAAAAATGGATGTGCGCGGGACGCCAATTATTGACCCAGTTGCGCCATGGATAGGCGCCGGGCTTGACGGTGCGGAAATAGTAGAAGCCTTCTTCATCCGTCAGTGTACGCCCGCAACCGCCGAAATTCGGGTCGATCGGGGCCATATAGGTGTCCTTCTTGTGCCGGTAACGACCGCCGGCATTGGCCTGCCAGAACTCGACGAGCGTGTTCGGCACCGGGCGTCCGGTCTCGTCGAGCACGCGGCCATGCACGACGATCCGTTCGCCCACGGGCTCGCCGGTCTTAGCGTAATTCCGGATCAGATCATTGTCGAGCGGGCCGAGATCGCTCTGGCCGAAGACGGGTCCGGTGATTTCGGAAGCCGTATTTTCAAGCGCCAGAAGCGCATAGCGCGGCGAACGCGAAACGGACGTCTTGTAGCCCTCCGTGAAGGCGGGCGGGTGCAGCGTGCGATCACGCTGGAAGAATTCGGCAGGTTTGAGCATCGTTTCCTCCCGGTCCTCGCATTCAGGTCTCGACGCCGATTTCGGCGAAGGCGTCCCTGGCGATTTTTATGGCATGGTTTGCAGCCGGAACCCCAGCATATATGGCGACATGCATCAACGCTTCGCGCACATCTTCCGGGGTTGCGCCGGTATTGCGCGTTGCGCGGACATGCATGGCGAATTCCTCCCAATGGCCGAGTCCAGCGAGCAGCGAAAGCGTGATCAGGCTGCGTTCGCGCAAGCTCAGCTCGGGCCGCGACCAGACACCGCCCCATGCCGCGCCCGTGATCAGCTCCTGAAATGGGGCGTCGAAAGGCGTGCTTTGCGCGGATGCGCGGTCCACATGGGCGTCGCCGAGGACTTTGCGGCGTATCGCCATGCCGTCTCTTTCGCCTGGATCGGACATGGGGCAGCTTTCCTTATCCTGATGGGATGGATGAGTTTCGCCATTGCTAAAAGTAATGTAAATTGAAATTATGAGCGCTTTAATTCACTTTTTGTGACGAAATGCTCGATAGCCGCATCAAGCTGAGACATATTCGCTGTTTTCTGGAAGTCGCCCGCCGCAGGAGCCTGGCGAAGGCGGCAGAGGCATTGGCGCTCAGCCAGCCTGCCGTCACCAAGACGCTGCAGGAACTGGAAGCCGTTCTCGGGGTCGCGCTGATCGAGCGCAGCCGTCTGGGCGCGGAACTGACCAGCTTCGGCGAAGTCTTCCTGCCCCGCGCCGCAGCCTGCATCATTGAACTTGAAAGCGCCGTTGACAGTGTCGCGCAGGTGCGAACGCGGCTGGAATGGACGGTCCGGGTCGGCGCGCTGCCGACGGTTGCCGCGCGGATGATGCCGGCCGCCATACAGCGCTTTCGGAATCAGGGCGCGGAAGCCGTTGTCCAGATTGTCACCGGCCCGAATGCTCATCTGCTTGAATTGCTGCGGAACGATGAACTCGATGCCGTGGTCGGGCGGCTCGCCGCGCCGGAGCGGATGAGCGATCTGTCGTTCATCCATCTTTATTCCGAGCCGGTGCGCTTTGTCGTGCGGGCGGAGCATCCGCTGGCGGGCGCGTCACCGCTTGATGTAAGCCGTATCGCCGAATTCCCGTTCATTGTTCCCGACCGCGATGCCGTCATCCGTCCGGCTGTCGACCGGCTGCTGATTACGCTGGGCATCGGCGCGCTGCCGAACCGGATCGAAAGTGTCTCGACGAGCTTCGGCCGCGCGTTCACCTCCGACACGGATGCGATCTGGATCATCTCGGAAGGCGTTGTCGCCCGCGATCTGGAAAGCGGGGTCATGACGATTCTCGACGTCGATACGGCGGACACGTCGGGACCGGTCGGGCTGACGACGCGCGCCGACACGCCGTCCAATCCGGGGATCGAACTGCTCAAACAGGCGATCCGCTGGGCGGCGGCAGGGCGTTAAACACCTCTCCCTCAGGGAGAGGTCGGCGCTTTAGTGCCGGGTGAGGGGCTGAGGCATTTCTTGTTGGTATTGTGTCCCCTCACCCCGACCCTCTCCCCACGGGAGAGGGAGTCTCACGCCGTGCCGAAGTCTCATATGCGCTCGACGTTTCGTAATAGTCGTTGAAGCCGATCCGCTGGCGCAGTTCGGCGAAATCCATGAGCATATCCGCGCGCGCTCCATCCGACTTCAGCGCGGCAAGCGCCTCCATCATCGCCTTCATGGCCGCCGCCATCAACGTCAGCGGATAGGCGGCAATCGCATAGCCGATATCGGCGAGCACCTCTTGCGGCAGGTCGGGCGTTTCGCCGCCCTCGACGATATTCGCCATTTTCGCGCCCGGCAGCGACGCGCAAACCTCGCGCATTTCGGCTTCCGTCTTCGGCGCTTCGACAAACAGAATATCCGCGCCCAACTCGTGGAATTTCACCGCGCGCTTGATGGCCTCGCCAAGCCCATGCTCATGGCGCGCATCGGTTCGCGCGAGAATGAGGATGTCGCCGCCTTCCGCCCGCGCATCGGCGGCCGCCCGCACACGGTCGAACGCCTCTTCCCGGCCGACAACGGCCTTGCCCGGCGTATGGCCGCAGCGTTTCGGCGCAAGCTGGTCCTCGATCATGACCGCCGCGCATCCGGCTCTTGCAAAACCGGCGACCGTCCGGCGCACATTCATGGCGTTGCCGTAGCCCGTATCGCCGTCGGCCAGCACGGGAATCGAAGTCGCATCGCAGATGTTGCGCGCCTGATCGAGCACCTCCGCATAGGACATCAACCCGAGATCGGGCGCGCCGATGCGGCTTGCAGAGGCGGCGAAGCCGGACATGAAGGTCAGCTCGAAACCCGCCTGCTCGATCAGCTTGGCCGACAGCGCATCGAAGCAGCACGGCATGACATGCAGCCGGTTCTGGCCGAGCAGCGCGCGGAGTTTTGCTGCTTGGGACAAGTGAGCTGTGGTCATGGCGAACCTCACATTTTGAACGGCACGTACAGCGCCAGATCGGGCACGAAATAAAGCAGCACCGCCGTCAGGAACATCAGCAGCAGGAAGGGCAGCACGCCGCGTGCGACATCTCCGAGCCCGGCCTTGGCCACCGCCTGGATGACATACAGGTTGAGCCCGACCGGCGGCGTGATCAGCGCGCATTCGACCATGATGACCATGAACACGCCGAACCAGATCGGATCGAGCCCCATCGCGACAGCCGCAGGTAGGAGCACCGGCGTCATGATCAGCACCATGGAGAGCGCCTCGAAGACCAGCCCCATCACCAGAAGCACGCCGCTGACAACCAGCATGAAGATGGCGGGCGCATCGATGTTCGCGCCGATGAAAGCGGAGATGTCCTGCGGGATACGATAGAGCGTGATCGCCTTTCCGAAAATCTTCGCGCCGGCGATGATCAGCAGGATCGCGACCGTTGTCGCCATCGCCTCGAAGGCCGCTTCCTTGAAGCCGGTCCATGTCAGCGTACGCAGGACAAGCCCGGTAATGATCAGCGAAAAGGCAAAGCCGACAGCGGCGGCCTCGGTCGGAGTGGCCGCGCCGGAATAGATCACGCCGATGATCAGCACCGCCATCGCCATCGAGGGCAGGGCGCGCAGGCTGGTATGAATCCGCGTTTCCCAGCTTGCGGGCGGCTCCGGCGTGTAGCCGCCGTAAAAGCGCGCATGGATCATGGCGAAAATGATGAAGAAGGTCAGCATCAGCAGTCCGGGGACGATGCCTGCGAGAAACAGCGACAGCACCGACTCTTCCGCGACGAAGCCGTAGACGATCATCGGAATCGACGGCGGGATCAGTATGCCCAGCGTGCCGCCCGCCGCGAGCAGTCCGTAGACGAATTTGCGCTCATAGCCGCGCGAGATCATTTCGGGGATGGCGACCGTGCCGATGGTTGCCGCCGTCGCCACGGATGAGCCGGAGATTGCCGCGAACACGCCGCAGGCGATCAGCGTGGCCACAGCCAGCCCGCCGGGCCAATGGCCGACCCAGGCCTGAAACGCCGCGAACAGGTCGCGCCCGACGCCGCCCTTGAGCAGAATATTCGACATCAGCAGGAAGAGCGGCACGGCGAGCAGAATGAAGCCGTCGAGCGTGGACAGGACGGCTTGCGGCGCCATGAGCGGCGAGAACCCGCCAATCATCAACAGCCCGAGGCCGAGCCCGCCGAGCGCAAAAGCCACCGGCATCCGTAGCAGCAGCAGCGTGAAGAGCGCAATAATGATGAGAATGATGGTCAAACGTGTTCTCCGCCGCCATCCGGGTCTCTGCCGCCAAAGGAACGCGCTGCTTCAACGAGCGCCTGAACGAGCAACAGCGCGAAACCGACAGGCACCGCAAGTTCGGGCACCCATGCGGGCAGTCCGAGCATCGTGCCGGAGCCGCGCCCCCGCTCGAAACTGTCCCAGAAAATTTCGCTGCCCTTCCAGAGCACCATTGCGCTGAACGCGGCCGTCAGCAGCATCACGATTCCGTCGAGTATCGTCCGCATTCGCCGTGGCAGACGGCCGACAACTGCATCGACCGCGATATGCCGCCGCTTTTCCAGCGCCCAGGACATGGCGAGCAAGGCGCCCCAGATCAGGCAGAGTTGTGAAAGTTCCGACGCCCAGATCGTCGGGCGTACGAAGAAATAGCGCGCGGCGACTTCCCAGGTAAGCATGGCCCCGGCAGCGGTGAACAGGATCGCGGCGAGCCAGGCGAAAATCAGGTTGAGACGGGATATGGCAGCCATAGGCGTGGCCGGAAATTGGAGGGATCGGAAGGGCGGCAATCAGCCGCCGGCAGTCTCCGGGACCGCCAGCGGCTTCAAGGGATCAGTAGCCTTGCGCGGCTTCGAGGATCTTCTTGCCTGTCTCGCCGGCTGTCTTCACATAGGTGTCGTAGACCGGCTGCGACACGGCCCTCCACGCCTCGACATCCTCCGGCGTCAACTCGACGACCGCCATGCCGTTCTCCTTGGCGGCGGCATAGGCGTCGGCTTCGATCTTGCTCATCTCGTCGCGCACGGATTTCTCGGCGTTGGCGGCAGCTTCGGAGATGATCTTGCGCTGCTCGTCGGTGAGGCCTTCCCACCAGCTCGTGTTCACGACGACCATGAACTCGATGTCGGCGTTGTTCGCGACCGTTATGGTGTCCATGACTTCCCAGAGCTTGCGCGACTTGACGCCGGAAACGCCGGTCATGCCGACATCCACGGTGCCACGCTGGTAAGCGAGATATTGTTCCGAGCCGGAAACGAGCGTCGGCGCGCCGCCAGCGGCCTCGACGAAATCGCCCAGCGTCTTGCCGAACACGCGGACCTTCTTGCCCTTGATGTCGTCTGGGGTCTTGATCGGCCCGCCCTTGGACAGGAAGACCGAGCCGCCATAAGCCTGCCACCAGAGGACGGTCGAGCCGGTTTCCTTGATGGCCTCGTCAATGAGCGTGCGCACGACGCTGTCCGGCGCGGTCGCCTTGCGGACCTTGTCCTCGCTGTTCAGCAGGAACGGCAGGTAGAACACATCCACGGCGGGGATGTCGCCGACATAGCGCGTCAGCGAGGCAACGCCCGCCTCGATCGAGCCGGAGCCGACCGCCTGCGGGACTTCCTTGTCCTGATAAAGCTGGGCCGAATCGTAGATCTGCACGTCGATCTTGCCGCCCGATTTCTCTTCGACTTCCTTCTCGAACATGACGAGGTTCTGGCCGAGATGACTGTTCAGCGGCAATTGCAGCGTGATCCGCATGGTCAGATCGGCGGCATTGGCCCCGGTGCAGGCGATGCCGAGCGCGACGGCCGTTCCCGCCGCCAGCTTCAGGATGTTCATGGTTTTCCTCCGATATTTTTTGCGATTATGACAGTGGCTTAACCGGTTGAACAGGTCAACTTTCATTGCATACAAAGTTGGCGAATGTGGTCCGAGTCCACGGCGAATGCGTTCCGCTTGCCATCATCTGCATATGCAGCTAATCTTCGTGCCATGTCCGACGAAGCCGAAAAGAAACGCACCCCCACACCCGGCTGCACCTGCTTCCGGCTGCGCAAGGCGTCGCGGGCCGTCTCCCAGATATACGACCATTTTCTTGAGCCGCACGGCCTAACGATCACGCAATACGGCCTTCTCGCCCAACTCGTCCAGCATGACGGCATCAGCATCGGCGCATTGGCGGAGAAACTGATCATGGACCCGACGACGCTGACGCGCAATCTGCGCCCGCTCGAACGCGACGGCCTCGTTCTGTTTGCGTCCGACCCGGAGGATCGGCGCACCCGCCGCTTGCAACTGACCGAAAAGGGCCGCGCAACGCACAAGACGGCGCGTCCGGCCTGGATCGAAGCCGAATTGCACATTGACGAAATGCTCGGCGAGACGGAAGCGCCCGCCCTGAACGCCGCGCTCGATCACCTGCTGAAGCGCCTTTCGACGTAACCCGTTTTTTTGCCTGATTATCTGCATATGCAGCAATGCGCCTGCCTCTCAGCTTGAAGGAACAAGACATGCAGTCCACCACTCAGCAGCGCCCGGCGATGGCCCTCTGGCTGCTCATCCTGATTGTCGGCATCATCGTGGGCGTTTCGATGGGCCGGGCCCAGTCGATGGGGCTGTATCTGAAGCCCGTGACCATGGCGCTCGACATCGGCCGCGAACCCTTCGCGCTGGCCATGGCGCTGATCCAGCTTCTCATGGGCATCGGAGCGCCGCTGTCCGGTGCGCTGATCGACAAATATGGCGCGGGCCGCGTGATCGTCTTCTGCCTGCTATCCACCGTTGCGGGGCTGATGGTCATGTATGCCGCGACCGGTCCCGTCAGCCTTGCGATCAGCGGCGTGCTGATGGGCATCGGCGTCAGCGGCACGGGCGTCACCGCGCTGGTCGGCGTCGTCGGCAGGCTTGCGCCGCCCGAAAAACGGCTCAGCGCGATCGCATCCATCGGCATGGCGGCCGGCGTCGGCGGCTTCGTGGCGTTGCCGGTGATGCATCTGCTGATCGATTTTGCAGGCTGGCAGGGCAGCCTTGTCTGGCTGATGGTCATTTCGCTGCTGCTCATTCCGCTCGCCTGGCCAATCAGCGGCAAGGCTCCGCCGCACACCGACGGCATTCGCGAGCAGACCATGAAGGAGGCGTTGGCCGAAGCCGCCCGGCATCCGAGTTACTGGCTGCTGACGGCGGGGTTCTTCGTTTGCGGCTTTCATGTCGCCTTCATCATGGTGCACCTGCCTGCGTTCACCGTGGATCAGGGCCTCGCTGACTGGGTCGGTCCGATCGCCCTGTCCGCCGTCGGCATCGCCAATATCATCGGCACCTATCTCGTCGGTCAGTCGGGCCGGTTCATCGGCAAGCGGCAACTGCTCAGCCTTATCTATCTCGGGCGCGCGGTGATTTTCGCCGGCTTCCTCTTCCTGCCCATGACGCCCTTCACGGTGATCGCGCTCTGCACGCTGCTCGGTTTCCTCTGGCTGGCGACCATTCCGCTGACCAGCGGACTTGTCGCAACCTTCTTCGGCACGGTCTGGATGTCGATGTTGTTCGGCATCGTCTTCCTGTCCCATCAACTCGGCTCGTTTCTCGGCGTCTGGCTCGGAGGCCGGATCTACGACCTGACGCAGTCCTACGACCTGATGTGGTGGTTCTCGATCGGCCTCGGCCTGCTGTCGGCGGCGCTGCACTGGCCGATACAGGACGAACCGGTGGCACGTCTGAAGGACGCCGACGCCACCCCCATTAGCGCGTAGGAAGCGGTCATGACAGCCCCTGCATTTGCGGAACCTGACGCAGTTCGGGCGCCGCCTCCGGACGCGTTGCTTAGCCTGCCGATCATTCCGACGCTCACGCGGATGGCTCTGCCGAACATGGTGTCGATGATTGCCGTTGCCCTGGTCGCGGTTGCGGAGACGGCCTATGTCGGCCTGCTCGGGACGGCGTCGCTCGCCGCGATTGCGCTCGTTTTTCCGATGGTAATGCTCCAGCAGATGCTGTCAGCGGGCGCGATGGGGGGCGGAGTTTCCTCGGCAGTCAGCCGGGCGCTCGGCGCGGGCGATGAGATGCGGGCGCAGGCGCTGGCCTTGCACGCGGTCGTGATCGGCCTTGTCGCCGCGCTTGCGATGGCCGCACTGTTTCTGGGGTTTGGTCCGACCATCTATCGTACCCTTGGCGGCAGGGATGCGGTGCTTGGCGAAGCGCTTGTCTATTCGAATGCGGTCTTCGCCGGGATCGCTGGTATCTGGCTCACCAACATGCTCGCCTCGGTCATTCGCGGCTCGGGCAACATGAAAATTCCCGCTTTCGCCCTGTTGGGAGTGGCTGCGGCGCAGATTTGTCTGAGCGGCGCATTGGGGCTGGGGCTCGGGCCGTTTCCCCGGCTCGGGATGATCGGTATCGGGTTTGGGCAGGTGCTGGCATTCGGCGGGGGAACGCTTTTTCTGCTGGCGTTCCTGCGTTCCTCGCATTCACGAGTTCGACTTGATTTTTCGCCTGGCCTGCTGCGCTGGGAAATGTTTCGCGATATTTTGAAGGTTGGCGCGATTTCCTGTCTTTCGCCGCTGCAATCGGTATTGTCGGTGCTCATCCTGACGTCGCTGGTCTCGCGCTTTGGAGCCGACGCGCTCGCCGGGTACGGTATCGGCATGCGGCTGGAATTCCTGCTCATCCCTATCACGTTTGCCATCGGCGTTGCCTGCCTTCCTCTCGTTGGAATGGCGATTGGATCGGGGAACGTCGCGCGGGCCCGGCAGGTCGCGTGGACGGGAGGCATGGCCTCGGCGTTGATCTTGGGCGCGGTGGGGCTGGCGCTCGCAATTGCGCCATGGCTCTGGGCCGATCTGTTCACGAGCGATCCCGGCGTTCTCGCCTCGGCCTATAGCTATTTCTCATGGGTGGGGCCCGCCTATGCGTTTTTCGGGCTGGGGCTCTGCCTTTATTTCTCCGCTCAAGGCGCAGGCAGGGTGCTGGGTCCCGTGCTGGCGGGAACCGCACGTCTGCTGATCATCGCGATCGGCGGGTGGTGGCTGAGCGGCGACGCGCCGGAATGGGCGATTTTCGCACTTATTGCCGGAGGTATGGTGGCTTACGGTCTGCTGACGGTGATTTCGATCGCGTTCACGCGGTGGGGACAATCGCGTGCGGAGGGGCCTGCAGCCTAATCGATCGCGGCTTCGCGCAACGCCGCGGCGTTCTCTTCGGGGCTGGACGGGTTGACGAAGACGCCGGTGCCAAGTTCGAACCCGGCCCAGTCTGCAAGGCGCGGGACGAGATGCAGGCGCCAGTGCAGATGCGGCGCGCCGATTGCATCCACGGGTGCGGAGTCGATGGCGAAATTATAGGAAAAGTCGCCGTGAAGCTGGCGCAAACGCCGCAATGCGCCGCGCAGTGCGAGACCGAACAAGCCGGTCTCCTTGTCGTCAATCTCATCGAAACGCGCCTGATGGCCCCGCGGGGTGATCCACAGCTCGAACGGGTAATGCGCGGCATAGGGGGTATGCGTTACGAACCCTTCATTCTCATCGACGATGCGGGACGACGCCGTCCGTTCTTGCGTGAGATCATCGCACACGATGCAGGAATGGTGGCAATCATGGTATTCGCGCGCACGGGCCTCCAGCGCCTTGAGTCGCGGCGCGCGCAAGGCCGTTGCAGCAAGCTGCGAATGGGCGTGCGGCAGGGATGCGCCGCTGCCGGGACCGTAATTGCGGAACAGGATGACGGAGTTCACGCCGTCGCGTTCGGCCAGTGCCCGGAAGCGGTCGCGATAAGCGCGGATCACGGCTGCGATCTGATCGTCCGCCAGCGCCCAGAGGCCAGCCCCGTGATCGGGCGTCTCGACGATGACTTCCTGATAGCCGAAGGCGGGATGCGCGATCTGTGTGCCGGAAGACGCAGGGGGCGAGGCGTCGGGCGTGAAGGCAGCGTATTTGTTGAGGATCGCGCGAACGCTCCAGCCTGGCGGCTTGTCGGATGGATATTCTGCGATGATTCTGAGCAATTCGGCTTCATTGCCGTGACAGAACGGGCAATCAGCGTCGCGCGTTGCAAGCGCTTCGCGGGGCTTGAGGAGCGGCACTTTTCGCGGACGCTTGCTGCGCGCCGGCGCTATCACGGTCCACTCGCCGGAGACCCGGTCCTGCCGAAGTTCATTGTCTGGCACTCAACGGCCTCCGGCTCTGGACATTTCGCCTGGATGATTGACCGCGCTGGGGCGGACGCTAGGCAAGTTGGAGTTTGCGGAATGGCGGCGGGAATTACAAGGGAAGCTGAGGCGGGAGCGAAAGGAATGGCATGTTCGTGGCAGTCGCCTCATTCGGCGTCAGCGTTTTGGGGAAAAAGAATGGCGATTGGCGGGA
>JBHJOB010000116.1:0-58017 GCA_050330195.1 Rhodomicrobiaceae bacterium | reverse complement strand
TGCGCTGCCTGAACTGCTCCGAGGCCGGCCGGTGCCTCGACTGGCTCGAACACGCCATACCCGGCGCGGCCACACCGGACTTCTGCCCGAATGTCGATCTGTTCGAATGGGCGTCCCGGGACGGCAAGTAGCGCGCGCTCTTTCTCGTCGATCAGTGCTTGCGCTCGGCGACAAAATGGGCGGCGGCAATCAATGTCGCGGCGTCTTCGCCGAAGAGTGCCAGCGCGTCCCGGGCGGCGGCGACCATCTCGCCCAGCCGATTGCGCGCTTCATCCACGCCAATCAGCGAAACCAGCGTCGCCTTGCCCGCCTCGCTGTCCTTGGCGACGGCCTTGCCGACGAGAGCCGCATCGCCCTCCACATCGAGCAGATCGTCCGCAAGCTGGAAAGCGAGCCCCAGCGCACGGCCATATTCGAGCAGGGCGCGGCGGCGGCTTTCGTTCGTTTGCGCCAGAATGGCTCCCGCCTCGCAGGAGAAGCGGATGAGCGCGCCTGTCTTCATCGACTGCAGGCGGAGGATCTCCGCCTCCCCGAGTTTCTGCCCAGGCGCTTCCAGATCGAGCATCTGTCCCCCCGCCATGCCCGCGCCGCCGGAGGCGCGCGCCAGCCCGAGCGCAAGCGCGGTCCGCACCGCCGGATCGGGATGCGTCGCCGGGTCGGCGAGAATCTCGAAGGCGAGCGTCAGCAGCGTGTCGCCCGCCAGAATGGCTGTCGCCTCATCGAACGCCTTGTGAACGGTCGGACGGCCACGCCGCAGATCGTCGTCATCCATCGCGGGCAGATCGTCGTGGACCAGCGAATAGCAATGCACACATTCCAGCGCCGCCGCCACGTTCAGGGCCGCTTCATCCTCGACGCCGCATAAACGGGCTGATTCCAGCACGAGGAAAGGCCGCAGGCGCTTCCCGCCCCCCAGAACGGCGTGGCGCATGGCGGCCGTGAGCCTTTCCGGAACGCCCTCGCCATCCCCTCCGCGGTCAAGCCAGTCGTCGAGAGATTTTTCCATAAGGGTTGCGCAGGCCTGAAGGCGATGTTTAAACGGGTCGGGTTTCGATGGCGGTAGCACGTGTTCCACAGTCCATGAGTGTCGTTCGGGAAAAGATGCGCCATATGCGCCGTCGGCTCAAGTCCGGCAGTGACACTATCGGGCAGACGATCCGCTCCCGCGCACAGGATATCGCGCAGGCATGGCGGAAAGCATGGCAATGGCCCGCGGACCGGTGGGCCGCGCGTAAAGCCGCCAGCGCGCCGCTTGCCGAGACGGTCTGGGCCGACGCCGCCACCGAGGCGAAAACGGTCAGCGCAGGCGAGAGCGCCGAAAAGCCCGTTCAGGCATGGCGTCTCTGGCTCGACAGCCATCCCCGTATTCAAAAGGCGTTGCAGGTCGCCGCTGTTTCTTTCGGTATAGTGATCTGCCTGCCCTACATCCTTATCCTGCTCTACCGTTTCGTGGACCCGCCGCTCTCCGCGCTGATGCTGCGTCACGCCATGCTGGGATACGACATCAACCAGGAATGGGCTGACTTCAAAGACATTTCGCCCCACCTCGCCCGTGCAGCCGTGATCGCGGAGGATTCGCGCTTCTGTAAGCATTGGGGCGTGGATTGGCTCGCGGTCGGCGAAGCCCTTGAGGATCTTGAGGTCGGAGAGCGGCCGCGCGGGGCGAGCACCATTCCGATGCAGACGGCGAAAAATCTTTTTCTCTGGCCTGAGCAATCCTACATACGCAAGGCGCTCGAAGTGCCGCTTGCCTATTTCATGTCTCTGGTCTGGCCGAAGCAGCGTATCGTGGAGGTCTATCTCAATATTGCGGAGTGGGGTCCGGGCATTTATGGCGCCCAGGCCGCAGCACGCTATCATTTCGGCACATCCGCTGCCTCGCTGAGCCGTGGACAGGCCGCGCTGCTCGTCTCGGCGCTGCCCAACCCGTTGGTGCGTCAGGCAGGCAAGCCGGGACCGGCGATGCGCCGCAGGGCAAACCGCATTCAGGGACGGGTCGGCCGGGAATCGCGGGATGCAGCATGTATTTTCGAGAGTAATTGATCATCTCCCACTGGTCAAAGGCGCTTGAGGCAATTATAAGAGCGTCTGAAAGACGTGAAAATTGCGTCGAACGAATTGTCTATGCGGAAGGCTTGTGGGTGGTGAATGCTGCTTGCAGGTCTTTATGCGCTTTATCTTGAGGTAGAACGAAATGGCCGTTCCAAAACGAAAAACATCCCGTATGAGACGCGGGCATCGCCGCTCAGCCGACGCGCTGACGACGCCGTGCTATGTCGAAGACAAGGAGTCCGGTGAACTGCGCCGCCCGCACCACATCGACCTGAAATCAGGTAAATATCGCGGCCGGCAGGTTCTCGAGCCGCAGGACGAGCTGTAAGGTATAGTGACCGCTTGCTGGCAGACGCTTCGCGCAGACCCCTTGGGCCAAGGGCGCGGATGACACGGTTACGCCTTTTCCTGAGCATGAGAGATGGAGAGTAAGCAATGATTCTCACTATACCGTGGATCGTCGTTGCGATCATATTGTATAATCTGATTGCATTTACCGTCGACGCGCCTGATCCGATCATTCTTGCCGACGGAACGCAACTCGCCAGAACTGCATTCGACCGTCAGATCTTCGACGTGAGGATGGTCTCCGGAGCTGACTGGACGCTGACTGTCGGCGCACTTGTCACGATCATCACGCTGGTGCTGCTGTTCGTCGAATTGATCAAGGCGACGCGTACCGGCGGGTCATCCATCGTGGATCACGCGCTTTCGACGATCCTGTTCGTCTTCTGCCTCGTCGAGTTCCTGCTTGTCCCGCAGGCGGCGACATCCGTCTTCTTCTTCATCCTTGTGGTGACGCTGATTGACGTGATTGCCGGCTTCTCGATAACCATCCGCGCAGCGCGCCGCGATTTCGGCTTTGCCGGCGGCGGCGGAATGGATTGAGACCGGAGCGAGCATTACAAGAGCTTATCTGCAAGGGGCGCTTAACGGCGCCCTTTGTTTTAGGAGCGGCGTCGTCAGTCGCTCTGAACAATTGAAAGCGATCACTGTTCATGATCTCGGAGCGGTTCAACCCAGCGTCCTGAACGGTAATCGAGGAGCGAGGCACGTGGCAACGTCAACGGCGGAACATCGGATTGCAAGGCAGGGCAGGGAGACCGCCGGCGACGTTCCGGTCGAGATCAGCCTGACCGCCGCGATCGTGTCGGTCGATGGCGATCAGCCCCGGATCATCGTCGTCAGGCCCGGCGACGGAGCACCCGGCTCGCGCGCCGCCTTGCCCTTCGGCCTGTTCGCGCCGCTCAGCCACAGGACGCTGGAGATGGGGCTGCGCGCCTGGGTGAAGGAACAGACCGGCCTCGAACTGGGCTATGTGGAGCAGCTTTATACTTTCGGCGACCGGGGGCGACACGCCCGGCGGGGCGACACGGGCCCGCAGGTCGTCTCCATCGGCTATCTGGCGCTCACCCGGTCCAGCGCGCATTGCGGGCTCAAGCACGGGGTGTGGGAAAACTGGTATGAGTTTTTCCCATGGGAGGATTGGCGGCACGAAAAACCGGTGATGCTGACGGAAGGCATTCTTCCCCGGCTGCACAGTTGGGCGAAGCAGCCCGAGCCTGCCGATACGCCGCTGCGTCCGCTGTCCCGGGAAGAGCGCGTCGGGATCTGTTTCGGCAGCGGCGAAGGACGCGACGAGGAAAAGGTTCTCGAACGCTACGAATTGCTCTATGGGGCGGGACTCATTGCCGAAGCGCAGGCCGATGGCCGCGAGGCGGCGAAGCAGTGGAAAGATCTGCCGCTCTTTGGCGTGCCGATGCAGTTCGACCACCGCCGCATTCTTGCAACCGCCATGAGCCGCCTGCGGGGCAAGATCAAATACCGCCCCGTCATTTTCGAGCTGATGCCGGAAAGCTTCACGCTGTTCGAGCTGCAACGCACCGTCGAGGCGATTCTCGGCAGCCATCTGCACAAGCAGAATTTCCGGCGGCTGATTGCCGCTTCCGGCCTCGTCGAGCCAACCGGCGGCATTCATACCGCGACGCGGGGCCGTCCGGCCAAGGCCTACCGTTTCCGCCGCGAGGTCGTTCTCGAACGGCCGTCAGCCGGCGTGCGCGTGCGCGGCGGACGCGGTTAGAGCATCCGTTTAGATAGACGTCACATTCTCTACGCCCGGCTCAGTCGACCGTCACATGATCTCGATCATTGGCGGCATGGCGTGTGTCCGAGGGCTGAAGGCCGGCAATTTCCAGAATGAGCTTGCGCCGCACGGCAAAGCCGAAGCTTTCACGGTCCTCGGCGGTCACGACAAAAGCGCCCGGTCCTCCGATGATGCGATCCTCGAACGCCTTCTCCAGATCGTAGACGACCGGACGCCCGCCGCAATTCCGCTCCCGGCACAGGATCGGCAGGCCATTGATGACGATGCCCCTGGCCACGGCGGCGTCGCGCGCGGCCTCGATGGATATGCCATTCCAGCTATTGGCGCTGTCGCCGGACAGGTCCATGACCAGCCGCGTCCCGCGAATGTCGTTCGTCTCGATCAACTCCTGCCCCTTGGCGAGCGCGCTGCCGATCGCATTGCGGCCATAGGCGCGACGCGGAGCGGCCATCAACGCATCGCCGAACGCTTTCGCCGATTCCACCCCGTCGATGATGGTCCAGGGCACGACAACGTCCTGATTGAGCATGTTGCCCCATTCGACATAGGTCACGGCAATCCGCTGGAGCAGTCCGCCCCGAATGGCCGCAATGACGTCCGGGTGAACCAGCGCCTCGGCATGTCCGCGCCGCTGAAACGCCGATTCCGCGCTGTCGATCGAAGCGGAACTGTCCGCGAGAAATACCAGCTCAAGATCGACATCTTCCGCACTTTTTGCGGTTGTGCTGATGACAAAGCAGAGCGTCAAGGCAAGGAACAAACTGCGTAATGTCATGGTCCTGCGGTAGCCTTCTTTGCGTGACTTTTTCGAGGATCGCACAAAGCATGACAGGCGTGAACTCTTGTGAGATCTCGAAAATCAGACGGCCAGTTTACGCGATTTTCTCAATGACATAAGTAGCGATCGCGTGAGGCTCATGGCGAAGGAGGCGGTTCATGCCATACGGCAGTGGGGGATGATCGGATGAATTTCCATGCGACGACGGATGGCCGCGCTCTGGTCATGCCCCTGGAATCGTTGAAAATGCTGGAGGACATGACCGTCGCATATGCCTGGGCCGTATCATTGGAGCTACAGCCTCAGTACGATCGACCTCCGCCTTGCGATGCCGAGTTCCCGTCAGAAACCGGCTCTGCGGGAGCCGGAATATCGCTGCGAAAGCGCGACCATGACTGACATCAAGGATGGTATACCGCTTGCGCGCTGCGTCGCGCATATCGCGAAGATTCCGCTCTGTCGATCCTGCGCCCGAGGAAAACCGTTGCAAGGGATGAAATGATGGCGCGGCGCAAGCAGAGTGGCGTCAGACGCCCGCCTCCGGCCCACGCCGTCAAAGCTAATCCACCCGGACGACCAGACAGTCGATCTTCATCTTCTTGAGCTTCGAGCAGGTGCTCCTTGCTTGCTTTTCGGAAAACTCGCCATAGCGGGCGCGGTAATAGGATTTCCCCTTCACATCGCCGGAGACGGTAAAATCCTTGTGTCCACTGAGCAGGCTGGAGGCTTTCGCGGAAACCTGAGTCAGCAGCGCTTTGGCGCTTTGCGTGTCGAGGAATGAGCCGACCTGGACGTGATAGGGACCGAACGTCTGCGCTTTTTCCTCCGCAAGCACGGACGACTCCTCATCATCCTCCCTGCTGTCGCCCTGGGCCTCTTCCTCCGCCTCGCTGCGCGCCTTCAGGCCTGCCGACACCGCGGCATTCGCCATCGCAAGCCGGGTCGGCGCCGCTTCTTCGCCGCCGACTTTGTCAGAGCCGCCGAGTTCTTTCCGGATGGTAACCTCCAGCACATGCTCGGCGACGTCGGTTTCGGCAGGGATATCGTGGAAGGCCGGATTGCGTTCCGGAAGCAGATCCGCGCGAGCGACGCCTGCAATCGTCATGGGTTTTGGCGAACCGCGGTTTTTCAGATCCTTCATCGCGACGGCCTTGTTCCAGGACCGGTCGAGCAGCGAGCGCATCCGCGCATTGCGGTGCTTGCCCGAGCGCCCGCCGAGCACGACGGCGAGAAGATGTTTCTCATCTCGGCGACAGGAAGCGAGCAGGTTGAAGCCGGACGCTCTGATGAAGCCGGTCTTCATGCCTTCCATGCCCTTGTAGTCAAAAAGCAGACGATTGTGGCTCCGGAAGCGCTGCTTGCCATATTGAAAATAGCGCGTCTGGAAAAGCTTGGCCTCTTCGGGAAAATCCTTCAGAACATGCCGGCCCAGCGTAATGAGGTCGCGCGCAGTGGTTTTCTGTTGCGGGTCGGGAAGACCGGACGCGTTCTTGAATGTCGTTCGGGTCATGCCGATCGAGCGCGCCTTGTAGGTCATCATCCGCGCAAAGGCCGGCTCGGATCCGGCGATGTTTTCCGCCACGGTCGCGGCGACGTCATTGGCGGACTTGGTCACGAGCGCAAGCATCGCATCCTTGACCGTGATGGAACTTCCGGGCTTGAGGCCAAGTTTCGATGGCGGCCGGGATGCCGCCTCCTTGCTGACCATGAGCTTCGTGTCGAGCGTCATCTGGCCGGAGCGGATCTGCTCGAACAGCAGGTAAAGGGTCATGACCTTGGTGATCGAAGCAGGAAAGCGCGCCTCATCGGCGTTCTGCTGGTAAAGGACCTTTCCCGTGTGGAGGTCCACCACGATCGCCGCCTGCGGAGGCGAGTAGCGGTTTTTTTTCTTCGCTTCCGCCGGCAGAATGGAAAGAGCCGTGACAAGAAGGACAAACATCGCCAACTGCATAAGCGGTCCGAACCGCATCGCTGCCGCGTTAGTTCCTGGCTTTCTCCGAAATGCCGGGTGATCTCTGGAGATGACCATACGAAACCCCTCCTGCGCCGCCCCGCCGCACATGTAACACGAAATAGTCGATGACACTATCCATACAGCCCTATCAAAGTGTTAACAGCCATACCACCCCTCAAAGGCATGAAAATGTCCTTACCTTGCGGACGCAGAATGCGACCGGCCCTGTCAAGCGGAATTCTCCGTAAGAGCAGCGTTAAAATTTTATCTTCAGTTTCAGCTTTAATGCGCAGCGATCGCAGTTTTTTTTTGAGAAAATTGCACTACTATCAATGGAGATGCCCGAGGAGGTTCAAAACAAATCGGGCAGGAGGCCAAGGGGGGTCTTGGCTGCCGCGCAGGTGGTGCTATGCTGATGTTGCCCCGCTTGAGTTGGCGACGCATTGAAAGTTGCGATGACGAAGCCCAATCTCTTAGAGCGCCGAGTGGGGAAATATTCATCCGGGGTCTGGCATCATACTTAAAGTCGAACCATGTGGCATAGAGGCGAACATCAAAACGGCGTCGGCGGCGCGTGGCAAAGCATCGGGGCGAAGGCCCGAATTTTCATGTCACGAAAGAACGAGAATGGCGATGACGGCGACATGCGCGGCGGCACCGTCACAAAGACCGAACCGAAGACGAAGCGGCCGAGCCTGTACAAGGTTCTGCTGCTCAATGACGACTACACACCAATGGACTTCGTCGTTCATGTTCTTGAGAGGTTCTTCAACAAGTCCAGCGACGAGGCCAGCCGAATAATGATGCACGTCCACCAGAAGGGCGTCGGCGTGTGCGGGGTCTACACTTATGAAGTGGCGGAGACGAAAGTCGCTCAGGTGATGAACTTCTCCCGTCAACACCAGCATCCACTACAATGTACCATGGAGAAGGAATAAAACCCCGTGCCTTCGTTTTCTTCCAGTCTCGAAGAGTCCCTGCATCGTGCGCTTGAATTCGCCAATGAGCGAAGCCACGAATACGCAACATTGGAACACCTGCTTCTGTCGCTTGTCGACGATCGGGACGCGGCCGCCGTCATGCGCGCCTGCAACGTCGATCTCGACCTGCTTCGCGGCAAACTGATCGACTATCTCGATAATGACCTGGAAAACCTCGTCATCGATGCGGAATCGGAAGCGCAGCCGACAGCCGGTTTCCAGCGCGTCATCCACCGCGCCGTGGTGCATGTGCAATCCTCTGGCCGCGAGGAGGTGACGGGCGCGAATGTGCTGGTCGCGATATTCGCCGAGCGCGAAAGCCATGCGGCCTACTTCCTGCAGGAGCAGGACATGACGCGGTTCGACGCGGTCAATTACATCTCGCACGGGATTGCCAAGCGCGCCGGCATGTCCGAGCCGCGCGTCGTTCGCGGCGTCGATGACGATGCGGCGACGGTCGAATCCGGCGAGGACAAGAAGCGCTCCGGCGATGCGCTGGAAGTCTATTGCGTTAACCTGAACGACAAGGCGCGCGATGGTCGTATCGACCCGCTGATCGGCCGAGGCAAGGAGATCGACCGCACGATCCAGGTTCTGTGCCGCCGGCAGAAGAACAATCCGCTTTTCGTCGGCGACCCCGGCGTCGGCAAGACGGCGATCGCGGAGGGGCTTGCCCGCAAGATCATTCGCGGCGAAGTGCCGGAAGTGCTGGCCAACGCCACCATCTTCCAGCTCGACATGGGCGCGCTGCTCGCGGGCACGCGCTATCGCGGCGATTTCGAGGAGCGCCTCAAGGCCGTCATGCGCGAGATCGAAGCCTATCCCGGCGCGGTGATGTTCATCGACGAGATCCACACGGTGATCGGCGCGGGCGCAACCTCAGGCGGCGCGATGGATGCGTCCAACCTGCTCAAGCCCGCCCTGCAATCGGGCTCGCTGCGCTGCATCGGCTCGACCACCTACAAGGAATATCGTCAGCATTTCGAGAAGGACCGCGCCTTGGTGCGTCGTTTCCAGAAAATCGACGTTTCCGAGCCGACGGTGCCTGACGCCGTGGAGATCCTCAAGGGGCTGAAGCCTTATTTCGAGGAGTTCCACAAGGTCAAATACACCCAGCCAGCGATCAAGGCGGCGGTTGAGCTGTCGGCGAAGTACATTCACGACCGCAAGCTGCCGGACAAGGCGATCGACGTGATCGACGAAACCGGCGCATCGCAGATGCTGCTGCCGAATTCACGGCGCAAGAAGTCGATCGGTATCCGCGAAGTCGAGGCGACGATCGCCACGATGGCGCGCATCCCGCCGAAAACGGTTTCGAAGAGCGACAGTGAGTTGCTGCGCAACATCGAGAACGATCTGAAGCGCGTCGTCTTCGGTCAGGACAAGGCGATCACGGCCTTGTCGTCGGCGATCAAGCTGGCCCGTGCCGGGCTTCGCGAACCGGAAAAGCCGATTGGCTGCTACCTGTTCTCCGGCCCGACCGGCGTCGGCAAGACCGAAGTCGCCAAGCAGCTTTCCAGCATTCTCGGCGTCGAGCTTCTGCGCTTCGACATGTCGGAATATATGGAACGGCATACGGTGTCGCGCCTGATCGGTGCGCCTCCCGGCTATGTCGGCTTCGATCAGGGCGGCCTGCTGACCGACGGCATCGACCAGCATCCGCATTGCGTCCTGTTGCTTGACGAAATCGAGAAGGCGCATCCGGACCTGTTCAACGTGCTGCTTCAGGTCATGGACCACGGCAAGCTGACGGATCACAACGGCAAGCAGGTCGATTTCCGCAACGTCATCCTCATCATGACGACGAATGCGGGCGCGTCCGATCTTGCCGGTCAGGCATTCGGCTTCAACCGGACCAAGCGCGAAGGCGACGATCAGGAGGCGATCCAGCGGCTGTTCACGCCGGAATTCCGCAACCGTCTCGACGCCATCGTCGGCTTCGGTAATCTGCCCCGCAGCGTGATCGGCAAGGTTGTCGACAAGTTCGTCTTCCAGCTCGAAGCACAACTCGCCGACCGGAATGTGACTATCGAACTCAGCCCGGAAGCCACCGAATGGCTGATTGAGCACGGCTATGACGAGAAGTTTGGCGCACGGCCGATGGCGCGCGTCATTCAAGAACACATCAAGAAGCCTCTTGCCGAAGAGTTGCTCTTCGGACGTCTGGAAAATGGCGGTACCGTGCGCGTGATCGTCGAGGAGACGGACGGTCGCAAGGCATTGGGTTTTGCCATCATCGAGTCACGGCCGAAGCCGAGAAAATCGGCCGATGAGGACGATGACGAAAGTGAAGATGACGAAGGCGAAAAGGCAGCGAAGAAACCCAAGGTCAAAGCCAAGGCAAAGCGGCTTCCGTCGAGCAAGAGCGGGCCCCGCGGCCAGAAGAAGCCGTCATCGCCGCGCAGCGGCAGCGGTTCGTCCGGCGACGGCAAGACCAGTCTCGTCCCCAAGGTTCCGCTGATCCCCTAGCGGCAGAAAGACAAATGCGCTCATGGCAACCCAGAGTTGCTGTGAGCGCATAGCTTGATCGCCTGTTTTGCTTCCTTGAAGGCAGGCCAACGTGGCATCATTCAAGCCATGCCCGCTTTTTCACCATATGCTGATCGTTTTTCCCGCAGGTCCGTATAATGGACGGCAGTGGTGGCAATCCCGCGACCGGCGTCTGGCCGGCGGACGCAACACGGCTTGGCGCTGCCTGGCGCGGCGCACGTGAGACCCCGCTTCTCCCCACCTTCGTATTGTGCATTACCTACCTTGGCTTCGGTGCGCTTACGAACGAAATCGGGCTGACATGGCTTGATACGCTGTTCATGTCCGCCTTCATTTTCGCTCTGCCCGGCCAGGTGGTTCTGGTCGATGAAATGGCGCGGGGGGCTTCCGTTCTGACCGCCGCCATCGCCGTTACGGCAACGGGCGTGCGGCTTCTGCCGATGACCGTTTCGCTGCTGCCCATGGTCCGCGATCGCAACGGGCCAAAATGGCTGGAATATGCGGTCGCCTACTACGTCGCGGTCACGATGTGGGTCGAAACCAACCGGCGCGCACCCGGCGTGCCAAGGCATCTGCGCGCGGCCTATACGCTCGGAATTACCGGATGGCTCGTCAGCGCCTCCTGCATCGGGGCGATGGTGGGCTTTCTGGCCGCTGCACAAGTGCCGGCGATCATCGCGGCGGCGCTCCTGATGACCACGCCGCTCTACTTCCTGCTCGCAATGCTGAGCAGCGCGCGGACAACTGAAAGCCTCCTGCCCATCGCACTCGGGCTGGTGCTCGGACCGGTTTTCCATCTTCTGGCCCCAGATTTCGACCTCGTCCTGACGGGTCTGACGGGCGGCACGATCAGCTTCCTCGTCGTGCGCTATGGCCTCAAGCGGAGCGGGCGTTCATGATCGTTTCCGCCGAGACCCTGATCTACATATTCGTCGCGGGCGTGGCTGCAAACGGTGTCTGGAGGCTTGGCGGCGCGCTGTTGTCGAGCGGAATTTCCGACGATGGCGCGGTCATCACCTGGGTGCGCGCGGTTTCCACGGCGCTGGTCGCCGCGCTGATTTCGCGCATTGTGCTGTTCCCGCCCGGAGCGCTTGCCGATGTTGATGCGGTGATCCGTATCGCCGCCTTCGGACTTGGCATATTGGCCTTCTTCCTGGCGCGGCGAAATTTGGGCGTGGGTATCCTTTCAGGCGCGGCCGCTCTGCTCGCCGGACATTTCCTCCAGTTTTAAGGCCGAAGCGTGCTGTGGGCGCCGTGCTGACAGCCGAGTTCTCCACACGCTGTGCGGCTCATGTACCCCAAATCCTTGAGAAACTGTTGATCAGATCCCGGACCGTGGCCGATTGGCGCACCGTTGCTTGATATGGATCAAGGTGTTTTTTACCCTATCGCCGGATAACAACCCAAGGACCGACAGCTCCGCAAAGGGACAGCCATGCGCGAAAGAGGCCGCAGATGAACGATACGCCGACAAAAGACGAATTTGTTGCCCTTTCCGATTTCCTCGCGATTTTCGGCAGTCTGGCGGCCATCGCGCTCGGCCTCATGCTGACGATCCTGTCGGACGACAGTGTCATGGTGTTTCATGGCCTCCTGTTCCTCGCCGCCAGTGTCGCCGCGCTGCTTTTCCTGCTTAACAAGGCCTATACGGACGGAACCCTCGCCGGCAGAAACTACCGGCCCGAGCATCGGCAGTATAGCGACAATGTCATCAAGGCGGGCGTCATCGCCACGGTGTTCTGGGGCATTGCGGGTTTCATAGTGGGCGATCTGCTCGCCTGGCAGCTTGCCTATCCGGCGCTCAATGGCGATCTGCCGTGGCTGAATTTCGGACGGCTTCGCCCGCTGCATACATCCGCTGTCATCTTCGCCTTTGGCGGCAATGCGCTCATCGCCACCTCGTTCTATGTCGTGCAGCGCACCTGCAAGGCGCGGCTCGCGGGACGCTGGGCGCCCTGGTTCGTCTTCTGGGGCTACAATCTGTTCATCGTCATCGCCGCCACCGGCTACCTGCTCGGCGTTACGCAGTCCAAGGAATATGCCGAACCGGAATGGTATGCCGATCTGTGGCTCACCATTGTCTGGGTCGTCTATCTGCTGGTTTTCCTGGGCACGCTCTGGAAGCGCAAGGAACCGCATATCTTCGTGGCGAACTGGTTCTACCTTTCGTTCATCGTCACCGTGGCGATGCTGCACATCGTCAATAATCTGGCGCTGCCCGTTACGTGGACCGGGACGCGGAGCTATCAGCTCTTCGGCGGCGTTCAGGATGCGATGACGCAGTGGTGGTATGGCCACAATGCCGTCGGCTTCTTCCTCACGGCGGGCTTCCTCGGCATGATGTACTACTTCATCCCGAAACGCGCCGAACGCCCCATCTATTCCTACAAGCTCTCGATCGTGCATTTCTGGTCGCTGATCTTCCTCTATATCTGGGCTGGTCCTCACCACCTTCACTACACGGCGCTTCCCGACTGGGCGCAGACGCTGGGCATGACCTTCTCGATCATGCTGTGGATGCCCTCATGGGGCGGAATGATCAACGGACTGATGACGCTGTCCGGCGCATGGGACAAGCTGCGCACCGATCCGGTGATCCGCTTCCTCGTCGTCTCGGTCGCCTTCTATGGCATGTCCACGTTCGAGGGGCCGTTGATGAGCGTGAAAGTCGTCAACTCGCTGTCGCACTATACGGACTGGACCATCGGCCATGTGCATTCCGGTGCTCTGGGCTGGGTGGCGATGATTTCCTTCGGCGCGGTCTACTGCCTGGTGCCGTGGCTCTGGCGCCGCAAGGAGTTGTATTCGCTGCGTCTCGTCGAATGGCATTTCTGGGTCTCGACGGTCGGCATCCTGCTCTACATCACGGCGATGTGGGTGTCCGGCATCACGCAAGGGCTGATGTGGCGCGCCTATGACAGCCTCGGCTTCCTGCAATATTCCTTCGCGGAAACCGTGGACGCCATGCATCCTTACTATGTGATCCGTGCGGTTGGCGGTCTGCTGTTCATCATCGGTTCGCTCATCATGGCCTACAATCTCTGGATGACGGTTCGCAGTTCGGAAGTGGACGAACCGGCGATGGACACTCAGCCGGGCGCTGCACGCCCCGTGCCAGCTGAATAAGGAGGGGCAGGACAATGAAGCTATCGCACAAGCCGTTTGAAAAGCATTCGATGATCCTGCTGATCGGCATCCTGATCGCGGTTTCCATTGGCGGGCTGGTCCAGATCGCGCCCCTATTCTGGCTGAGTTCCACCATCGAGAAAGTGCAGGGAATGCGGCCCTATTCGCCGCTGGAACTTGCCGGGCGCGACATCTATATCCGCGAAGGCTGCTACAATTGCCATAGCCAGATGATCCGTGCCCTGCGCGATGAGGTCGAGCGTTACGGTCATTACAGCCTCGCCGCTGAAAGCATGTACGACCACCCGTTCCAGTGGGGCTCGAAACGCACCGGGCCGGATCTGGCCCGCGTCGGCGGCAAATATTCGGACGAGTGGCATGTCGCGCACATGGTGAACCCCCGCAGCGTCGTGCCCGAGTCGATCATGCCCGGCTATCCGTTTCTCGCCGAGAACACGCTCGACTACAGGACCATCACTGAAAAACTGCGCACGCAACGCGCCATTGGCGTTCCCTATACGGATGAAATGATCGAAAACGCGAGAGCCGACCTTGAAGCGCAGGCCGTGCTCGATTCCGACGGTGCTTCCGGCGTTCTGGAACGCTACCCGAAGGCGCAGGTGCGCACCTTTGACGGCGATCCGGCAAGGGTCTCCGAACTCGATGCACTGATCGCCTATCTGCAAATGCTTGGCACGCTCGTCGATTTCACCGAGTACGACGCGGCTGGCCCCAATCTGAGATAGGTGCGGCATGAGCTATGACGACATGAGAGCATTCTTCGGCGTTACGGGATTGCTGATCTTCGTCGCCCTGTTTATCGGCGTGCTGATCTACACGTTCTGGCCCGGGAACAAGAAACGTTTCGATCGCGCAAGCCGGATACCGCTGGAAGACGACGAGGATCAGCCGACATCGAGAGGCGACAATGGCCGAAAATAAGGAAATTGATAACGTCACCGGTGTCGAGACAACCGGACATGAGTGGGACGGGATCAAGGAGCTGAACAAGCCGCTGCCGAGATGGTGGCTCTGGACGTTCTACGCGACGATCGTCTGGTCGGTCGGCTACTGGATTGCCTATCCGGCCTGGCCGCTGATTTCCGGCTATACGGAGGGCGTGCTGGGCTACAGTCAGCGCGCAACCGTTGCGGAAGAGATCCGGCAAGCCAGGGCTGCGCAGTCCGTCATGAACGACGCAATCAACGCGGCGACGCTGGAGGAAATCAAGTCCAACCCGGATCTCTTGCAGTTTGCCATGGCTGGCGCGCGCACCGCGTTCGGCGACAATTGCGCGCCCTGCCACGGGCGCGGCGCGCAAGGGTTCAAGGGCTATCCGAACCTGAATGATGACGCATGGCTCTGGGGCGGCACGCTCGACGCCATTCATACCACGCTCCTGCATGGTATTCGCGCGGGCAATGATGAAACGCGCCTCAGTGACATGCCGCGCTACGGCCTTGACGGCATTCTGGACCGCAATCAGATTTCCGATACGGCTGAATATGTGCTGAGCATTTCCGGCAACGAGCACGACGCTGCGGCGGCGGAGCGCGGCAAGGCGATCTTCGCCGACAACTGTTCCGCCTGTCACGGGGAGGACGGCAAGGGCCTGCAGGAGCTGGGCGCGCCGAACCTGACCGATGCGATCTGGCTTTACGGCTCTGACAAGGCGGATATCGTCACCAGCATTCAGACGGGACGCGGCGGCGTGATGCCCGCATGGAAAGACCGTCTCGATGAGAATACGATCAAGAAACTGACCGTCTACGTCCATTCACTTGGCGGCGGGCAATAGATTGGTCCCACTCTCCCGGTTGGCTCACGGTGGGCGTTCAACGCACGGTTTGACGGCCGGGGAGGCTGCGCATTCATTGGAGCGAGATTTTTCGGAAAGATCTAGCTTGAAACAGACAGAGACGGATCAGGGGCGTTTCGCTGAGAAACGATCCTGATCTGGCTGGCGCAGTAATTCCGCACCCGGTCCCTACTGCGGCTTGAAAGGGACGCAAAGGAGCGCGCAGGAAAATGGCTTGTTGCTGCGGACCGCTCTACGCAGAAGCCGTGATGGCGCAGTTTGAAATGACCACGATATATCAAAGTGCTGCACCGACAGGCGAAGCCGCTCCCGGCATCGAACGCTCGACCGCGGAACCGGTCAATGCGCGCGATGAACGGCCGCTTTACGCTCCGCGAGTGCCTATCTACCCCAAGCGCGCGCAAGGACCGTTCCGCCGCGTCAAATGGGCGGTCATGGCGGTCACACTCGGCATCTATTACCTGCTGCCGTGGCTGCGATGGGATCGAGGCCCGAACCTGCCGGACCAGGCGTTCCTGCTCGATTTCGCCAATCAGCGACTGTACATGTTCGGCATCGAGATCTGGGCGCAGGAGTTCTACTTCATCACCGGACTTCTGATCATTTCGGCTCTGGCGCTGTTCCTCGTGACGGCGGTTGCGGGCCGCGTGTGGTGCGGCTACGCTTGTCCGCAGACGGTGTGGACCGATCTGATGATCGCGGTGGAGCATTTCTGGCAGGGCGACCGCAATGCGCGGATGCGGCTGGCGAAGCAGCGCTGGACCTTCGAGAAAATCTGGAAGATGACGGCCACGCATGCGAGCTGGATCCTGATCGGGCTGGCGACGGGCGGCGCTTTCGTGTTCTACTTCCGGGATGCGCCGACGCTGGCAATGGAGTTCGTCAACCTTGAAGCGCCTTTCATTGCATGGCTGTTCGTCGGCATCTTTGCCGGAACCACCTATGTGCTGGGCGGCCTCGCCCGCGAGCAGGTCTGCACCTATATGTGCCCCTGGCCGCGCATTCAGGGCGCGATGTTCGACGAGGATTCGCTGCTCGTCACCTACCGCGCCTATCGGGGCGAGCCGCGCGGCGCGCACAAGAAAGGCGAGAGCTGGGAAGGGCGCGGGGACTGTATCGACTGCAAGCAATGCGTCGCCGTCTGCCCCATGGGGATCGACATCCGCGACGGACCGCAGCTCGAATGCATCCAGTGCGCACTTTGCATCGACGCCTGCGACGCGATCATGGAGAAGGTCGGGCGTCCGAAAAAGCTGATCGCCTACGACACGTTCCGCAATCTCGACGCCGCCAGCCAGGGCGAGCGCGCGCCCATGCGCATCATCCGTGCGCGAACGCTGCTCTATGCCGGCGTCTTGCTGCTTGTGACGGTGATCATGTTCATCGCGCTGTCCGCCAAGACCGTTCTGGACGTGAATGTGCAGGCGGACCGAAATCCGCTTTTCGTTCAGCTATCCGATGGCGGTATCCGCAACAGCTACACGGTCCGAATACTGAACAAGCAGCACGAGATGCGCAGCTTTTCGCTCGGCATCGAAGGTCTGCCACAGGCCAGCCTCACCGTGCTCGGCGCGGACGGCGAAGGCGCGCCCGGCATCGACGTTGCGCCCGACAATCTGCGCACGCTGAAGGCATTCGTAACCGTGCCGCGCGAAACCGCGAGAGCGCTCGGCAACCAGACCGAATTTGAATTCGTCGTGCGCGATCTGGCGGACGGCACGGCAACCAGTCGCGAAACCGTATTCCGAGGGCCCGACAAATGACGGCAGCAGCCATGAGACAGTTCACCGGACGCCATGTCCTCTTTATCCTGATCGGCTTTTTCGGCCTGATGCTGGTCGCGAATGGTATCTTCGTGTATTTCGCGCTTTCGACCTATCAGGGGTTGGACAATCCGAACGCATATGAGCGCGGAGTGAACTACAATCAGCGTATCGAGACCGCGGAGAAACAGGCCGCGCTCGGCTGGTCCCATCAACTCGTGACGGGGGATGCCGGGAAGCTTGAAGTGACCCTCCGCGACAGGACGGGCCAGCCGGTGACGGGGCTGATCGTGAGCGGCGAAATTCGGCGCGCTGTCGGCGAGGCAGCCGGTCTGCCGCTGAAACTGGAGAGCGCTGGGGACGGCTCGTATCGCGCCAGTGTGGCCGAGGCGGAGCCGGGCAACTGGATCGTTCGGCTGGACGCGGCGCGCTTGCAAGGCAATGGCATGGAGACGGTGTACCGGATGAAGGAACGCGTATGGCTCAAGCCGAACTCATAGATGCACAAACACTAGAGCGCATCGAATCGCCGCCGCCTTGCTCGGTGACGCTTACCGTGGAGAACATGAACTGCGGCGGCTGCATGCGCAAGATCGAGCGCGCGCTGATGGCCGCTCCCGGCGTTGCCTCCGCCCGCGCCAATCTGTCGGCCAGGCGTGTCGCCATCTTCTATGAAGAGGTGCGCACCGGTCCGGAAACGCTGATCGGCGCGCTTGCCGAAGCGGGCTTCACCGCCGCTGAACTCGTGGCCGATACATCCGAGGCCGACGCGAAACGCAACCGCGAATTCCTCGGCTGGCTGGGCGTTGCGGGCTTTGCCGCCGCCAATGTGATGCTGCTTTCGGTGTCCGTCTGGTCAGCCGGCAGTGACGGCATGGCGGAGGCGACCCGCGCGCTGTTTCACTGGGTCTCGGCGCTGATCGCGCTGCCCGCCGTCGCCTATTCAGGCCAGCCCTTCTTTCGCTCAGCCGTGACGGCGCTCAAGGCGCGCAGCCTGAATATGGATGTGCCGATTTCGCTCGCCATTCTGCTCTCGGCGGGCATGAGCCTTGTACAGACGATGCGCGGCGGCGAGCATGTCTATTTCGATGCCTGCGTCATGCTGCTGTTCTTTCTGCTTGTCGGGCGCTATCTCGATCAGCGGATGCGCACCCGCGCGAAGGGGGCGGCGCAGAACCTCCTCAGGATGCGCGCCAAATCAGCGACCGTCATTCAGGCAGACGGGACGTCAAACTCGATCGCGGCGAATGCGCTGCTGCCGGGAATGCGGGTTGCCGTCGCGGCGGGCGAGCGTTTTCCGGCGGACGGCATTCTCACCTCCGGCGTCTCGCAGGCCGATGAAAGCCTGCTGACCGGCGAAAGCCTGCCGCGAACGCTCGATCCGGGTGCCGACGTCTTTGCCGGAACGGTCAATCTCGGCGCGCCGGTCGTCTTCGAGGCGACGAAGACCGAGGGCGACACGCTGCTTGCCGAGTTGACGCGGCTGATGGATGCCGCCGAACAGGCGCGCGGCCTTTATGTGCGGCTGGCGGATCGCGCTTCGAAGATCTATTCGCCCGCCGTTCACCTTCTGGCGCTGACCACCTTTATCGGCTGGATGATCGCGGGCGCTGGCTGGGAGGTCTCGCTGATGGTCGCGATTGCCGTCCTCATCATAACCTGCCCTTGCGCGCTGGCGCTGGCCGTGCCTGCCGTGCAGGTTTCCGCCGCCGACCGGCTGTTTGCGCGCGGCGTGCTGGTGAAAGCGCCGGACGGGCTGGAGCGGCTGTCCGAAATCGACACGATCGTGTTCGACAAGACCGGGACCCTCACGAAAGGTCAGCCGACGCTTCTGAGTCCGGATGACATCGCCGACGACACGCTCCGCGATGCGGGCTCGATGGCGGCGGCAAGCAAGCATCCTTATGCGCAAGCCGTTGCCTCTGCGGCGCGGGCGCGTCTTGGCGCAATCTCGCCTGCAGAAGGCATCGAGGAAGTGCCGGGGCGCGGTTTGCGGGTTCGCGGGATGCGGCTCGGTTCGGCGGAATGGTGCAGCGTCGATAGCGAGGCGGCAGGGGGGGCGTCGCTCTATTTCGTGTCGCCGGGCCAGCCGCCGGTGAGCTTCCATTTCTCCGATACGCTTCGTCCGGACGCCGTGGACGTGGTCGCGGAGCTGAAGCGGGCGGGCTTTCATGTCGAGATCCTGTCCGGGGATCGCACCGAGGCCGTCGAGCCGGCCGCCGCTGCTCTCGGCATCGCCGACTGGCGGGCCGAATGTCCGCCGCAGGAGAAAATCGCGCTGCTGCACAGCATGGCTGCCAGCGGCCGCAAGATTCTGATGGTGGGCGACGGGCTCAACGATGCTCCCGCCCTCGCCGCCGCGCATGCCTCGCTTGCCCCGTCTTCGGCCGCCGACATCAGCCAGATGGCCGCCGACGCCGTCTTTCAGGGGGCAGAGTTGCGGCCGGTAATCGACCTGTTGGCCACGTCGCGCCGCGCCCAGCGTATGGCATTTGAGAATTTCGGCATTGCCGGCGTCTACAATCTGATTTTCGTGCCCGTTGCAGTCGCCGGGCTTGTCACGCCGCTCATTGCGGCCATCGCCATGTCGACATCATCCATTCTTGTCACGGCGAATGCCCTGCGCCTGCGCGCAATGAAGCTGAGGCTCGGCAAATGAGCGCGCTTGCATGGCTGATACCCGCTGCGCTTTTCCTCGGCTTGCTCGGTCTGGCCGCATTCCTCTGGGCATTGCGAAGCGGCCAGTTCGACGATCTGGAGGGCGCGGCCTATCGCGCTCTGGAGGACGATGAGGAAGACGAGCAGGAAAACGGCAACGGAAAGCGCGGCTAGAGCGAGGTCCGATAAAATGGAAACCATTTTTCGGAAAAACCGAGCTTAACAAATAGATAGGGAGCAGGTCGTTTCCGCATGAAATGGTCTTGCTCTAAAGCTGATCCTGCTCCAGGCGCGGCTCAACCCTCTTGTTTGCTGCCCGCAATCTCGCGATAGGCGTGCCAGGTGGCGTGGGCGATCAGCGGGAAAATCACGATCAGTCCGAAGCTCAGCGTTGCAATTCCGGCCGCGATGAACCCCGCGATCAGGGCGGCCCAGAGGGCCATCGGCTTCATGTTCAACATCGTCGCGTTCAGGCTGGCAATAACCGCGCTGGCGACGCCGATCTGACGGTCGATCAGCATCGGAGCTGAAATGACCGACATGGCGAAGACGAGCGCCGCGAGTATCGCGCCCACGACCGTGCCGACAATGAGCAGGGAAACGCCTTGCCATGTAAACAGCAGGCGCGGGACGAATTCGTCGATCGGAAGGAACGGGCTGCCGCCCATGAACATCATGAAAAGCAGGATGGCGACCTGAACCCAGACCACGAAGATGAGGAAAAGCGCCAGCCCCAGCAGCGAGAGCTGTATCGGTGAGCTCAGACCGGTAAAAAGCACTTCGCGCCACCGCACCGGCCCGCCGGCTTGGCGGAGCCTGCTTGCCTCGTAGAGGCCGACGCCAAGAACCGGACCGATCAGCATGAACCCGCCCGCGAAAACCGGCAGCATCGACTGCCAGCCAAGCGAGCCGAGCGCAAACCACATGCCGATGGCGATGGCGGCAAACGCCGCGCCGTACACAAGGCTGATATGCGGAAAGGCGAGCAGATCCAGCCACCCGGCGCTCAGCCAGCGCCACGGCGCCTCAAGATCGACGCGGCGCACGTCAACCGTGTCCCGCGCTTCCTGATCCATCGCCGTCTGCCGGACGAGTCGAAGCTTTTCGCTATGTGTATCCGTCATGGCCTTGTCTCTGGCTTGTCTTTCGCTGCTTCGATTGATGAAACAATTCGCGCGGCCGGTCCAGCCGCGCGATGAAGATCAACAGCATTGCCTGTGACGCCCGGGGAAAAGCGCCGGACAGCGAAAGGTTTAGTGCGAGATCCGATAAAATGGATACCATTCCTCGGAAAAAACAAACAGATGCGGATCAGGATCGCTTCCTTGAGGAATGATCCTGATCTAGCGGATGATCAGAACCGGAACCGTGCTGCGCGTGACCACTTCATTGGCCTTGCTGCCGAGCACGAGGCGGCTCAGCCCCCGACGGCCGTGGGATGCCATGACGATCAGGTCGCAGCCCTTGCTTTCGGCGGCTTCGAGGATCGCTTCGGCGGGGTGGCGGTCCTGAAACTGCACCGTGTGCGGTGTAACGCCGTCCTTCTGGGCGAGTTCTTTCGCTTTCTGCAGGATGCCTGCGGCATGGGAACTCGCCATTTCCTCGTATTTCTCCGGAGGAAGAACGACGGCGACCTCGCCCACGACGATGGCTTCCCAGGGCTCCGTCGCGGTTACGACCGTTATCTGCGCGCCAAGCGACTTGGCGAGCGCATAGCCTTGATGAAGCGCCTTTTCCGAAAGTTCGGTTCCATCCGTGGCGATGAGGATATGTTTGTACATGGTGTGGCCTCGCTCTTTTCTCTCTCAAACTATCGTGTGGCGTCGGCTGATCGTCACGCCCTGACGGCATTCGCGCGAGAACACCATATGCCGGGTATGCCGAAGCAGGATTCTCATGCACTGATCCTGCAGTGCCGGGCTTTCCGTCCGCGCCGTGACGATGACCGCGCCTTGTTCAACCTCGGTCAGGATCGCGCCGGCCGGACCTTCAAGCAAGGCCTGAAGACAGTCTTTGCCGCTCTGGTCCACAGCCGCCTGCATGAACCGTGAGGCATGGCCGGTGGTGCCGTAAAGCGTTTCGCCGCTCGGCAGGATGCCGAATGCCGCCGTTCGCTCGATCAGCGTTTCCAGCCCGTCCGTCCGCGCAGCAAGCGCATCGTGGAGAGCGGATCGCTTTGCCAGCAAATCGCGTTTCCCCGCCAGCCAGAGGTGATCCCTGTCCAGTCCGGCCGCGTGAAATTCGCAGAGCGCTCCTATCAGCCTTTCCGCCTCATGAAAGACCGAGATGGCAAACCGGACCTTTTGATTCTGTTCTGCCATTGACCGGCATTCCGGCTGCGCGAGCGTTTCGAAAAGTGGGAGCGGTTGCCTCACAGTCGTGAAGCGGGCGATTCCCGGTCTCATTCGCTGTCTGCTCCATCAGCCAGCTTCTGCAGCCCCACCTTATCAAGCAGGATCACGCGTGCGCTTTGCGGCAGATCAATGAGACCTCCGATTTTAAGCTTGGTGAGCGTGCGGCTGACGGTTTCAATGGTCAGGCCAAGAAAATCGGCGATATCGGCGCGGGTCATCGCCAGATTGACGACGCCGGCAAGCTCTCCGTCCACACCGTACCGGCGGGCAAGCGTCACGAGAAACGCGGCGACACGCTCGCAGGCGCTGCGATGTCCGGTCGTAACCATCAGATCGCGCGTTGCCGCGAGTTCTTCCGCGATGCATTGATAGAGCGTGAAGCACAGAACGGGATCTTTCGCAGCCAGCCTATGGACCGCCGCGACAGGCATCGCCTTGATGCGCACGGGCCTGATCGCCTGAGCATTCATGATATGCTCGGCCTGCGCGCCGAGACCGATGAAATCGCCCGGATAGGCAAAGCCGAGGATCTGCCTGCGGCCATCGGACAGAAGCCGGAGCAGTGCGATGGCGCCGGATTCGACGCGATAGACATGGCTGGCTGGATCGCCTTCCGCAAAGATCAGTTCTTTCGCGTCATATTGCCTCGACGGTGACTGTGAAATGTGTTCGTCGAGGGTTCTGCCGCAGCGTTCGGGCGAGACGGCGGGTCGCTGTGAAACAGGATAGTAGGCGCTCTCGATTGCGTGGAAGCCCGTCATGGATTGCCTCTTTTCGCTTGTTCTTTTCGTTATGCAGAAGAGCAGGCTGTCGTCTTTGGCGTTTAACCGATTTGTACTCTCATGTAAAAATTTGTGTAATGGAGATCGTGAAAACCCAGAACCGGAGGGCGGCCGAGGATCATGACAGCTAGGGATGGCGCGCAAATTCTCGTGGTCGACGACGATCCGGAGGTGCGCTTGCTGTTGCGAAGATGCCTTGAACGGGAAGCCTATGTGATTTCCGAAGCGGCAAACGGAGATGAACTGTTTGAACGGCTGGATCGCGGCCGCGTTGACCTGATCACGCTCGATCTGGCGCTGGGCGGCGAGGACGGGCTGGATCTGGCCCGCCGCATCCGCGCGAAGCGGAATGTGCCGATCATCATGATTTCCGGCAAGGGCGACATGATCGACCGTGTGGTCGGGCTGGAACTGGGAGCCGACGACTATATCGCCAAGCCGTTCCATTTGCGTGAGGTGCTCGCCCGGGTTCGGGCGGTTCTGCGGCGTTACGCCGTGGCGGATGCGGACAATGCGGCCCCGGCATCAGCGGAAGGCGCGCAGGACGAATGCTTCCATTTCGACGGCTGGACGCTCGACAAGGCGCGCCGCAACGTCCGGCGTCGGGACGGTTCGTTATGCGAGTTGACGACGGCGGAATTCAATCTGCTGGACATTTTCGTTCAGCGTCCCGGCCGGGTTCTCTCGCGGGACAACATCATGGACCTGCTCAAGGGCATCGACTGGTCGCCGCTTGACCGGACGGTGGACAATCTGGTTGCCCGCTTGCGGAAGAAGATCGAAGACGATCCCAATTCGCCCCAACTGATCAAGACAGTGCGCGGCGTCGGCTATGTTTTCACCCCGGAAGCTTCCGGCGCCTGACCGGCGGCGAGGCCGACAGAAGCCGGCTTCATTTCCCCGCGGTATTGTTCTCGTCGAGTGCGGAGCGGATCGCGGCGGCAAGATCGTCCCCGCTGTAAGGCTTGCGCAGGATCGTCACTTCGCTGCGGTCGGCGGCAAGGCCCTGGGCGATGGTTTCGGAAAAGCCCGATGTCAGCAGGATCGGCAGGCCGGGCCGGTTCGCACGGACCCAGTCCGCAAGGTCGAAGCCCGTCAGTCCGCCCGGCATGACCACATCGGAGAAAATAAGATCGACCCTTTCGCCCGCCTTGAGCAACTCGATGGCGGCAGCGGCGTTTTCAGCCTCCCGCACTTTGTATCCCAGCCTTGTCAGCCGCTTCAACGTGACTTCGCGGACCGGCGTCTGATCCTCGACCACCAGGACAGTCTCTCCAGCAGCGCTGGCGGTCCGGACGGCCGCGTTTTCCCGCTCGCGGCGCGCATTTTCGGACGCGGCTCGCGGCAGATACAGGTTGACTGTCGTGCCTGTGCCCGGTTCGCTGTAGATCGTGACCCCGCCGCCAGACTGCTTGGCAAAGCCATAAATGACGCTGAGGCCAAGCCCGGTGCCGCGACCGGCTTCCTTCGTGGTGAAGAATGGCTCGAAGACCCGCGAGAGCGCCTCTGGCTCGATGCCGTGGCCCGTGTCGGACACCGAGAGCCGGATATAGTCTCCCTCGGGCAGACTGGTTTCCGCCATCATCTGCTGATCGCGAATGGTCAGATTGCAGGTTTCGATGAACAACTCACCGCCCGCCGGCATGGCGTCCCGCGCGTTGATCGCCAGATTGAGGACGGCATTTTCGATCTCGCTGACATCCGATCGCACGGGCCAAAGATCGGCGGCGAAGGACGAGGCAAGGTTGACCGTCTCCCCGAGCGAGCGGCGCAGCAGGTCCATCATGCCGATAAGCTGATCGTTGAGATTGATCAGCACGGCGTCAAGCGGCCGGCGCCGCGCAAATGTCAGCAGCCGGTCCGTCAGCCGCGCGCCCATATTCGCGGCATCCTGCGCGCGTTTGAGAAGATCGCGAGGCTCCTCGCCTTCGAGATCGAACTCCAGCAGCTCCAGGTTCCCCGTGATGATGGTAAGCAGATTGTTGAAATCATGCGCGATGCCGCCTGTAAGCTGGCCGAGCGCTTCCATTCGCTGGACCTGCCGCAAAGCCTGATCCTGCGCAACTTCCCGGCTGACATCGCGGATGACCGTCAGAATGCCCATATGTGCGCCATCCCCGCGCCGGATATCGACGGTGGCCGCAATGCCGGGGAACCTCTCGCCATCCTTGCGCGCAAAGCCGACAAGATCGCTGCCCGGCAGGGCGCTCGGCATTCTAACGGAGGCGGTTCGCGCGAACCGTTCATATTCTTCGTCTTCCGCAAAGAGGATGCGGATCGGCTGACCGGTCAATTCATCCGCGCTTCGGGCGAAAATGCGGGTTGCGGCGGGATTGCCAAGGGTGATCCGGTGTTCGGTGTTGGAGATGATCATGGCGTCCGGAGCGTTATCGAAGATCGCCTCGAACAGGGTTCGCTGGCGCGCGCTCTCATGTTCCGCCGCCACGCGCGCCGACATGTCGTGAATCGTGCCGACGAAATAGCGGTTGCCGTCCGCGGTGAACTCGCCGACGGAGAGATGCATCGGAAAAATCTCGCCATTCTTGCGGCGGCCTTCTACTTGCCTGCCGATCCCGATGATCTTCTTCTCGTTTGTTTGCAGATAGTTGCGCAGATAGGTGTCATGCGCGGCACGGTGAGGAGCCGGCATGAGAATGCAGACATTCTGGCCGGACAACTCCTCCTGGCTGAAACCGAACAGCTTCACCGTGGCCGGATTCGCCTTCTGAATCGTCCCGTGCTCGTCGATGATCAGGATGGCGTTGACCGCGGAATCGATTGCCGCCTCGACCATCCGCTGCTCGAAGTCGATCGTCTTTTGCGGCTGGCCGGATTGATCCATTGCGCTTCATCCGCATTTCGAGGTGAATGTAGAGAGCTTACAGATCACGGGCATATCCGCAAGCATTGCCGGATCGCTGATTGGAGTGACAGACTTGTGGGAAGAGCCCGCCATGAGGTTGGCAGATGTCTCAGTCATTTGCAAAATGCGATGAACTCTCCTATTTTCTGAAGAATGCCGCTAAAGGAACACGCATGAACAAGTCCGTGGACGGCCAGACCGGGCAGATGCAGGACATCGCCGGCCAGCCGCGCCGTATTCCGACGCAGAAGCGGGCCCGCGACCGTGTCGAGAAAATACTCGCGGTTGCCTCGCAGCTCATTGCCGAAAAGGGCAGCGAGGCAATGAAGATGAGCGAGATCGTCGAGCTTGCGGGTGTTTCTTTCGGTTCGCTCTATCAGTATTTCCCCGACAAGACGGCGATTATCCGCACCCTTGCCGACCGCTTGAACGAACTCGGCCATGCCTGTGTTGCGGATGAGTTGGACATTGTCAGGACGGAGGCCGATCTGCGTCCGGCCCTGGCGCGTATCGCGGACGCCTATTACAATTGCTTCCTCACCGAGCCGGTCATGCGCGACATATGGGCCGCGACACAGGCCGACCGACAGTTGCAGGAGCTTGAAGCAGCAGATACGGAATATCTTGCCATGATCCTGTGCGGCAGGCTCGGGAAGCTGCGACCCGGAGAAGATCCCCCGGCGCTGGAGACGCTGGCCCGGCTGCTCATGCAGCTTATCGCGGCCGCGGTCCGCTACGCCATTTCGCTCGAACGCGAAGAGGGCGACCGCGTCATGGCCATGTTCAAGCGGTCATTGCCGCAAGATCCGTTCTCGCTGCTCCCGCCACGGGATTGACGCTTCGACGCCGTTTGCGCGGAGTTTGCCGATCTCTCGTCGTTACGTTGAAATTGAGAGCGCCGGAGCGCCGAAACTCTCGATCTGCGGGACGATCCCGAGGCCGACGCCATCGGGCGCCTTGATGAAGCCGTTCACTCGCTGCGGGGCGTGGTCTGCAATCGTGCGCGAGCCATAGCTGTTGAAGTCCGTCGCCGAGAAGCAGAATTCTGCCGGCGTGGACTGGGCCAGATGAGCGATGGCCGCGGTGACGATATCGCCGCCCCACGTATCTTCGATGGTCATCGGGATGCCGCTGGCCACGCAAAGATCGCGCATCAGCCGCGCTTTCGTCAGACCACCGACTTTCGAGATCTTCAGATTGATGATGTCCATCGCGTCGTCATTCAGACCGCGTATCAGCATTTCGGAGCCGGTGACGACCTCGTCGAGGACGAAAGGCCGGGCCGTCCGGCGACGGATCGAAAGGCACTCCGCATAGGATGCGCAAGGTTGCTCGATATAGACGTCCAGATCGCCGACAGCCGCCACGACGCGGGCAGCTTCATGCATCGTCCAGCCGGTGTTCGCGTCGGCGACCAGAATGTCGCTGGAGCTGAGAATTTCGCGGCAGGCCCTGATACGTTCGATGTCCGTATCCGCGTCGCCGCCAACCTTGAGCTGAAATTTCGTGTAGCCTTCGCCGCGATAGGTGCTGATCTTTGCCGCCATCTGCTCTGGCTCTTCCTGCGAGATCGCCCGGTAAAGGGCAACCTTCTCCTGCGCGGCACCGCCGAGCAGCTTGTACACCGGCATTCCGGCGGCCTTGCCGAGAATGTCCCAGCAGGCCACATCAATCGGCGCCTTGACATACTCATGCCCACGCAAAGCCGCATCCATCCGCCGGTTGATCTCGCCCAGATTGGTCGGATCGAGCCCAAGCAGCTTCGGCGCGATCTCCGCCAGTCCCGCGCGGACGCCACCGGCATAGGCCGGAAGATAGGCCGAGCCGAGGGGGCAGCATTCCGCGTAACCGACAATGCCGGTGTCGGTCTGGATCGCGATCACGGTCGAGTCGAACACCTCCACGAAATTGCCGTTCGACCAGCTATAGCGGCCCTCCTTCAGCGGCAGATCGACCTGCCACGCCTTGATGCCGGTAATCTTCATTTTAAGTCCTTTTATGCTGTGCTTCGCGCGCTTTCACTTGACGATGAAACCATGTGCGAACGGATCGCGGTCATCGATGAAGATGGTGTTCAGCCCGGTCTGACGCGCCCAGCCGCCGATGGACGGAATGATGGCGTCCAGATCGCCGACTCTCGCCTCTTGCTCCACGCGCCCCCGGAAGAGCGAGCCGATGATGCTTTCATGGATGAACTCGCCGCCCACCTTGAGCTTGCCAAGCGCGGCCCATTGCGCCATTCGGGCTGACGTGCCGGTGCCGCAAGGGGAACGGTCAATGGCCTTGTCACCGTAGAAGACGGCATTGCGGGCGGTCGCGCCTTCCTCGCGCGGTTTGCCGGTCCAGAGAATGTGCGACAGGCCGTTAATGTCCGGCTTTTCGGGGTGCACGAACCTGTAGGCGTCGTTCAGTGCGCGGCGCAGGGCGGGACTTAGCCGCAGCAGGTCGCCCGCGCTCATATCGGCAATGTCGCTGAAATTCTGCTGGGGATCGACGATGGCGTAGAAATTGCCGCCATAAGCCACGTCCACGGTCAGCGGGCCGAGACCGGGGCACTCCACCTCAAGCCCGCGCGAATGCAGAAAGGACGCAACATTGGTGATGCGCACTTCCTCGACATATCCGCCTTCCATCCGATAGGTCGCCGTGACCGGGCCGGCGGGCGTGTCGAGCCGGACGACGCCCGGCGTCTTCGGTTTGATGAGGCCGTTTTCGATGGCCATCGTCACCGTGCCGATGGTGCCGTGGCCGCACATGGGCAGGCAGCCCGAAGTCTCGATGAAGAGAATGGCGACGTCGCATTCATCGCGTGTCGGCGGATAGAGGATCGAGCCGGACATGATATCGTGACCGCGCGGCTCGAACATCAGCCCGGTGCGTATCCAGTCATATTCGGCGAGGAAATGCGCGCGCTTTTCCAGCATGGTCGCGCCTTTGAGATCCGGACCGCCGCCCGCGACGAGACGCACCGGATTGCCGCAGGTGTGGCCTTCGATGCAGAGGAAGCTGTGCCTTGCCATGTGCGTTGTTCCTGATAGCTAGAATCTCTGTGGACTGAACGGCTTGAGATCGATTGCCGGCTCGCCGCCGCGGATCATATCAGCGACAAGCCGTCCGGTCGCGGCGGATTGTGTGAGGCCGAGATGACCGTGGCCGAAGGCGTAGACGATGCGTTCCGACGAGCGCGAGCGGCCGATGACTGGCAGGCTGTCCGGCAGGGAAGGGCGGAAGCCCATCCACTGCCTGCCGCCGTCCGTTTTCAGGCCGGGGAGAAATTGCGCGGCCTTGGCCAGCATCGCATCGGCGCGCGCATAGTTCGGCTTGAGACGCAGCCCGCCCAATTCGACCGCGCCGCCCACGCGAATGCCAGTCGAGAGTGGCGTGACGACGAAACCGTGGCCGCCGAAGATCAACTGACGCTGTAGCGCGAATGCGCCGAGCGGCAATGTCGTGTTATAGCCGCGTTCCGTTTCGAGCGGTACGGCATCGCCGAGCGGGCGGGTCAGCCGCTTCGACCATGCCCCGGCTGCGATTACCGAGTGCTTTGCCGAAACGGCGCCGCCATCCGCAAGGGTAAGGCGAACGCTGTCTCCGTCCGGTTTGACGCTGACGACCTTCTGCTCTCGGATAGTCGCGCCTTTCGCACTGATGAACTCCGCAATTCCGCAGGCGAATTGATAGGGATCGGCCAATGTCTGCCAGCCCGGCACGAATGTCCCGGCGACGAAACGGGACGACAGCCCCGGCTGCAATGCCGCCAGTTCGGCCCCGCGCACATGCTCGAAGACGATGCCTTCCGCCTTGCGGGCCCGCCATCCCGGCTCCGAAGCGCGCAGTTCAGCCTCGCTTTCGTACAGCTCCAGAGAGCCGTCCGAGCGAAGCATGTGCGAAAGCTCCGTTTCCGCGATCATGGCCTCCATCTCGCTGCGCGCCAGCCGCATCAGCGCGCCTTGCGCAGCAATGCTGGCCTTGACGCGGTCCGACCACCCGGCCCGCCAGAACCGGACCAGCCAGGGCATGATCTGCAGCGCGTAGGCTGGTGGAATGCTCAACGGTCCAAGCGGGTCCAGCAGCCATTTCGGCGCTTTCCACATCACGCCCGACGACGCCATCGGCAGCACGTCGGAAAAAGCCAGCGCGCCGGCATTGCCGTAGCTCGCGCCATGGGCAATGCCCGCCTCATCGAACAGCGTGACGCTGCGGCCTGCAGCCAGCAGCTTTTGCGCGCAGGCCACACCGACGATACCCGCGCCGACAATGGCAATACCGGCGGTCTCGCCCGCCTGCCGGCCGGGTCGCCTACCCGCCATCGCCGCGCCCTATATGGCAGGCCGCGTTTCCATCGCCTGCGTGACGATGCGCTCCACCTGCTCGCGTTCGGCACCGGTCAGTGTCAGCCGTGGCGCCCGCACCCATTCCTCGCCCTCTCCGGTCAGCTTGTTCGCGAGCTTGATATACTGGACGAGCTTGACGTGAACATCCAGATGCAGCAGCGGCATGAACCAGCGATAGAGCTTGAGCGCTTCATCGACCTTCTTCGCTTCGGCCAGCCGGAACAGTTCGACCGACTCGCGCGGGAAGCAGTTCGCCATGCCTGAAACCCAGCCGACCGCGCCGAAAAGCACATTCTCCAGCAGCAGATCATCGACGCCGCAGAAGATCCGGTAGCGGTCGCCGAGCCGGTTGATCATGTCGGTGATGCGGCGGCTGTCATGGCTGGATTCCTTGACGGCGACGATGTTTTTCTCAGCCGCCAGCTCCGCGAAATCGTCCGGCTTGAGGTCCACCTTGTAGGAGACGCGGTTGTTGTAGATCATGATCGGCAGATCGGTGCTGCGTGCGAGGGTCCGGAAATGGGTGATCGCCTCGCGGGCATCCTGCTCGTAGACCATGCAGGGCAGGGCCATCAGGCCGCTGGCTCCGGCGCGTTCGGCCCGTTTGGCGGCGTCGATGGCAAATGCGGTCGTATACTCCGCGTTCCCGGCGATCACGGGAACTTTGCCGCCCACGGTCTCGACGGCACAGCGGATGACGGCTTCCTTTTCGTCGGCGCTGAGCGAGCTGTTTTCGCCCAGCGTGCCGATCATGATGAAGCCTTCGCAGCCCGCGTTCAGGCAGGATTCGATGTGGCGCGACGTTGAGTCGAGATCGAGCGTGCCGTCCTGCTTCATTTCCGTCATCAGAGCGGGCATAACGCCGTGCCAATTATCCGTCATCGGAACACCTCTTCGAGAAAACCGGACTGCTGCGCGCATTTTCCGGAGATTTGACGCAGCACCAAGCTTTGTAGATTAAAAGTGTATTTATGATATATCAACCGGATTCGAAGCTGCCTGCGTTAGAATTTCTCGCCGATTCGAGGCGGCGTGCGGTAATTTGCAGTTTCAAGGCGGCAATTCGTGGCATTGAGGCGGCTATGCGAAGTTCCAGAACGATCCATGTCGTGTCCTGCCATGCTGAAGGCGAGGTTGGCGATGTGATCGTGGGAGGCGTGCAGCCGCCTCCGGGCGCGTCGCTGTGGGAGCAGCGCGATTTCATCGCCAGCGAACAGACCTTGCGGAATTTCATGCTGAATGAGCCGCGCGGCGGCGTGTTCCGCCATGTAAACCTGCTGGTGCCGCCGAAAAACCCTGCGGCGCAAATGGGCTTCATCATCATGGAGCCGGAAGATACACCGCCCATGTCCGGCTCGAATTCGATCTGTGTTGCCACCGTGCTGCTCGATACCGGCATCGTGCCCATGACCGAGCCGCAAACGAAGCTGGTGCTGGAAGCGCCGGGAGGGTTGATCGAGGTCATCGCGGATTGCCGCGATGGCAAGGCGGAGCGCGTCACCGTGCAGAATGTCGCTTCATTTGCCGACAAGCTGGATGCGGCGCTGGAGGCGCCCGGCTTGAAGACGCTGACGGTCGACACCGCCTATGGCGGCGACAGTTTCGTGATCGTCGATGCCGCGGATCTGGGCTTTGCCCTCACACCGGACGAAGCGCGCGATATGGCGCAAACGGGTGTACGGATCGCGCGCGCCGCCAATGAGCAGATCGGTTTCAGCCATCCGGAAAACCCCGGCTGGGACCATATTTCCTTCTGCCTGTTTGCCGGTGCGCTGGAGCAAACGGCTGAAGGCTTTGCCGCCCGCTCCGCCGTGATGGTGAGGCCCGGAAAGATCGACCGTTCACCGACCGGGACCGCCGTGTCCGCCCGCATGGCTGTGCTGCACGCACGCGGCCAGATGCAGGTGGGCGACACGTTCCTCGCCCGCTCCATTCTCGACTCCGAATTTCTCGGACGTATCGTTGCGCAGACAACCGTCGGCGGGCGGCCCGCCATTATCCCGACGATTTCCGGGCGCGCCTGGATCACCGGCACGCATCAGCACATGCTCGACCCCGCCGATCCGTGGCCATCCGGCTACCGCGTGAACGACACCTGGCCGAGCATTACGTGATGAGCTTGTTCTAACCAGGCTTGTAAGGCGCCAGCTTGCGCGATTGCTCGAACATGTGGTCCATCAGCGCCCGCATCGCCGAGAACGCCCGCTCGGCATCGCCTGACAGGACAGCTTCCGACATGGATGCATGCGCACGGGCGGCATCGGCCAGATCCTCCAAACCCTGATATTGATACCAGAAACGGCGGCTGTGCGTCTGAAGCGGAGCCAATATGCGGGGCAGGAACGGGTTGGCCGCCGCCGCGCTGAGGGCTTCGTCCAGAGCCTTGTCCTGTTGCAGATAGCCGGTAATGTCGCCGCGTTCAGTGCTGGCCAGCATCGCCTGCATCGCTGCTGCTATGTTTTGCTTCTCCGCCGGGCCGCCGTAACGGGCTGCCGAACGCGCGACCAGCGGCTCCAGGGTCAATCGCGGCTCGATCACGCGGGGGTAATCTTCGGGCCGTATTTCGGCGATCCTGACGCCGAGGCGCGGGTGGACCTCCATGAAGCCTTCCCAGGCGAAACGCTGAATTGCCTCGCGGACCGGCGTCCGCCCCAGTTCGACCATTTCGATGATGGCCTTTTCGGTGTAGAGCCCGCCGGGCCGGAGTTGCAGCGTGACAAGCCGGTGCTCCAGATCGAGATAGGCTGCATGGCCTTGCGAGGCGTGAGGCGCGGTCATCAATAAGTCCGTTTGGTCCGTCTGGACGGATGCGCTAATTCCATTGAAATATCATAAATATATTATTAACTCGCCAAGAGGTACGGCAGACTGCGATTTCATTCCTGACTATCGCGACAAGGGAACCGGATCATGAAACTTACGCCCGTTACGCCAGCCGACATTTCGCGCTCCGTCTGGTCCGTGCCACCGCTCGCCATCGCCGCGGACGGACGCATTGACGATGCCATGAATGCGCGTCTTGTCGGCCATATCGAAGCGGGTGGCGTCAGCACGCTATTGTGGGGCGGTAATGCCAATGTTTACGGCATGCCCCATGCCCGGTTTGCGGAACTGGTCGAGAAAATCCCCGAATGGGTTTCGGAAGATGCCTGGGCGATCCCTTCGGTCGGGCCCGATTACGGCAAGCTGATGGACCACGCCGCAATGCTGAAGCATACGCGCTTTCCGGCGGCGATGGCATTACCCTATGCCGGGCCGCGCGATCCCGGCGGCATCGAGCAGGCGCTGCGGGATTTCACCCAAGCGGTGGGGATGCCGCTGATCCTGTACGTCCGCGCGGCAAATTATCTGCCGCCGGAGCGGATCGCGGCGCTTCTGGAGGAAGGCACGCTGGTTGCTGTGAAATATGCGGTCGAGACGGGCGACCTGACGCGGGACGACTATCTCGACGCGTTGCGCCGCGTAGTGCCGCTTGAACGTTGCGTCTCGGGTATCGGAGAAATTGCGGCGATCCCGCATCTGCGGACATTCGGTCTGGCGGGGTTCACGGCGGGCGCTGTCTGCATCGCCCCGAGGCGCGCAATGGCGGTGCTGCACGCATTGCAGGCGGGCGATTACGACCGGGCGCAGACCCTGACCACGGCGATCGAGGCGCTTGAGGCGCTGCGCGGCCAGTACGGGCCGATCCCCGTGATCCATGATGCCGTTACGCTCTCCGGCGTTGCGGATATGGGAGCGCTGGGGCCGCATTTTTCTGCACTCGATGCGTCCGTGAAGGAGAAGATCGGGTCAGCGGCCCGGGCGCTTCTTGAGCGGGAAACGGAGTTTGAATGAAATTCGCGGATGGACCGCCGGACGCTCCCTGATCGGGAAGCCGGCGATCCATCTGCGAACGACGCTAATGATGCGTCATGGTGAGCCTCATGCGGCTTACCACTTATATGTCCAACTCACCGCAGCTTTATAGTTGATGCCGGGCTCGAAGTTCGTCGGTCCCGCGCCCCGCGCATAAGCTTCGTCTGTGACATTGTCCACGCCCAGGTCGACGCGTAGCCCCTTCAGATCCCCGTCGAGGGGTTGAATGCTGGCGTAGAGGTCGAGCGTTGTATAGCCGTCGATGGCAAGCGAGGGCTCGTTCACCTTGGTGAAGTCATCGGCAAAAGTGACGCGCGCGCCAATCGTGCTCCAGATTTCCGGGAGCTTCACGCCGGCATGGACGATATAGCGGTCGGGATAAAGCGAGCCGAGAAATTCCCCGGTGTTCTTGTCCGTTCCGTCGATCGTTTCGTATGTGATACCGCCAAGGAAACGGGCGGAATCGTATGTCAGCGAAATCTCCACGCCATCCAGTTCCGCATCGCGGTTCTCGAACCTCGTGAAGCAGGCGCCTTGATCGAAGGGCGGGAAAGGCGCAAATGAGCAGCCGCTGTCCTCGACCACCCCGTCGATGAAGTTTTTGGCGTCGGTTTTCCAATAGGAGCCCTTGATCTTCAGGCGATCGCCGTTGACCACGACATCGTTGAAATCGAAGCCCAATCCGCCTTCTATGGTCGTTCCATCCTGTGGCTTCAGATTGGGATTGGGAATGAACCTGTTGTAGACGAGCGTTGGAGGACCGAATGGCGGAAAGACGAGGCCACCCGGAAAGTGATTCCCCTGTGCAAAAAGCTCGATGAACGAGGGGGCACGGAAAGCCTCGCCATAATTCGCAAACAGCAGCAGCCACGGCGTTGGCTTGTACGAGACGCCCAGCTTCTTCGAGATTGCCTCGTCGGAAAAGTCGGTCAAGGCGGGGTCGTCGTCCTTGTAAGTCAGGTCGTATGTATCCCAACGAATGCTCGGCAGAACGGTCAGTTCGCCGGGCAATCCAAGCGGGGATTGGATGTTGAAATCACCTTGCAGGAAGACGCCGCCAAAAGCCGCTTCCGCGTCGGCGACAGGGTTCAGCGTATTCGGATCCGACTCCGAGCCAAGGATTTGGCTATCCTCGCCGGTCTGCTCGTCGACATAATATTCCGCGCCGTAAGTCAGCGTCAGCTTTGCTGTATCGGAGAGCGTCAGCCGCGAGCGGTTGTCGATCTTGCCCCCGATTGTGTCGATGCGGCGTTCAAGCACCCGATCTCTCGGGAACAACGGATCGATGTTTTCGTCTTCCTGATTGAGCTGCGACGTCCAGTAGACGAGGAGATTGCCGTCGATCAGCGGATTTCCGGCAGGATTCCATGAAAGCTTGCCGGAGAGCTGATCGCTTTCAGCCAGGCGATCGACCAGACGATTTTCCTCACTGCCGCCCTGGCCCGCACCTTGGGGATTATTAGGGTTTATCCCATCATTTCTGAAAGTGATCCACGTTCCCGTCAGTTTGAGATCGGGCGAAAGTTCGGCGGTGGCTTTCAGTAGACCGGACCGAATGTCATCTTCATTCGGCAAGGTCTTCAGCGGCGTGCCGCCAGGTGTCGCCGCGCCATCGCCGAGTTCGATATCTCCTGCGTTCCGGTAGGTAAAGCTGGCAACGACGTCAAACCGGCCGTCCTCGCTGCGGGCAAATCCGGTGCTCGTGAGGACCACTTCGTCAAAAGCGCTCTGATAGCCCGCCTTGAGCTGCACACCTTGCGTTTCGCCGGGATCGAGGAAATCGGCTGCATCGACCGTCGTCAGCGCAATGACGCCGCCCAGCGCACCGGATCCATAAAGCGAGGAGATCGGACCTTTGACGACCTCGGCCGATTTGAGCAGGTCGGGATCGATGAAAAGACGCCCGTCATGAACGGACAGGAAGCTTTGCCGCACACCGTCCACCAGGATCAGGATGTCTTCTTCGCGGAAGCCACGGATTGTCGGCGCCTGTCCCGCGCGCCGGGAGCCGCCGTCAACAACGACACCCGGCGTGTCCTGCAGTACGTCGGCAATCGTAGAGGCCTGTCGCGTCTGCAATTCGTCCCGGTCGATCACGGAGACTTGTCCCGGATAGTCAAACGCTGACGTCGGACTGAGCGTTGCGAAAATCGTGATCGGATCGAGTGCGATGCCGTATGCGCTGCCTGAAATATCGGCCTCTTCGGGCGCGGTCTGCGCCGAAAGCGGTTGTGCGCCTGCCACGCATGCGATCGCGGCAAGTGCAAAAGGTAACTGACTCTTCATTCTGTTATGCCCCCAGTCATACTGACCGACTAACCTGAGTGAGTTAGTCAGATTTCGAATAACGCCTTAATATTTCCGCTTTCAAGTATAAAATAGGATTTAGATTCATTATAACTGCATGTTGCGGCATATAATTTTCTATTTTGGAATTATTATAATTTAAAATTGCAATGATTATTTCTGATATTTCAGAAATACGGAATTATTCTAATTATAATGCGCTTGAAAACTGTTGCAGCACGAATTGTTCGCAGCTATGGAATCGTAAAACTTGATTATCGAGAGGGGTTGCCATGCAAGACGACGTCGGTTCAACAGCGGCGCGGCCGGATGCGGCGACGCAACATCGATCCGCAGGCGAACTGCGCGAGGCATTGACCGCCCTGAAGGAGCGCGCGCCGGGCATCCGGGCGCGGGATGCGGTGCGGGAACTTGGCGTCAGCGAAGCGGAGCTCGTCGCCTGCCGCGTCGGTGATGGGGTGATGCGCCTTGAGCCGGATTTCGGGGCGATCCTGCGCGCGATGTCCACCGTCGGCGAGGTCATGGTCCTCACCCGGAACGAGCATTGTGTCCACGAGAAACACGGGGCGTTCGATCATGTGTCGATCGGTCCCGGCCATGCGATCGTTCTCAACCACGACATCGATCTGCGCCTGTTCATGAGCCACTGGCGTCATGGTTTCGTGGTGACGGAAGAGGTCGCGTCCGGCCTGCGCACCAGCCTGCAGGTTTTCGATATTGACGGGATGGCGGTGCACAAGATCTACCTGACGGCGAAAAGCGACCGCGCCGCGTTCGATGAGCTTGTCGGGCGTTTTCGCAGCGCCGAGCAGAGCCCTGACATAATCATCGCGCCGTTGCCGCCGCGCCAGCCGGACAGACCCGATGGCGAAATCGACGTGGCAAACTTCCACAAGCATTGGCGCGCTCTTCAGGACACGCACGATTTTTTCGGCCTGCTTCAGGAATTCGGCGTCAGCCGCGCCCAAGCAATGCGGCTCGCCGAACGCGAATTCGCCTATCCGGTTCCCTCAAGCGCGCTGCGGCGAATGCTGGAAATGGCCGCGGAAAGCCAAACGCCAATCATGTGCTTCGTCGGCAATCCGGGATGCATCCAGATTCACACCGGCCCCGTCGAGACGCTGAAAACCGTGGGCCCCTGGTTCAACATCCTCGATCCGGGCTTCAACCTTCATCTGCGCGAAGACGCCATTCATGAAGCCTGGGTGGTGCGCAAACCGACACGCGACGGTGTCGTGACCTCGCTTGAGTTGTTCGATGCGGCAGGCTTCTGTTTCGCGCAGTTCTTCGGCGAACGCAAGCCGGGCAAGAGCGAACTCAAAGCCTGGCGCGATATCGTCTCCGGCATCAGCAATCAGACGGCGGAAGTTTTAGCATGAGATGCAGGTTTTCAGCGGCACTGATCGTCGCGCTGTTCTGGTCCGTTGCAGCGCTCCTCCCTGCCCTTGCCGCGCAGGATGGTCCCAAACGGATCATAACGCTCGGCGGCGACATAACCGAGATCGTCTACTTGCTCGGCGCGGCGGACCGCCTTGTCGGGCGCGATGCAACCTCGACCTTCCCGCCCGAAACGGCTGCATTGGCCGATGTCGGCTATTTCCGCCAGCTTGGCGCCGAAGGCGTTCTCTCGCTGAAACCCGATCTGATCCTTGCATCGGCTTCCGCCGGGCCTGAAGAGGTTTTCCATCAGCTCCAGTCGGCGGGCGTCAGGATCGAGAAGATGGCGGACGCATACAGCCCGGAAGGTTTGCTGGAAAAGGTGGGGCGTATCGCGCAACTCCTCGATGTTCCCGAAAAGGGCGCTGCGCTGGCGGCGAAACTGAGCCGGGAGATCGCGGCGGCGAAATCCGCGGTCGCGGCAATGAAGGACAGGCCGACCGTCCTTTTCATCATCAATTCGGGCGGCGGAGCCCCGATGGCAGCCGGGCGCAGGACCGCGGCGGACGCTCTGATGGCGCTCGCAGGCGGAGAGAATGTCTTTGCGTCCCACACCGGCTACAAGACGGTTTCGCTGGAAGCGGCCGCTGCGGCCTCGCCCGTGGCGATCGCCCTTATGGAGCACACGCTGGAGACGATGGGCGGCGTCGAAGGCGTCGTGCAGAACCCGGCCTTGCGCCTGACGGCGGCGGCGAAGACCAGACGCATCGTCGCCCGCGACGGGACGTACCTGCTGGGCTTCGGCCCGCGCCTGCCACACGCGATCATTGATTTCGCCTACGCCATTCGGGGCAAGGAACAGTCGTGACCATTGCGGATGCGGTGGTGAGGCACGCCGCGCCAGGCATCGGCGCTCTCAGAGAGGCTCAGCAGAGATCGCGCAAGCGGCTTGTGGCTGTGCTGCTGTGCGGTCTTGCCGCCGCCTCCATCGCGGCGCTTGCCATCGGTCCGGTTTCCGTCGGCCTCGGCGATCTGGCATCGGCGCTCCTCTCCCTGAGCGGCGAGACGAGCCAGGAGGCGCAGATCGTGCAGGCTATCCGCCTGCCACGCCTGATTCTCGGCCTTTGCGTCGGTGCGGTGCTCGGCGTATGCGGAGCCGCGCTGCAGGGCCTGTTTCGCAACCCGCTGGCTGATCCCTCGATCATCGGCGTGTCCAGCGGGGGCGTCCTAGGGGCCGCGCTGGTCATCGTGACCGGGCGCAGCCTGGCCCCGGAGTTCATGGCTGCGGCAGGCATGTTCGCCCTGCCGATCGGCGCATTCGTGGGAAGCATGATCGCGATCCTGGCCGTCTACAGCCTGAGCCAGCGCGCCGGCATGAGCACGATTGCGCCGCTGATTCTGGCCGGCATCGCCATCAACGCCATCGCGGACGGCGGGCTCGGCTATCTCACCTTCATGGCCTTCGACGATCAGCTCCGTGAGCTGACCTTCTGGCGGCTCGGCAGTCTCGGGCGGATCACATGGACAAGCCTGCTGCCTGCGGCCCTGCTTATGATTGCGGCGACATGTCTGCTCCTGCGTCTGGCTAACGGCCTCAACGCCTACCTGCTCGGCGAACGCGAGGCGGCGCATCTGGGCCTCAACATCAGGATGATGAAACGCCAGATCATCGTTGCGGCTGCGCTCGGCATCGGTTCGGCCGTGGCGGTGACGGGCCTGATCGGATTCATCGGGCTGGCGGCACCGCATATCATACGCCTGTTCGCCGGAGCCGATCACCGCATCGTGCTGCCGGGATCGGCGCTGCTTGGCGCGCTTCTGGTCCTGTGCGCCGATCTGATCGCCCGTACGGCCGCAGCGCCAGCGGAGCTTCCCATCGGCGTGCTGACCAGCGCCATCGGCGGGCCATTCTTCCTTTGGCTGCTGGGGCGATACAGGCGGGAGCTGTTCTGATGGCGCTGGAGTTGCGCGATGCGACGGTCCTTGCGGATGGCAACGCGCTGATCGCGGACGTCACGCTGGTCGTCAAACCCGGCAAACTGACGATCATCCTCGGCGCGAATGGCGCTGGAAAATCGACCGCCCTCGCCGTTCTGTCGGGCGACATGCGCCCGGCGCGCGGCCGAGCCATGCTGGACGGCGTTCCGCTTGCCGACATTCCCTTGCTGCGGCTGGCGGAACGCCGCGCCGTGGTTCTTCAGCATTCGCCGATCAATTTTGCGCTCAGGGTCCATGAGGTTGTCGCGCTGTCCCGTTCGACCTTCGGCACCGTTGACGCCGCTGCGGATGCGGTCGAGGAAGCGGCGCTCCGTGCACTGGATCTGTTGCCGATGCTGGACCGGGAATATGCGACCTTGTCCGGCGGTGAAAGGCAGCGCGTTCAGATCGCGCGCGCTCTCGCACAGCTCGGCCACAATGCGCGGGACGGCCTGCCCGGCTATCTGCTCATGGATGAACCGACGGCCCATCTCGATCTCAAGCAGCAGATCGTCGCGCTGGAAGCGGCGCGGGACTTTGCCGCGAATGGAGGCGCCGCGCTGTGCATTCTGCACGACATCGCCCTCGCCCGCGATTTCAGCGACGAACTCGTTCTCATGAAGGATGGACGTATTGCCGCATGCGGAGAGGCGCGAGAGCTTCTGACCGCTGAATTGATTGCGGAAATCTACCGGATTTCCGGCGAGCGGGCCAGGCAATTCGCTTTGACCTGAGCCGCCTGGCCGCACGGACCGCCTCGCCATGAAAGCCCGTTGCAGCACCCTCCGAAATCATAAACTTGACTCCACAGGTCAAATTTGACTTATTTAGTCGGGTATGGGCAGGCGGGAGCGGCGACCGAGGCGTTTCCGTACATGAGAAGACAGTCAGGATAGGCCATGAAGCCGGAAATCAACCACGTCACGCCAAGTGAAGCCGCGTCCGCGCGTGACGTTCTGGAGCGCAAGGGAATCCGCACGACGCAGCAGCGGCTGGCTCTGTGCGCCGTTCTGTTCCGCAATGGACAGCGTCACGTAACGGCCGAGGAATTGCATCAGGAAGCGCGCCGCGCCAATGTTCGGGTTTCTGCCGCGACAGTCTACAATACGCTCAATCATTTCGCCGAAGCATCCCTGATCCGCCGCGTGTCCGTTGGCGGCCAGCGGATCTATTTCGATACCTACGCGGGCGATCACCAGCATTTCTTCATCGAAGCGGAGGACCGGATTCTCGACATCCCGCCGGGCTCGGTAACGCTGGGCGCCACACCGACGCCGCCGCCCGGCTATACCGTTTCCAAGATCGACGTGGTCGTGCATCTGGAGCGGGCAAAAGACGCCTCGAACGAGGAAGGCCAGTAGGCCACACTCCTGCCTGAGAACTGAATTTGGTTGCTCTCACGGCCCGCGAGGGCTGCGGCAGCCGGTATTCATCCAGGCAAGCGCCTTACGCGCATAATCCCCGCAAGTTCCGCTCGACCGGTCATCCGCTATCGACGCGCTTGGCACCGGCCCGTCGCGCGCCTATCTTTTGTCGATTGTTAACTGATTCCGTGGGATGAGAATGACAGCAGCTCAGGACCGTATTCCTCAGATCATCGCCGGCGAGATCCAGGCCAGGCCCCAGCAGGTCATGTCGGCCGTTGCGCTTCTGGATGAAGGCTCGACCGTGCCGTTCATCGCACGTTACCGCAAAGAGGCGACCGGCGGGCTCGACGATGCCCAGCTCCGGCAACTGGAGGAGCGGCTTGGCTATCTGCGCGAGCTGGAAGCGCGGCGCAAGACGGTGTTCGAGAGCATCAGCACGCAAGGGAAGATGAGCGACGAGTTGGCCGGAAAGATCGCCACCGTCGAGACCAAGGCCGAGCTGGAAGACCTCTATCTGCCCTACAAGCCGAAGCGACGCACCCGTGCGCAGATGGCCCGCGAGAAGGGGTTGCAGCCGCTGGCGGATCAGATTCTGGAAAACCGCAAGCTCGATCCGGTTGATTTCGCAAAGCAGTTCGTGTCTGAAGAGGTTGCGGATACGAAAGCGGCCCTCGACGGTGCGCGCGATATTCTGACGGAGACTTTCTCTGAAAACGCCGAACTGGTGGGCGGCCTTCGCAATCACATGAAGGCGCGCTCCGTCATGAAGGCGCGCGTTGCCAAGGGCAAGGAAGAGGAAGGCGCGAAATTCGCCGACTATTTCAATCACACCGAAAACTGGAAAGATATTCCCAGCCATCGGGCGCTGGCCATGCTGCGCGCGCGCAATGAGGAAATCATCTCGCTCGACATCGAAGTGGATGCCGACGGTGCGTCCGCCGTCAAGCCGGTCGAGCGTATGATCGCCAGAATCTACGATATTCAGCCGGGACGCGGCGCGGCGGACGAATGGCTGATGGGCGTGGCCAAGTGGGCCTGGAAGGTGAAGCTGTCGCTTGGCCTCTCGCTCGACCTGATGACGGAGATGCGCGAGAAGGCGGAGGAAGAGGCGATCCGCGTCTTCGCCCGCAATCTGAAAGATCTTCTGCTTGCAGCGCCTGCAGGGTCGCGTCCGACAATGGGCCTCGATCCGGGCATTCGCACCGGCGTCAAGGTCGCGGTCGTTGACGGCACCGGCAAACTTGTGGACACGGCCACGGTCTATCCGTTCCAGCCGCGCAACGATGTTCGCGGCACGCAGACGGAGCTGGCCGGACTGATCCGCAAGCATAAGGTCGAGCTGATAGCGATCGGCAACGGCACGGCAAGCCGCGAGACGGACAAGCTGGTTGCCGACATGCTCGGCCTGATGCCGAATCCGAAGCCGATCAAGATCGTCGTCAGCGAGGCGGGCGCATCCGTTTACTCGGCATCGGCGGCGGCGTCAGCGGAATTCCCGGATCTCGATGTGTCGCTGCGCGGAGCGGTCTCCATCGCGCGCCGGTTGCAGGACCCTCTGGCCGAGTTGGTGAAGATCGAACCCAAATCCATCGGTGTCGGCCAGTATCAGCACGATGTGGACCAGTCGCGGCTGGCGAAAATGCTGGATGCCGTCGTTGAAGACGCGGTGAACGCGGTTGGCGTCGATCTCAACATGGCCTCGGCTCCGCTGCTGGCGCGTGTTTCCGGGCTTGGCTCCTCGCTTGCCGAGGCGATCGTTGCGCACCGGAACCAGAACGGCGCGTTCAAGACCCGGAAAGAGCTGCTCAAGGTGGCCCGGCTCGGCCCGAAAGCCTTCGAGCAATGTGCGGGCTTCCTGCGCATCCGCGACGGCAAGGAGCCACTCGACGCGTCCGCCGTTCATCCGGAAGCCTACAGCGTGGCGAAGAAGATCGTCGAAGCCTGCGGGCGCGATGTCCGTTCACTGATGAATGACGGTTCCGCGCTCAAGTCGCTCGATCCGAAGGTCTTCGTGGACGAGAAATTCGGCCTGCCGACGGTGCGCGATATCATGTCCGAGCTGGAAAAGCCGGGCCGTGACCCGCGTCCGGAATTCAAGACCGCCACCTTCGCCGAGGGCATCGAGGAAATCAGCGATCTGCGGCCCGGAATGTCGCTTGAAGGCACGGTGACGAATGTCGCAGCGTTCGGCGCTTTCGTCGATATCGGCGTGCATCAGGACGGGCTTGTCCATGTCTCGCAGCTTGCCGACCGCTTCGTGAAGGATCCCCACGAGGTGGTCAAGGCGGGCGATGTGGTTCGCGTGCGGGTGATGGAAGTCGACGTGAAGCGCAAGCGGATCGGGCTTTCGATGCGCAAGGATGGAGGCGGCGAGGCACAGCCGAACAGCGGACGCGAAAAACGCGAGACGGTACGCGGCCCGATGTCGAGCAAGCCGTCCCCGCGCGGCAAGGACAAGCAGGCCGATGTGGGCGCGTTCGGCGCCGCGCTGGCCGATGCGATGCGGCGGAAATAAGTAGTTGATAGAGCGCAAAACACAAAGGTTTGGGCTAGACCTCTTTATCGTCCACCCCAGCTATGATCCAGCGGACATCAACACTCAGGTGGGAATGGAAGGGCATATCGTACAACGCGTTGGCGATCCCCGAATAACACCCAAGGGAACTCGACTACCTGGCCGTTACCCTGAGACGCGATGGAGGCATTGTCTTAAGTATGAGAAAAAAGACCAATATTATGAAACAGAAGTAACAGGCTTTGTGAATAGGCTTGAGGCCCGTAAAGTCTTTTTTTTTGAATTGTTTGCAACAGGTGGGCGGGGGAGTTTAATCATTAAATTCTTAGGCGATGATGGACATTTCGGTGACGAAATCCCGATAACTACTCTTGCTAAACTTGTCGATTTGAAATTAACGCTTGCTGTGGAATGCTGCGGCGTTCCTCAAGCTTGACTTTGTGAAGCAATCTCGATAGCTGGACGCTTGAATGATAGGTACAAACAATCCGCTGCTTAACGAATGGACGGCGCCGTATGGAATGCCGCCATTCGCCGAAATTCGCGCCGAGCATTTTCTCCCGGCTTTCGACGTCGCGCTTGCCGCCCATATGGACGAAATCGCGGCGATCATCGCAGACCCGGCGCCGTCCGGCTTCGCCAATATCGCCGAAGCGCTGGAGCGCAGTGGACGGGTGTTGCAGCGCGTCGGCTCTGTGTTCTTCAATCTCGCCGGCACCGACAGCAACGAGCCGCTTCAGGAAATCGAGCGCGAGATCATGCCGCGCATGGCCGCGCATCACCAGGCAATCTACGCCAATCAGGCGTTGTTCGCCAAATTCGAGGCCGTTTGGACGCAGCGCGATGCGCTCGATCTGACCACCGAACAGCAGCTTCTGCTCGAAGGGTATCACCGCAGCTTCACCCGCGCGGGCGCTCAGCTTGACGCGGCCGGCCGCCAGCGCATGGCGGAAATCAGCGGACGGCTGGCGACGCTTTCGACGCAATTTTCCCAGAATGTGCTTGCCGATGAAGCCGGCTTCCTGATGCTGCTCGGCGAAGACGATCTGGACGGGCTGCCCGGTTTTTTCCGCTCGGCGGCTGCGGCAACGGCGAAAGAGCGCGGCCATGAGGGCAAATATGCCGTGACGCTGTCGCGCTCCAGCATTGGGCCGTTCCTGCAATTCTCAACGCGCCGCGATCTGCGCGAGGAAGCCTTCAAGGCATGGATCGCGCGCGGCACGAATGGCGGCCAGACCGATAATCGCGCGATCATTGCCGAAATGCTGCAATTGCGGGCCGAGAAGGCCAGGCTACTCGGGTTCGAGACCTTCGCCGAATTTGCGCTCGACAATACGATGGCGAAGACGCCTGAAGCGGTTCGCTGCCTGCTGAATGCCGTCTGGGAGCCTGCGCGGGTCCGCGCGCTGGAGGATCGCGATGCGCTGGCCGCGATCGTGGCGGAGGAGGGCGGGAATTTCGCCATCGCACCTTGGGACTGGCGGCATTACATCGAGAAGCTTCGCAAAGCCAAGTTCGATCTGAACGAAGCCGAGCTGAAGCCCTATTTCGAGCTGAACCGGATGATCGAGGCGGCCTTCGAGACGGCGCGACGGCTCTTTGGCGTGACCTTCCAAGAGCGCACCGATCTGCCGATTTATCATCCGGACGTCCGTGTCTGGGAGGCGTTCGGACGGGACGGCGAACCGATCGGCCTGTTCATGGGCGACTATTTCACGCGAGCCTCGAAACGCGGCGGCGCATGGATGTCGAGTTTCCGGGATCAGCAAAAGCTAGATGGCGAGGTCAAGCCCATCATCGTCAACGTGATGAATTTCGTCAAAGGCGGCGCACCGGGCGAGCCCTCGTTGCTCAGCATCGACGATGTGCGCACGCTGTTCCACGAATTCGGGCATGGCCTGCACGGTCTGCTCTCGAACGTGACCTATCCCTCGCTCTCGGGAACCAGCGTCAAGCGGGACTGGGTCGAGTTGCCGTCGCAGCTTTACGAACATTGGGCAATGACGCCGGAAATCCTGAAGTCCCACGCGATTCATGCCGAAACGGGCGAGCCGATGCCGGATGCGCTGCTGCAAAAAGTGCTGGATGCGCGCAAGTTCAATCAAGGCTTCGACAAGGTCGAATATGTGGCCTCGGCCCTCGTCGATCTCGATCTGCATGAGGCGGCGAAACCGGACGAGGCTGTGGATGTCGACGAAGCCGAATCCCGCTCGATGGAGCGTATCGGCCTGCCGGGCGAAATCGTGCTGCGCCACCGGCCGGCCCATTTCATGCATCTGTTCGCGGGCGGCTATGCGGCCGGCTATTACAGCTATCTCTGGTCGGAAGTCATGGACGCCGACGCCTTCAACGCATTCCAGGAAGCGGGCGATGTATTCGATGCCGCTACGGCGGAAAAGCTGCACCGCTACATCTATTCCAGCGGCGGTAGTCTGGACCCGGCGGAAGCCTACACGGCGTTTCGCGGGCGGATGCCGGAGATCGGCGCACTGCTGGAAAAGCGCGGATTGAGGATCGACTGACGCGTATGGGAAGAGGGTGGCCATGGTTCTCGCCGAGTTCGACGCCTTTCACCGGCCTGCGCTGGAGCGTGACGAAATCCGGTACAATGTGCTGCTTTCCGTGATGTCCCGCGCGGCCAGCGAAGATCCGCCGGACCAGACGCGGAGATGGTCTTTCGGCGTGCCAGGCGCCTGCGTCCTGCAATCGCCGAGGCGCGGCCTCCTGCTCGGCAATCTGTCGCGCGATCAATGCAGGCAGTTGGCCGAAGAGACTGCCGGGACGCGATTCAAGAGTGTGCTCGGCGCGGATGATGCGCCGCACTGGTTTGTCGACAGGGCCAGGGAGATGGGCGAGCAATTCGGCGAGCCGATGCCGCAGCGGATTCACACGCTATCAGGGCCGCCGGTCTATCCCGGCGCGCCGGGAGTGGCACGGCCGGTTACGGCCGACGACGCCGATCTTTTCGCCATTTGGGGCGCCGCATTTTTCGCCGAGGCCGCGCCCGAGGATGAGCCGCTGACCCGTGAGCAGTTGGACTGGAATGCGGCATCCGGGCTGTTGCTGTTCTGGACCGTTGATGGCCAGCCGGTGTCGATGGCTGGAATTGTCAGGCGTTTGCGTAATGTCTGCGCGATTGCCTGGGTTTACACGCCGCCGGAGTTGCGTGGGCGCGGCTATGCCGGGTCGGCCACCGCTGCGGTTGTCGAGAAAATCCATGCCGAGGGGCGCAGCTCCGCCTGCCTCTACACTGACCTGCGCAACCCGGCTTCCAATCGCTGCTACGAGAAGATCGGCTTCAAGCCGTATTGCGAGAGCTGGTTCGTTCCGCAGAAAGCGCCGCCCGCAAGCTGAAAAGCGAAAGCCACGCTCCGGGCGTTCCGGAACGTGGCTTTTCGCGGAATTCCGGTCAATGCCGGACAGATCGCCGCTCAGTAGGCGGTCGCAGTTACGCCGACGCCATCGCGGCGATAGAGGTCGCGGCGGAAATGGGCGTGTCCATCAGGCGTTGCCCATGCGGTCACATAGGCGAAATAGAGCTTCACCTTGTCCTTGACGTTGACATCCAGGGTTTCGCCGCTGCGCTTCATGGCCGAGACCTTGTTGATATCCCAACCATTGCCCTGAAGTATCCACGCGGTTAGTTGCGGGATGTTCTGGATGCGCACACAGCCGGAGCTTGCAGCGCGGAAGTTCCGTGCGAAAATCGTCTTGGACGGCGTGTCGTGCATATAGACCGAATGAGCATTGTGGAAGTTGATCTTCAGGAAGCCGAGCGGATTGTCCTCACCCGGTTTCTGCGCATAGAACAGGCTCCCCGTGTTGATCGTGGACCAGTTTATTGTCTTTGGATCGAGCTTCCGGCCCTTGCGATAAGCATCGTAATTGGCATAGACGTCGATACCGTAGCGCTCGAAGACCTTGTAGCCGTCCTTGCCGCGCGTCTTCGGAAGAAGGTCTTCCCTGATTACTGTCGGCGGCAGGATCCAGTCCTTGTTGAAGTTGATCTCATGAATTTGGGACTGCAGGACCGGCGTCTGACGGTCGATCTTGCCAACGACGCCCGCATGGCGGGACACGATCTGATTGTTTTCGACGGCCTCGATCTGTGCAGCCGGTATGTTGACCGCAATGTAGCGGCCTTTTGTGGGAGCGCGAAGCGCGCCGATCCGGGACAGATTGGTGCGAAGCTGGCGCAATCTTGCATCCGCCGGGACATTCAGGGCCATCACTGTCGCCTTGTCCACCACGCCGGTCGGCGGCAGGCCGTGACGTTCCTGGGCGCTCATTACGGCTTGCTCGACATCGTGGCCAAAATGTTCCGGGTAGCTGCTGCGGGTCGCCAGATCGCCTTCAACCTGAAGCCGCCGACGAAGCGCGGCAACCGCCTTGTGCGTCTTGCCGGCGCGAAGCTCCACCACCGGCAGCTTCTCCCAGCCGCCATCCGCGACGATTTTCGAATAGCGCTTGATAGCCGCCTTCATGTGATCGAGATTGGTGGGCGACAGCGTCGGGAAGCCGCGCGCCGGCTCTTGCTCCCATTTGCGGGCGAATGAGCGGTTGGAACCGGGGTCCCAGCTGTTGCGCTTGCTGCTGTTGTTGTTGTCCCCGAAATCCAGCCAATTGTCGATCGAGGCGACGACCTGTGCATTCGCCACTGGCGCGAGCATCATGCCGCCCAGGCTGAGCGCTGCAGCAATCGCCGCTGCACGTAGTGCGGGGCCTCCCGAATTACGCATTACTTTCACCTTCCGCACTCCCGTTTCATCCTCGATTTGCCGCACTTTCAGCCCCCGTAACCGTCGTTTGCCCAAATTTAACCATGTTCGAGACCGCATCCGAATGGGCGCGCGGGCGCACCGAATTGTCCGGAATTGCATCTCTGAAGGCGGCATCCCAAAAAGCGTTCGCGCTTCCTGTCTCCCGATCCCCTATCAGGGCCGCCAAAAACCGGTTCGCAACGTCAGTTACTGGACCATCATTTTAAAGCTATGATTAACAACCTGTGGGAAATTGCGCACAAAATCAACCTTCACGCCGTTCATCTTGTTTTCTTTGAGGCGCAGTTGAATTCCTGCAACGATTCGGTCACTGCAATTCCCGGATTGACACAAAATCGGCCCGCCAGTCAGTCGTCGATCCTCATAGCCTATAGCGGATCTGATCACCCCAGAAACGCTCCAGCCGGGAAAGACTGTTGTTCAATCCCTTGAGATCGGCGACGGACAGCCCTGCAACCTTCTCGATCATGGTGAGCTGGCGCTCGAACAGGCCATTGACGATGTTGTAGACTTCCTTGCCCTTCGGCGTGAGCCGGACGCGGACGGAGCGGCGGTCGGTTTTCGACCGCTGATGATGAATATAGCCGCTATCGACCAGCTTCTTCAGGTTGTAGGAGACATTCGAGCCGAGATAATAGCCGCGCGTGCGGATTTCGCCCGCCGTCAACTCGCAATCGCCGATATTGTAGAGCAGAAGCGCCTGCACGCCGTTCACGTCGGTTCGCCCGGCACGCTCGAATTCAGCCTTGACTACGTCGAGAAGCAGACGATGCAGCCGCTCGACAATCTTGAGCGACAGCAGGTACTGCGCCATCAAGGGGCGCTCATCACCGCCCGTTTCCGCTCGTGTGTAGTCCAGCACTACGCTCATCACGCGCCTCTCCTCGTTGATAGTGGTTGTTATTCACTACCTTAGCGCGCAATTTGCTAAATTGAAATTAATTCTACAAGCTAAAATTGTACCGTCTAATCACTTATCTTCTGCAGCGTGCACCTGTCGGCGGAGCCCATCTTTCCAGCGAAAGTATGACTAACCGCATATTATTATGAATAATTTTTCGGCACTTTATTATTCGACCAAGGTCCACCGGTCCTCCAGAAGCAACTCCTCCCCGCCCAGCGGTGCAAAACAGTCCTCAACCAGTGCGTGTGTCACTTCCTCAAGGGTGGCGGGCTGCCATTTCGGCGAACGGTCCTTGTCCACGAGCAGTGCGCGCACGCCTTCGCGCAGGTTGAAACCGAGCGCAAGGCGGGCCGCGAGCCGGAATTCGACTTTCAACTCCTCCTTCAGCGTCGGTTGCCGCGCGCCCTCGCGGATCTGCCGGTAGGCGACTTTCAGGCTCAAGGGGGCCTGCTGCCGGATTGTGCCGGCGGTTCTCCGCGCCCAGTCCGCATGCGCGCCGGTTTCGGCATCGAGCCGCGAGAGAATGGCCTCTACGCTTTCCGCCGAGAAGATGCGGTCGATGACGGGGCGCAGCGCCGCAAGTTCGCTGTCGCCCGGATCGCGATGGAGGCTATCCAGCACGGCGTCGATGGGATCGCCCTCGATCATCGCCGTGCGGATCGCATCGAAATTGCCGGCGTCGATGCAGTGTGTTGCAACGCCGAGATAATAAGCGTCGGCGCGCTTGACGCTGTTGCCGGTCAGGCCGAGATACATGCCTGTTTCGCCGGGAAAGCGCGGCAGGAAATAGCCACCGCCAATATCGGGAAAAAAACCGATGCCGGTTTCCGGCATTGCGAAGGCGAGATTTTCTCCGGCGACGCGGTGCGTTCCGTAGAGTGAGATGCCGACGCCGCCACCCATCACAATGCCGTCAATGAGAGAAACACTGGGCTTGATGAAGCTCTGCAGCGTCCAGTTATGCTGATATTCGTCACGGAAAAATTGCAGCGCGCGTTCCGGGTCGTCCTGCCCCAGCGTGATCAGCGAGCGAATGTCCCCGCCGCCACAGAACGCCCGCCCCGGAACGGCGTCGAGCACGATCCCGTAGATCCGCGCGGTGGAGGCCCATTTGATATAGCTGGCCTCCAGCGTCGCAATCATGCCCGGCGTCAAGGCATTCATGGCCCTCGGCCTGTTCAGCGTCAGGAAGCCGGCGCGGCCTTCTTCGCGTACAAGCACTTCTTCGGAGGAACCGGCTATGTCAGACATTCAGTTTTCCTCAAGCGATCGTTTCCTGAAATCCCCGTCTGCGGCAAATTCCATCTGCCGCGGAGCTTTGGCGCAGGCTATACATCGCCCGCTGGTCGGAGCAAGTGAAACCATCCGCAGCGCCGGACGTTCATTGAAGCGCAGGATCCGTATATGTACGCAAAGATGAAAACGCTTCTGGTTCTGACGACGTTGCTTGGCGTCTATCTGTTCGCCGTCGGTCAGGTCCAGAGTATCGATGTTCCCTCCAGAAAGCCTCAGATCGTGGTGGCGCCGGAAAAGCCTTCCGGGCGTCCTGACGAGCTTCAGCCATTGCCTGAGAAAAAGTCCCGTGTCCTCGAAGATGATGACAGCTTTGACGGGGCCGAGGAGGAGGTTGAGGATGATGACGAAATAGAGCGCAAGGCGGATGGCGAAGGGCCACAGCAAACTGGGGACGAAGCGAGCGCGAATGCAGGGGAGACCACGCCGCCAATGCCTGAGCGCGCGCCGATTCCGTCGATGCGCAATCCGAGAATTGCGTCCGAGGCGTATGGTCCACCGATCCTGGAAACCTGGAGCGCCGCGCAGATCAGGGATGCAAGGCAAATCTGTGAAAAGCAGGTGAGCGAGGATAAACTCGGGTTCGACTTCGTCGATCCGATCCGCGATGGTGTATGCGGTGCGCCCGCGCCGATTGCGGTATCGATGGTGACGCTCAAGCCTGACACCGAAATCCGTCCCGCCGCGATCGTACGCTGCCCTTTTGCGGACGCGCTCAATCGCTGGGTGACCGAAGTGGTTCAGCCCCGGGCGGCGGAACTTCTCAATGACAGGATCGTGAGGCTGACCAATGTGGCCTCCTATCATTGCCGGACCCGGTACAACGCGCCGGGACAGCGCATGAGCCACCACGCCTTTGCGAACGCTCTCGATATTTCGGCATTCGAGACGGAGAAGGGCGAGGTGATCACGCTCACCAAGCATTGGGAGGGCGATGAGCCTCCCGCCAAATTTCTCAAGGCCGTGCATGAAGGCGCGTGCAAGATGTTCGGCACGGTCCTCGGCCCGGACGCGAACGCCGCGCATCGGGACCATTTTCATTTCGACATGGCGAAGCGGAGGCGCAATTCCTATTGTCGGTAACGGGTGACTGCGTGCTTACCGAAATATGCCCTCCTCTGCCCGAATATTGCTTACCTTCCTCAATAAAAGCATCTTAATATTTGGCCTTCATCGTGAATTGCCTGCCCGGATGGAGACTGATAAGAAAACCCCTTGAGGAACGAAAAAAGAGCGCCCCGCCATGGATAAGAAAGTCGAAGCAGGACATCCCGCATCCCAGCGTCCAAGGGCGGCAACGCCTGAGTTGCCGGCTTCGGGGTTTCCGGCAACGAGAATGCGCCGCGTGCGCCAGTCCGAATGGTCGCGCAGGCTGATGCGCGAAAACCGGCTGACGACGGACGATCTCATCTGGCCCATCTTCGTCATGGCGGGCGAAAACCAGCGCGTGGCGGTCGCCTCGATGCCTGGCGTCGAGCGGCTTTCCGTCGATCTGGCGGTTGCAGCGGCGGAAGAGGCGGCAAGGCTCACCATCCCCACGATTGCGCTGTTCCCCTATACCGACATGAGCCTGCGCGATGAACGGGCGAGCGAAGCCGTCAATCCGGACAATCTGGTCTGCCAGGCAGTGCGGGCGATCAAGGCCGCCGTGCCGGATATCGGCATTTTGTGCGATGTGGCGCTCGATCCCTACACGTCGCACGGTCATGACGGCATACTGCGCGGCGATGAGATCGCCAATGACGAAACGATTGAAATCCTGATCCGGCAGGCGCTGGTGCAGGCGGAGGCCGGTTGCGACATTCTCGCCCCGTCCGACATGATGGACGGCCGGATTGGCGCGATCCGCTATGCGCTTGAGGAGCACGGCCATACCAATATGCTGATCATGGCCTATGCCGCGAAATACGCATCCGCCTTTTACGGTCCGTTCCGTGAAGCTGTCGGCTCTTCGGGCACGCTCAAGGGCGACAAGCGCAGCTATCAGATGGACCCGGCCAACACGGACGAGGCGCTGCGCGAGGTCGAGCTTGATCTGGCCGAGGGTGCTGATATGGTGATGGTCAAGCCGGGGATGCCTTATCTGGACATCGTCCGCCGGGTCAAGGACAGCTTCGGCGCGCCGACCTTCGTCTATCAGGTGTCGGGCGAGTATGCGATGCTGATGGCGGCGATCCAGAATGGCTGGCTGGACCGTGATCGCGTGATCATGGAAAGCCTGCTCGGCTTCAAGCGGGCGGGTGCGGATGGCGTCCTGACCTACTTCGCGCGCGAAGCCGCTCAGCGCCTGCTGGGGCAAAACCAATAGCCCCACACAATTTCGCGCCTATATATAGAGTAGAGTGCTGCGGTCTGTTCACGCGGAGGTCGAGAAGGCCATGACGCTCGCTGCCCCCAATCCAGCCGACCCTGGCTTCGCCATCGGCTATCGCGATGTTTTCGAAGCCACGAAAATCATCAGCGGCCGCGTCCTGCGCACGCCGACATTGCCGGCGCCGAAGCTTTCCCATCTGACTGGCGCGCATGTGTTCGTGAAATACGAGAACCTTCAGGTGACCGGCTCGTTCAAGGATCGGGGCGCGCTCGTCAAGCTGCTGTCGCTGACCGACGATGAAAGACGGCGCGGGGTGATCGCCATGTCCGCTGGCAATCACGCACAGGCGGTCGCGTTTCATTCGCGCCGCCTCGGCATTCCCGCCACCATCGTGATGCCGGAGCGCACGCCGCTGGTGAAGGTCAGCAACACGGAAGGCTTCGGGGCGAAGGTCGTGCTCGCAGGGGCAACGCTTGCCGAATCGCAGGCGATGGCGCGGGAACTCGCCGAGGAGCACGCCCTGACGCTCGTTCATCCTTATGACGATCCGCGCGTCATGGCGGGGCAGGGCACGCTTGGCGCGGAGTTTCTCGAAGACCAGCCCGATCTCGACGACGTCATTCTGCAGATCGGCGGCGGCGGACTGGTTTCCGGCTGCTCGGTCGCCATGAAGAAAATGAAACCCGATATCGAGATATACGGCGTGCAGGCTGCGCTCTATCCGTCGATGAAAGCAGCGCTTGACGGCACGGCAGCGCCTTGCGCCGGTCAGACATTGGCCGAGGGCATCGCCGTCAAGAATGCCGGCCAGTTGACCCAGCCCATCGTCCGGGCGCTCGTTTCGGAGATCTTCCTCGTCGATGAGTCCGAGATCGAATACGCCGTCTCCCTGTTCCTGTCATTGCAGAAGACCATGGCGGAAGGCGCGGGCGCGGCAGCGCTTGCGGCGCTGATGGCGAACAAGGAGCGTTTTCGCGGACGCAAGGTCGGGTTGGTCCTGTCCGGCGGCAATATCGACGTGCGGATGCTGGCCTCGATCATGGTGCGCGGGCTGGAGCGCGAGGACAAGATCATTTCGCTGCGGCTTGTCGTTGACGATCAGCCGGGGATGCTCGGCCGGGTGGCGAGTGTGCTTGGCGAAGCGGGCGCGAATATCCTCAAGGTCTCGCACAGCCGGATGCTCGTGCATGTTCCCGCCAAGGGGACGACGCTCGATCTCATGCTGGAAGCCAAGGACGCGCAGCACGCCAACGAGATCATCCTGACGCTGGAGGAGAAGGGCTTCAGGGTGACGCGGCTCAACCATTGAAGCTAGATCCGATAGAATGGATACCATCCCCGCCTTCACGGGAGGACAAGCTTTCCGGAAAAATCGAGCTGGAAACAAATAGACGGTGGGTGCGTTTTTAAGTGGCTTTTTGCGTGTCCAGGAAATATCTAAGGCATGGTTAGATCGGCATCCGAGCCCAAAATCGGCCTCATTGCGTTGCAACAGGACTGTTTTAGTCCATACGGTCTCAGCCTGTGCCGGTTGTATGCCGATTTGCAGAAGTTCTTGTATAAGCTTTTGTTTGCCCCAAGATGTTGTATTTGCACGATTAAGTAAATCTACGGATTATCACGGATTTTGCACCGCAAACGTTTGCCGGAAGAAAACCTCCCGCTTGATTAATATGTCAGTCGTCACGTAGACTGTGCTTCTGGGAGCGCAAGTTGATCGGAGTGGGGAACGCGGAAGGTGACGAGTGAGGCCCTCAGGTGACAGAGCAAAGTAGACGTTTTCCAGAATTCTACGTAACAGCTCCTCAGCCTTGTCCCTATCTTACGGGACGAATGGAACGGAAAATCTTTACCCATCTGACCGCCGACAAGTCATCGGCGATGATCGACAATCTGTTGAAGGGTGGGTTCCGCCGCAGCCAGAATATCGCCTACATGCCATATTGCGACGGCTGCCAGGCCTGCGTCTCCGTGCGCATTGTGGTCGATGAATTCGAGGCGACGCGCTCGATGAAGCGTATCGCCAAGCGGAACGAGGATCTGGAGATCCGCCGCGTCGGCGCGATGGCGACGTCCGAGCAATATTCCCTGTTTCGCGACTATATCAGCGCGCGGCATTCGGATGGCGGCATGTCGGACATGTCGGTTTTCGACTATTCGATGATGGTCGAGGACAGCGCCGTCGAAACCTTCATCACCGAATATCGCCGCAAGCCCGGCTCGCGCCTCCTCAGCAGCGCCGTGACCGGCGATCTGCCGCTCGCCGCCGCCGCGCTTTGCGACCGGCTGAGCGACGGCCTTTCGCTGGTTTACAGCTTCTACGATCCGGACCTGAAGGATCGCAGCCTGGGCACGCACATCATTCTTGAGCACATTGACTATGCGCGTGAGCTGAAGCTGCCCTATGTCTATCTGGGTTACTGGATCGAGGGTTCGCGCAAGATGGACTACAAGTCGCGCTTCCTTCCGCAGGAGCGGCTGACCCGGCACGGCTGGGCGCGCCTGGCGCCCTCCGGGAAAAACGGCACAGGGCAAGGCTGACCCGAAGCGTCACGGCCTGACTTTCCGGCTTCCTCGCGGTGCGATGCTGTGGCAGTTTCGGCCCGCTATGCCTATCTCAACCGACATGGACGCCATTGCAGACATCCGGCAAGCCGACAACGCGGCGTTAAAGGCGGAGCTCCGCCGCCGCGCGCGGGCCGAAGGCTTCGATGTCGTCGGCGTGACCGCGCCGGACGGGATCGGCCGGGCCGGCGAGCGGCTGGCCGCGTTTCTGGAGCGCGATTTCCACGGCGACATGGACTGGCTGGCGGCGCATGGCGGCCGCCGCCGCGATCCGCGCGCGCTCTGGCCCGATGTCCGCTCGATCGTCATGCTCGGCATGAATTACGGGCCGGAGCACGATCCGCTCGCCATTCTCGGGGAACGTTCGCGCGGCGCGATCTCGGTCTATGCGCGCGGGAGGGATTATCACGATGTCATCAAGGGCAAGCTGAAGACGGTCGGTGGCTGGCTGCATCGGGCGACAGGGGCCGAGATCAAGGTCTTCGTCGATACAGCGCCCGTCATGGAAAAGCCGCTGGCCCACGCCGCCGGGATCGGCTGGCAGGGCAAGCACACCAATCTCGTCTCGCGCGATCTCGGCTCATGGCTGTTTCTCGGCGCGATCTTCACCGCCGCTGAACTGCCGCCCGATGCGCCCGAGACCGACCATTGCGGCAATTGCCGCCGCTGCCTCGACATCTGCCCGACGGGCGCCTTTCCCGCGCCCTATCAGCTCGACGCGCGCCGCTGCATCTCCTACCTGACCATCGAGCACAAGGGCCATATCCCGCGCCAATTCCGCCGCGCGATGGGCAACCGCATCTACGGCTGCGACGATTGCCTCGCGGTGTGCCCGTGGAACAAATTCGCGGTGGCTGCGAGCGAGGCGAAGTTTGCCGCGACGCCGGTCACGGAGGGCGCGCCGCTTGGCGAATTGCTGGCGATGGACGATGCCGCATTCCGCGCGGCTTTTGCAGGCTCGCCGGTCAAGCGGACGGGGCGGGAGCGGTTCATCCGCAATGTGCTGGTCGCGGCGGGCAATTCGGGTGATGGGGCTTTGCTCCCGAAGGTCGAGCGCTTGCTGGGGGATGAAAGTCCGCTGGTCCGGGCGATGGCGGTCTGGGCTGCGGGCGAATTGATGGATCGGGCTGCGTTCGCAAGCGCGCGAGAGATGCATTTGCCGAATGAGCGCGACGAGTGTGTCCGCGCGGAATGGCTGCAAAATGAGGGGACAGCATGAACACGCTTCTGGCGATCGGGCTTGGCTATTCGGCGAAGGAGATTGCGGCGCGGCTGACGTCTTCACCTCTCCCAGTGGGAGAGGTCGGCGCCCCGCGCCGGGTGAGGGGACTTGAAGCCCGTGGCAACGATGGAGGCCCCTCACCCCAACCCTCTCCAAAAAGTGAGCGCTTGTCGCTCACCTTAAAGGTTCACGACGGGAGAGGGAGCGACAACTGGCGGATCATCGGGACGTCGCGCGATTCGGAAGGCGTTGCCGCCATCGAGGCGCTCGGCCATGACGCCGTGTCGTTCAGCGGCAACGCTCCGTCACCCGCCTTGGCGCAGGCCATCGCCGAGGCCACGCATCTGCTGCATTCCGCGCCGCCATCGGCGGATGGCGATCCGCTGCTGATCCACCACGAGGCCGATCTGGCCGCCGCGCCGCATCTGGAATGGATCGGCTATCTCTCCACCATCGGCGTCTATGGCGACACGGGCGGCGCATGGGTGGACGAAACCACGCCGCCCAATCCCGGCTCGGAGCGCAGCAAGCAGCGCTGGGCCACCGAGCAGGCCTGGATGGCGTTTGCCGCGCGCCGCGATGTGACGCTGCAGATCTTCCGGCTGGCCGGGATTTACGGGCCGGGGCGGAACGCCCTGGAGCGGCTGCGCGAAGGCCGCGAGAAACGCATCGACAAGCCGGATCAGGTCTTCAACCGCATCCACCGCGACGACATCGCCGCCACGGTCATCGCCGGCATCCGCGCCGGGCGTGCGGCGACGGGCGTCTTCAACGTGACCGACGATGAACCCGCCCCGCCACAGGATGTCGTGACCTACGCCGCCGAGTTGCTGGGCGTCGAGCCGCCACCGCTGATCCCTTGGGAAGAGGCGCAGAAAGATATGACGCCGATGGCCCGGAGTTTTTACATCGAGACGAAGCGCGTGCGGAATGGGCGGATCAAGGATGAGTTGGGGGTTGAGTTGATGTATCCGACATACCGGGAGGGCTTGGTTGCATTCACCAGAGATTCAAGACGTTAAATGTCAGCAAATCTCGATTTGGCAGGCGCAAATGGACATCCCGAATAATATTGACTCGATCGTCTTAGTAATAGACGAGCAGCTTAAAGCTGATGACTTGCGCCTCATGCGCGTCCCTTACGCGCTATCATGTTGTTTGGTAGTCGCTTTCAAATCCGATCCCGATCGCTAAGCCTCCTCTAGGCGTTGAAGGTGAACTGGCAAAGAACTGGGCTTATGCTGAAAAAATACATAATTGGTATTCTGGCGTTTATGGGGAGTGAATAAGACTTGATCCTTCTGGATCTCGTAAAGTTGCGGTTTTGGTTAATGGTGATTTATGGGAGCTTAGCTGCGGTAATCCCTATTGTCCCCACACGGGCATAGGTGCTGCCCTCCGGTCAGGTTAAAACGAGGTCCGATTGGATCGGCCTCAAGGCTGACACACGAAGGAGGACAGCGATGAGATATTATGTCGGATT
>JBHJOB010000115.1:0-6175 GCA_050330195.1 Rhodomicrobiaceae bacterium | reverse complement strand
CCATCATCACCGCGAACGAAAATTTCCTCGGTGCAATAGGTTATTCCCTGGAAGAAATCAAAGGCCGGCACCATTCGATGTTCGTGGATCCGACAGAGCGGGAAAGCACGGAATACAATGAGTTCTGGCGGTCGCTCAACAGGGGTGAGTTTCAGGCCAGGGAATTCCGCCGCATCCGGAAAGACGGGAATGACGTCTGGATCCAGGCGTCTTACAATCCGATTTTCGAGCCGAATGGAAAGCCGGTCAAAATCATCAAATTTGCGACAGATATTACCTCACAGGTGCGGCAAAGAATTCAAAAAGCCGCTCTGCAGGAAAAAGTCAACGCGGATCTAAGTGAAATCGCCAACGCGATCGACTTGACCAATAATCAGGTTACGAAAACTTTTGAAACCTCGGAGCAAACCTCTTCGACGGTGCAGGCGGTTGCTTCAGCATCAGAAGAATTGGTGGCTTCAGTTCAGGAGATTGCACGCAGCGTTCACGAAGCGTCGGAGGTTTCGGCAGCGGCCGTCCAGCATGGCGAACAGGCCAACCAGATTATTGACAGCCTGTCAGCCTCTGCCGAACGAATTGGCCAGATTGTCGGTCTCATCGAAAATGTCGCCGCACAGACCAATCTGCTTGCGCTTAACGCTACGATCGAAGCAGCCCGTGCCGGGGAAGCCGGAAAGGGATTTGCCGTTGTCGCTTCCGAAGTCAAGGAACTGGCGGATCAGACTAGCAAGGCGACGGAGGAGATTTCCAGTCAGATTTCAGCCGTGCAAAGTGCGACCGGCGCCGTCATCGAAGTCATTCAGAAGACCGCCGGCACCATCAACAGGATAAACGAATCTTCGTCCGCAATCGCTGCCGCGGTCGAAGAGCAAGGCGCGGTGACAAGAGACATTTCCCTCAACATGCAGGTCGCTGCCGATCAAGTTGCCGCAATCAACCAAAACATGAATCAGATTTCTGAAGCGACCCGGAATGCGGCCAGGTCCACTCACGAAGTCAAGGAAGCATCCAAGCTGATTTTCGCCTGAAAACCCGACAGCGCATACGGTCAATCGGGCCGGAGTCCTCCACGATTGACCAGAAAACGCTTTGCTTCGGGCATCTCCCCCAAAGCCGTGTTTGAGCTTGGCACATTTGGCGGTATGTTACCGGCATTATTGGATCAGGAACCGACTCCCGGTGATGCCATGTCCGAACAACGCTCTGCTTCTCTCCTGACGCGGCGGCAATTCACGTCCGCGCTGGTCGTCGCCCCGCTGATCGCCTGCCCGATCTGCCGCGCCGCTTACGCCAAGAGCCCGTGGGGCGACAAGTTCCTGTGCGCTGCCGCCGATCAGGGCGCACCGGAGGAGGGCGACATTCTCGACAGTAGCGGCGATCCCAATCTCGACCGCATTCTCGCCGCCGAAATGATCGCCCAGTCCAAATTTTTCGGACTGCGCCCCGCCTTCCTGCTCTATAACGGCGCCAACGAAAACGCGCTCGCCACGCCGACCACGGTGATCGACCGGACTCAGGGCACAATCCTCTACAACCTGCCCTTCCTGAAAAAGCAACTTCTGTCCACCGAGTGGGGCGGGACCGTCGTATCCGGCGTCATCGCACATGAGTTCGCGCATATCTTCCAGTTTCACTCCGAATATTTGAGCCGGCTCGAGGAGTTGCACCAGACGGTCAAGTTTCTGGAGTTGCACGCTGATTTTCTGTCCGCCTTCTACATGGGCCGGAAGCATGTCTCCTCGCCTCTGAAACTGAACGATTATTTCGACGAGTTCTACAATCTCGGCGACTATGAATTCGACCGGAAGGACCACCACGGCACCAAGGCGGAGCGCTATTTCGCGACCAAGGCGGGATATAATCTGGCGCTGGGCAATCCGGGTCGGGACATCCGGTTTGCCGCCGCACAGGGCGAGACGTTCTTGAAGGAATATTTCAGGTAAAGCGAGGTCCGGAAAAATGGGGTTCCATTTTCGGGGGTACCGAGCTGAAGGCAGGTCGAGGGGAAACTGATGAGCAAATATTGGTGGCGCATCGCGGCGCTTATCCTGCTGGGCGGAGCAACCGCGGCAAACGCCATGCAGCCCGCACAGCAACAGGCGGCGGAGCACTGCTATCCCGGTCTGGCCTGTCCCGGTGGATCGACCATCCCCGATGATCCGCCGCCACAGCAACAGCGCGCACTCGGTGAAAAATTCTACTATGTCGGCACGGTGCGCCCGCCCGATCCGTGGCTGGCTCTGCGCACCGAACCTTCTGCCCGGAGCGGGCAGCGCATCATGAAAATGCCGCAGGGAACGCTGCTGCGTCTGATCGAGCGGCGCGGTTTCTGGTGGCGCGTGTCGCTGACCACAGGCGAGGAAGGCTGGGCGCACAGCAAGTGGATCAAATGCTGCAAGACCGCCGATGAATAAACGTCTTGGCCGCGTTGCGTGCGCGGTGCTCGTTTGCGTGATGGCCGCTGCGGCAGCGCCTGTCCATGCAGCAAGCGATTGCCCGGCCGACATCGCGAGGGCCGATCAGCTCATTCTCGTTCTGGCGGAGAGCATGGACGCGAGAACGGCAAACGTCCGCTATTACGAGCGCGGCGACGGCAAAGACAAGGCGTGGCGTCAGACAGCCAAGACGAAACCGGCGATGCTGGGCAAGTCCGGCCTGGGCTGGTCATGGGCGCATGAGGCTCTTGCCGCAAAGGATGAGCCGGTCAAGACGGAAGGCGACGGCCGCACGCCCGGGGGCTTCTTCACGGTGGGCGGCGCTTTCGGCTCCAATGCCGGGTCAGTTCCGAACTATACGACCCTGAGTGCTGGCGAACATTATTGCGTCGATGATCCGGCATCGCCGCATTACAACACGGTCACAACGAAGGCCAAGGCAGGCAAGGGCGTCAGCGGCGAAGAGATGGCGCGCATCGGTCTTTACCGGCAGGGTCTCTTCCTGAACTATCCGACGAATGCCGGACGCAAAGGCGGCTCCTGCATCTTCGTCCATGTCTGGCGCGCGCCCAACAAGCCGACAGTCGGCTGTGTCGCGCTCGCCGAGGCCGATGTGAAGGACATGCAGCGTTGGTCCGCGAAAGCGGCGACGCTGATGGCGATCCTGCCGGCACGCGCATGGGAAAAGCTGCGTGGCTGCTTGCCTGACGCCTGAAGCAAGATCCGAGAAACAGGCGCCATCCCGCGCCTGCGCTGCGAATGTCCGGACTCGAATGCCCGGACCTCGTTCATGCCTTCCCTCAGCCTGCCGAATGGACGTAGCCAGCCGCATCGGGACTCGTATGCCCGGTCATGGCGGCGTGATCGACTGCAACCGCCTGATGCGCTTCAGGTCGCTTGCATATGAAAACCTTCTCGCCTAGTGAAAGGCCGTAGCGCGACACGTTTGGCTCGACGGCCGTATATTCATCGACCATGAATCCCGCAGCGGCAATGCGCTGCTTCGCATCGCGGCCAAAATAGCGGACGTGATCGTGCTGGCCGAAATGGAGCAGCTTTTCCTGCGGCGTCTTGCGGGCCGCATCCTCGTAGGTGGTGTCCCATCCTTCGACGATCGGGAACATGGCGAGCAGCGTGCCGCCCGGCCTCAGCACGCGGAACAACTCGTTTGCCGCTTTCTGATCGTTCACATGCTCCAGAACATGCAGGCAGATCACGAGATCGAAGCAGTTGTCCGGAAGCGTGAGCGCCTCGATATTCTCCTTGCGATCAACTCCCGATGCGAAGAGATCGGCGGTGACGTAGGTGCGGGGCTGGTGTTTCATCACCAGGCCGCGAATTGCCGTCTCCGGCGCGAAGTGCAGGATATCCCGGTCGCGGAAGAAATCATGTTCCTGATTTGCGAGAGTAAGCAGGCGATGCCGCTCAAGGGTACCGCATTTCGGGCAGAGAATATCGCAAATATAAGGATAGCCGTAACCAAGGAATTTGCCCTTGTAGCCGCACAGATTACATTCGCGAGGATATTTGCCCATGCTGCGCACCATGGTTCGTCCAAGAAATTTCATGGATCTCCAATAAGTTCTCAACGTCATATGAAAAATATCCTGTCCTGCTCCCGCGCGTGTCGCTGCAACCGGCGGCTTACGAAGCACTCATCTTATATTTATCCTTATTGCGTATTGCAATCTATGCGTGCTTATTCATGGCGTCATCCCTCATTGAGGGTAATCAACACATATTTCTGCCGGCCGAGGCGCAAACCGTGTGCGGCACACACATTTCGCCGCATGCTTTGACCTGCCAACGCCGCTCGTCTAAAGAAGGCATGCAATCGGAAATAGCTGCACCATGTCCCACAATACATTCGGCCACCTGTTTCGCATCACCACCTGGGGCGAAAGCCACGGCCCCGCGATCGGTTGTGTAGTCGATGGCTGTCCGCCCGGCGTTCCGCTGACGGAAGCCGACATCCAGCCATTTCTCGACAAGCGCCGCCCGGGCCAATCACGCTATACAACGCAGCGTCAGGAGGCCGATCAGGTGAAAATCCTCTCCGGGGTTTTCGAGAACGCGGACGGCGTTCAGGTCACGACCGGGACACCGATTTCCCTCCTGATCGAAAACACCGATCAGCGCTCGAAAGACTACGGCGACATCAAGGACAAATTCCGCCCCGGCCATGCGGACTACACCTATACCGCCAAATATGGCATTCGCGACTATCGCGGCGGGGGACGGTCATCGGCCCGCGAAACAGCAATGCGTGTGGCCGCCGGTGCGATTGCGCGCAAGGTGGTCCCCGGCATGATCGTGCGCGGCGCGCTGGTGCAACTCGGCACTCAGAGCATCGACGGGGCCAATTGGGACTGGGAGGAAGTTGAGCGCAATCCGTTCTTCTCGCCCGACCATTCCAGTGTCCAGAGGTGGGCCGCCTATCTCGACGGCATCCGCAAGAGCGGCTCCTCCTGCGGTGCGGTCATCGAGATCGTCGCCGAAGGACTGCCCGCCGGGCTCGGCGCGCCGATCTACGGCAAGCTGGATCAGGACATCGCCTCGGCCATGATGAGCATCAATGCCGTCAAGGGCGTCGAAATCGGCGCGGGATTCGCCTCCGCCGGCCTGACCGGCGAGGAAAATGCCGACGAAATGCGCATCGGGCCGGATGGCAAACCTGCCTATCTTTCGAACAATGCCGGCGGAATTTTGGGCGGACTCTCCACCGGCCAGCCCGTCATTGCCCGTTTTGCAGTCAAACCCACCTCCTCAATCCTGAGCCCGCGGCGTACAATTGACGCATCCGGCCGCGAAACCGACATCATTACCAAGGGTCGGCATGATCCTTGCGTCGGCATAAGGGCGGTTCCGGTCGGCGAAGCCATGATGGCGATCGTCGTTGCGGATCACTATCTGCGCCACCGGGGGCAATGCGGCGCGGGATGAATCTTCGCGCTTTCCGATGCAGACGGCGCGGCTGAAGACAGGGGGCAGCGTCAATGGCATCAGATGGCGAAATGGGCGATCCGGCGGAGCTGAGCTACGTGCTCCCCTATGCGCCGCGTTCGGGCGATTTTAATTTCAACGCCATGGCGCTCATCGCCGTATTGTTTCTCGGTCTGTGCATCGTCTCCGCCTATGCCCCCTTGCTCGCAGTGGCGGCAGCGGCAGGGTCGGTCGCCTATTATTATTATCCGCTGAAGGAGAGCACACCGCGCATCGGAGCCGGACAATATGGCGTGTTCATCGACGGGCTGGGGCTGATCTCTTGGCGCGCTATCGACAGCATCGAGGCCGTGCCGTTCACCTCGCGGCTTGCGCAGACTTACGAGTTGCAGATCCGGCTCAACCGTCCGCTCGATGCCGCATTGCTGGCGGACTGGCGCAAGCTGTCGATCTGGCGGCTGCTGATGAAGCTCCCCTGGCACATGAAGACCGGCGATCTGGTGCGCATCCCGCTGGAGCCTTTCGAGCCGCCCGCAAGCGAGATCCACGAGGCGTTCACCCGCCTTTGGAAGCGCTTCGGCTAGATCAGGATCATTTCTTAACAAAACGATCCTGATCTGCATCTGTTTGTTTCAAGCTCGATTTTTCCGAAAAATGGTTTCCATTATCGGATCTCGCTCTACCATTACAGTTGCATTTTTCTCGATTTTCTGAATCCATAGGACACCATGATTCGGAGGTCATGGATGATGGGAGCATCGATCGAGACGACGCTGGAGCTTTGGGCTCAATCGCTG
>JBHJOB010000114.1:0-32456 GCA_050330195.1 Rhodomicrobiaceae bacterium | reverse complement strand
TAACATTGGTTCTGTAGGGTGGGTAGAGCGAAGCGAAACCCGCCGCCTGCAAAGCGATGGGTCTCGAAAGTTCTCGACCCATCCTACAAGTGCTTATCGTTTATGTTAGCGCGTATGGGGCGTAACCGTCTTCAAGCTCGTCCCCCGGATCAGTGCAACTCCATCTTCTTCGCGACGATGAACCGGCTCGGCAGTGAAGCGGGGTAGTTGCCCGTTTCGAGGATCTGGAAATTCGCGTCCGTCATGGCCTGTTCCAGATCCCGGATTTTCAGGAAGTTCACATATGGCGCAAAACCGAACGCCTTCATGAGAGTGATCGGCACGCGCAGATAGTTCTTCTTCTCGCCCAGACAGACAGTCTTGGAGACGAACAGCCCGCCGGGCGCGAGCAACTCGCCGACCCGCCGGATGACCTCGGGCAAACCCTGCATGAGATGCAGCAGGTTGAATGCCAGCACGACGTCATACGCGCCGTTCTCGAGCGTGCCGTCAAACGGCGTCGCCCGGAGAAAGCCGATATTCTCCACGCCCTGATCCGCCGCCTTGCCACGACCGATCTCGATCATTCTCGCAGACACGTCGCTCGCGGTGATGTGCCGGACATGCTTTGCCAGCAGCAGGGCGGTCGAACCGGTCCCGCAGCCAATCTCCAGCGCATTTTGGTCCGCAGACAGATAATGCCGCGTGCGGTCCATGGTCTGATCATAGGCGGCCATGTCCTTGATCGGCCGCTTCGCATAGCCGTCCGCGGCCTTGTCCCAGAATTTGCCTTCCTGCATAATGCTCTCTCAATCCCCGCTCAAATCCTCAGCCCATTCATACCTATGCATTTCTCAAATAGAAATTGCGAAAAATTGCAGGGTGCATATACAAATATGCATGAAATGGCAGACCGTCTCCTTCGACTGGAACCAGGCGCGCGCTTTTCTCGTGACCGCCGAGGAAGGCTCCCTTTCCGCCGCCGCTCGTGCGCTGGGGCTCACCCAGCCTACGCTCAGCCGCCAGGTTACCGCGCTCGAGGACAATCTCGGCGTGACGCTGTTCGAGCGGGTCGGGCGCTCCCTTTCGCTGACGCGGTCGGGGCTGGAACTGCTCGATCACGCGCGCATGATGGGCGAAGCGGCAGGACGCATGTCGCTCACCGCCTCCGGCCATTCCCAGACCATCGAGGGGCAGGTGTGCATCTCCGCGAGCGACACGATGGCGGCCTATTATCTGCCGCCAAGGCTGAAGCGCCTGCGTGAATTCGCGCCCGGCATCGACATCGAAGTCGTTGCGTCGAACGCGCTCAGCGATCTCAGGCGGCGCGAGGCGGATATTGCCATCCGGCATGTCCGGCCCGAACAACCGGACCTGATCGCGAAATTCATCCGCGAAAGCACAGCTCATCTTTATGCCGCAACCGTCTGGCTCGACGCACATGGCCGCCCACAGACGCCAGCGGATCTGACGGACACGGTCTTTATCGGCTTCGAGCACTCGGAGCGTCTGATCCGGCGGCTGAACGCGCAGGGCCTGCCGCTGACGAAGCGCAATTTCAAACTGATTGCCCAGAACGGCATCGTCTACTGGGAAATGGTGAAGCAGGGGCTGGGCTTCGGTGTCATGATGAAGGATATCGCGGCCTTGACGCCGGAGGTCGAATGCGTTCTGCCCGGTTTGGAGTCGTTTCCCGTCCCGATCTGGCTTGTAACCCATCGCGAGCTGCATACGAGCAGGCGTATCCGGCTTGTGTTCGATTTTCTGGCCGACGCCCTGGCGTGAGATGCGGAGCGGCTTCCGGTGGACATCCGATCGCTGGAACCGGCCTGTTCCAACATTTGTCCCAATTCGGTGGCTGGCTGCCGCGAGTTGCAGCATGGAAATGGAGAGACACATGGCGGGCGAGCCGGCTGTCATGACGTGGTTGCTTGACGCGGATCCCTCGATCCGGTGGCAGGTCATGCGCGATCTCACCGGCGAACCGGCAGAGACCGTCGCGGCGGAGCGTTCGCGCGTCGCCCACGAAGGCTGGGGCGCACGCCTGCTCGATCTTCAGACGCCCGACGGCCACTGGAGCGACGAGCAGGAGCATGGCTGGATGACCACCACGGACGCGCTCATGCTCCTGAGGGAACTGGGCGCCGAACCTGCGGATGAAAAGGTGGCCCGCGCGACCGGCCTTGTGCAGGAGCGCATCAGGTGGTGGCAGCTCGAAGGCCAGCCCTTCTTCGATGGCGAGACGGAGGCGTGCATCAACGGACGAATCCTTGCGGGCGGCTCCTATTTCGGCGCGGACGTCGAGCCGCTGCTCGAACGGTTGCTCAGCGAGCAACTGGAAGACGGCGGCTGGAACTGCGAAGCGCCGCCAAGCGTGCGGTCCTCGTTTCACTCAACGATCTGCGTTCTGGAAGGGCTGCTTGAATACGAGAAGACGAGGGGGCCATCACCCACGGTGACGCAGGCGCGGGGCCGGGGGCAGGAATATCTGCTGGAGCGCCGCATGTTCCGCTCGCTCACCTCTGGCGAGATCATCAATGAGCGATGGACCCAATTCTCCTTTCCGGTCGTATGGGTCTACGACATACTGAGAGGGCTGGATTATCTGCGCAGCACGGGCGTCCCGCCCGATGAACGGGTCGCCGAAGCCGTCGCGCTGGTGGCAGGCAGAAGGCAGCCGGATGGCCGCTGGCCGCTCGACCTCCTCCACGCCGACCGGACCCGCATCCCGTTCGAGCTGGAAGACCGGATCGGCAAGCCAAGCCGCTGGAACACGCTGCGCGCACTCCGCGTGCTGGACTGGTATGAGAGCTGAACCTTCAGTTAGCGGGCATTTGCCTCAAACCGCCGCGTTGATTAAGCCTGCCTTAACCTATCGCAGACACTCTCCGGCCAAGAGCCAAGCCAACGGGGCAGGTTTCGCGAAATGATCACCACACGCAAGGGCCGGAATGGCCGCTATGCAGTTTTGTTTGCTGTCATTCTGGCGCTGATCGGATATTTTTCCTATCACGCTGTCAATGGCGATCACGGGCTGCACCGTCGCACCGCGCTCGCGGCACAGGTCAAGGAGCTGGAGGCGGAACTGGCTGCGCTGAAAAAGCAACGGGAGCAGATCGAGCATGATGTAGCGCTGGTCACGAAACGCGCGCGCACCGAGCCGGATCTGCTCGACGAACAGGCCCGGTCCCTCCTCAATTTCGTGCGTCCCGGCGAGATCGTCGTCCTGCGCCCTGCCGGCTCCGGAAATCCATCCCCGTAATGGCCACGTAGTTTTTTCGCCTAAAAGCTTTGGGAAAAGTGGTTAAATTTCGCTAGACTCACGATTATCGAATATGAGGAAAACGTCCGGAGACCGAAATGGCCCGAGCATCCGCTGCAAAAAACAAGAGTTCTGAAATGCCCATAAACGGAAAAGACACAGGCGACGTGCCGGCCAAAGCGCCTCCTCCGGCTGATTTCACCAAGGAAGAAGAGCTGCTGGCCTATCGCGAAATGCTGCTGATCCGGCGCTTCGAGGAAAAGGCGGGCCAGCTCTACGGCATGGGCTTCATCGGCGGTTTCTGCCACCTCTATATCGGTCAGGAAGCGGTCGTTGTCGGGATGCAGATGACCTTGCAGGACGGCGATCAGGTCATCACCGGCTATCGCGATCATGGGCATATGCTGGCCACGGGGATGGAAGCCAACGGCGTCATGGCGGAGTTGACCGGGCGGCGCGGCGGCTATTCCAAGGGCAAGGGCGGCTCGATGCACATGTTCTCCGTCGAGAAGGGCTTCTTCGGCGGTCACGGCATCGTCGGCGCGCAGGTTTCGCTCGGCACGGGCCTCGCCTTTGCGATGAAGTATAAAGAGAACGGCAATGTCGCGCTGACCTATTATGGCGACGGCGCCGCCAATCAGGGGCAGGTCTATGAGAGTTTCAACATGGCCAAGCTCTGGAAACTGCCCGTCGTCTACATCGTCGAGAACAACCAGTACGGCATGGGCACGCGCATCGACCGCGTTTCCTCCACGACCGACCTGTCACAGCGCGGCCTGTCCTTCAACATTCCCGGCCAGCAGGTTGACGGCATGGATGTGCGCGCCGTCAAGGCGGCAGGCGAGCGCGCCGTGAAATGGGCGCGAGAGGGCAACGGGCCGTTCATCCTCGAAATGCTGACCTACCGCTATCGCGGCCACTCCATGTCCGACCCCGCCAAATACCGCTCGCGCGAGGAGGTCGACAAGATGCGCTCCGAGCACGATCCGATCGAGCAGGTCCGCTTGCGGGTGATCGAAAAGGGCTGGGCCACCGAAGACGACCTCAAGGCGATCGACAAGGAAGTCCGCGCCATCGTCAACGAATCCGCCGAATTCGCCCAGAACGATCCTGAGCCGGATGTTTCGGAGCTTTGGACGGATGTGACCGTCTGACTTGCAGCAACAAGGGGCGGGGCCGCAAATCCAGCCTGATCTGAATGACATGCCTGAGGACACAATCAGGCCAGGAGCGAGGAAACGATGCCCGTTCAAGTACTGATGCCAGCCCTGTCGCCGACCATGGAAGAGGGCAAACTCGCCAAATGGCTGATCGCCGAGGGCGATGATGTGGCCGCCGGAGACGTGATCGCCGAAATCGAGACGGACAAGGCGACGATGGAGGTCGAGGCTGTCGATGAGGGCAAGCTCGGCAAGATCCTCGTCGCTGAAGGCACCGAAGGCGTCAAGGTCAATACGCCGATTGCCGTGATCGTGGCGGATGGCGAGGACGCGGACGCCGTTGCCGCGCCGCCCGCCGCCGAAGCGGCCAGCGAACCCGCGCCGCAGCCCGCCGAGCCTGCGCAGGCCACCGTCTCCGCGCGCCCCGCGACCGATGACAGCGTCGTGGCGAGGCCGGCCGAAACGGAAGTGCCCGAAGGCACGGCGATGACAACGGTCACCATGCGCGAAGCCCTGCGCGACGCCATGGCCGAGGAGATGCGCGCCGACGACAAGGTCTTCATCATGGGCGAGGAGGTCGCCGAATATCAGGGCGCGTACAAGATCACGCAAGGGCTGCTGGCCGAGTTCGGAGACAAGCGTGTCATCGACACGCCGATCACGGAGCACGGTTTTGCCGGCGTCGGCGTCGGCGCGGCGCTTGGCGGGCTGAAGCCGATCGTCGAGTTCATGACATTCAACTTCGCCATGCAGGCCATCGACCAGATCATCAACTCCGCCGCCAAAACGCTCTACATGTCTGGCGGGCAGATGCATTGCCCGATCGTTTTTCGTGGCCCGAACGGCGCGGCGGCCCGCGTCGCCGCCCAGCACAGCCAGTGCTACTCGGCATGGTACGCCCATGTTCCCGGCCTGAAGGTCATCGCGCCATCCAACGCCGCCGACGCCAAGGGCCTGCTGAAATCCGCCATCCGCGACCCTAATCCCATCGTCTTCCTCGAACACGAGATCCTTTACGGCGTCAGCGGCGAAGTGCCCGACATGGACTGGACGGTTCCGATCGGCAAGGCCCGCATCGCCCGTCCCGGCAAGGACGTGACGATTGTCTCCTTCGCGCGCGGCATGGTCTACGCGCTCGAAGCGGCCGAGAAGCTCGCACAAGAGGGCATCGACGCCGAGGTCATCGACCTGCGCACGCTGCGCCCGCTCGACTTTGCCACGATCCTGGAGTCCGTGAAAAAGACCAACCGGATCGTGACGGTCGAGGAAGCCTGGCCCGTCTGCTCGGTCGGCTCCGAGATCTGCTCGCGCGTCGCTTATGAGGCGTTCGACTATCTGGATGCACCGCCCACCAAAGTGTCCGGCGCGGATGTGCCGATGCCTTATGCAGCCAACCTCGAAAAGCTGGCGCTTCCCGATGCAAACCGCGTGGTCGAGGCCGTCAAGGCCGTTTGCTACAAATGAGCTATGTCTAACGTTATTCTGCAAAATGCATGGACGATCCGTGTCCATCAAGATGGTGATCTGATTGAGGACTATAGTGTTCCGGGTCACCGACTTTCAGATGACGATGTCAAAAAGCTACTAGTTTCAGTAGTGGGGCTATATGAACGCTTACCTTTTGCAGATTTTGTGGATTTACATCTAAACAGGCGGAAAGGTGGCCCGACGGGCTTAGGTTTGCAAGGGCCAGAAAAATTCACAAATTTTGAAAAGGGCTTCGCAGGGTATCGGTGTATCGGTCCAAGTATAGATGCATTTGCCTGCTTTCCGCTCTCCAAAGAGTACATAAGACGCTTGCGTGCAGATTAAGATAAGACTGTAACAAAATAGATCGTGGGGCTCAGATGCCGATACCAATTCTCATGCCAGCTCTGTCGCCAACCATGGAAGAGGGCAAGCTTGCCAAATGGCTTGTGAAGGAAGGCGACATGGTGGCCTCCGGCGACGTGCTGGCCGAGATCGAAACCGACAAGGCGACGATGGAGGTCGAGGCCGTGGACGAAGGCACGGTCGGCAAGATCCTCGTGGCGGAGGGGACGGAAGGCGTGGCCGTGAACGCCACGATCGCCATGCTGCTGGAGGAAGGCGAGGACAAGTCGGCGCTCGACAAGGCTGCCGCCGACAAGCCCGCTGCCGCGCCCGCACAGACCAAAAGCGAAGGCGAAGCCAAGGCGGACGCACCCGCTCCACAGTCGGAAGCGAAACAGGCATCGGCAGCGCCCGCAAAATCGAACGGCGCGAGCGGACAGGCCGGACGCATCTTCGCATCCCCGCTGGCCAAACGCATTGCAGCCGAGAAATCCATCGACATTTCCGCTCTCACCGGCAGCGGACCGCATGGCCGCGTCGTAAAGAGCGATGTCGAGAAGGCCGTCAAGGAAGGCGTCGCGCCGGCGGCTCAGACCGGACAGGCGCTCATGCGCTCACCCGGAGCGGGCGCGCCTGCCGTTCCGGCGATGGCCGACGAGCAGATCCTCTCCTTCTACGAGAAGGGCACTTACGACGTCGTTCCGCATGACAATATGCGCAAGACGATCGCCTCGCGTCTAACGCAGGCCAAATCGACGATCCCGCATTTCTACCTGACGATTGATTGCGAGTTGGACAATCTGCTGGATGCGCGCCAGCGGCTGAACATGAGCTCGCCGAAAGATGAGGCCAAGGCTTACCGCCTGTCGGTCAACGACTTCATCATCAAGGCCCTGGGTCTGGCGCTGATGCGCGTGCCCGCCGCGAATGCGACATGGACACAGCAGGGTATGCTGTTCCACAAGCACGCCGATGTGGCCGTCGCCGTGGCTGTTGAGGGCGGGCTCTTCACGCCGGTGATCCGCAGCGTCGAGGACAAGTCGCTCGTCGAGATTTCGCAGCAGATGCGCGACGTCGCCGAGCGCGCCCGCAAGAAGCGCCTCGCCCCGCACGAATATCAGGGCGGCTCGACGGCGATCTCCAATCTCGGCATGTACTCGATCAAGCATTTCGACGCCGTGATCAACCCGCCGCACGCGACGATCCTCGCGGTCGGGCAGGGCGAGAAGCGGCCGGCCGTCAAGGGCAACGAGATCAAGATCGTCAATGCGATGACGGTAACGCTGTCCTGCGATCACCGCGTCGTAGATGGCGCTCTCGGCGCGCAGCTTCTCTCCGCCTTCAAGGGCTTCATTGAAGACCCGGTGACGATGCTGCTTTAGATCGACAGCTTGACCTGCCTGAATTCCCTATCAGTACGAAACGCCCGCATCTGAAATCCGATGCGGGCGTTTTTGTTTGTACGTTGCACCAATTTCAGATTGCATTTGTCACGGACAGCAACCGCTATCTCGAATATTGCGGCCGAAGTAACCAGGAAGCCACATGCGATTATGGCAATTTTGCGCTACCCCCAATCACATTAAATCATTGATATTTCTTCAGACATCGAATTGCATTTTTTAAATGTGACCAAATGACGGGTTGCACTGTGTCCAAAGTATATCCTCCGCGTGGTGGTCAAACGCGCGGAAGTCGCTACGCTGACAGACAGTTTCGTTGAGTATCCCTGCGGGGGCGCAGGGGCTTGTTGGGTACTTTGAGGGGCTTCATGATCCAGTGCCGCGTTCGGCCGGTGAGCGTCTTTGCGCTCGCGACAGGGCTGTCTGTTCTTGCCATATTGCCTGCCACTTCAGCCGATCTCTACCGCGACGACGGATACAAGGACGGCCCGGCGATCGTCGCCTTCCCGGGCTGGGCCGGCTTTTACGCCGGCGGCCACATTGGTGGCGGCTGGGGCAATGGCGGGCGTGATGTATCGGTCAGGGGCGGCACTGGCGGCGGCGGCGGTGGCGGTGGCGGCGATAACAATTGGAAACCTGACGGCAGTCGAAAAGCCGATATCGACGGAAAGGACGGAGCCAGTGGCGACCTGGGTGGGGCCGGTGGCTTGGGCGGCAATCGCAAGGCTGACGGAACGCCGGTCGATGAACTTCCCAATAACCCGAATATCGATGGCAAAAACAAGCGTCTTGGCGGTAATGGCGGTGACGGTGGCGAAGGCGGTCTCGTAACCGGCTCAACCAATGACCACGACGGCATCACTGGCGGTCTGCATCTGGGTTATAACTGGCAACATGAGAATATTGTCCTGGGCGTGGAAGGCGATGTCTCGCTGAATGGCGGGCTCGACAGCTATCTCGCAAGTTTGCGTGCCCGGCTCGGCATATCCAGCAATGACATGCTTTTCTATGTCACCGGCGGCCTGGCACTGCGCGATACAGGCAGCACGAATGCGATTGGCTTGGCCACCGATGGCGCTATGGGGGGCGATGGCGGCCGGAATGACGACGGTCAAAGAGACGGCGATGGCGAAGCTGGCCATCCAGAAAGCCGGGGCGGCGTCGGGGGGACTGGCGGTGCTGGGGGTGCGGCTACTGCCGCCGGATTCGATGGCACGGACGGCGAAAGCAGTGGCTATGTAGTTGGCGCCGGCGTCGAATACATGCTCTCCAGCAATGTCAGCGTGGGTGTCGAAGGACTTTGGTATTCCTTTGACGAAGACGACCTGACTGTCATCCGTGGACGACTCACATTCCACCTTGATCGGCCAGTTCATCCGGGCTTCAAGGACAGCTATATGTCGGCATCGGTTGCGAACTGGTCCGGCTTTTACGCCGGCGGCAATTTCGGCGGCGGATTTGGCGATAGTGTCGCCAGCGTCAAGTCGGCGGATGGCGGTGACGGTGTTGATGGTGGTGCAGGCGCGAAAGGCAGAGTCAATAGTGGCAGCCCGCCGCAGACCGATGGGATTGACGATCCGGGCGGCGCGGGTGGCGGTGGCGGCGGCGGAGCTGCGGCGCTTGTATCGCTGGGGGATGGCTCCGGCATCATTGGCGGCATCCATCTCGGCTATAACTGGCAGGATGGCGAGCGCGTATTCGGTATTGAAGGCGACGCAGCAATCGGGGACAGCGATTTTCGGGATTACCTTGCCTCGCTTCGTTTCCGCCTCGGCCATAGCTTCGATAACGTGCTTGTTTACGGGACGGCGGGCGTTGCCTTCGCAGGCCGTGGCTCAAGTCTTGCATCGATATCGCTTACGTCGGCCATAAAGGGCGATAACGGTGGCCATGGCGCCTTTGAAAATGATCCCGATTTTGATGATGGTGAGGGCGTGGGCGGTGCCGGCGGCCTCGGCGGCGCTGGAAGCGATGTCATTACGACATCCGGCGACAGCATCAACAAGGTCGGCTTCGTCGTCGGCGCGGGCTTCGACGTGAAGCTGTGGGAAAATACCAGCCTTGGCGTCGAGGGGCTCTATTACGGCTTTGACGGTGATGGCGCGAAATCGACCGCCACGACCTTTACTGCTGGCGACGATCTGAGCACCGCCATCATCCGTGCGCGCCTCAGCTTCCACCTGCAGGAAGAGCACGACGCGCTCAAATAAGCCGGTTCAGGCTCAAGACCGATCTATATCGAGCCGCCGTCAGGGATCATTTCTGACAGCGGCTTTTTCATGTGCTGCGGTTTGCCGTGGCGCCACGCAATCCTCCGGAAAGGTGCACGGCGTAAGCCTCGGCTATTTCCGGAGCGATCGCCTTTGCATTTCGACTGGTCCCCGATAGGCAATGAAGACTGGCGCGCCCTGCTCATGCGGTGCCCGCGCGCGAACATCCTGCAAAGCTGGCCGCATGCCGTGGCGGCGCGGATGCATGACCAGATGATGACCCGTCGAGCCCGGATCTTCGATGATGGCGGCGAAGCGGGCATCATGCAGATTCAGGAAGTACGGATCGGTCCGGTTCATGTCTTGCGCCTGCATCGCGGCCCGCTCTGGTTCGGCGGTGAGGCGGAGGCGGAACGCTGGAGGCGCTTTTTCGCCGCCTTCAACAGCTGTTTCCCGCGCCGCATCGGGCGTTGGCGGCACATCCTGCCGGAGATGGATGCAGGGCAGGGGGCGCATGAATTGCTCACGCAGGCCGGTTTTCGCCAGCGCAACAGCGAGCCTTACCGGACGATCCTGCTCGATCTTTCCCTGCCCACGGACGAGATCAGAGGCAAACTCAAGGGCAAATGGCGCAATGCGCTGAACCAGGCGGAACGCGCCGGGCTCGAAGCGGAATGCGACATGGCCGGCCTCACGGCAAAACGCTTCCTTGATGGCTATGACGCCGACAAGGGCGCGCGCGGCTATCGCGGCGCAAGACCGGCCCGGCTGGCGACCATGATTGCGAGCGCCGCACCCGCTGGTGATGCGCTGATCCTGAACGCCCGCCAGAACGGAGAAACCATCGCCGCAATGCTGTTCTTCAGCCATGGGCCTGCCGCGACCTATCAGGCCGGCTGGACCAGCGAGGCGGGACGGGCAGCGCGCGCGCATCATCTGCTGCTATGGCGAGCCATCTGTCATCTGCAAGGGCAGGGAACCTCGACGCTCGATCTTGGCGGCGTTCATCCACGCATGGCTGAAGGCGTCACCCGCTTCAAGGACGGGCTCGGCGGCACACCGCTCACGCTCCCCGGCATTTACGGCTGAGGGCTTACATCGGATGCGCGATGCATTGCAGATAGTGAAACCCCGCCATTCCAAATCGGCACTGGAGAAGCGGCGATTCTCCCTTTATTGCTAGAACAGATGAATTTCAAATACGAGATGCGCGCCGGAAATGCTCAAGAAGCGCGCCGAGGGGAGCGATCATGGCTGACACAGCGTTCGACATCGTAATCATCGGAGCGGGGCCGGGGGGCTATGTGGCCGCCATTCGCGCCGCACAGCTCGGCATGAAAACAGCGATCGTCGAACGCGAGCATCTGGGCGGGATCTGTCTCAACTGGGGCTGCATCCCGACCAAGGCGCTGCTGCGCTCCTCGGAGATCTACCATCTGCTGCACCGGCTCGACGAGTTCGGCTTCTCCGCCAGTGACATCAAGTTCGACCTGTCCAAGATCGTCGAGCGCTCGCGCAAGGTTTCCGCCAAGCTGACCGGCGGCGTCGGCTATCTGATGAAGAAGCACAAGATCACCGTGTTCGACGCAAGCGGGAAGCTGAAAGGCAAGGGCGCGATCGCGCTGACGGGCAAGGACGGCAAGGCGATGCCGGACGTCACGGCCAAGCATATCATCGTCGCGACGGGGGCGCGGGCGCGGACCATGCCGGGCATGGAGCCGGACGGCAAGCTGATCTGGACCTACAAGGAAGCGCTCGTGCCGGACATGATGCCGAAATCTTTGCTTGTGGTCGGCTCGGGCGCCATCGGCATCGAATTCGCCAGCTTCTTCAACACGCTGGGCGCGAAGACCACGGTCGTGGAGATCATGGACCGCATCCTGCCGGTGGAGGACGAGGAAATCTCCAAATTCGCCCGCAAGAGCTTCGAGAAGCAGGGCATGACGATCCATACCGGCGCGAAGGTGGAAGGCCTCAAGCCGGGCAAGGACAATGTCGAGGTCAAGCTGGCGCTGTCGGGCGGCAAGAGCGAGACTGTGACCGTAGACCGCGTCATCCTCGCCATCGGCATCTCCGGCAATGTAGAGAATATCGGGCTGCAAGAAACGGGTGTGAAGGTCGAGAAAGGCCACATCATCATTGACGAATATGGCCGGACCAATGTGCAGGGCATCTATGCGATTGGCGATGTCGCCGGCGCGCCTTGGCTCGCGCACAAGGCGATGCATGAGGGTGTCATATGCGTCGAGAAGATCGCCGGGGTCGAGGGCGTTCATCCGATGAACACGAAGAATATCCCCGGCTGCACCTATTGCTCGCCGCAGGTTGCCTCGGTCGGTCTGACGGAGAAGGCGGCAAAAGAGGCTGGCCATGAAGTCAAGGTCGGCCGCTTCCCCTATCAGGGCAACGGCAAGGCCATCGCGCTCGGCGAAACCGAAGGCATGGTCAAGACGGTGTTCGATGCCAAGACCGGCGAGCTGCTGGGCGCGCATATGATCGGCGCGGAAGTCACCGAGCTGATCCAGGGCTATGGCATCGCCAAGACGATGGAGACGACCGAGGCCGAGCTGATGCATACGGTGTTCCCACACCCGACCCTGTCGGAGATGATGCATGAGGCCGTGCTCGATGCGTACGGGCGGGTGCTGCATATTTGATAGAGACGCCCCGGGCCGGTGACAAAACGGTCCGGGACATTCGACAAACCCGCAAATGCAATCGACGCCGGATGTTATTTCGTTGCCAGCAGATCGCGGATTTCCGTCAGCAGCTTGATGTCTTCCGGCGGTGCGGGCGGCACGTCCGGCGTCTCTTCCTGGCGGCGGAAACGGTTGATCTGTTTGACCAGCATGAATATCACGAAGCCCACGATGAGCAGGTTGATCAGCGCGTTGATGAACCTGCCATAGGCGATAATTGCGTGACCGGCTTCCTCGGCGGCGGCAAGAGTTCCCGGCGCCTCGGCGTAGCCCGTCAATGCGGTAAGATTCAGATAGTAATTGCTGAAGTCGACGCCGCCGAGGATCAGACCGATCGGCGGCATGAGAATATCATTCACCAGAGACGTCACGATTGTCGAGAAAGCCGCGCCGATAATCACGCCCACGGCAAGATCAAAAGCGTTGCCTTTCAGAATAAACTCTCGGAATTCTTCTATCCCGCTGCGCAGCATGGCGCCCTCCATGATTGACCGCATCCCTCATGCGGAAAAACAGCTATCCATTATTCGGCTGAAATAGCAATATGCCGCATGCATGGCTGCCAAGCGCCTACCGTACTTTGATAAAACCGGCAGAGGCCTTATGTTAAAAGAGCAATTCACGACTCGCGGATAGATCATGGTCACGATCGTAGACACTCGTCTGAAAAGCGCCGATGGCTCCCGCCATCCCGAGAAAGCTCGCCGTCCGGATACGCCTGTGCTGCGCAAGCCGGACTGGATTCGAGTCAAGGCTCCGGGCTCGAAAGCCTATCGCGAGACGGCGGCGATCATCCGCGAGCACGGTTTGCACACGGTCTGCGAGGAAGCCGGCTGCCCGAATATTGGCGAGTGCTGGGAGAAGAAGCACGCGACCATGATGATCATGGGCGACACCTGCACGCGCGCCTGCGCCTTCTGTAACGTCAAGACCGGCCTGCCGGATGCGCTCGACGCGGAGGAACCCAACAAGGTCGCCGATACTGTCGCCAAGCTCGGCCTTGAGCATGTTGTGATCACATCGGTTGACCGCGATGACCTGCCCGACGGGGGCGCTGCGCATTTCGCAGCCGTGATCCGCGCCATCCGCGCCGCCTCGCCCGGCACGACGATCGAGATCCTGACGCCCGACTTCCTGCGCAAGAAGGGGGCGGTCGAAGTGGTCGTCGAGGCCAGGCCGGACGTGTTCAACCACAATCTGGAAACGGTGCCGTCGCTCTATCTGACGATCCGTCCCGGCTCGCGCTACTTCGTCTCATTGCGGCTTCTGCAGAAGGTGAAGGAACTCGACCCGACGATCTTCACCAAGTCCGGCATCATGGTGGGGCTTGGCGAGAAGCGGAACGAAGTGCTCCAACTCATGGACGATCTGCGCTCCGCCGATGTCGATTTCCTGACCATCGGCCAATATCTCCAGCCAACCCGCAAACACGCCGCGATCGACCGCTTCGTCACGCCCGACGAATTCGCCTCATACGAGAAAATGGCCTATGGCAAGGGCTTCCTGATGGTTTCGGCGAGCCCGCTGACGCGGTCATCCTACCATGCAGGCGACGATTTCGCCCGGATGCGCGCGGCTCGCGAGGCAGGTTTCAGATAGAACGCGTATTCATCTTAGGAAGCATACGGATGGCCTTCATAGAAGGCCATCAACGTAACTTATTTTTCAGGCTGCAAACCAATCAAGGATTTGCAAAAGCGCCCAAATGCCTACCGGTGGTCCAACAATGATACCTACTAGGTAATAAGCAGCTTCAAGGGTTGGTCGAAATGTCCCGGACGCTGGCTTTGTGTTTAATTCCGTTTCGTTTTCGTCTGAATTCCGGGGTATTTTGCCATTTCGCTTATTCATACTTCGTGTCCGTTTGATACGGACGGGTTCGCAGCGCGACAGAAAAAATCACCTATCACGTCAAGCGGATAGCACTACGGGTCCATAAGCGCAACGAGCTTCCTGAAGAGCTAAACTTTTTCAATAACTATCTGTGTGGATAAATTCTGCCGCTTATAAAAAACTGGACAAAGAAAAAACGCGGTTGACTTAACCGCTGAATTTCTCTTTGTCTGAATTTCCTGTAACGGGACGGTGTTTCGCAGCACCGGGGCTCAGCACGCGCAATGTGCTGGGCCCTTTTTTTATCAATCTCTTATTCGTATGCAGATGTGACATACATACGCAGGAAATGCAATCTATGATTGTATTTTTCCTGATCAGTAACTAGCCGCATGTTCACAACTATCTGGTAAAAAACCGTCACACAAGGCGTCTTAGCAACTCCTTAGAGATTGAGAAATCATCGGGTTGCACGCTTGAGCTGTTTCCTAGTATCGCCATAATTAAGATAAGTTCAATATTTTCATAGCATTAGGAACGTGGGTGAAGTTGTGTCAAGGTAACAACACCTCATTCAATTTTATTAAAATACGGTTAATAAATCATGCTTTGACCGCAATAGTACGAAGCTTTCAAATACATAGCCGCCGCTTACCGGCTCGCGACCGCAATCCCCGTCCCCGCCAGAACCACGGCCGAGACGCGATTGAGCGCCTGACGCCGGGCCGCTTTCTTCAGCAGAGACCGCGCTTTTGCGGCTATCAGCGCCCAGCCGGTGAAAACCGCGAGCAGCGTCACCGAGCTTGCCGCCACCACAAGCGCCAGATCCGGCACGGACAGCTTCGAAACCGGCAGGACCGCAGGCACGACGGCGCTGAAGAACACCAGCGCTTTGGGATTGCTGAGGGCGACGATCAGTCCGGTGAGCAGGCCCGCGCCGCGACGTGGAGCAAATTCTTCGGCCGGAATTTCGTCGTCCACCGGAGCGCTCCAAAGCTGCCAGGCAAGCCAGAGCAGGTAGAGCGCCGCGCCGATCTTGACCGCGATGAAGGCCGGACCGAGAGCCTGCGCAATGGCGGCAAGACCCGTTGCGGCGGCAAGCATCCAGACTGCGTGACCGGCGACGATGCCGATAATGACCACGAACGCGCGGAAGAAACCGCCGGCAAGACAGCTGCCGACAATGGCGGCGATGTCCGGCCCCGGTATGGCCGCAGCCGCCGCAAGCACCACGATAAATCCGGCAAATTCCGACCACGCCATATGAGTTCTCCGTCAGGCCCGCCGGGACCATAGCAAAACGCCGCGCCGCCGGGTAGAGCCTATGCCGCCGCCTGCATCATCCGCGTGATATGCGCATTGCGGGCTTTCAGAAAACGCTCCAGCCTTGCTTCGTAGTCGTCAGCGACGGCGTCTTTGACGGACGGGCGGTTGCGGAGCGCCTTTCGCCAATCCGCCAGTTTCGGTTTTCCGCCCAGAATGCCGAAATCGCCGATCCGGTCGAACACGTCGAAATAGCGGAAGACCGGACCAAAGACCGCGTCGACGAGAGAGAAGGCCGAACCGTCGAAATAAGGGCCGTCGCCAAGGCGCGCTTCGAGCCGGGCGAACTTCCCCGAAAGCGCCTGCGTCTTGTCGGTAAAGCGCGATGCATCCGGCGCATTATAGAGCCCCGCAATGTCATTCAGGATAGCCGATCCGAACTCCATCCAGCCGCGATGCTCGGCCCGGGCAAGCGGATCGGCCGGGTGAAGCGGATTTGGCTGCGTTTCCTCCAGATATTCGAGAATGACGGCGGATTCGAAGATCGGCGTCTCCCCGACCTTGAGCACGGGCGTCTTGCCAAGAGGAGAGAGCGCCAGAAACCAGTCGGGCTTGCTGGATAGATCCACATGGACACGCTCGAAGGGCACGCGCTTTTCCGCAAGCGCGATGGCCGCTCGCTGCACATAGGGGCACAGCTGATGGCTGACGAGGGTAAGCTTCTGGAACATAATGGCAACATCTCCTTTTTCGATGCATCTGCATCAACAATAGATGCAACTGCATTTATCAATATGCAATCGCATCTATTTCGTCAAGTTAAATGCATCTGCATATATCGCGTGAATCTTGATGCAAACGCATCAATGTGCCAGATTTGGCGCATGACGAATCAACCGGACGAAACCATTCTTCGCAGCTGGATCGCTCTCATGCGTGCTCATCACGCCGCGCTGGGAACCGTTGAAAATGCCCTGAAAAATGCCGGTCTGCCGCAGCTTGGCTGGTATGACGTGTTGCTGGAAGTCGAGCGGGCGGGCAAGGGCGGCTTGCGTCCGTTCGAGCTGGAGCGAAAGCTGCTACTGCCCCAATATGGCCTGTCGCGTCTGCTGGAGCGGATCGCGGCCGCGGGTTATATCGAGCGTCGTCCCTGCGGCGATGACCGGCGCGGCCAGCTTGTTGTCATCACCAGGGCAGGGGCGAAAATGCGCAGCCGCATGTGGCCGGTCTACGCCGAAGCGGTGGAGGCTGCGATCGGCCTGCATCTCACGAGCGATGAGGCGGCGACGCTGGCGCGGCTGCTGCGCAAACTTTATTGATCCCGCCTTCTTTGCCGTTCCTTGCCTCTACTTTGCGCCTAAAGCCGCGCTTCCCATATGAAATGTGTTAGGTTTTAATCGCGCCCGCGAAACTGCATACAAGATACCGGCCAGGAAAGGCTTCATGCCGCAATATCAGACCAGCCGCCACGTACAGCATAGTGCGGCGCATATGTTCGAGCTTGTCGCCGATGTCGAGCGTTATCCGGAATTCGTGCCGCTATGCCAGTCGCTCCGCGTGCGCGGCCGCAGCTCCGAGAACGGGCATGATGTCATTACCGCGACCATGACGGTGGCCTACAAGCTGCTCAGCGAAAGCTTCACCACCCGCATCGTGCTCAACCGCCAGGCGAACGAGATCCGCGTCTCCTATATAGACGGGCCGTTCAGATATCTGGAGAATGTCTGGAGCTTCGAACCCACCGGAGACACATCCTGCCGCATCGGTTTCCGCATTGCCTATGAGTTCCGTTCGCGCATCCTGCAGGCCGTGATGGGCGCGGCGTTCGACACCGCCTTCCGCAAATTCGCCAATGCATTCGAGGCGCGCGCCGACCGGATCTACGGCCGCCCGGAACGGCGTGAGACGGTGGCAGGGCAGGGCGTTTCGCTTAAAGGTTCCCCGTCTGCCTGAGCAGCTTGAGCGCAATGCCGACCGAGCGTTCGCGGATTTCCTCGCGGCCGATGTCGCCGAAGGTCTCGACGTGATGGATGGCGCTGAAATTCATCTCCTCCGCTGAGACGGAGACGCGCCGGGTGACCGCGAAATGCACCAGCCCCACCGGCTTTTCCGCAGTACCGCCACCCGGCCCGGCGACGCCTGTAATTGCCGCTGAGATCACCGCCTTGGAGCGCCAGAGCGCTCCTGCCGCCATGGCCAGGGAGACTTCGCGCGAGACAGCGCCATGCTGCTCGATCATTTCGCTATCGACGCCGAGCAGCTCGATTTTCGCCTCGTTCGAATAGGTGACGTAGCCGCGCTCGACGACATCGGAGGCGCCTGCATGGTGCGTCAGATAGGCCGCCAGCAAGCCGCCGGTGCAGGATTCGGCGGTTACGACCGCAAGCCCGTTTTCGCGGCACCAGTCGAGCAGGCTCGCACTTTCGGCGACCAATTCTTCACGCATTGTCCTCCCCCTCGATATTCAGCTCAACTGTCGCGGACGCCATCGCGGCGACGCCTTCGGAGCGTCCGGTAAAACCGAGCCCTTCGGTGGTTGTCGCCTTCACGCTAACGCGGCTGACGGCGATGTCCAGAATTTCCGCGATCCGCGCGCGCATGGCTTCGCGGTAGGGGCCGACCTTGGGATATTCGCAGATTAGCGTGACGTCGGCATGCACGACGCGGCCGCCCGCTTCGGCAATCAGCTTGGCTGTCCGGTCGAGAAAAATGCTGGAATCGGCATTCTTCCATTGCGGATCGCTGGGCGGGAAATGCTGGCCGATATCGCCCGCGCAGATCGTCCCGAGCAGGGCGTCGGTGAGCGCATGAAGGCCGACATCGGCGTCGGAGTGGCCCGAGAGCGCCGCTGCGCAGGGAATCGCCACGCCGCAAAGAATGACCTGATTGCCGCCGGGCTCGAAGGCGTGAACATCGAAGCCCGTCCCCGTTCTCGTCTCCCGCAATGCATTCCCTCCCTTCAAAAGCTGTTCCGCCAGCGCAAAATCCTCAATCGTGGTCAGCTTGATATTCCGCTCCGACCCCGCGACCAGAGCAACATCGATCCCGCGCCATTCGGCTATCGCGGCATCATCGGTAAAATCCTCGCGCGCTGAACGCGCGGCCTCTTCGTGCGCGGCCAGAATGACGCTGAAGTGAAAGCCCTGCGGTGTCTGCGCACGCCACAGCCCCGCGCGGGCGACCGTTTCGGCAACGGACGGACCGTCTGAAGATTCGCGCTTCAGCGTATCCGAAAGCGGCACGGCGGCAAGGCAGGCGGAGCCGTTCTCCAGAGCCTTGATGACATTTCCGATCACGCTGTCCGGCACGAAGGGGCGGGCCGCATCATGGATGAGGACATTGCCGACGCCATGCTCCCGCAGCGCGCGCAGCCCGGCCAGTACGGAGGATTGCCGGCTTGCCCCGCCGCTGACGGGCGGTAGCAGCTTGGGCGAGGCGAGGCCCCGGCTTGCTGCCTCATAAAGCGCCCCGTCATCGGCATGGATCACGGTCTGAACGAGATCGACAGCGTCGTGGCCCAGAAAAGCGGCAAGGGTGCGGGCGAGGACCGGCTGGCCGCCGACGGGCAGATATTGTTTCGGATTGTCTCCGGCTCCGGATGCTCTCGAACCGCGTCCGGCGGCGACGATGATGGCGGCGTTCAGCATGGCGAAGGGGCAACCGGGATGAAGCTGAGGTTCCAGCAATAACTATAGCGCCTTCGGGAATTTGCCAATGGCGGACCGCGTTAAACCATCGCAGCGGAAATCGGATGACAAGTGCTGCAACTTTGCTATCATGCCTATCTATTAGTCGCTTAAATTGACTGCTGATTTTTTAGGCACAAACAATCAGGGACGAAAAACAGCTTGGCCGCTTCAGAGCGCACACGCGTCAAACCATCCTCTCCCTTCGCCGGCGGGCAGCCCATTGCAGCCGACGCGCTGGTGCAGGCCTTGCCGCATCCGGTGATCGTCATCGGCCCCGAAGACTGGATCGTTTACGCCAATTTTGCCGCCGAGGTCTTTTTCGGCGCGAGCGAAACGGTGCTGAAACGCCGCCAGGCGCAGAGCCTTGTCGCCTTTGCCAGTCCCTTGCTGGCGCTGGTCGATCAGGTCCGCAATACCGGCGCGACCGTGAACGAATATGCGCTCGATCTGGGAATGCCCGATGCGGCGAGCCAGCGGCCGGTCGACGTTTTCGCCTCCGTGCTTTCCGAATATGACGGCCATATCCTGATCATGCTTCAGGAACGCAGCATGGCGCAGATGATTGAACGCCAACTCACCCATCGCGGCGCTGCGCGTTCAGTGTCGGGCATGGCCGCCGTGCTCGCCCACGAGATCAAGAACCCGCTTTCGGGCATCCGGGGCGCGGCCCAGCTCCTGGAATCGAGCGCCAGCGCCGAGGATCAGCCCCTCGCCCAGCTCATATGCCGCGAGACGGACCGCATCTGCAAGCTGGTTGACCGGATGGAGGTGTTCGGCGATGAGCGTCCGCTGAAGCTTGAGCCGGTCAACATCCATACGGTGCTCGATCACGTCCAGCAGATCGCGGAGAACGGTTTCGCCAGGGGCATCAGCTTTTCGCAGGATTACGATCCCTCGCTGCCGCCGCTGCCGGGCAACTCCGACAAGCTGATTCAGGCATTTCTCAATCTTGTCAAGAACGCCGCCGAAGCAATCAGCCCGCAGGACCCTGACGGACATATCGTGCTTTCGACCGCTTTCCGGCCCGGTCTGCGCCTGTCGCTGCCCAATTCCGACATGCGCGTGAGCCTGCCGCTGGAAATCACCGTGACCGACAACGGACCCGGCATTTCCGACGATCTGAAGCCGCATCTTTTCGAGCCCTTCGTGACGACGAAAGCCGGAGGAACCGGCCTTGGCCTGGCGCTGGTCGCCAAGATCATCGGGGATCACGGCGGCACGATCGAATGCGAGTCCAAGCCGCGCCACACCGTATTCCGGGTGATGATGCCGATGCATCAGACCCATCAGAGACTGAAATAGGAGACCGCCTCATGGGACGTGGAAATGTTCTCATCGCGGATGACGACGCGGCAATCCGCACCGTCGTCAATCAGGCGCTTGCCCGCGCAGGCTACACCTCGCGCGCCACCAGCAATGCCGCAACCTTGTGGAACTGGGTCAGCCAGGGCGATGGCGATGTGGTGATCACGGATGTCATCATGCCCGACGAAAACGCTTTCGAGTTGATCCCGCGCATCAAGAAGATCCGGCCCGACCTGCCGATCATCGTCATGAGCGCGCAGAATACCTTCACGACCGCAATCCGGGCAGCCGAACGCGGGGCCTACGAATATCTTCCCAAGCCGTTCGACCTGAAAGAGCTGGTCGCCGTGGTCGGCCGCGCGCTTCGGGAGCCGAAGGCGGGAAAGTCGGCCAATCATCGCCCGCCCGAGGCCGAGGATCTGCCGCTGATCGGCCGGTCGCACGCGATGCAGGAGGTCTACCGGATCATCGCCCGGCTGATCCATACCGATCTGACGGTGATGGTGACGGGGGAATCGGGCACCGGCAAGGAACTGGTCGCCAAGGCGCTGCACGATTACGGCCAGCGCCGCAAAGGGCCGTTTGTCGCCATCAACATGGCGGCCATCCCGCGCGAGCTTATCGAGTCGGAACTGTTCGGCCATGAGAAGGGCGCATTTACCGGCGCGCAGAACAAGACCATGGGCCGCTTCGAGCAGGCCGATGGCGGCACGCTGTTTCTCGACGAGATCGGCGACATGCCGATGGAAGCGCAAACGCGGCTTCTGCGCGTGCTACAGGAAGGCGAATACATGACGGTCGGCGGGCGCACGCCGATCAAGACCGACGTGCGTATCGTCGCGGCGACCAACAAGAATCTGGAAGATCAGATCGGGCAAGGCCTGTTCCGCGAGGATCTGTTCTACCGGCTCAACGTCGTGCCGCTGCGTCTGCCGCCCTTGCGCGAACGGCTGGAAGACGTGCCGGACCTTGTGCATCACTTCCTGCGCGGCGCAAAAAAGACCGGCCTGCCGCAAAAGACCATTCAGTCCGACGCGCTCGACCGGCTCAAGCGTTATCATTGGCCGGGCAATGTGCGCGAGCTGGAAAATCTCGTCCGCCGCCTGACCGCGCTCTATTCGCAGGAAATCATCTCCGCCGACATCATCGAAACCGAACTGGCGAGCAGTCAGCCCGCGCATTTCGACGCAACCGAAAGCCGCGCGGACAGCATCAGCCAGTGGATGGAAGGCTATCTGTCGCAATATTTCAGCAGTTTCGGTGATTCGCTGCCGCCTTCGGGCCTCTACGACCGCATTCTCCGCGATGTCGAAAGCCCGCTGATCACGGCCGCCCTGGCGGCTACGCGCGGGAACCAGATCCGCGCCGCCGAACTGCTGGGCCTCAACCGGAACACGCTGCGCAAGAAGATCCGCGACCACAAGCTGCGTGTCGTTCGTATGCCCGCCTGACATACCCCGGATTGCATGTGGCATTTAGCACACGTCTCGGGGTGAGCCACGCGCCTGTGCATTAACAAACTTCGTGATTTTTCATCGCGCTATAAGGTTTTCCGCCACATTTTGTCCCTAATGGTCACAAAATCTGTTTCCGATCTGCAACAGGGTGATTATGCTGCACCATCCGCAGGCTGGGGGCCTGCGAGGGATATGACCGGGAAATCTTGACAGGGGGAACGCTGGCGTTCCCGTGCTCGCGAGGGAGGAATAGCGCGTTGCTTCCGGCGCTCAGGCAATGGCTTGACACGATGGTCCGCACCATCCGCTCCGTCATGGGCAGGGCGAAGAGCGCCACAGCCACGCAATCCGCCCGCAACGCAGCGACGGGTGCAGGCGCCCGGCTCTCGCGGGAGTTCGAACGCGGTCGCCCGCTCGTCCGCCGCGCGCAGCGTCGCATCGGTCGGGGCAGGGTGATGTTGCGCCGCTCGCTGCGGCAAGCCAGCACCGCCGCCATCGCCTCCTATGACGGCGAGGACGACCGTCCGCAGCGCCGCCGTGGCCGCCGGATGTTTCAGGCCGGCCTTCTGATCGTCATCCTGTCGATCCTCACCGGCGTGCTCACCTATCTCATCCTGACCGGACTGACCCCGATCACGCCCACGCACGAGGTCGTCGTCACGGTCTGGCTGATCAATGGCGTGCTGATCCTCGCGATGATCGGCATCATTGCGCTTCAGCTCTACGGCCTGTGGCAGGCGCGGCGGCGGGAAGCGGCAGGCGCGCGGCTGCATGTGCGCATTGTCAGCCTGTTCAGCGTCGTGGCGCTGTTTCCGGCCATCATGCTCGCCATTTTCGCCAGCATTTCGCTCGACCGCGGCCTCGACCAGTGGTTTTCCGAGCGGACCAAAACCATCATCCGCGACAGCGTCGATGTGGCGAACGCCTATCTTCAGGAGCACGGCAAGACCGTGCGGGCCGACGCGCTCGGCATGGCGCGCGATCTTGAAAACGGCGCACAGCTTCTCTTCGACAACCCGGACGGCTTCAAGAGTTATGCGGCGGCGCTTGCCGTGGAGCGCCGGCTGCCTTTCGCCTACCTGATCGACAATAGCGGCAAGCCGCTCATCGAACTCTTCCGGCGTCCGGAAACCACCTACGATCCGCCCCCGCTCGACGCGGTCGCCAAGGCTGCCGACGGACGCATTGCCGATGCCGGACTGACATTGTCCGGCGGCATCGGCGCGATCAAGAAGCTGAACAATTTCGACGAACTCTATCTTTACGTCCGCCGTCCCGTCGATCCCACCGTCACCGGCCATCTGCGGCGCACCGATACCAATGTCCAGCAATATGGCGACCTGCTCGACCGTCGTTTCGGGCATCAGGTCGCCTTCGCGATGATGTATGTCATCATCGCACTGACGCTGCTGCTGGCCTCGATCTGGGTGGGCCTCTGGTTCGCCAATCGTCTGGTCGCCCCGATACGGCGTCTGATCGGCGCGGCGCAGGAAATCTCCAAGGGCAATCTGAGCGTCGCGGTGCGTGTCGAGAGCGCCCGCAGCGATACCGGTCAGCTTGCAGTGACCTTCAACCGGATGACGGCCGATCTCAGGCATCAGCGTGACGCCCTGATTGGCGCGAATTCGGCGCTGGATGAACGCCGCCGCTTTACCGAGGCCGTGCTTTCCGGCGTCACCGCGGGCGTCATCGGCGTCGACTCGCGCGGCATGATCACTCTGGTCAATTCCTCCGCGACCCAGCTTCTGGGCACGACCGAGGACGAACTGATCGGCAAGCCGCTCAACGAGGCGGTGCCGGAATTCTCAACCATCGTCGCCAAGGCCCTCGGCCATGCTCGCCGCGCGGCGCAGAGCCAGATTTCCTATCGGCGCGAATATTCCGACCTCACGCTCTCCGTTCGCGTGACGCAGGAAGGCGGCGACAGCAGCGATCACGGCGTCGTGGTCACTTTCGATGACATCACCGAACTGGTCGTCGCCCAGCGCACCTCCGCATGGGCCGACGTCGCCCGCCGCATCGCGCATGAGATCAAGAACCCGCTGACGCCGATCCAGCTCTCCGCCGAGCGCATCCGGCGCAAATATGGCGACTCCATCACCAAGGACCGCGAGATTTTCGACCGCTGCACGGACACAATCATCCGTCATGTTGGCGATATCGGCCGCATGGTCGATGAATTCTCGTCATTTGCGCGCATGCCGAAGCCGGTTTTTGAGACTCATGATGCAGCGGCTCTGGTCAAGGAAGCTGTGATCCTGTTTCAGATGAGCAATTCCGATGTGTCCTACAAGCTGGAATTGCCGGAGACGCCGCTGATGATCGAATGTGATCGGCGGCTTCTTACACAGGCCGTGACAAATCTCGTGAAAAACGCGGGCGAGGCCATCGAAACGGCCAAACAATCAGGTAACAAGAGCGAAGACTACGCTGGGCACATTATTGCCCGCGTAAGCCAGCAAGGAACGCGTTGCTTTGTCGAGGTGATCGACAATGGCTGCGGCCTTCCCTCGGAGAACCGGAACAGACTGACCGAGCCCTATGTCACGACGCGTGCGAAAGGCACGGGGCTTGGCCTTGCCATCGTCCACCGTATTGCCGAGCAGCATGACGGGGCGCTGGAGCTGGATGATGCGCTGAACGAAGCAGGCGAGGTCACCGGCGCGGTCGTACGGATGATGATACCGGTGACCCGGACAGCCGAAATCGAGGCGGACGAAATTACGACAATCCCGACCGCGCCGGAAAAGACCGGCGCTGGTGAGCAGACCAACTACCCCAACGGGGGCGGCAAACAAGGAGTAAGCTATGGCGTCTGACATCCTGATCGTGGACGATGAGGCCGACATCCGTGAACTCGTTTCCGGTATTCTGGAGGACGAAGGCTACGCCACGCGCCTGGCCAAGGACAGCGACGAAGCGCTTGGCGCCGTGCAGGAACGCCGCCCCGCGCTGGTGATCCTCGATATCTGGCTCCAGGGTAGCCGCCTCGACGGGCTGGAAGTGCTCGCCAAGATCAAGCGGCAGAACCCGGATCTCCCCGTCGTGATCATCTCGGGCCACGGCAATATCGAGACCGCCGTCGCCGCCATCAAGCGCGGCGCTTACGACTACATCGAGAAGCCGTTCAAGGCCGACCGCCTCGTCCTCATTGCCGCCCGCGCCCTGGAGACGTCCAAGCTCAAGCGCGAAAACCGCGAGTTGAAGGAGCGCAGCCCGTACGGCACCGAAATCATCGGCCGCTCCACCGTGATCAACACGCTGCGCCATACGATCGAGAAGGTCGCCCCGACCAACAGCCGCATCATGATTTCCGGCCCGTCCGGCTCCGGCAAGGAGCTGGCCGCGCGCGTGCTGCATCACCAGTCGGCCAGAGCGAGCGGGCCATTCGTGGCGGTGAACGCCGTCGCGATGGCGCCCGACCGCGTCGAGATCGAGTTTTTCGGCACGGAGGAAGCGGGCGGACAACCGCGCAAGATCGGCGCGCTCGAAGAATCGCATAGCGGCACACTCTATATCGACGAAGTCGCCGACATGCCGCTTGAGACCCAAGGGAAGCTGCTGCGCGTGCTGGTCGAGCAGAAGTTCCAGCGTATCGGCGGCGGCCCCAAGGTTCAGGTCGATGTCCGCGTCGTCTCCTCCACGAGCCGCGATCTGGAACGTGAAATGGCGGCCGGACGCTTCCGCACGGACCTGTTCCACCGGCTCAACGTGGTGCCGATCAAGGTGCCGTCGCTCAGCGACCGCCGCGAGGATATTCCGGAGTTGATCGAATATTTCGTCAATCAGATCTGCCTCTCGACGGGTCTGTCGCCCCGGCGGATCGGCGATGACGCCATGGCGGTGCTGCAATCGAATGAGTGGCCGGGCAATGTGCGCCAGCTCCGCAATCTCATCGAGCGGCTGATGATCATGACCAGCGGCGATGCCGAAACAGTGATCACCGCCAGCATGCTACCGGACGACATCGGGTCCAACGTCCCTTTATCGCCGAACGGCTCGGGGGGTGAGCATCTGATGTCGCTGCCGCTGAGGGACGCACGCGAGATCTTCGAGCGCGAATATCTGATGGCGCAGATCAATCGTTTCGGCGGGAATATCTCGCGGACCGCCGAATTTGTCGGCATGGAACGCTCCGCCCTGCACCGCAAGCTGCGCGCGCTTGGCGTCAATTCCAACGATCGCGGCAGCGAAGCGCGTCATTAGGGTTCCGTACTCATGGAGGGGCCGTTCAAGGGGAGCGGCCGGAGGTTGGGGAATGGCAGGCCATGAGTTTGCTGCCGGATGCTTATGCGGAAAGGTGAGGCTGGCGATAAAGGCCGAGCCGAGTCGCGTCGGCATCTGCCATTGCCTCGATTGCCGAAAGCAGTATGGCGCAGTCTTTTACACCTTCGCGGTCTTTCCGGACACCGCCGTTACCGTGACGGGTGAAACGGCGAATTACGGCTTTCGCCACTTCTGTGCGGTATGCGGCTCCTCGGTCTTCGACAAGAGGGGGCCCGAAATTGAGGTCAATGCGGGGGCTTTGGACTCGGACAACCTCGTCCGCCCGACTTACGAGACCTGGATCGGGCGAAGAGAGCGGTGGCTACCAGCCTTTCCGGTCGATCATCGATACGAACAGGATCGAGAGGCCGACTCCGGCGATTGAAGTGGTTGCGACCACATTTCAAAGGCCGTTATGCTCAGATCACGGACGCAGCCACGTTGAAACGGATCCGGGTGCCCAGATGCGTGACCGGGCGCCGGCAGCTTTCGCGAGCCATCGCAAAACAGCGCTTGCGGCGCGGTCCATTTCTGTTAAAGCCAGATCCGGTAAAATGTATACGCTGCGCCTTGCTGTAACAGGCAAGCTTTGGGACAAATCGGGCGCTGACGGCAGGCGGTCGGCTTTTGCGACAGGAGTGCGCCCTAATGACGCGCATCGTTTACGTCAACGGGTATTATCATCCCTATGATGAGGCCGGCATTCATGCGGAGGATCGCGGATTCCTCTTCGCCGACGGAGTGTATGAAGTCTGCGAGGTCAGGGCAGGGCGTCTCATCGACGAAAGGCGGCATATAGACCGGCTTCACCGTTCGATGAGCGAATTGCGCATGAGGCCGCCGATGAGCGCGCGTGCGCTTGGCGTGATCCTGCGGGAGACGGTGCGCCGCAATCGCGTGCGCGACGGGCTCGTCTATCTTCAGGTGACGCGCGGGGCCGCAAAGCGCGATTTCGCGTTTCCGCCCGAGGATACGCCCGCCAGCGTCGTCTGTTTCGCGCGGGGCAAGTCCACTGCAAGTGCGGAGAAACGCGCAGCCAAGGGAATTGGCGTGATCACTCTGCCGGATATTCGCTGGAAGCGCGTCGACATCAAGACCGTGGGCCTGCTGCCCAATGCGCTGGCGCGTCAGGCCGCCATCGATGCGGGCGCCGGCGAAGCGTGGCTCGTGGATGAGGCTGGTTATGTGACCGAAGGCGCTTCCTGCAACGCCTGGATCGTCAGCGCGGATAACGAGTTGATCACCCGTTCGGCCGATGCGGGCATCCTGCGAGGGATCACCCGGACAGTGGTTATTGAACTTATCGCCAAACAGGGGTTAAATCTTATCGAACGGGCTTTCACGGTCAATGAAGCGAAAGCCGCAAAAGAGGCGTTCAACACATCGGCGACGGGCTTGATAATGCCAGTTATTGCCATTGACGGCACGGCCGTGGGCGAGGGGAAACCCGGACCCTTGACGATGGAGTTGCGGCGCTCGTTTCACGATTTTGCCGAAACTTCATGATTCTGCGGTTTGCTGCAATGGGAACTGGTGCTTGAAGGTCATCTACAACCCGAACGAAGTAACCGTTCTGGGGAAAAAATGATAAGACGATCGCACATGCTCTGAAAAAGAACACGAAAGCGAATTCTATAAGCGGGCAGCCCGAACTGCCCCTCAACAAAAACGGAAAAAACATGGCCGCCGAAAGAGTACCGAGCCTGCAGGACACCTTTCTCAACTATGTCAGGAAACACAAGACGCCACTGACGATTTTTCTCGTAAATGGTGTCAAGCTGCAAGGCATTGTCACCTGGTTCGATAATTTCTGCGTATTGCTGCGCAGGGATGGGCATTCTCAACTCGTATACAAGCATGCGATCTCGACGATTATGCCCGGCGGACCGATCCAGCTTATGGATGGTGAGCAAAATGGAGGAGCGTCCAGCTAATTGGCCACCAAGCGCGAGAAAGATCTGAAAAGCCTCAAGAAGAGGCGGGCAGACGGTCCTGACGAGGAGTCCGCGTCACGCGATTTCATGCGTGCTGTCGTTCTTCATCCGGCGACGCGGGACGATGGCGGCGCGCCGTCGGCTGCCGGAATATTGCCTGAAACGCTGCCGCCGGAGGCCCGGCTCGAAGAAGCCATCGGACTCGCGCAGGCTATCGATCTGGAAATCGCATCAAGCGGAACGGTGCGGCTCACGCGCCCCAGACCCTCGACACTATTCGGTCCCGGCAAGGTTGAAGAGCTCAAAGGCCTGATCGAGGCGGAAAATGCGGGGCTTGTCATCGTGGATCACGCGTTGACACCCGTTCAGCAGCGCAATCTCGAAAAGGCGTGGGGCGCAAAAGTTCTCGACCGGACCGGACTCATTCTGGAGATTTTCGGAGCGAGGGCGCGCACCAAGGAAGGCCGGCTGCAGGTCGAACTGGCGCATCTGCTCTATCAGCGGAGCCGTCTGGTGCGGAGTTGGACCCATCTTGAGCGCCAGCGTGGCGGTTACGGCTTCCTCGGCGGCCCCGGTGAGACACAGATCGAAGCGGACCGCCGCGTTATCGGCGAGCGCATCGACGCCATACGCAAGGATCTCGCCGCTGTCCGGCGCACGCGCAAGCTGCACCGCGAAAACCGCCAGCGGACGCCATTCTCCACGGTCGCTCTGGCCGGATACACCAATGCTGGAAAATCCAGCCTTTTCAACGCGATGACAAAGGCGAACGTGCACGCGGAGGACCAGCTCTTCGCAACGCTCGATCCGACCATGCGGCGGCTGGAATTACCGAGCGGCGTCGCCATCATATCCGACACGGTTGGCTTTATTTCAGAACTGCCGACGACGCTTGTCGCCGCTTTCCGGGCAACGCTTGAAGAGGTTTCCGAAGCGGACCTGATCCTCCATGTCAGGGACATCGCCGCGCCATTTTCGCAGCGCCAGAAACAGGAAGTGGAGGGCGTTCTGTCCGAGTTGGGGGTCGACGTCGAAAGCGCGGACGGCAAGATCCTGGAAGTCTGGAACAAGATCGACCTGCTCGATGCCGAAAGCCGCGAGTCGCTGGCCGCCCAGGCGCGACGAATGGAACGCGAACCCGTGCTGGTGTCGGCTCATACAGGAGAAGGCATCTCCGAGCTGCGGCGCCGTATCGCGGAACATCTCGCCCGCGATCACGTCGTGCGCACATTCGATCTCACGAGCGGGGAGGGCGCCCTCGTCCATTGGCTTTACCGCCATGGTGATGTCCGCGACCGCGAGGATTGCGAGGACGGCCATACACGGATCGAAGTGCGGCTTACCCAGGCGGATCTGAAGCGCTTCGAATATATGCTCGACAAGAGTGCATCGGACGCTGCGACGGAGTCCTGACGCGGGGAGAGCGACGGAAGGCTATTCTGCGGCGGTTTTCTCTTGCCGCTTCGCATCCAGCCACAGCAGTTCGAGCTCTTCCAGCGGCGTATCTTCCGCAAGTTTGCCTTCTGCCCTCAGCCGCTGCTCGATATGGCGGAAACGGCGCTCGAATTTTGCATTCGCAGCCCTGACGGCGGCTTCCGGATCGACCTTCAGCCGCCGGCTGAGATTGGCCAGCACGAACAGGAGGTCGCCGAGCTCATCTTCGATTTCAACTTGATTGCCAGCTTTTATTTCTTGCTCAAGCTCGTCGGTTTCTTCGCGAACCTTGGATAATATTTGAACCGGCTCCGTCCAGTCGAACCCCACGCTCGCGGCTTTTTTTTGAATTTTGACCGCGCGCGTCATGGCGGGGAACGTCAGCGGTACGCCGTCCAGCACGCTGTCGGGCTCGCTCTCAGCGCCCGCCCGTTCGCGCCGGCCCCGTGCTTCCTCTGCCTTGATGCGATTCCATAAGCCTTTGACGTCGATAGCGGAACGCGTCTCCTCACTGCCGAACACATGCGGATGGCGGCGGATCATCTTCCGGGTAATGGCGTCGGCTACGCTCGCGAAATCGAACTCGCCAGCTTCCCCGGCCATCTGCGCATGATAGACGACCTGCAGTAGCAGATCGCCGAGTTCATCCTTGAGATCGCCCATATTGCCCCGCGCTATCGCGTCGGCAACTTCATAAGCTTCTTCAATCGTGTAGGGCGCAATGGAGGCAAAATCCTGTTCGCGGTCCCAAGGACAGCCGCGTGCGGGATCGCGCAGAACGGCCATCAGCGAAAGCAGGTCCGCCAGCCTCATCCGCTCGTCCGACATGGCCCGAGCGTTCAGTCGCTCAATTTCGTCGGCGGCGTCTGGCGGCGCGGTTGGAGGGTCGGTGTCACTCATGTGGCAATCGCAGGCCAAGCTGACTGGAAGGAATGCGGAAATGCAGCTTTTGAAGCCTTGACACAAGGTAAACGCTGATTCGCATAAGCTGTATTATGGAAAACAAGGCGAGGGCCCCGAGATTTTCAGTCTTTCTCGTAAAAATCGTCCGCGAGGCGGTTCAACAGCATGACGCCATAGCCGGACCCCCAGCTCTGGTTGGTGTCGGTCGAGGGAGCCGCCATCGCGGTGCCGGCAATATCCAGATGCGCCCAGGCGACATCCGGCATCACGAAGCGCTGCAGGAACTCCGCCGCAGTGATCGACCCCGCAGTCCGGCCGCCGACATTCTTCATGTCCGCAACCTTAGAATTGACCAGCTTGTTGTATTTGTCGTGAAGCGGCAGGCGCCAGACCTTCTCGCCGGAGCTGTAGCCTGCAGAGGAAAGCTGCTCGGCGAGATCGTCGTCATTGGAGAACAGGCCCGCATGCTCCTTGCCGAGCGCAATGATGATCGCGCCTGTCAGCGTCGCCAGCGTCACCATCGCGGCCGGCTTGAAGCGATCCTGCGCGTACCACATGATATCGGCAAGCACCAGGCGGCCTTCCGCATCGGTGTTGATGACCTCAACTGTCTGTCCGGAAAGCGTTTTCACCACATCGCCGGGGCGCTGCGCCGTGCCGCTCACCATGTTTTCCGTAAGCCCGATGATCCCGACCGCGTTGAGCTTCGCCTTGCGCCCGGCAAGCGCGAGCATGGCGCCGGTCACGGCTGCCGCGCCGCCCATGTCGCCCTTCATGTCTTCCATGCCGGCTGCGGGTTTGATCGAAACTCCGCCCGTATCGAAGCAAACGCCCTTGCCGACCAGCAAAAGCGGCTTTTCACCGGGGTCGTCCGCGCCGTTCCAGCGCATGATCGCCACAAAGCTGGGCTGCGCGCTGCCCTGCCCCACGGCCAGCAGCGCTCCCATGCCGATCTCGGTCAGCCTTGCCTGATCCAGGATCTCGACTTCCAGTCCTTTTTCCGAAAGCCCGGCGGCGCGGTTGGCGAACTCCTGAGGCGTCAGCACATTTGCAGGCTCGTTGACCAGATCGCGCGCCATGTTGACGCCGTCGCCAAGCGTGCGGAGCAGATCGAACTCCGCCTGTACGCCGCCGGGATTCCTGCAGAGAAATCTCAGCGCAAATGAATCGGGTGTTTCTTCTTCCTCGTCAGTGTCCGATTTCTTTTTCTTGGTCTTGTATTTCTTGAATTCATAGCTGCGCAACATGGTCCCGAGCGCGATCAGCGCCGAAGACCGGTCCGGCAACGCGGCGTCCTCAACGGTCTCAAGCAGAACATCCGCGGCCGTGATCTTCGCTGACGAAAGCCGCGCTGCAATGCGCCCGCCCAGATCCAGCCAGTCCGTCACGGCGTATTTCTTGACCGAGCCCAGCCCGATCACGAACAGCCGGTCCTGCTGCAGCCCGGCCGGCGCAATGATATCGAGGACATCCTTCTTGCCGCCCTTGAATTTGGCGATTTCGGCGGCGCGCGCCACGATGCCGTCAGCGCGCTCGTTCAGGGCCTTCAACGCCGGCGGCATGTCGCGCAGCGGTTCACACAGGGCCAGCGCCACGCCGCCCCTCGCCTCATCCAGAGATGCGAATGTGATGTCGAGATTGGCTGGCATTGGCAGATCGGCCCCTGTTCGTTGCGCTTGCAGTCAGCCATCCCCGCCGCGCCCGCACCAGACGCGCTCACGCAGCACAGGTTTATAAGCACCCCGGCAAAAGGACTGGCTAGGCTGGCGACACTACTCTACACAAGCTCTGTTGCGATGCAACGTCAAGTGATGCACAGCCGCAAAACTGCCATCTTACCGTGAGAG
>JBHJOB010000113.1:0-59323 GCA_050330195.1 Rhodomicrobiaceae bacterium | reverse complement strand
CGTTCTCGACGGCATCAACCTGTCGCTCGGAGAACGCCGCATCGCGATCGTGGGGGCGAACGGCTCCGGCAAGACGACGCTGGCGCGGATGTTGAACGGGCTGATCGTTCCTCAACAGGGCGAGGTCACGGTTGACGGGCTGTCTACACGAAAGAAGGGCGCCGACGTGCGCGGGCTTGTCGGCTACGTCTTTCAAAGTCCCGAGCATCAGATCGTCATGCCCACGGTCGAGGAGGATCTCGCCTTCGGGCTTCAGAACATGAACCTGCCAAGGTCCGAGATCGAGGCGCGGGTCGAGGCAATGCTCGGCGCGCACGGGCTCACGGAGCTGCGCAACGCTCCCGCTCATCTGCTGAGCGGGGGACAGCAGAAGCTGCTGACGCTCCTGTCGGTTCTGATCATGGAACCGCAATATGTCATCTTCGACGAACCGTTGAATTCGCTGGATCTCGTCGCCCGCCGCCGTTTTTCCGGGGTGATGAACGCCCTTCCGCAGACCGTGATCACGATCACGCATGATTTCGATCTGATCGGCGGTTATGACCGCGCCATCCTGATCCATCAGGGCCGGGTCGCGGCTGACGGACCGCCGGATCATGTCGTCGCCCGCTATGTGCGGATCGCGGAGGAAGCCGGATAGGCAAAGCTTTCAAGTCATGGCCTCCCATTAGCCGAGCGGCAATTCCGAAGCGATAGCATCGGCAAGGCAACCGGGAGTGCTGTGCGTTGAGATACCCGATCCCGCCAAATGAAGACGAACGTCTGCGCGAAGTCGGAAGACTGCGAGCACAAGAGTGGGGTGTCAGCGCTGCATTGCAGCAAATCTGCGAGATGGCGTCGAAACAGCTCCACACGCCGATCTCACTGGTGTCGCTCGTCGGCGAGAAGGAACAGTGCGTCCCGGCGGCTGTTGGCCTGAATGCCGATTCAACGCCGCGAAACCTCACCTTCTGTGCCCATGCGATCATGGACGGGACGCCGCTGATCGTCGAAGATACGACCAGCGACGAGCGATTTGCCGACAACCCGCTTGTAACCGGGGCGCCCGGCATCGCCGCCTATGCGGGGATTCCGCTGGAAACCTCCAAGGGCCTGCGCGTCGGAACGCTTTGCGCCATCGACGTGAAACCTCACAAATTCAATGAACAGGATATCGAATATCTGCAGGATCTCAGCCAGCTCGCCGTCTCGACCATCGCGGCGCATCTGACCGAACTCACTCTTGCCGACGAACTTGAAAAATCGGCGGCCATGGCGGAGGAAGTGGCCGAAAGCAAGTTGCGTTACGAACTCGCGATACGGGGGGCGTCGGTCGGCCTCTGGGACTGGAATGTGGAGACCGATGCGCTGTTCTGGTCCGATCGCTTCAGGGAGATCGCCGGCATCGAAAGCGATGATTTCGTCCCCGAATTGTCCTCGTTTTACGAAAGGCTGCATCCGGGAGACCGCGAGCGCGTGATCACGATGCTCAAGCTCCATCTGTACGAAAAGGAGCCATACGACGTCGAATACCAGTTGCGCCGTGAAAAGGGAGACTATGTCTGGATTCGCGCGCGCGGGCAGGCGGTCTGGGACGAGAACGGAAAGCCGATCCGCATGGCCGGCTCGGTGGACGACATAACGGATCGCAAATTCACCGAGTTCGAACTTGTCCGGCATGCCAGCGCATTGGAGCGCAGCAATCGGGAGTTGGAAGATTTCGCGGCCGTGCTGTCTCATGACCTGAAAGCGCCGGTTCGACGGATCGGCGTCTTCGTGCCGCAGATAATGGAGGCGATCGAAAGCGGCGACACCGCCCTCGCAAGGGAGGATTACGAACTCGTCGTCAGGTCCATGAAGCATATGAATGCGCTGATCGACGATCTGAGCGACTATTGCCGCCTGAGCGCCAGTCCGTCCTCTCACGAGAACGTGGCGACCGATGATGTACTGGAGCGGGTCATCGACCTGATAGGCCCCGCAATCACGGACGCACAGGCCGACATCACCCATGATCCCCTGCCCGCGATCAGAGGCAGCAACCCGCAGATCGTCCAGCTTTTTCAAAATCTTATCAGCAACGCGATCAAATATTGCAGCGCTGAAACGCCCAAGGCCCATATCGGGGTCGTCGATCACGGAGAGCTTTGGGAATTCTCCATCACGGACAATGGCATCGGCATAGATGCGGCCAGTCACAGGACGATTTTCGAGCCTTTCCGGCGGCTCCACAGCGCTTCGCAATATTCGGGCATCGGCCTCGGCCTGACGACCTGCAAGAAGATCGTGGAGCGTCACGGCGGACAGATCTGGTGCGAATCCGAGACCGGCAACGGCACGACATTCTACTTCACGATTCCCAAGGCCGAGCATATGCGGCAATCGGATGCGGCCTAAGCAGGTTTCGGAAAAGTGTCCCACGGTTTTCCGAAACCTGCAACAAAACAAAAACCTAAGCAGAGGAAGCGTTGGCGAAGCCACGCAAGTCTGCTTAGAGCGAGATCCGATAAAATGGGAACCATTTTTCGGAAAAATCGAGCGTCAAACAAATGGGCATAGATCAGCGTTTCGCGCCCAAGCGAGCCTGATCCTGGTGACACTCCCGCCGCACGCCGTAGCGCGTTTGCGGAATTTGATCTAAGGGTGATAAGATCGCGCGCGAATAGCGGAGAACACTTTTGCGATATTATCTGCCCGAGTCACGCAAGGCCGTCTGGAGTCAGAGGATCGCTCTGCTCTCCTTCGTGGCGTTCATCGTGATCTTTGCCCTGCATCGCGTCGGCCAGTTGCCGACGCCTCTTACCATGAAACTGATGGGAGGCGCCATCCTTGGAGCGTCAATCGCGGTGCTTCTGGGGTTTGCGGCATTCGGCGGCATCTGGTCGGAGGGTTACAGGGGCGCGGGCCGCGCGCTTGCCGGGCTGTTCTTCGGCGCCGCCGTTCTCGCCGGTCCGCTTTGGGTGATGCCGAACATCCTTGCGCTGCCACGGATTTACGAAGTCAGCACCGATCTGCAGGATCCGCCCGCTTTTGACAAGGTCACCGCTCTCAGGACAGGCAAAGCCGTCAACCCCTCCACATTCCGGCCGGAAACCGTCAAGGCGCAACGGGAAGCCTATCCCGATCTCATCCCGCTTCAGTTGAACCGGCCGAAGGAAGACGCCTACAGCGCCGTTCGGGATGCCGTCCAGAATCTGAGCTGGAGTATCGTCGCGGAAGCACCGCCGGAGAACAGCGCCACGGGCGTCATCGAGGCGACACACCGGTCCACCGTCTTCGGCTTCACCGATGATATGGCCATCCGCGTCACCGGCCTCGGAAACAGCGCAAGGGTGGATGTCCGCGCCTCGGCGCGTTACGGCGATCACGATCTGGGGCGCAATGCGGAACGCGTGCGCGAGCTTTTCTCCGAAGTCAAGACGCGGCTCAGCGAGATCGACCGCACCGAGGCCATGAGAGCGGCCCTCGCCGTGCAGGAAGCGCGCCGGCAAAAGGCGCTGGCGGAAAAGGAGCGGCAGCGGATCGCCGACGAACGCGAGGAAGCGCGCCGCAATGCCAGGGAAGCCTCGCTCAGCCGCGAGAGTCAGATATCCGGTAGCGGGAGTAGCGGTCAGGCGGGGAATCAGTACTCACGCGGCCTGTCTCAACCAGGAGCTTCAGGTGCGCGAACAGAGAATAGGAAGCAGCGTCAACGAGCGAGGACGAGAGCCCATCGTAAATTCTGGGAAGAATTGAATCGATAGTCTCGTGACCATCGCGGAGGCAGTCGACGATCTGGTTCTCGCGCCAGCGGCGGTGCATGATGAAGGCCTTGACCAGCCTTTGCGCCTGATCCACGCGCCCGCCATGGCCGGGGAAATAAATGGTCTCCGGACGCGCCAGCAGCTTTTCCAGCGAACGCATGTAGTCGCCCATGTCCCCTTCGGGGGGCGCGACGACCGTCGTGTTCCAGCCCATGACATGATCGCCCGATAGCAGCGTCTCGCCGTCACCCAGCGCATAACACAGGTGATCCGGAGCGTGACCGGGAGTAAAGACGGCTTCCAGTGTCCAGCCGTTGCCCTCCACGCGCTCGCCGCCTTTCAGCGCCCTGTCGGGAAGGAACGCTGTATCCAGAAACGCCTCGCTGTTCGGATGCGCCTTGACCTCGTCGCGGCTGACGACGTCTTCGGAGCTGAAGCCGAGCACCTGCGCGCCGGTCATTTCTGCGAAGCGGGCCAGCCCGGCGCAATGATCCTTGTGGGTATGGGTCAGGAAAATGTGGCTGACGCGCTCGCCGTCCTTTTCCAGCTCGGAAAGGATCGCGCCGAGATGCGCCTCGTCATCGGGGCCGGGATCGATCACGGCGACCGCCCCCTTGCCGACGATGTAGCTGTTGGTGCCCTTGAACGTATAGGCACTGGGATTGTCCGCCACGATGCGGCGCAATCCGGGCGCAATCTCTTCCGCAACGCCATGCGTGAATTCGAACTCGCGCGAGAAGGGCAGCTCCGCCGTCATCATCTGCTCCGTTTGGCTGAAATCACGGCCAAGATCGTCAAGCCCGGCCGTCGCGTCAAGAGTCTTGCGTTGATGCGCCATGACCGCCGTCCGAGCCCCCCTCAGGCTGCGCCGCGATCGAGCGACTGCCCCGCCGCCGCGACCGGCCCAAGTAGATTGACCATCAGCGCGGAGGCGACTTCGTTGCCTCCATTCACGATCCGGTGAGGCCGGTCGCCCGCATAGCGCGCCGTCTCGCCCGCGGAAACCTGAATGACCTCCTCGCCGACTTCCACGGAGACGGCCCCGCTCAGCAGCGTAAGGTTCTCGATCGATCCGGCGGGATGTGGTTCGGATTCGAGCACGCCGCCCGGCTCGGCCTCGAAATGATACCATTGCACCAGTTCGACGGTCTTGATCCAGCCGATGATCCGCAGACGGCAGCGGCCGTCATCGCTCACCAGAAGCGGCGTGCCCGACGGCCCCAGCTTCTCGATCAGCGCGGGCGCATCCTCGCCGCGCAGGATTTCCTCGATCGGCGAATTCAACGCGCGGGCCAGCTTGTAGATCGTGCTGAGCGTAGGGTTGGTTTCGTTCTTCTCGATCTGCGAGATAATCGATTTCGCCACGCCCGACTGCTCGGACAGGTCGCCAAGCGAATAATTATAGGCGCGCCGAAGGCGATTGATCGTCTTGCCAAGCTTGACGGTCAACTGCGGTCCACCTTCGTCGGTCGGTCCCTTTCTGATTGACATTTTTCAGCGATGACCCCAATTTGAAGATCGTTCTATAAAACGAACGAACTGGTAAAGTTTGCAGCGCTACAATGCGCCATTCGGCTTATGGAGAACGGAATTCCCGCATTGAAGCCGGAATGTGACACAAATATACCCGGAAATCGGGCATGCGAAAGCATAGGATTATCATTTTCGTTCGTTTTTGAAAACAAAATTCGACGTAACGCACCAGGATACGCGCCCGATCGGCGGCGTCTCGGGGGCGAGAGATCAAAACTTCCCATCGGGAGATGAGCATGGCCAAGAAATCGGCATTCAATATCGTGACGGCAAACCACCTCCTTGAAGGCGATTCCATCTTCCTGTCCGATGACGGCTGGACCAGAGATCACCGTGCGGCCCTCGTTGCCCGCAGCCCTGAAGAAGCAGCCGAGCTTGAAGCGCGCGGCCAGATCGACGAAGCGGCCAACCAGGTCGTCGGCGTCTATCTGGTAGCCGTCGAGATCGAAGAGGACGGACGCCCCGAGCCGATCCATTTCAGGGAAAAGATGCGCGTCCTGGCCCGCCCCTCATTCTGGGCCGCCCCCGCGGCAGCACACGCGCCCGGCCGGACGCCGGCCTATGAACAGGCAAATGCGGCATAAGACTTGCTTTTACCGTTGAGAAAGCGGTTGAGAAACCTCGTTGAGAATTGATCAACCCGTTCAAGTTACCCACTTGAGCGGGGTTCATCGAATGAAAAGCGACCCTTGGAGAAGCCACTCATGTATCGCTACGATACGTTCGACCATCAGTTTGTCCGCGAGCGCGTCGCTCAGTTCCGCGGCCAGGTCGAGCGACGCCTTTCCGGCGCATTGAACGAAGAAGAGTTCCGCCCGCTGCGGCTGATGAACGGTCTCTATCTGCAGCTTCACGCCTACATGCTGCGCGTTGCGGTGCCTTACGGCACGCTCTCGTCAGTCCAGATGCGCCGCCTCGCCGACATTGCCGAGAAATATGATCGCGGCTACGGGCATTTCACCACGCGCCAGAACATCCAGTATAACTGGCCCAAGCTGAAAGACGTGCCGGACATTCTCGATGCTCTTGCCGACGTCGAGATGCATGCGATCCAGACTTCCGGCAACTGCATCCGAAACGTCACGGCCGACCCCTACGCCGGCGTCGCCAGCGACGAGTTGTCCGATCCGCGCCCGACCGGCGAACTGCTTCGCCAGTGGTCGAGCAATCACCCCGAATTTTCCTTCCTGCCGCGCAAGTTCAAGATTGCGGTCACAGGCGGCAAGTCGGACCGCGCCGTGATCAAGTTCCACGATATTGGGCTGCGGATCGTCAGCAACGATACGGGCGAGCTCGGCTATGAAGTCTGGGCCGGCGGCGGTCTTGGCCGTACGCCGATGATCGGCGTCAAGGTGCGCGATTTCGTGCCGCGCGTGGATCTGCTGCGCTATGTCGAGGCGATCATGCGCGTCTATAATGCGGAAGGTCGCCGCGACAATAAATACAAGGCGCGGATCAAGATCCTGATCCACGAAAAGGGCGGCGAGGCCTTCCGCGAGGCGGTCGAAGCTGAATTCGCGCATATTCCGCTGGACAATAGCGTTCCGGTCGAGAAAGAACTGGCGCGCATCGAAGCGTTCTTCGTGCCGCCGGATTACGAAACGCTACCGGATACCGATAATGTCCTCAATCAGGCGATGCTCGACAATGCCGATTTCGGACGCTGGGTTCGCGCGAACAGCCGGCCTCACAAAGTCCCCGGCTACACGATCTCCGTCATTTCGCTGAAGCCCGTGAACGGGGCGCCCGGCGATGCAACCGCCGAACAGATGCGCGCCATGGCGGACGCGGCGGAAAAGTACAGCCTGGGCGAATTGCGGGTATCGGCCGAGCAGAACATCATTCTGCCGAATGTGAAGAAAGCCGATCTGTTCGCGCTGTGGAGCGACCTTCGCGAAGCGGGCCTTGGCGACGCCAACGCCGAAATGATCAGCGACGTCGTCTCCTGCCCCGGCCTCGACTATTGCGCATTGGCGACCGCGCGTTCGATCCCGATCGCGCAGGAGATCACCGAGCGCTTCGCCGATCCGGTGCTTCAGGAAAAAATCGGCCCGATCCGCATCAAGATTTCCGGCTGCATCAATGCCTGCGGACATCACCATGTCGGCGACATCGGCATTCTGGGTCTGGAGAAAACCGGCGCGGAAGCCTATCAGATCACGCTTGGCGGCGATCCGAGCGACAGCGCGGCCATCGGCGAGCGGTCCGGCCCCGGCTTCCCGGCCGAGGGCGTCACCGACGCCATCGAGCGGCTGATCCATTTCTATCTGGGCAAGCGCGAGGACGGCGAGACCTTCAAGCAGACCTATCAGCGCCTTGGCCACAATGTGATGAAGGAAGCGCTTTATGCCTCTCATTAAGGATGGGCGGTTCGTCGCCGACGATTGGGTGCGTCCCGATCCCGAACAGGGCATTGCAACGGCGGATGAAGCCCCCGCGAAGCTGATCCTGCCGCTGGAGCTGCTGACCGAAAGCGGGGAGAGCCTTGCCGCATCCGGCAGGACGCTAGGGGTCGAGCTGACCAACGATGTCGATCCCGAGACCATCGCGCCCTGGTTCGGCAAGCTACAGCTTATTTCGGTGTTGTTTCCCAAATCCGCCGACGGGCGCGGCTATTCGATCGCGACGCGGCTGCGGCGACTGGGCTATGCGGGCGAGTTGCGGGCCACAGGCCATGTCATCGCCGATCAATACGCGCTGGCGCGAAGCTGCGGCTTCGATACCGTCGAGATCTCCGATGCGCAGGCGCAGCGCCAGCCAGAGGAGCATTGGCGCGAGGCCCAGCAGGCAATGAGCCTTGCCTATCAGCGCGGCTACGGACGGCTTCAGAACATCGTCAGCGCCCGCTGGGCGGACCGGTAGGCCTATTTCAGCCGCCCGGTCGCCCAGTAGGCCACGTAGCCGACCCATTCGCGTACCGCCATGTCGATCCGCTTCCAGCCTTCGGAAGGACGCGGCGGCACGCGCCAAAGGTCGGCCGGGCCGCGTGTGCGGTAATCGACCGGCCAGGGCGTCACCGGAAATCCGGCCGCGCGGAAAACGCCCATCGAGCGATGCATGTGAAATGCGGAGGTTACCAGAATCCAGCGTTCACCTGGCTTCGGCTGTACGCGCTCTTTGCTGAACACGGCATTTTCCCAGGTATTCCTCGACTTCCGGTCCAGCGTGATGCGCGCCGGATCGATGCCGATCCTGGTAAAGAATTCCTTCGCATAGCTGGCCTCGTCGCCGCTTTCGTAGAGCAGTGCGCCATCGCCGCCAGAGAGGAGTATCCGAGCGTTCGGGAAGCGGTAAGCCAGCGCGGTCGCTTCGGTCAGCCTCTCCGCCGCCTCGTTGAGCGCGATTTCGCCGCCCTGGCTCGACACGAGCCCGTCGATGACGCCGCCGAGAACGATGATGCCGTCAATCGTGCCGGCATTTTGAGCATCAGGCCGGGGGTAGTGCCGCTCAAGCGACAACATCAGGGCGTTGGAGACAGGTGTCAGGCCGCCGATCGCGTAAATCGCCACAGCGCCCGCCAGCAGACGCATGGCGAATCTCGTCCGCCCGAGGCGGTAAAGCAGCAGTCCGAACGCCAGAATCAGCAAGAGCATTGACGATGGCTGCAGGACAAACCACATGATCTTGGAAGCGTAAAAAAACACTGAATTTTCAACCATCAAATCGGTGTGAACGCGCTGCAGAAAAGCGCATGACGCGCGGGGAATCCACTCTTTTCCGACAACAGTACTCGTTCTTGAATGAAGGGTCTGCTACCTTATATACTGGAAATAAGGTTCGGGGCGCCGCGAGCCCTGCAGCGCAGCGAGACCGGATATGGTGAATTGTTTTGCTGAGGCTTGGGATGTCGCGAATTGGAAATAATCCATTGCTCCTGGGCTTTGAGGACATCGATCGCATGCTCGATCGGATCGGCAAGTCGTCCGGCGACGGTTATCCTCCCTACAACATCGAACGTATTCGAGCCGCTGAAGGCCGGAGCGAGACCATCCGGATCGTGCTGGCGGTGGCGGGATTTACGCAGGACCAGCTTGAAGTTACGGTTGAGGACAACGAGCTGACGATACGGGGCGAGCAGAATGCGGACGAGCCCCGGGACTATCTGCACAGGGGCATCGCAGCGCGGCAATTCCAGCGCAGCTACGTGCTCGCGGACGGCCTGACCGTGAAATCCGCTGAACTGGAAAGCGGCCTTCTGGCCATTGAACTGGCGCGGCCAGAGCCGAGCCGCCGCGTCAAGCGTATCGAAATCAAAAACCGCTAGACTGCGGTTTGTTGACCTCTGAACCGGAAAGGAGGTGCGCGATTGGAAAAGGAAAAATGGACTTCTCCGTCTAATCGCGCACAATTGAACTGTCAGAGATCGTGACGCGTTAGATGAGTGATGATCGAAGTGCCCGTGAATTTAACGCCATAGGAGGAGAAATGACCATGTCTCACGACGAGTTTACCTTAGACGCTCCTCTCGCCATGTCCGAAGTTGAATTCGCGGCGCTTGGCGATGGCGAGATCGCATATATCAAGACGCTGAGCCCGACCGAGGCGGAGGATATGTATCCCGAGCTCAAGGGCTTGCCCGAAGGGATCACGATCTTCGCGGTTCATGCGGCCGACGGCACGCCGCTCGCGCTGACCGATACCCATTTCGCGGCGATCGAGAACGCCAAGGAACATAATCTGGACCCGGTGAGCGTTCACTGATCCAGGCAAAAGGGCGCTCACCGGCGCCCTTTTTCATATCCGCCGAACAGGATCATCCCGCAAGAAATGATCCTGATCTATTGCGCTACCAGCGTCAGGACAGGGTCTTCGACGGTTGATAGTTTCATCGCGCGGCACATCTCATCCACCAGAGCCCGCTGATCCACCGGTTTGACCGTATAGCCCGACATGCCAAGCCCGAGGAGGCGCTCCCGGGTGTAGCCCATGACATCCGCCGTCAGCGCAATCACCGGCACGTCACGCCACGGCGCGGGACTCGCCCGTATATGCCTGATGGTCTCGATCCCGTTCATGACGGGCATGTGAATGTCCAGCAGCACCATGTCGTAATGCGTTCTCGCCAGTTCTTCGAGCGCTTCCCGGCCATTCTCGGCGTCGGTGATCTCCATCTGCCCCGGTTTGAGCAGCATTCGGATGACCTTCCGGTTCACCGCATTGTCGTCCACGAGCAGAATGCGGGCGCCAGCCAGCGGAATATTGTCCTGCCGTGCGGCGGCAGGGCGTCGGTCAGCCGGCTTCATGGACGGCGTTGCCGGAAGGGCCACTGTCTCGGCGGCGAAACCGAAGGTAAACACGGCGCCCTTCCCCGCTTCACTCTCAACGGATACATCGCCGTCCATGAGCTGCGCCAACCGGCGCGTGATCGCGATCCCGAGCCCAGTGCCGCCATAGATGCGGGAGGTGGACGTTTCAGCCTGGACAAAATCGCCAAAAAGCCTCTCCAGGACGTCCGCCGTCATGCCGATCCCGGTATCGGCAACCTTCACGGTCACCATCTGGCGGCCATCGGGCATCGGCGAACAGAACACGCTGACGGTCACACCGCCTGAATGGGTGAATTTGACGGCGTTCGAGATCAGATTGGCCACGCCCTGACGCACCCGGTTCCGGTCGAAGCGCATCTTCCCAGGCACGTTCTCGGCTATGAATAGAGACAGGTCGATGTTCTTCGCCTCCGCGCCGGGCCTGAACAGCTTCTGCAAGCTGTGAAACACCTGATGCAGGTCAGCCTCGGTCGGTTCGATTTCGAGCCTGCCGGCTTCGATCTTGGACATGTCCAGAACGTCATTGAGCACGGTCATCAATGTTTCCCCGGATTCGCGGATTGTTTTTACGTAATCCGCCTGATCAGGCGGGAGCGGATATTGCGAAAGCGCATCCGCCATTCCCAGCACGCCATTCAGCGGCGTGCGGATCTCATGGCTCAGATTGGCGATGAAGGCGGATTTGGCTGTGTTCGCCGACTGGGCGATTTCCACGGCCTGCCTCAGATCCCGCTTCGTATTCTGCAGACGTCTGACCAGATTCATGCAATAGACAGCGAACGGAGCCGTCGTCACCGCTGCGGTCAACGCTGTCATCCACAGATGTGCGTGAAGATGCGCGCTATGGCTGTGATCGACGACATTGAACGTGGCAAGATTGATGATCAGGAATACGCATACGGCCAGGATAACCGTAAACATGATGAATATTAAACTGGCGTGAAATATCCTTATATCTTCAAAGTACCTGTTTATCCAAACACGAAACTTGCGAAGATAACTATTTCTGTAACTGTCCATACAGCAAACGCCACCAATCCCATTTAATCAAATTAGCGCACCCAGATTTTAAGATGACGTTTACGCGGCCTTTTCCGGCGGCGATCCGGCGAATTGTTGTAATCGCACTTAACAGTTGGAAATGACGCTGTCGCAAAAAGGCGCAACGCGCGACGACGGACCGGCGCTGTCTCTAACCAAACCGACGAATTGAACGGGAAGAAACCGCGAAGACTTAAGTGGCGGGAGTGACGGGACTCGAACCCGCGACCTCTGGCGTGACAGGCCAGCACTCTAACCGACTGAGCTACACCCCCACAGACCGCAAGGCGGTCAGTGTCTTTCGCGTGCCTGAGTATGTAAGGCAGACCGTCTGGCGCGTCAAGCGCTACTATGCGCGCGCCAACCCGCTTTTCCGGGGAAAAATGACGCTTGGAGAGGAATGAGGGGCCGGCCCGGCAGGCCGGTCAAATGGTGGGCGGCGAGAGGGTCGAACTCCCGACATCCTCGGTGTAAACGAGGCGCTCTACCACTGAGCTAGCCGCCCGTCCGGCATTCGCGAAACGGAATGAACGGGCTTATAGCGCAATCCACCCGCAGGCGCCAGCCTCACTTTGCCATTGCCTCCCAGGAAGGACGCCCGTCTTGCTATTTTACGACGATGCGGCCTTCCCCGCAAAATGCACTAGCCGCACCGACGCGCTGGGGCTAAGGTTGATCAAACAAACGTCAAAAGGGGAGGAACATTCATGCTCAAGCTGCTTCTCAAATCAGCCTTGGCGGCTCTGACGCTTGCCGTCAGCGCAGCCCCGTCAAGCGCCTTCGAGCCCCAGAATGTGGAGTGCATCGCGCCTGCGAATCCGGGCGGCGGCTGGGATTTCTCCTGCCGGCAGGTCGGCAAGGTGCTCTATGAACTCAAGATGGCCCCTTCGCCGGTTCAGGTCACGAACAAGGCTGGCGGCGGCGGTGCGGTCGCCTATGCCGAAGTGGTCGCCAAGCGTAACGCGGAGGACAACCTCCTGGTTGCCGCCTCCACGGCAACGACGACACGGCTGGCGCAAGGCCAGTTCGCCGGCTTCACTGAAGATCAGGTTCGCTGGCTCGGAGCGGTCGGCGCGGATTACGGCGTGATCGCCGTGGCCAAGGATAGTCCGCACAAGACGCTGAACGAGTTGATGGACGCTATCAAGGCGGACCCAACGAAAGTGGCCGTAGCAGGCGGCAGCGCCGTGGGCGGATGGGATCATCTCAAGGTGCTGATCACGGCGCAGGCCGCCGGCATCGAGGATGTCAGGACCATCAAGTATGTTGCGTATCAGGGCGGCGGCGAAGCGGTCACGCAGTTGATCGGCGGTCATGTGCAGGCATTCTCGGGCGATATTTCCGAAGCGCTCGGCTTCATGCAGTCGGGCGATCTGCGCGTCCTCGCGGTTCTCGCACCCGAGCGCCTTCCCGGCGATCTGAATAATCTGCCTACGGCCAAGGAACAGGGCATCGAAGCGGTCGGCCCGAACTGGCGCGGCTTTTATGCGCCGGGCGGCATGTCGGATGAAGCCTACGAATATTGGTCCAAGGCGCTTGCCGATGTCTACGCTTCGGACGAGTGGAAGAAGATCATGACCGATAACGGCCTGATGCCCTTTGGCCAGACCGGGCCGGAACTGACCGAGTTCGTCAAGCAGCAGATCGCCAATATCCAGGCGATTTCCAAGGATATCGGACTGATCAAGTGACCTCGGACCGTGTGCTTGGCGCAATCGGTCTCGTTCTCGGGGTGGCGTTCATCTGGAGCGCCACCGCAATCGAGACCGGCTTCATCGTCGATCCGCTGGGACCGCGCCAGTTTCCGATCATCATCGGCTCGGTCCTGACGCTGGCCTCGCTTTTCGTGCTGTTACGCCCCGATCCGGAACCGCACTGGCCGGAATTTTCGCGCGCGATGGAAATCGTGATCGCGATCGGCGTGCTCGTGGGCTATGCGCTGTTTCTGGAAGACCTTGGCTTCGTCATCGCAACAGCCATTGCCGCGAGCCTCCTGAGCTGGCGGCTCGGGAGCCAGTTGCACTGGTCGCTCGTGACCGGCGTCGGCGTCTCGCTCGGAATTTACACAATCTTCCATCTCGTGCTCGGCCTCTCGCTGGCCAAAGGGCCCTTCGGATTTTGAGCCATGGACATTCTGGGCAATCTTGCGCAGGGCTTTGAAGTCGCCTTGACTTGGCAAAATCTCGGGCTGGCGCTGCTCGGCTGCTTTCTCGGCACGATCATCGGCGCCCTCCCCGGCCTCGGACCATCGAACGGCGTCGCCATCCTGATCCCGCTCGCCTTCACGCTCGGCCTGCCCGCGACACCCGCTCTGATCCTGCTCACCAGCGTCTATTACGGCGCCATGTATGGCGGGCGCATCTCCAGCATACTGATCAATATCCCCGGCGACGAACCGGCGCTGATGTCCACGCTGGACGGCTATCCGATGGCCCAGCAGGGCCGCGCTGGCGAGGCGCTGGCCCTCTCGGGAACCGCCTCTTTCGTCGGCAGCTTCCTTGCCACGATCGGCGTCGCCCTGTTCGCTCCGATGCTCGTGCAGGTCGCGCTGCTGTTCGGTCCCGCCGAATATTTTGCCCTGTTCACCCTCGCTTTCGCCACGCTGGGCGGGGTCTCCAGCGCCAATCAGGGCAAATCCGCCATCGCGGCGGCGCTCGGTCTCGGCATCGCCATGATCGGCATTGACGGCTCGACCGGAACACAGCGCTTCACCTTCGGCGAAATCCATCTGCTCGACGGCGTCGATTTCCTTGTCGCCATCGTCGGCCTGTTCGCCATTTCCGAAGTGCTGCTGTTCATGGAGCATCAGGGCAAGGGCACGCCCACCGGCGCAAAGCTCGACCGCATCACCGTGCCCTGGTCGACGATCCGCCGCTGCTTCGGCTCGATCATGCGCGGCTCCGGCATCGGTTTCGTTGCAGGCATTCTCCCCGGCGCGGGCGCTTCGCTCGGCAGTTTCGTGGCCTATACGATGGAAAAGCGCGTCTCCGACGGCGGCAAGACCTTCGGCAAGGGCGATCCACGCGGTCTCGCCGCCCCGGAGGCAGGCAACAACGCTTCGGCGGGCGGCGCGCTGATCCCGATGCTTTCGCTGGGCGTTCCCGGTAGCGGCACGACGGCGGTCCTGCTTGCCATGCTGCTGACGCTGAACATCACCCCCGGTCCGCTGCTGTTCCAGAATAACCCGGATGTCGTGTGGGGTCTGATCGCCGCGCTGTTCATCGCGAACATCATCCTGTTCCTGATGAACGTGCCGCTGGTAGGGCTGTTCGTGCGCGTCCTGCAGGTGCCGCCACGCGTGTTGATGCCGATCGTGGCGATGGTGAGCTGCGTCGGCATTTACGGCATTTCGGGCAGCCCGTACGAACTGCTGATGATGATCGGCTTCGGCGTCGGCGGTTATCTGCTCCGCAAGCTCGACGTGCCGCTCGTGCCGATCATTCTCGGCATTCTGCTCGGCAACCAGATGGAGGACAACCTCCGCCGTGCGCTCACCATTTCGAACGGCGAATGGGGCATATTATGGAGCAGCCCACTTGCGATCGGGCTCTGGACGCTGGCCGTCATCGGCTTCGTCGCACCGATGATCCTCGGCCGTTTCCTGCGTCCCAAGAGCCTCGTTGCCAAGACTGAAACGCTGAATACGGATTGAGCGCGAAGCATTGCGGCTCCGGCAAATGCATGAGACGATATTGACAGGGACGGCGGCTTTGGAGGCAGGCATGGTCCGGGATTTTCTGCTGCACGGCAGTAACACGCTGCTGATTGCGGCCGGGCTCCTCATCGGGGCAACCGCCGCCACAGGCGCGGTTGCGCTCTTCCCGCTCTGGATCGTGGCGGGCGTGGCGCTGTTCTACCTGAGCGAATATGGCTGGCACCGTTTCGTGTTTCACGCGCCGCCCTCGAACTGGCGCTGGCTGCGCCATCTGCAGCACCGTCTGCATTACGATCACCATGTCGATCCCGCCCGGCTCGACCTGCTCTTCCTGCCCATGTGGTTCGTGATCCCCAATCTGGGCATCACCTTCCTGCTTGCATGGGGCGTGCTTGGCGACTGGCAGTGGGCGCTGTCGCTGATCCTCGGCGCGATGCTCGGCCTGATCCACTATGAATGGGTGCATTATGTTGCGCACATTCCATACCGCCCGGTGACGCGCTTCGGACGCTGGATGAAGAAATATCATCTCTGGCATCACTACAAGAACGAGCATTACTGGTTCGGCGTCAGCAATCCGGTGCTGGACGTCGTTCACCGCACCTACAAGGAACCGGAAGCCGTTCCGCGCAGCACGACCGTGCGCGTGCTTCACCCGGAAGCGGAAAACGCGGCGGGCAGCGGATCGTAGGACCGTTGGCACGTTCGGTGAATTCCGTTCTTGTCATTCCCGCGCAAGCGGGAATCCGGGTAAACACCGGGGATGCTGCGGAGTACTGGATTCCCGCTTGCGCGGGAATGGCATCAGTGTGTGTGTGGCAGGGATTCCACTCAAAGCGACTTCGCTCTAAAGCGTGCTCAAGGCCCGTCCTGATGCGCGCTTGTGTGCGCTTTTTCCGGCTCGGAGCCGTTTTCATGCGCGATGGCGCGCGTATCGACTGTCTTGTATTCACGGACCAGTTCTTCGTAACGCCGCGCGCTCATCGGGATCATGGCCAGATAGGTCAAACAGGCCAGCGTGACGCTCAGATAGGGATAGGTGACGAGGGTCGCCGCAAACACGACCGCCAGCGCAACGACCGGCGCAACGAATTCGCGCTCGATCCGCCGGCCGATCAGCTTGCCGGAAAATGTGCGCACCCGGCTCGGCATCAGCCCGGCGATGACCAGCGCATAGACCGCCAGCAGCGGCATCAACATCCAGTCTTTCGGAACGCCCAGCCCTTCCAGATAAAGCGGCAGCATCAACAGGATCGCCCCGGCCGGAACCGGCACGCCGACGAAGAAGGAATTTTCCCATATCGGCTTGGCGGGATCGTCGAGCGCCACGTTGAATCTCGCCAGCCTAAGCGCGGCGGCAACCACAAAGACCAGCACGATGATCCAGCCGAGGCTGCGCGCATCCTGAAAGCCCCAGAGAAACAGCACGACCGCAGGCGCGACGCCGAAACAGACGAAATCCGACAGCGAGTCCAATTCCGCCCCGAAGCGCGAGGACGCCTTGAGCAGCCGCGCCATGCGCCCGTCCAGCCCGTCGAGCACCGCCGCCGCCGCAATGGCGATCAGCGCATATTCAAAGCGGCCCTCGATGGCCATGCGGATCGAGGTCAGCCCGACACAAAGCCCCAGCAGCGTCACCATGTTCGGGATCAGGATGCGGACGGGCACGCTTTTCCGGCGCGCGCGCAAAAAAGCGCGGCGGCTGTTGTTCACACGTTCGGAAAAGCGGCTTGTCATATGCAGCAATGCCTCGGAGGATCACTCTGGTACGAACGGCCTGTTTACCAGAGATCACTCATCCCGGCCAAGTTTTACCATCCGCCTGATCTCGTCCGGCGTCAGGCCCTCTTCGCGCAGACTCCGCAAGCTGCGGGCATTGTGGGACTTGGACAGCTTGCGCCCGCGCTCGTCGAGGATCAGGCGGTGGTGGCAATAGAGCGGCTCGGGCAGATCAAGAAGAATTTGCAGGAGCCGGTGAATATCGGTCGCGGCGAGAAGGTCAAGCCCCCGCGTGACATGGGTGATGCCCTGCAGCGCGTCGTCGGTCACGACGGCAATGTGATAGCTGGTCGGCACGTCCTTGCGCGCCAGCACGATATCCCCCCAGCGCTCCGGCCTCGCCTCGCTCACCTCTTCGCGGCCGCCGTCGCCGAGCGTCGTGAACGGGAGGGCTCCGCCCGACTTTTCGCGCGCCAGCGCCGCCGCTTCGCTCATGTAAAGCCGCAGCGCGTAAGGCTCGCCCGCCTCGATCCGCGCCTTGCGCACGTCGCGCGGCGTATTGCGGTACAGCCCCGGATAAAGTGGCGCGCCGTCGGGGTCGTATCCTTGCAGCTTGCCTTTTTCCGTTACCGCCTGAATGATTTCACTGCGAGAGGCGAAACAGGGATAGATCAGTCCCATCGCGTCCAGCCGCGCAATCGCGACGGTATAGTCGGCAAAATGTTCCGACTGCCGCCGCACCGGGCGCTCCCATTCGATGCCCAGCCAGGCCAGATCCTCATAGATGGCCGTCTCGAACTCGTCGCGCGACCGTCCCACATCGATATCCTCGATGCGCAGCAGCATCCGCCCGCCATACCGGCGCGCCATCTCATGGGTGAACAGCGCGGAAAACGCATGTCCCAGATGCAGGTAGCCATTCGGGCTCGGCGCAAATCTGAAGTGCAACGGTGAATTCGCCATCCCTTTATCTTCACCCAAGCACGAAATTCTGCAATATGCCGATAAACCGGAGATCAGGTTCATCCCCACGGGAAACCATCCTGATCTCCATCCATTCGCTTTCAGTTCGATCTTTCCGAAGAATGGCTTCCATTTATTCGGATCTCACTCTTAACGCGCCAACCGGAGACAAAGATGCCTCAGCCCACAAGAAAACTCGACGGCCCGCGCATTATGCCAGCCTCCGGCGGCCCGGCGAAGCAACTCGTCGTGTTTCTTCATGGCTATGGCGCGGACGGGAACGATCTGATCTCGCTGGGCCAGCACTGGCGCGGCATTCTGCCCGATGCGGCCTTCGTGTCGCCGAATGCGCCCGAGCCCTGCCCCGGAAATCCCTTCGGCGGGCGGCAATGGTTTCACCTGACGCTGCGCGATCAGGACGAACGCTGGCGCGGCGTGCAGCAGGCAGGACCGGATCTGGATGCCTTTCTGGATGACGAACTCGCCACGCTCGGCCTTGCCGATGAAAATCTGGCGCTTGTCGGCTTCAGTCAGGGCACGATGATGGCGCTGCATGTCGGTTTGCGGCGAAAAAAGCAGATGGCGGGCATTGTCGGCTTTTCCGGTATCCTCGTGGAGCCGGTACGCCTCGAAACGGACATGACCGTCAAGCCGCCCATCCTGCTCGTTCATGGCGCCGAGGACGATGTCATCCCGGTCGAGGCGATCCATCAGGCCCGGCAGGCGCTGGCGGGCGCGGGACTGCAAGTCGAGTGGCATGTGCGGCCCGGCCTTCCCCACGGCATCGACCCCGATGGCCTTGAGATAGCGGGGCAGTTCCTAACGAACGCCTTCAACGACGCGTAGCTGCGGAAGCTCGACCGGCGCGCCGGGTCGCGGCTCGTAATCCTCTATGAAATTGCGCAGGATTTCCGCCGCGCTGGCATCCGCGTGCATATTGTGCCGCGTCGCCTCATCGGCCACGATGACGGACGGCCAGCCATCGACGATCGCCTGAAGCTCTTCGTCGGGGTCCCAGCGGACAAGGCCGCGCGTGCCGGGAAAATCATACGTCTCAACCGTGTCGGCCAACTCGGCAAGCGTGACCGTCAGCGCGGGCATGTTCATCGCGCGCGTATCGCCAAAACGGTCGCCCGGTATCTCGTGGATCTGGATGAGCGACAGGGCCGCATTGCGGACAGAGGCAACGGCGACGCAACTTTCAGGGTTCAGCGGACAAACGACGGTCTTGCCCAGCAGGGGCTCGCGAAGCACGGCGCCAACGCTATCGGCAACGGAAAGGCGCACAGGCGCGGGGCGGGCCAGGACCAGCGGCAGCCGCAAGGCGCGGCCGTCAATATAGCCATGACGGCTGTAGTCGTTGATCAGCAATTCGCCCATGGCCTTGGCGGTGCCGAATGAGGTTTGCGGGTAGTGCACGACCCGGTCGTCGACCCGGGAGGGCAAGCGTCCGCCGAATGCGGCGATGGAGCTGGCGTAGACGAAACGCGGGCGATTATGCTGCGCCCGGCACAGCTCCAGAAGGCGGATCAGGCCAAGCACGTTGACCTGGAGCCCATATTCGAAGTCCTCCTCCGACTCGGCGGTGAGCGCGGTCGCGAGATGGAAAATGCTGTCGATCCGCTGGGTTTCGAAAATACCGTCGAGGAAAGACGGATTTCGGATATCGCCGATCTTGATGGTCAGGCGAGGGTCATCGAATTCGCGGGCAAGGTCGCCCGAGCGGCTTGTCAGGATAATTTCGCCAATCTGTTCCGCCTGGTCCTCACCGCGCGTGAGCGCGGGCTTTTCGAGCAGGGCCTTGACCAGCCTTCGGCCTATAAAGCCACCCGCTCCCGTAACCAGAAGGCGCATAAGCATCTCCATGGCGTTACTAAAGAATTATTTATACGCTATTCAACATGGTCCTGTAAAATGGCTATTTGGGGAGCGGACGTGCTCGAAGCACCAGATTTTGTGCGCTTCCGCACAGAAGCAGGGTCGCGCAAAGCGTCTCGCATCGCGCGGAGCAATCGCCAAAGCCTGTTCCGATTGAGACGCTTATGTGCACAGTTTGGCACGCCATGCGCACATTGAGCAGTATGCACGACGCGCAGCATTCAACGAAAATTGATGCATGGACCGGCCCGAAGCGGGTCAGACGTGATCGGCACACGAGAGCCACGTCGCTCAGGTGAACTCAACCTGCCACACAACAAGCGTCATTCCCGCTTGCGCGAGAATAACAAGAAACTGTGTTGATCCAAACTGATCCCGGTTCAGGCTGCCAGTTCTTCCAGAAGCTGCCCTGATGCAACCTGCGTCACGCGGCCGGCATTGATCGACCAGACGAACAGGCCCTCATGGCCGAGCAGCGAGTCGAAGGCCGAGCCCAGCACATTCGAACCGGCCGAATAGCGGCCCATCGACGGCAGGATCAGCCGCATCCCGTTCGACACGTAGCAGCGTCCGCGCATGACGTGACCATATTCGGAGATCTGCGCGACAGGGTGCATCCGGCCGGCAATTTCGTGGCTCACGGGCGCGCGCACCGGCTCATAGCGGAACTTGATGCCGCCGAGCGTTACGTGCGGGAGAATGGCGCCGCCGAAGCATTCCGGAGCCGCTTCCTGGTCCGGGCCGCAAACCCAGTACCAGTCCCGGTCTTCCATGAGATCGTAGAGCCAGTCGGCGTCGTGAGCGGAAAGCCGCTTGTCCTCTTCCGTGCAGAAGCTGTCGCCGAGCGCGATGACACGATGCGGATCGTAGCGGTCGAGCGCTTCTTCGAGCTTCTCGAATGCGGACGCCGTATCGTATGGCGGTAGAACCACGCCGTCATCGGTGAGGTAGGAGCCTCTCTGCAGATGCAGATCCGACACGATCAGGGTCTTTTCGGCGGGCCAGTAAAGCGCGCCGGTCTGGTCGGCGACGAATGAGTTGCCACACAGTAGAATTCGGCAAGAGCCGGTGTCGAGGGATGCCTCGTCAACGGTTCGCAGATAGACTGCGCTATGCATGAAATTTGTGCCTCTTTAAACTGCCACAGGCTGTACGCAGCGAGGCCCGCGATAAACGCGAGAAACTTTAAAAAAAGCAGGCCGTCATTACACTATAGGTGAAAATTATGTCTGATTCGCACGTTGCGTTGTTACGAAAAAGCCGCTTGAAAAGCAAATAAATACGGGCGAAAGGGAGATTTTCGCCATTTTTATGCCAAATTTTTTTGAGTGAGGCTGGAAATGGAGCACGGTGACGCTCAGTTCCGTGAGGCAAGTTACCTATAGCGCGATTCGAGTTCGATTGCACCGCCTGGTGACGGCAAATCCCGCCGACAGCGCACGGATCCGACCAAGCGAATGCATCGCCGGATTGACCCCGGAGGGAATTCAGCCGACAAAGGCGTCAAGCTATTTGTTCTGGCACAGCGTTCTGGAAGCACATATGGAACGGTTTTTTGGCGGCAATCCGCTCGCGGTCGCCTTGCGGCTGATCATCATCTCGATCATTACCGGCGTTGCGCTCAAGGCGGCTGGCTATGATCCGCGCGACCTTTTCGAGAGCATTCCCCGGCTCTTTCAGGCTCTTTACGATCTCGGCTTCGGCTGGGTTGAAACGGCTGCCCAGTATTTCGCCCTCGGCGCGGTCATCGTCATTCCCGCATGGCTGCTCATGCGCTTTCTGAAGTTCATCGCCGGCGACGCGGGCAAAAAGGGCTCGGGCACAGGGTCCGGTTCCTGATTGCGGATGACTGCAGGCGAGTGACGCCTTGTGCATCGAAGCTGCGGCAGGCCCGCGCCTTATCGGAAAACCACGATGGCGTCTGCGCCCGAGGTTTTGCTGATCTGGACGAAACCGCAGGATCACAGGCGAGCCAGAAGCTTGCCCTTTCACGAAGCGACAAGGCGCGCGAATGATTGACAGGATCATGTTCCGAACGCCGGATCTGCGCCGGTCGCTCCTGTTCATAGCCGGCGCCGACCGGCTCGCCCACGAGCAGGCGCTGCAATCGCAGCCCGACATACTGGCTCAGGATCTGGAGGATTTCACGCCGACGCCACTGAAGGAGACCGCGAGGCAGCTTTCAGCCAACCTCTTCGAGCAGGCGCGCAAGCGGGGCATCATTCCCGCCGTTCGCGTGAACCCGCTGAACGATATGGGACTGACGGACCTCGCCGCCGTCATTTCGGCAAGGCCCGCGCTTGTCCTCCTGCCCAAGGCGGAGCATGGCGGTCAGATTGCAGCGCTTGCGGCGGAGATCGAACGGCTGGAGGCGCTTCACGGGCTGCCGGAGGGCGGCATCGAAATCGTGCCGACAGTCGAAACCGCGCCCGGCGTCGTCAATCTGAATGACATCGTTCGAGCGAGCCCGCGCGTCAGATCCTGCGTACTGGGCGCGGAGGATCTGGCGGCGGATCTGATGGCGGTGCGTAGCCGGTCGGGCGATGAACTGGCCTATGCGCGGTCGCGCTTCCTGCTGGAATGCCGCGCGTTGCGGATCGAACCGATCGACCCGCCCTATACCTATTCGGATGCGGAAGGCTGCGAAGCCGAGGCCCGCCGGTCGCGCCAGCTGGGCTATCGCAGCAAGAGCACGGTGACGCCCGCGCATATCGCCGTTATTCACCGCGTTTTCACGCCAAGCGCGGACGAGGTCGCCAGCGCTACGCGAATCGTCGCCGCGTTCGAGGCGGGGCGTGCCAAAGGCGAAGACCGCGTGCTGGTCGACGGCCTGTGGATCGAGCCGCCGGCTTACCTGAACGCGCAAAGGCTGCTCGAACGCGCGCGGCAATTCGGCATAACCGCGATGGCGGCGAAGGAGTGATTGCCGAGCCATGCGAGAGCAACACCGCGTGCATCCGCCATCGTGCATCAAAAATGCCGAAGGCTTGTGACAGCCTCCGGCTTTTGCATACGACAAGCCAGATCAGGAGCGCGCTTCAGGCGCATATTTGATCGCGCAGCCATAAGGCCGTGCTGTCGGCGTTGCCACCGGCTCTCCCTTGCCGACCGCGTCGAGCGCCAGCGTCACGTAATTTGTCGCGCCGGCCAGCGAGGATTTGTCCGCTGTTGGCTTGTCGTCGATCCCGCCCATGAACGCCAGCTTGCCTTCAGGGTCGATGACGAACATGTGGGGGGTCGTCCGCGCCTCATATGCCCGTCCGATGACGCCCGTCTCGTCGATAATCATGTGCGCGGGCTTCGCATCCCGGCTGTCGGTCAGTTCGTCCGCCTTTGCCGGAGAGACATGGCCCTGTGAGCCGGGTTCGGACGAGATGATGCTGATCCATACGACGCCATCCGCCGCCGCATCAGCCTGAAGCTTCTGCATATTGCCTGCGCCGTAATGTTTGACGACATAGGGGCACTGGTGATTTGTCCATTCCAGTACGATCGTCTTGCCGCGCAGGCTGTCGAGCGAAACGTCGTTGCCCTTTGTATCCTTGACTGTGAAGACGGGGGCGTCCTCGCCAATTGCGGGGCTGGCCTGTGCGGCCGGGCCGCTCATGGCAGCACCGCCGAAAGCCGCCGCCGCGCAGAGTGCGAGAATGGTCCTACGAGATAACATGCTTGAAGTTCTCCTTTGGCTTGTTCGGAGTTGGGGAGGAAGGCTTAGCGAAACAAGTTCCGACTTTGAGCCGGGAGCACTCGAATATATCAGATGGGGCAAAATGCAGAAGCGCTCAAAACGCCTCAGCCGGGCTGATCGAACAGCCTGCCCATTGCGGATCGGCCACTGGGAAAGCGCCGACACTGATTGGAACGCGCCATGACCAGCAAACTGTCACCGCGGCTTCTGGCCATTGTCGAGGCATTGCCGCTCGTAAATGGCATCCGCGTGCTCGAAATCGGTTGCGGACCGGGAGCCATGGCCCGCGCGATCGCGAACCGCATCGGCGAGGGTTATGTGCTCGCCATCGACCGTTCGGCCAAGGCAATCGCCCAGGCCAATGCCGCCTCGAAATCGGAGATTGGCGCGGGTCGTCTGCGTTTCCGGCAGATTGCCGTCGAGGACTTCCGACTCGAGCCGCACGAAGCGCCATTCGATATCGCCGTTGCAGTGCGTGTCGGCGCGCTGGACGGGAGGCATCCCGAGATCGAGCACCGAGCCAAAGCGCGCATTGCAGCCGCCCTGACCGCGAAAGGGCGTCTCTTCATTGATGGGGCGGCCTGTCTTCGAGAGATTCCGATTGCAACCGCTGGAAAATAGAGTTCCGGCAAGGGGCGTTTGCATGAAAGCTTGCGGCAGATCAATGCCTATCCGGCAAGCGGCACTATGCTCGTTTGCTGCCATGGAATCCGTCTGGAGGAGATAGTTGATGACCGGCAGACTGAAGCGCCGTGTTGCCGTGCTTGGCGCGAGCGGCGGGGTCGGCCGGCACATCGTCGAGCGGTTGCTGGCTGCGGGTTTTCAAGCAGTGTGCCAGACGAGAAGCGCCGAAAAGCTGGCGGATCTTGCCCAGCTTGCGGAGATCCACGCCTTCGATCCGCGAGACAAGGACCGGCTTTCACATTTCGTCCGGGGCGTCGACGCCGTGATCTTCGCGCTGGGCACCGATCGATTCACGGCAACGACATTGTTCTCCGAAACCACCGCCGCGCTCATCGCCGCCATGAAGGAGCAGCACGTCGCTCGCCTGATCGCCATCACCGGCGTCGGGGCGGGCGACACGCGCGGTCATGGCGGCTTCCTCTACAACTGGATCATCTTTCCGCTCTTCACCCGCAAACGCTACGCGGACAAGACCAGGCAGGAAGAACTGATCGCGGCGAGCGGCCTTGACTGGACGATCATACGTCCAGCGCCTTTTTCCAATGGTCCAGTTACGGATGAACTGGAAGTGCACACAGTGATAAGACCCGAGACGCAGCTCTCCCGCATCACGAGGGATGAAGTTGCAGCCTTTGTCGTCGCGCAGCTGGATACGGACCAGTATATGCACGAACGGCCGTTCATCGGCCACCGGTAGGTCTGCGAAATCGCGACACACTATGTGGCGTTCTCCAGCGTCGCCGTTATCAAACGAACAGCACCGGCGAAAAGCCGCCGCCCGGCGTACGGAAATTGGTGGTCTGCCCCTGATAGAGACGCGCCGCCGCCATCAGGACACGGCCATCATAGGTGAACAGGCGGATATCCATCTTGCGCGGCGTTTCCAACTCGTTGAGGCGGATCATGCGTTCGCCCGGAGGCGCGAGTTGCTGCGCCACGTATCCGCCCTCGCGGATGTGCTCCCACACGCCGCGGGTCAGCTTGTCGCCACGGTAAACCGCCTTGGCTCCGTGACCGGCGACCGGCTTGAAGAACAGCCCCTTGCGCCCCTGCCAGAGCGTCTCGGCTATGTCGGCGGCGACGATGACTGTCTTCGGGACGTGCACGGACTCTCTGGCCTGATCGGGTGACACGCCAAGGTCGATGAGTGCGTCATGATCGCAGAACAGGGTGAGATTGCGCTTGTCGGCAATCATCGCGTGGTGGTGCGGGTTCGGCGTCACCACCACGGCTCCGGCCATATAGGCGTCCCGGAGGGCTGCATGGTCGGACCGGTCCAGCGAAAAATCCACAACCCGGTTATAGACCAGATCGACGGGCTGTTCCCCCGCCCATAACCGGTCATCTGCGAAATGCAGCGCCCCGGCATCGACGATGACGGCGTTGTTGCCATTGCGGATGAATGTCTGCTGCGCCAGCAAGAACTCCGGGTAAAGATATTGGCTCTCCGGCTCATCGTCGACAATAGCGATGGTCCCGAGCGGTTCAGAACCGCGCTGCAGCGCCCATTCGCTTTTGAACATGGCGATCAGTTCCGCATCGAAATCGGCCAGAAACGGCAACTTCAGGACATTCTCAACTTCCGGGCAGCAGGCGCGCTGGGCTCTGGCCAGGAGGGCATTGAGGAACGCTCCGCCGGCGTTGGTGTTGACCTCGATCAGCTTTGGACCGTCTCCGGACAGATGAAAATCATAGCCCATGAGGACGCCCCTCGGCCCCGGATTAAAACCGGCAATCGCGGGCGTCCATTCCGACACCGCCCGCCGATAGGCCGGTAGCCGCGAAACGCCTTCGATCATTCGAACGACCGCAGTCATCCGATCGAGCTGTTCCGCGTCGAGAAATACGGGGACGTTGGAGAAAAGATGCTCCCGTGGCTTCAAATATCGGGCGGAGAATTCCGGATCGCCAGCTTCACGCTCCATCGCGGCATGAAGCTCGGTCCGATCCAGCGTGATGCAAAAGCAGGATCTGTTAAGCCACTCGGCAGGGGAAGCCTCGATATTGGCAATCATTTGCGTTTCCTCGTCATGACTTCAGATCACGCCCCCGACATCGGATCGGCGCGAGAGCATGGCCGCCGTCCAGAACCCGGCCGCTGTTACGACCCCGCCGGCGAACAGGGCGATCAGGACGGCGTCATAGCTCTGTGTTACCGACCACAAGAGCGCAGCGCCCAGCGGCGCGGCGGCTTTGGCGATGAGTGCGGGGGCGGTCAATGCGCCGTTGATCGCGCCATAAGCGCGCCTGCTCAGCATTTCGGGAACGGCCATTCCCCGCACGATCGTCATGATGCCGTTCACGGCTCCGTAGACGATGGCCACCAGAACCATTTCGGGCAGGCTCAAGGGGAAAAGGCCGATTGCAGCCATCGACAGAGGCAATGCAACGATCACGATCGATCCGATCCGGCGCACGGAGGCGTTCGGTGCGACAACCCAGATCGCGATCCGGCCGGCCACCTGCGCGGGACCGATGAAGGCGATGACCGTGACAGCCTGAGCAGCGGAATAGCCTCGCTCGATCAGAAGGGGGTAGAAGTGGAAGGTGAACGCCGAAAAGGTCGCGGCGAATGCGGTAAACGCGACAGCCAGCGCCCAGAAGATCGGCGAGCGAAAAGCTTGCGCGACATCGCCATTGCCGCCGGGACGATCTGTCTGGATGAGCGGCAAGGCGTCGGAGGGATCCAGGCTGGGCCGTATCGCGGACAGGTAGAGCCCCGCGCACAGCGTGAGATTGATAAGGCCAAGCACCTCAAGAGCGACGCGCCAGCCGTGCTGGTCGATCAGGATCTGGATCAACGGTACGAAGACCGTGCTGGCGAAACCGCCCCAGAGCGTCAGCGCCGTAATGCCGCGCCGGGCCTCAATCCCGCCGACACGCCGCGCGACAACGGCGAAGGCAGGCTCATACAGGGTTGCCGATTGAAGCGCGCCGATACAGGCGAACAGGGCGTAGAACAGGGCGAGACTGTGTACCTGCGACCATCCAAGCAGCAGCAGGCCGGCAAGGACGGAAGCGCCGCCCATCAGGATGCGGCCGTAACCTCGATCGATGGCGACGCCGACAGGATATGCGGTAAGGCCGCTCAGGGCGAGCCCGAGCGTCGCGGCGGTGTAGAGCTCCGGCTTGGACCAGCCGAGTTCGCGGCCCATCGCATCGGCGATGAGCGGAAAGCTGTAATAGAGCGATCCCCAGGAGCAGATCTGGCCAATTCCAAGCACTGTAATGAAGAAGGCGCTTCCATGCGTGGGATCGACCGGAGCCGTGCCGGCGCCGGTCCCGCCAGTCACCGCATGGCTCCAGAATCGTCAAGGCGGCCGGAAATGTTCATGTACGTCATTCCTGGCAACAGCCGCTGCCGGAGGGCGCTTCGTCCCGTATCATCCGTTCGCTCGCAGACAGGCAGCTTGTGATCTCCATCCAGGCTTCGACGGCCACCCTGAATGCGTCCCGCCCCTTGTCCGTCAGGGCGTAAACCTTGCGCTCCCGGCCCGACACGACCTGAAGATCCGCCGTCAGATAGCCGCCGGCCTCGAACTCGCGCAGAACCGGATAGATTGTGCCCTCCGTCGGCGAACAGCACCCGTTGGTGGTCTTTTCAACCTGCCGGGATATGTCGTAGCCGTGCATCGGCCGGTGGTGCAGCACGCAGAGGATGAAGAACTTGGACAGGCTCATCTTGATCGTGCCGTTCCAATAGGCCCGGCTGAGATAGTCGGGTCCGGCTTTTTCGGTTGCGGCGTTCTGTGCTCTTGCGGACATGGTCACAGAATTATACCTTGACCATCGATGTGTCAATGGTCAAGGTATGTGCAAGACGGGGTGATGGCGGCGTCACTCTCCGCCGAATGAGAAAGGGCCAGACTTTTGAATATCGTCATCCATCATAATCCCGAATGCGGCACGTCCCGCAACGTGCTCGCGATCATCAACGCCGCCGGACACGAGCCGACGATCATCGAATATCTGCAAACCGGCTGGACGAGAGCGCAGCTTCTCGGGCTGTTTGCCGCAGCGGGGTTGACGCCGCGCACGGCGCTGCGGGAAACGAAATCGCCGGCGGCGGAATTGGGGCTCCCCGATCCCGGCGTCCCTGACGAGGCGTTGCTGGAGGCAATGCTCAAGCACCCGGTGCTCGTCAATCGTCCCATCGTATGCACGCCAAAAGGCGTTCGTCTGTGCCGGCCAAGCGAAGCCGTTCTTGATCTGCTCGACAGGATGCCGCCCGGCCCAGTCCATAAAGAGGATGGAAGCTTGCTGATCGACGAGAAAGGAAACCGCGTTGTCTGACCCGATCGATACGCTGCCCAATATCGATGAGGGCGCTTTTCATTCAGTTGACGAGGATCGGCTTTTCCAGGCCGCATCCGTCACGCATCCGCCGCGTATTCTGTTGCTCTATGGCTCGGTGCGAAAACGCTCCTACAGCCGACTTGCATGTGAGGAAGCCGCCCGCATTCTCCGCCGTTTCGGCGCCGAAACGCGGATGTTCAATCCGAGCGGGCTACCTCTTGTACATCGACGGCGAGTACCAGGCTTCGCTGTCCGCACCCTGCTGTTGCGAGAGGTCTGCGTTGAAGACGTTCGAGGACGGGTCCGTTCCGCCCTGCTCGTTCACCGGCCAGCTATAGGCATGATAGCCGCAGCCGACGATGCAGTAATGGCAGACGGCATTCTGCTTCTTCGCGTTCGCCGGAATGATCGGCAGACGGTCGATATTGCGTTTATAGGCCATGATCCGATCCTCCCTTACGAAAGCACGTTGTTGAGACGGCCATAGAGCAGCTCGTCCAGCCCTTCGGCATAAATGTCGCCCTTGTCGTCGATACGCAGCGTGTATTGCGGCAGGTTTTGCGTCGCCTGCCCCCAGACCTGCTGGCCGCCCTTTTCGACATCAAAGCGTGAATAATGGCCAGGGCAGTTCAGCGTGCGGTCGTCCGAATTGTAGGCCATCGGAAAGCCCTTGTGCGGACAGATCGTGGAGAAGCCGACAATATCGCCGTCCGGTCCCGCGCCGCCTTCGACCGCTTCGCCGAGCTTCAGGAGCACGCCTGGCGCGTCGGCATCCGGATATGAGACGTTGAGCGGCTCGTTGACCATCAGATCACTGACATTGGCGAGACGGTTGGACGGATAAGAAACCCGCGCGAGCTGCTGCTGGGCTTTCGCCTGTTGCGGTAAGGCGGCCGCCGTTGCGAGACCGGCAGCGGCAACGCCGGTTCCTCTCAGGAATTGACGCCGGCCAACGTCAACAAGATTCGAGCACCGTTTCATGCATTTCCTCCCCTTGGTGTCTTCTCTATGATGACAATGACAGAGCAAGGGGCGTGCCAGCCGGCGCCCGGAATTTTAATTATTCTAAATCAAAAAGATAGCTTGTGAGGGGCATAAGCCGATGTCCGGATTTCCGAACGGACCGGCTTGGGCGACGTCAGGATTTCCGAACATATCAGTCCTGGATCAGGTCATTTTTTACGGAACGATCCTGATCTGTATCTATCTGTTTTAAGCTCGATTTTTCCGAAAAATGGTATCTATTTTATCGGATCTCGCTGTAGGGGACATGCCATGGTGACTATCGGGGCCTATGTGGGCGCGGCGATCGCCGAAATCGCGGGGTGCTTCGCGTTCTGGGCGTGGCTGCGGCTGGACAAATCCATCTGGTGGCTCGCGCCGGGCATGGTCTCGCTCGCCCTGTTCGCCTATCTGCTGACGCTGGTGGACAGCGCCGCCGCCGGTCGCGCCTATGCGGCCTATGGAGGCGTCTATATCGCGGCGTCCCTCGCCTGGCTGTGGATGATCGAAGGCGTGCGCCCCGACCGCTGGGACTCGATCGGTACGCTGATCTGTCTTGCGGGCGCTGCCATCATCGTCGCGGCTCCGCGCGCCGCCGCGTGATTGTCAGGGCGTCCCCCGTCTCAGCTCTCGGCAAGCCCGTAGCGCTTCATCTTCTCCCACAGCGTCGTGCGCGACACGCCGAGCGCTTCAGCCGTCTTCCCGATCTGCCCGTCATTTTCCGCCAGCGCCAGCGCGATCTGCTGCCTTTCCGCCGCTTCACGGGCATCCGCCAGCGAACGCGGTGCGGCTCCGGTGGCAGGGGGCAGGTGCTTTCCGGGGAACAGATCTTCGGGCATGATCCACCCGCCGGAGCTGAGCGCAAGCGCGCGCTCCATCCGGTTTCGCAGCTCGCGCACATTGCCCGGCCAGGGATGCGTCAGCGCGGCCTGTTCCGCCGCAGTGGCGATGCCTCGCGGGACGCGGTCGAGACCGTCGCTCAGCAGATCGAAGAAGCGCGCCATCAGCCATGCAATATCGTCGGTGCGCTCGCGAAGCGGCGGTATGACCGCCTCGACCACGTTGATGCGGTAATAAAGATCGGAGCGGAAACGCTTCTCCGCCATAAGCGCGCCAAGGTCGGCATTGGTCGCCGAGACGAGCCGCGCCCTGAAAGGCGCCGGCGTTTCGCCGCCCACACGGAAGAAGCTACGGTCTTCGAGCAGACGCAGGAGCTTGGCCTGCATTGGCGTCGGCAGTTCGCCGATCTCGTCGAGAAACAAGACGCCCTCCCCGGCCCGTTCGGCATAGCCGGCATGGCGCTTCGCCGCGCCGGTGAATGCGCCCGCCTCATGACCGAACAGCTCGCTTTCAAGAAGCTCGCCGGGGATCGCGGTGCAGTTCACCGCCATGAACGTCCGCGACGGCCTGACACGTCATGCAGAAAGCGCGCGCAGACCTCCTTGCCGGTCCCGGTCTCACCCATCAGCAGAACCGGGCTCTCGATATCCGCGACGCGGCGGAGCAGCGTTTCGATCCCGCGCATGGCCGCAGATATGCCGAGAACGCCATTTTCTCCGCCGAACTTTTCGGGCCTCAGCGAGCTTTGCACGCGGTCCAGGAACAGAACCATGTCGAACGGTTTGGTCACATAGTCCGCCGCCCCCTCGCGCATCAAGGCCACGGCTTGATCGATCTCGCCATAGGCCGTCATGAACAGGAATGGCGGCGCATCCGCCTCGTTGCGCAAGTCCTCGAACAGCCGGCGGCCGTCGATACCCGGCAGGCGCATGTCGCAGACGATCAGGTCGAGTTCGCTGAGCCGCGCTTTCTGTTTCGCCGCCTCGCCCGAAGGGAAAAGCGTCACCCGCGCGCCTTCCAGACCAAGGCTCTGGACCAGCGACTCGCCCATGATCGCATCGTCCTCGATGACCGCGATCGTCTTGCCTTCAAGCGACATCGCGAACCTCCTCCCTGGCAATCGGGAACGTCAATCGCACCCTTGTGCCGCCGGGGCCGGCATCCACCACGGCCGATGCACCGGCCTCATCCAAGAGACGCCGCACCACCCAGAGCCCGAGCCCGTCCCCGTGCACCAGTGGATTGCCGGACGGCATGCCATCTTGAAGAAAGTCGCGATAGGCGTCGGGCATGCCGCCGCCCTCGTCGCTTATCTCGATTTCAACGCAATCCTCATTCGCTTGCGCCCGAAACCCGACCCGCCCGGCATGAGCGGAGGCGGCACAGGCATTCAGCAGCAGATTGAGGGTTGCGTCCCGGATATTCTGCCGTGGCACGCGCAACTCCCCTTCGATGCCGTTGAACCAGTCGAGCACAAGGTCTTTCTGGCGCAGCGCCGGCTTGACGAGATATTGGAGATCGTCGATATCCGCGCGGCTGAATGTGTTCCGTTCCCCCGGCTGACGATATGTCATCAATGTTGCGCGAACGACATCCCGGATGCCGCTCAAGCCGCGCTCGATCAGGCGAATGGAGGCAATGCGCACCGCGTCGCGGTTTCCGTAGCGTTTCAGCGAGTCCAGCGCGTTGAACAGTCCCCCCAGCGGGTTGTTGATCTCGTGGGCCATGCCCGAGGCCAGACGCCCCAGACTCGCCAGCCGCTCCTCTTTTGCAAGCTGCCGTTCCAGCTCAAGCCGCTCGTTGGCCGCGGACGCCATCACATTATAGCGATGAAACAGGCGACGGAATTCGCCCGGCGCGGACCGCTGACGTTCATGCGGGATGATCTCCATCGGACCGTCGCTGCCACGGTCGAGATACTGTCCCAGAACACGCACCGGCTCGACCATGCGGCGCACCACCCAGTAAGCCGCGGCGGCAAGGGCAAGCGTCACGAACGCATTGGTCCAGATCAGCTGCCAGAGGACCGCGCGGCGTTCCGCGAGAAGCTCGGAAATATCCAGCTCGGTGTAGACGCTGCCCACATTCTGCCCCTGCACGATGACGCTCGACAATAATCGCGCCGTTTCCCGCTGCTCGTCGATCAGAAGCCGGCCGTTGCCTTCCAGCCCCCTCAAGACTTGCCGGTCGATGGCCTGTGCGGTTGGAAATGCGACAGGATCGCTTGCCGCGATGACATTGTTCGCCGCATTCATGACGACGGTGTTGAGCGCGTTGAGCCCGGCATAGACAGAGCGGGCGCGCTCCAGCGTGTCGAAGACTTCCCAGACGTCCTCCCGCAGAATGTGCGGAACGAGATTTGCGCTCAGACCCTCGACATAGGCCCGGCTGAGGGTTTGCAGATGGCGTTCCTGGGTCTGGGCGAGCCGTGAGAGTACGGTGTTCGAAATGACGACGCTGATCGCCAGCATGAATGCGCTGACGAGAAGGGGCGCCTTGACCGTGATCGGCAGGTTCGATGGCATGATCCCTTACCCGAAACGCTTGAGAAGGTCGGCCTTGGCGGCGATGGTGTCGAACAGCGCCGGTTCCACGCGATCAAAGCCGTCGAGGCGCAGCAGGTTGAGCACGACGCGGCCCTGACTGTCTTCGCTCATTTTCACGAAAGCATCCTGAAGCGCCTGGATTTCGGGCCGCGCCAACGCGCCGCGCGCCGTGGCGATTGGAGGAAAGCCGAGCCATTCCGACTGCCGGACGATGCGGGTCGCGCTGGTCAGCGCCGGTTCCGTCTCTGTCATGACCTCCCAGACATAGCCGTCGACGCTGCCGCTGTCGGCAAGACCGGACGCAACGGCCCTCACGACGTTGCGGTGGCCATAGGTGAAGAAGATGCGGCTGAAGAACGGCTCCGGCCGCAGCCCCTGCTCGGCAAGACGCGCCGTCGTGACGAGGTAGCCGGAATTGCTGTTGGGGTCGGAAAAGGCATGGACGCTGCCCCGCAATTGATCAAGGGAGGCCCCCTCATGGTTCCTGCCGGCAATGATGTAGGATTGATAGAGCGGCCGGCCTCGCCAGACCGGGGCTGCAAGTAGATCGAGCCGGTCGCGGAACGTCACAAAGGGATATCCACAGATCCAGGCCGCATCGATCTGACCGGATGCGAGGAGCGTCGTGATTTCCTCGTAGGTCCGCCGCATGACGAGCTTGATGGGTTTTCCCAGCGCTCCTTCGAAATAGGCCCGCAAGGCGGCAAGCAGCTCAAGATCGTTGGTGAGAAAGACAGGCGTGAGACCCAGCGTCAAAGGCTGTGATGACGGCTGAGACCAGCTCCTGCGCGAGGCAAGCGCACTCGCCAATCCGGTAGCCGCAATGCGCAGCACCGTGCGGCGCGGCATGGGAAGAAGATCACAGCACGCTGCAACCGGCTCGCGCATCGCACATCCTGTTCTGGCGTTTCCGAAAGACTCTCGGACCTAATTGCCGTTTATTATTGAGCTTTTCCGCTGACGTTGCAAACAGGATTGCAACTCGCCTCTCGTGTCATGCTGGACTGAGAGCCGCAGCAGGTCCACGCGACGAAAATCAATTCGTGGCTCCGGGCTCTCGCTCGGAGAGCAGCGATATGCGGGAGAAGCCGGATCCGGCAATTTCGCCAAGCAATTCCATGACCGAGCCATAAGGGATCGCCCGGTCGGCTTTCACATAAACGACGCTGTCCTTTTCCGATTTGTAAAGCTCTGCGAGACGCGGAACCAGCGTGGCGCGTGTCACCTGCTCATCGCGGATATAAAGATCCGCTTCGGCGCTCATGGACACGACCAACGGCTTCTGCGGCGGATTCGAGCGGGCGGCGGATGTCTTTGGCATATCGACGTGAACGCCGCCAAGCATGAGCGGCGCCGTAACCATGAAGATGATCAGGAGAACGAGCATCACATCGACGAATGGCGTGACGTTGATCTCGGCCATGGGCGGCAGATCGTCACCGTCGTCAAAATGGCCTTGCGGCAGATTGGCGCCCATTTCTAACACTCCGCCGCAATCTTCGTTCGGTCCGCCGAATAGTCGTTCGCAAGCCTCGCAATGGCCAGGTTCAATCGCTCATTCAGGCGCGACATGCCGCCCGTCACCTGGTTGTAGGCGACAACGGCGGGAATGGCGGCCACGAGACCGAGAGCGGTTGCGAACAGGGCTTCGGCGATACCCGGCGCGACGACTGCGAGGCTCGTATCCTTTTGCGCCGCGATGGCGGTGAAACTGTTCATTATGCCCCACACGGTCCCGAACAGGCCGACGAACGGCGCTGTCGATCCGACCGTCGCAAGAAACCGCAGGCGGGGCTGCAGGCGGTTCAGTTCCTCTCTTGCCGTCAGTCGCATCGCCTTTTCAACACGGGCCTCGAATTCGGCGCGGCTTTCATTGGATGACGCATCGTTCTGGCGGGCAGCACTGCTGGCGATGGCATTCGCGAGCCATTGGCGCGGCGAGGGGGCGGATGGACCCGCCGAATGCGCGAAACGCTCGAACAGCCTTGCCTGTCTGCCAAAAGCGCTCAAGCGCAGCATTTTCTCGAAAATGATCGCCCAGCAGATCACCGACGCAAGCACCAGCAACACCATGACGCCCTTGACGATCGGGTCGGCATTCATGATCAGCTCATAGATGGTGATCGTCGCCACCGGCTCTGCGGTAAGTTCAAGCGCATTCGGTTCCATGAAACTTGGTCCTGTCTGTGTCAGCGGAAATTGAAGGGAATCGTGAAGCGGAGTTGCCGCTGGCTTGCGCCACGCGGAGGTGTCGGGAAGGGAGAAGCGCGTCTGATCGCGGCGAGCGCGGCCCGGTCCAGCGCTGCATTTCCGCTTGATCTCGAAATCCGTGCGGAGGTTAGGCTGCCGGATGCCGATATAGAGAAAGACAGGACGACCTGGCCGCGATTGCCACCGCTTGGCGGCTTGTTGCGAGCGATACGGGCGCGGACCGATGCGGCGTAGTTGCGAATATCCCCCTGGCTTGCCGACACGCGTCCTCGCGAAGATCTCGTTCCGCGTGTGCCGCTGGTGCCGGCGCTGTTCTGTTTTTGTCTTGCTTCGGCTCGTTCGCGGCGGCGCTGTTCCGCCCTCTGCCGTCTTTGCTCCTCTTCGGCCGCCTCACGGCGTCGGCGCTCCGCGCGCGCTTCCGCCGCCTTGCGCTTTTCCGCCTCGGCCGCCACCATCGCGCGCGCCAATGCCTCCTCGGCCTCGCGCCGTACGGCTTCCCGCTCCTCCGCTTCGGCTCTTTCACGTGCGCGCTCGGCGGCAAGACGCCTCTGCTCCGTTTCAAGCGCCCGCCGCTCGGCCTCGGCTTGCCGTTCCGCCTCCTGCCGAGCCTGCCGCAGAGCTTCCTCCTCCAGTCTCTGCTGCTCCTGCTCCGCTGCGAGGCGCTCGGCCTCTTCCTTCAGCCTCTGCTGTTCCTGCTCTGCCGCGAGGCGCTCGGCCTCTTCCTGCAGTCTCTGCTGCTCCTGCTCGGCTGCGAGACGTTCCGCCTCTGCCTGTCTCTGCCGCCCCTGCTCTGCCGCGAGGCGCTCGGCCTCTTCCTGCAGCCTCCGCTCTTCCTGTGCAGCGGCAGCCGCTGCCGCCGCCTCCCTCGCCGCATTCTGCTCGATGGCGTCAAGTACGTCGGTCGCTTCCAGATTGATGCTGATTGCGGTGGTTGGCCGTTCAACGGCTCCGGGATTTTTATCAGTATCAAGAATGAAATGCCCGAATATCAGCATATGCGCGGCCACCGACAGCGCTATGCCCAACCGGAAAGCCCATCGATTTTGGGAGTCACCGAACACCGATCGAATCTGACCCTGTTTATGAACCTCTTGCGGCGGCCATGCGACAGCCACCGACGAACAGCTGCGGCATGATCGTCATAGGATCGAGACGGGCGCCGCGCGTGAGCGGCATCCTGTTGCATCAATGCTGGAAGGCACACACCCACCAGATGGAAATGGCGGCCCCCTGCCACCATTCCGCTCAGCATCAGAAGCGAGTGCATCAACACACAGGCCCGTCAATCCAGTTAGCCAGCGGACTCTAGGAATAAGGGCGGGGCCATCCGGTGATCAAGTATTTTTTCTTGAAAACATATATTTCAATCCAAATATATACCGATATTCTGACAGACTTAGAATTAAAACAAATCAAAATATCTAGTATCACTCAATCTTATTTGATTTATTCTAAATATACATATCAAGCAATACACGAGGACATTAAAATAAAAGCTCACCAAGGGACACAGCAGCGCGCTGTTCCGGCGACGTTGATCCACCCCGGATCATTCCCCGCGGACGGCAGTGTACTGATTGAGAGCTATGACGCGGAGATCTGTTCCCGATCACGGGTCTCGCCGGAGAATGGCGCGCGCGCTGCGCCGAGAGACAATCTCATATGCAGCGTATCGAACGAGACCGGCTTGCCGAAGACCTGCGTCTGGAACAATGCCTGTTTGACTGGCTCGAAACCCAGCGAGTGGTAGAGGTTGACGGCAGCCTTCTGCGTCACCGTGACATGCAGGATAACGGCCGAGAAGCCGCGCATCCGCGCCGTCGAAATCAGACGCTCCGCCATCTGACGGCCAAACCCGTGTCCCTGCCAGAGCGGATCGACATGCAATTTGCATAATTCCACGGCGCCGCCAGAGTGCGGCGCAAGCGCGCCAAGGGAAACGGGCGCATTGTCCACATGGCCGACCAGCAGGTCTCCTCCCTTTTCCCGCCATTCGCGCGTTCGGGAAATCAGGCAGCCGTGAAAGCCGATATCCTGAATAAAGCCGTGCGGATTGCATTTCACGGATTTGCAGTAAAGGTCGCAGACCGCTGTATGATCGTCTTCGGATAATGGGCGGATTTCGATGTTCTTGTTCATTCCGCAGTCCCTGAATAATTACGCAGCAGGCTCAGATAGCACCCCGACAAACTCTGCAGGTCTGCAACGGAGCAGCTTTCATCCGCCTGATGCATCCCTCCGTATCTGCCGGCACGTTCGGGATGCGCCTCATATGTAAGCCCGCCCATTTCCGGCAGGCCAAGCTCGACAATCTCCGCCTGCGGAAAAAACGCGTGGACGAACCGCCCGTCCGTTGTCCCGCCTCCGGCGTCGAATACCGGCGTTCTGCCCGTCCGTTCGGCAATGGCCAGCCTGGCCGCCCGGGCCAGTTCGTCTGGCGCCGAATAATAGGGTAAAGCCGCCGTGCCGATATTCGCAACCAGACATAACTGCTTCAAAACAATGGCGTCATCGTGATCCCTAGCGAATTTGTCGGGATTTGCAAGCGCTTCCTGCAACCTCGCGGTCAGACCGGATGGGGTTTGCCGGTGAGTGAAGCGAATATTCCACAGTGCCTGCGCTTCACCGGGGATAATGGCGCTGGCGCCGAAGTCGCCGCTGCTTAATGCGATCGTCTCGAAATTTGTGGCCGGCAGCCCCGGTTCGCCATCGCCCCATCTCAGCCCATGGAAAATGCCGAGCCCCAGAACGAGCGCGCGATTGGGGTTTTCATAAAGTCCCGGATATGCGGCATGGCCTTGCGTTCCGCGCGCGATCAGCCTTCCGCCGAGACTGCCGCGCCGTCCGATCTTGATCCCCGCGCCAAGGATTTCCGCTGAACTCGGTTCACCGACCAGAAAAGCCGAGGGCGTTTTCCCTTGCGCCCTGGCCCATTCCAGCACACGCCTCGTCCCGTTGACGGCTGCCCATTCCTCATCGGTCGTGATGATGAGGCTGACGTTCAATTTTTGGTTCTCTTGCGCAAAGCGCGCCGCGGCAACGGCAAAGGCCGCGACCGCTCCCTTCATGTCCGTCGCGCCCCGGCCATAGAGCAGATCGCCCTCGATCTCGGCTCCGAAGGGGGCGCGCTGCCAGTTCGCCGGGTCGCCCGGCGGCACAACGTCGGTGTGGCCGAGGAAACATATGCCCGATCCTCCGGGGTTGCTTATCCATTCCGCATAAAGATTATCGACGGGATAGCCCCAGCGTTCGTGCCCGCCGGAAAAGCACAGGCGTTCGCATCTGGCGCCGGCGGCTTCGAGAAAGGACTGAAGGCAGGCGAGACTCTCCTGAGCTGCCGGACGCAGATCGGCGGTAACGGGGGTCAGGCTGGGAATGCGGATCAATCTGCGGGCAAGGTCGATGACGTCCTGATCGATTTGCGGTTGATCAGCCATGTCTGCCTTTCCGCATTGTAACTCCGTGACGAGTTGCAAGTGTAGCACAAATCGGGCTCACGGGACGCGGACGCACGCGGCCGTCATTCAATCTCCTGCAGATCAACCTTTCCCGCCGCCGCCTTCGCTCCTATCACACCGCCCGATTGCGCCGCGTGCAGACGGCGGTAATGCCCTTCGCCGCGGGTCAGCAACTCGGCGTGGCTGCCCTGCTCGACGATCCTGCCGTCATCCACGACGAGGATGCGGTCGGCATTCGTAATGGTGGCGAGACGGTGTGCGATGACGAGCGTCGTGCGGCCCCTGGAAAGCTCGGCGAGAGATTGCTGAATGGCCCGCTCGGTTTCGGTGTCGAGCGCCGAGGTCGCCTCGTCGAGGATCAGGATCGGCGGATTCTTCAGGAAAATGCGGGCGATCGCGACCCGTTGTTTCTGCCCGCCGGACAGCTTCACGCCGCGCTCGCCGATCACCGTATCGAGCCCCGCCGGAAGCGCCGCGATCACGCCATCAAGCCGGGCGCGGCGGGCGGCTTCGACAATATCGCCTTCTGTTGCGTCAAGCCGGCCATAGGCGATGTTCTCGCGAATGGTTCCGGCAAACAGAAACACATCCTGCTGCACGATGCCGATATTCGAGCGCAGCGATTTCAGCGTCATGTCGCGAATGTCGATCCCATCGACGCAGATGCTCCCGCCGCCGATCTCGTAAAAACGCGGCAGCAGCGAGCAGATGGTCGTCTTGCCTGCTCCGGACGGGCCGACGAAAGCGACGATTTCACCGGCTTTGACGGAAAAGGTCAGATCGTCCAGAATCGCCTTGCCATCCTGATAACCGAAACGGACGCTGCGATAAGCGATGTTGCCCTCCAGCCGCTCGACGTCTCTGGCATCCTCGCGGTCGGCGATGTCCGGCCGGGTATCGAGAAACTCGGTATAGCGCTGGAAACCGGCAATGCCTTTCGGATAGGTTTCGATGACGGAGTTGATCTTGTCGATCGGCCGGAAGAAGACGCCGACCAGCAGCAGAAAGCCGACAAAGCCGCCGGCCGTCAGTTCTCCATTCACTACGAACCATGCGCCCGCCAGCATGACGACAACCTGCACGAAGCGCATCGAGAGATAAGACAGCGACGTCGACAGGGCCATGACCTTGTAAGCTTCCAGCTTCGTGGTGAAATAATTGCGGTTGTTCTCGGCGAAGAGCCGGCGCTCGTGATCCTCGTTGGTGAAGGCCTGCACGACGCGGATGCCGCCGACATTTTCCTCGATACGGGCGTTGAACTCTGCCACACGGCCAAAAAGCGCATGCCAGGTGGTGGTCATGCGCGCTCCGTAATAGGTCGTGACATAGGCGATGACGGGCACGATCAGCGCCGTCAGAATGGCGAGCGGCGCATGAACCCACAGCATGAGCATGAAAGCGCCGATCAAGGTCATGATGGCGATGAACACATCCTCGGGCCCATGATGCGCCACCTCGCCGATCTCTTCGAGATCCTTGGTCAGTCCCGCCACCAGATGGCCGGTCTTCCTGTTGTCGAAGAAGTTGAATGACAGCTTCTGAAGGTGATCGAAGGCCTTTCGCCGCATCTCCGTCTCGATCGTCACGCCGAGCATATGCCCCCAATAGGTCACGATCACCTGCAGACCGGCGTTGATCATGTAGATGACCAGCAGGCCAAGCGCCGCCAGCGCGATCAGACCGAGCTGATTGGTCGGCAGCAGCCGGTCGATGAACAGCGTCACGGCAATCGGGAAAGCGAGTTCCAGGAGCCCGGCAACGACGGCGCTCGAAAAATCGAGAATGAAAAGCCCCCGATGCGGGCGGTAATAGGCGGCAAAGCGCCTCAGAATGTGTGGCATGCGACTGGCTTACTTTCGGGAACAGAACAGGCAGGTTGGATGCCGGTGCGCATCCGCCGGGCACGATCGAACCTGTACAGGATGAATTCGAGACTACGACTGACGCCGGTTGATATGGGGGCAATCGATGCCGTTGTCATGTCTGAACGTGCTCCGGGCGCCCCCATGTCAAATCTCCTCAAACGATTGCTCGCAAACACGAGTTCATGCCGCCTTCGGATGCGGCGCTGTCCGCGTGGCCGCGCTTGCTGTTGCACGATGCAATGCCTGAGTCACCGGGCATCGTAGACAGCGCGAAAAAGGTTGGAACAAGTCGACGCCCGGCGTGGTTTCTCGCCACATCAGCGCCATTTCCCCCTCCCACGGCGTTGACTACCCGAAGCTTCAGCCCCGCACCGTCGGGGCTTTCTTTTATAACGGCAGGAAACCGCGAGTTTCTTGCAGCCAGCTCATGGATGAAAATACCAGCGTTGGGGATGGGCAGGTTGTTGCCGTTCTCGTCGATCGCGATGACGACAGGGGCGGCGGCACCTATGGCTACGAGTATGACGGCGATGGCGACGCCTGGAAGCCGGCTCAGAACAGCTATCCGCTTCCGTTCGACTCTCTCGATCTTGCCGCAGCGGCTCCGCAAATCGACACGGCACGCCTAGACGATTAGTGTCCTGTCCCGAGGTTCGCATCTGCAGACGGCGCGGTTCACCGGGAATCGCGCCGTTGCCATTTTGGAGCGAGGCTTGTGCTTCGGTTCGCGCCGGAGCGCTGTTTACATCTGCTCTTTCTGGGCAGCGCTATCGGGACGGGCCGGCCCGAGCTTGGGTTCCTGTCCCATGGGTTCGGCCTTGCTGGTCGAGAAACTGCTCCGGCCGTCCAGCGACGGACCCGACGACCAGCGTCCTTCCGGGGCGTCCTTGTCGAGAAGCGTATTCATGAATGTATAGGAGTACTCGGTCGCCTCATGCTCCGGAGGCGTGGAGTTCGGTATGGGAAGCGCCTCTTCAAGCCCGCCCAGCTCCTCGATCACGGCAAGCCACTGTTCCTGATGCATGGTATCGCGGGCAATGAGGAACGAGAGCATGTCTTTCATTCCGGGATCGTCCGTCATGTTGTAAAGTCGGCTCGCCAGCACCCGGCCACCGGCCTCTGCGGTCACATTGGCCAGCATGTCCGCGGCTATGTTTCCGGTTGCATAGACGTGACTCATATCGAAGGGCACCCCATTCGAGTTCACGGGCATGGCAGCCAATCCCGAAGAGAGGACATGCCGCGGATTCATGCCGGCGAGGATGGCATGCACGATGGGGTCCTGCGCTGCCTCTTCCTGAAGTGATGCAGGAGCCTTTTCCAGATTGAGCGCCACGGCATGACCAAGAAATTCGATATGGCTGAGTTCTTCGGTGGCGGTCGCCATCAGCAGATCACGGTATTTCACCGGACCGCGTGCGCCCATGGCCTGGAAGAAATACTGCATGGCGACGCGAATTTCGCCTTCGATACCACCGATTGCTTGCTGCAGCATCTTCGCAAACAGTGGGTTTGGCTTTTCTACTCGAACTTCATATTGCAGGCGGGAGTTGTGATAGAACATCGGGAGATCCTTTTCAGAAGATGTAAGGTTCTCCCTGCAACGACCCCTCTCATTGCTTGTTCCGCACAATCTTGAAATAAAAGAAAACGGTTTTTCAAGCCGGCAAGTCGGGTTCCCACCAGCTTAGGCGCGATGCCTCCCGCCGTCCCCAGTTCATGCCCTGCCAGCGGATCAGCGCGGCAAGTGTGTGGACAAGCGTTGTCGGGGCCGAGGGTTTCGGGACCAGCCGACAGCCACGCCAAAGGCAGGGAAACTGGAGTGGATAGCCTGTATGGATTACGAATGGCGTATGCTGACGATCGAGATACTCCGCCAACAGCGTTGAGCGGTTTCCGCCGAGCCGATAATCGAAAATGGCGGCGTCGAACCTTTGACTTCCTGCCATTCTCAGGGCTTCGTCCAGCTCCGAAACTGAAACGACCGCCGTGGCGCCTTCGTCGGCGAGAGTGTCGAAAAGTTCGACAGCCTGCATGGCGTCATCCTCCGCCAGAAGAATCGAACGCCCTTTCAGCATGTTGTTACTACGCATACCCGGAACCCTGACCAAAAAATTGTGCCCCTGCCTGCCGGTGATCGGTCCGGCATCGCTCGTGCGGATCGGAGAACGATGCCGGACCGGCAGAACACGAGGGGGGTGGTTCTGCGGGTAGTCCGCTGCGTGGTACGGCGCCCAACAACCGGAGATGACATCAGCTGCGCTACCGGGTTGGCGAGCTGACCAACTGGCGCGAACCTTTGATCTAATGGCGGATAACTTTGGACCCCGCTGTAACCCGCCTCTTGGACCTGGAGCTGAAGGATTCGGCTGTTGATCGTGACCCAGGTTTTTCTTTACCTTGCAGTGAAGGCTGTTCTGATATCATCAGTAATCAAGCTAAAGGAATTATGGAACTGCTCAAAGCTTCGGTCAGAAAACGTACAGAGAAAAACGACGCCAGTAAGCTGTTGTTGTAAAGGCTTTTATCAGTTTCGAATAGTTCCTTTGCAATCCATTTGGATGGGCGATGATTGCTGTTCATAAGACGGTAAAATATTTTTTTCGCCACAATTATAGCCGGACGCTCGGATAAGCAGCCTGAGTTCTGGAGCGTTTGCCAGACGGGCCGCGTTACAACTTGATCATCCGCTTTCTGTGCAGACATCTTACAGACGATCAGTGGTCGGCTGCGGCGGATAATTTGAAACCGCCTAGCAAATATAGGTAGATTGCATAGCAATGTGCAATATTGGGAGTTCTTCGCCACGAAATTCTCTCTTGTCTGCTCTTCCGGAGGAGGCCTTTCGGCGCATCCAATCCCGGTTTCACCGGGTGTGGCTGGTCCCGGAGGCGCAGTTGGTCAAGCCCGGACAGCCGCCCGAATTCGTCTATTTTCCTGAAAGCGGAGCGGTCTCGATCGCGGCCTGCGCGCCCGGCGACCGGTTGGGACATGTCGGCGTTTACGGGTATGAAGGCGCGGGCAGCGCGGCGGCCTTGCTGGGCGTTACACATTCCCATTTCCTTGAGGTCGTTCAATTTGCCGGATATGCCCAGCGCATAGCGGTCCGGGATCTGCACGACGAGATGTCAGCCTGCCCGGAATTGCGCTCCCTGCTGCACTCCTACGCCCATATCCTCATGACCCAGATCGCCGATACGGCGCTGGCCAATGGCAGTTTCCGAATCGACCAGCGGCTGGCCAGATGGGTGTTGATGATTCAGGACCGGCTGCGGACCAGCAGCATTGCCGTCACGCATCAAAGGCTTTCCGATCTGCTGGGCGTTCGCCGTTCCGGCGTGACGGACGCCGTTCACCTGCTTGAAGAAAGTCGTGTGATCCGTGCCCGGCGGGGCATGATCGACGTCATCGACAAGCGCGCGCTGCAGAAACTCGCCGCCGGATGCTACGGCAAACCGGAATCCGCCTATGAAAGGCTGATCCTGCCTCCTCAGGTCCATGACCACGAGGTGCTGGATCAAGATCGAGCCTGAAGATGGATGTGAGCTATTGCCGCCCAGGATCTCAAGGTGGCGCGCCAAGCTGTGGACGGAGTTGCGTTGGCGGGGCGAAAAATGCCGCTTACATTCGCTCGCCGGGCAACTGGCTGGCCTGTTTCACCCAATCGGCGAACCGGGCTTCGTCGAGTTCATCGTCCTCATGAATGTGGAAGTAGCGCACGTCCTCTTGTTTCGATTCTACGGGTGGGACGGGCGTTAGCTGCGCGCCGCGGAAGAAGGCGACCTTGACGTATTTGTTGAAGCAGTGAAAGCTTAGGAACCAGCCTCGGCTCTCGTCTTCGACGCCATAGAGCGGCGAGTTCCATTTGACCGCCTTGCGCACGCCGGGGACGGTGCGCATGATCAGCGCGTCGAGGCGGCGCCCGACCCCCTGTTTCCAGTCGGGCATGGCCGCGATATAGGACTGCACGGGAGCGTCGCCATAGCCCTTTGCGATCTGCGGATTGCCGCCTGACAGGAGGACCGGCTCTGCATCGTCCTGTACAGCCGCAGCTTTCTTGCCCGCCTTCGCCGATTTTCCGGATGTCTTGCCGGCCATTGCGTTCGCTCCTATACGCTGGTGCGCCGCCCGCTGCTTTTCCTGGCAGCCCTGGACGTGTTCAGCGCCACGGCGGCACAAATGAGCGCCCTGAGCGCCTTTTCGTCAATCTTTTCGCCTTCACGAAAGTCGATGGCGCGCCTTGCGTTCCCTTCGAGGCTGGAGTTGAACAGACCAGAGGGATCCTCAAGCGATGCGCCCCTGGCGAAAGTCATCTTCACCTTGTCCTTATAGGTCTCGCCGGTGCAGATGATTCCGGTGTGCTCCCACACCGGTACGCCTCGCCACTTCCACGCCTCGACGACTTCAGGATCGGCTTCCCTGATCAGGGCACGGAGCCTGCCGAGCAACTCGCCCCGCCAGTCGCCCAGCTCCACGATTTTCGCATCAATCAGCTGCGAAGAAGACTTGTTGTCGCTGTCCTGCGGCGCGTTCTTCTTCATGCCGGTTTCTCCTCCTTGAGTCCGATGCTTTGAGTTTGCCGGCAAACTTCAGTCTGCCCGCGACAAGACCTGCTCCAGCTTCTCAAGGAACTGCTGCCATCCAGACTTCGCGCCGCCATAGGCCTGCTTCTGATCCGGCCGGAAACCAGACTGCTCCATGCGCAGTAACGTCCCCGTGCTCGTCGGGGTGAGCGTGAAGGTCACCACGCTCTCCAGATTGTAGGCCGCATCGTCATGCGCAAAATTCCAGGTGTAGGACAGCGTTGTGTTCGGCTCGATCGCGAGGACTTCGCAGTCCAGCACGCCGCCCCAATCCCCGCGAAGATTGAATTGGTGGCCCACGACCGGCTTGAAGTCGGTCTTCATGAGCCATTCCTCGATCAGGTGGGGCTGAGTGAGCGCGCGCCAGATCTTTTCCGGCGGATGAGGGATCTCACGTTCGACAATGACGGAGAGCGTTTCGGTCGAAGTTTCGTTCATTGGTCCATCCTTTTGAGCAGATCTTCGAGGCTGTCGAACCGGTTTTGCCAGAACCAGGCCATCTGGCTGGTCCAGTCGATGAGAGGCCCAAGCGCGCCGAGCTGCGCGCTGTAATGCGTCTGACGGCCTTCGTGGCGGTCGCGCACCAGTCCAGCCTGCTTCAGCAGCGCAAGATGCTTCGAGACCGCCGGTTGCGAGACCCCGGCCTGAGCCGTGAGGGCTCCCACCGTCTGCTCTCCGTCGCGGCACAGCCGCTCGAAGATTGCCCTCCGCGTCGGATCGGCAAGCGTTCTGAAGAGAATGTCATGTGGGGCCGGCATCGCAATCAATAACTCTCTGATTATGGATTTGAACCTATAACCGTTCGGATATATGAGTCAATAGCATTGTGTTTATGTGAAAGCGGCTTGACGGTAAAAGCATAGGCTGTTGGTTATGCTTTATCGTTGCCGATCAACAAGCCGACGGAGGGACGACGGGCGGCGCTAAAGCGAGGCTCCATGTCACGGGGCGCGCCGCCGGGATTGCGTCACCTCGTATTGGACGCAAAGACAAGTGATGCAAAGCTGCGCCGGCTCATTCCTTTTCTGAGCCCTGCCACAGGATATGGGGATCCCCGGAAAGCATCCTCGCGTCAAGCGGTTCCGCTCTGCCTATCATCGCCAGCAGGCGCACCGGCGAAAACGAACCGGCCATAGAAATAGCTGATGCCGAGCAGGCTGAGCCCAAGCCCGAGGAAGGAGAAGACGCGGTAAAGCCCGGTCAGATTATCCGCATCCAGCAGGAACACCTTGCTCACCGTCAGCAGCAGAACCGCCAGCGACGCATAGCGCAGAAGCTGGTTGCCCTTGAGTGTGCCGTAGAACAGCAGCGCGACGCCAAAGAGCAGCCACGCCGCGGAATAGCTGTAGAACTCGGCGTCCGTCGCCGGCGCGAGGTCGAGGAAATTGCCGTGATAGAGCTTGCGGATCTCAAGACTGATCCATGCAAACGCCAGAACCACGGTCAGCCCGCGCATGATGGCTGCCGCGCGCAGCAGCCAGCGGCTTGCAGCCTGCCGCTCGATCTCGCCAGAGGCGAGCCACATCCACAGGATCGGCACGATGAAGGTAACCGTCAAGGCATCCAAAGGCGTGACGCCGACAACCTCGCCGCCATACCACAGCGGATTTTTCACCAGCAGATCGAAATAGAGGATGCGGAACAGCGCGATCCCTGTCAGCAACACGCCGCTCTGGAAGAAGGCAATCCGCGAGAAGATCCGACCGGCATACAGGCAGGCGAGGCCGAAGACGAAAAGCACATTGGTGATCACGCCGGCTTCAAGGAAACCCGCTTCAACGAAAAGCACATCCTCGCCGGGATGGAACAGCTTGGCCGTCGTGTAGAAGCCCCACAGCGCAATCAGCGCCAGCGCGGAAAACTCAAGGGTGCGGATCAGAAGGCCATCGCCTTCGCGCCTGAGCACATAGGCCGCCAGCAGGAACAGCACTGCGGGCAGCGCGAGCTGGAATGTCGGATAATCGACGATGGGAATGCTGTCCTGCAAATGCCATTCAATGCCGATGATCGAATGGGCCGAAAGCTGCATCAGCAGCAGGATCTGCGGCAGAAGCAAAAAGGCGAATGCGAGCCCCAACAGCGCGGCAATGGCGCGCATGGAAGCGATTTGCGTCTTCGTCGCCACCCACGCAACCGCCAGCAGCTCCGCCGCGATGGCGACCGAGAGGAATTCGCGGTCCAGTTCGATGACGAAGGTCAGAGCGATGAACGCCGTCGTTGCCAGCGCATAAACTGCGAGCACCCGCTCCTTGACGATGGACTGCGGTAGGCGCCGCGCCGCCCAGAGCGCTGCGGCAAGGAAGACCAGCGCCAGCCCCATCGCGAGAACGGCCCAGACATGCGGAACAGCCGCCGCCGTCTCCCTGATGCCTTCCACCAGCGGTTCGACCGGCTCGCGCGACGGCGCAATGTCGATCGGGTGCGGCTCAGGAGCGGGCGGGCGCTCGGGCGTCAGGCGGAAAAAGGCGATCAGGAAATAGCCCAGCGCCGCCGAAGTCGACAGGGCTGCCCAGAGCAGCGGCGTTGCCGCGCTGGAGACCAGCAGGAATCCGCTGGTTACGTAAAGCGTCCCGAAACCGGCGAGGCCGATGATCAGCCCGGCGTCACCGCCATCGGGGAACCACCCGGCGAGCATGACGGCATTGACCGCCATTGCGGCCCACGGTGCAAAGCCGTAGAGGCGCGGATCGAAGAAAGCGAGCGCCACGGCTCCGACCGCAAGCACCGCGAAGAGCAGCCATTCATGCAGGCCGAAACTGGCGTTGAAGGCGAGAACCGCCATCAGGCCCATCGCCCCCGCGACCGTCACCACATTCAGCGCCAGCGCCCGATTTGCCCGCGAAAACAGGTCGCGCCAGCTCCCGACATTGCCGGCCTCTTCCTCGTAGCGCTTCCGGCTGGCGGTCACGACTGTCCCCGCGACGGCAACGAGGAACAGCCCCAACCAGGCAGCGTCCCCTTCAGCCATGCCACCGGAAAAGATCCACAGGAGCGTCCAGCCGAAAGCGAAAATCACGGCGGGCCAGGACAGCAGCCACCAGCCGCGCATCCGAATAACGATCATGAGGGCCGTGAGCACGAAATAGAGATAGGTGAAGAACAGGAACGCCGATGCGTCGCCGGAGGAAAACAGCGCAGGCGTCACGAAGCCGCCAACCATGCCGAGCAGGGCGATCGGCGGGCCGTGCCGCAAGGCGAGGATGACGGCAAGGCCGGTGATCGCCGCCATGCCGACGAGGCCGAAAAAGCCGGGCAGCAATTCATAGAGCGCAGTGGCTGCGTAAACCGACACATAGAGGACCGCGATCCCCGCCCCCGCCAGCGCCTGGGCGATCCTCACATTCTCGCCGCTCCCGATGCGCGAGGACAACCAGCGCGCGCCCGCCAGCAGGGCGACGCCCAGCATCGTGCCGAGCGTGACGCGCAGGCCGGGACCGATCAACTCGTTCTCGATCGAATATTTGACGAGGAAGAACCCGGCAAAGGCGATGGCGATCCCGCCGATCCAGACCGGGAGAACCGCGCCGAACTGGCGCTCCAGCCCCCCTTGCGTCCAGCGCCGCCAGATGCTCGGGGCAGCAGGTTCAGCGACAGTTTCTCCTGTCCCCGCAACCGCCGCCGCTGCCATGTCGGCTTCCGCTTCCGCATCCCGCTGCTGTTCCGCCGCAACCTCTTCTTCATCCGTGAAAGGCGCATCCTCGACAAGGGGCTCGCCGCGAAGCGCGCGGACCTGCCGGTAAAGGCTGGCGATTTCCTCATCGCGCGCGGCGGCCGCCGTCTTCAGATCGTCGAGCTCGCGCCGCCAGCCTGCCGCTTCGCGCTCCAGACGGCCCGCCCGGACATGCGCCCAGCCGCCGATGACGAATGGCGCGAGAAAAATCAGAATGGCCAGAAGAACGAGAGATTCCATGAATTTTATTGCCCCGACAGGACTGTAGACCCGGAGCCGGCCCGGCTTTTCAGTCCGGCCGGCATACAGTATTCAACAACGAGAAGCCGTACGATCAGTGCCCTTCACCGTCGCCATCATCGGCCTCGCCACTCTCCGACTTGTAGTCGCGCCGCGAGGCTGCCGCATCCGTCTTCTTGCCGGAAGACGTGCGGCGCTCGCGGATGACGTCCTTGAGCCAGTCTAGATCACGAAGATGAACATCGGTCTGCGGATAGGGAATTTCGACGCCATTTTCGCGGAAGGCTTTCAGGATTGCGATACGCAGGTCGGTGCGAACGGCGAAGGACCGGCTCACATTGGCGAGGTAGACGAAAAGGATGAAATTGAGGGCGCTATCGGCGAAATCCTCGAAGAACACGAACGGCTCCGGCGTCGAGAGCACCTGCGGATGGTCCTGCGCCACTTTCAGCAGAATGTCGCGCACCTTTTCCGGGTCGCTCTTATAGTGAACGCCGACCGGGATCGGCATGCGCCCGGTGCTGTTGTGCAGCGTCCAGTTCTTGACGGTTTCGGTAATCAGCATCGAGTTCGGCACGATGACGTTGGCGCGGTCGAAGGTCTCGATCTCGGTGGAGCGCACGCTGATCTTGCGCACGATGCCTTCCTGCGTGCCGACGATGATCCAGTCACCCGCCTTGATCGGCCGTTCCGCGAGCAGGATCAGCCCGGAGACGAAATTGTTGACGATGCTCTGCAGACCGAAGCCGACGCCGACGGACAAGGCTCCGGCGACGATGGCGAGATTGGAAAAATCCAGCCCGAGATAGGAGACGGCGAGCAGCGTCGCCAGCGCGATGCCGACATAGCCGACGCCGGTACGCACAGAATCGCGCACGCCCGCATCGACGCCGGCACGCTCCATGACGGAGCTGTCCAGCCAACCCTGGAAGAACTTCGCCGCCATATAGCCGAGCACGAAGAGCAGGAGAGCGACGATGATGGCGACAAAGGATATGCGCACGCCGCCAATCTCGAAGCCGAACAGAGCCTGACGCAGCCAGATGGCGATATCGAACCAGTCGAAGCCCCAAAGCAGCAGAATGAAGGGAATCGCGGCGATGATCACAGCGCCTTTCAGCAGAAGGACCAACGGAAGGGCAAGGCGCTCGCGGGTTTTCTGCTCAAGCCCCATGCGCGTGTGCAGCCAGCGTCCCGGTGCGCTTTCGTTCTCGCCGAGACTCTGGCCGAACGCGCTTACGGATGTGACCAGCAGGTAAGCGACAATGAGGATCGTGCTGGTGACGATAAGCTGGCCTGCGACGAAGCGGGCCAGCGACACGTAGCCGACCAGCGCCGCCCCGAGAATGAACAGCGCGATGATCCACAACGGCTTGCGGATATAGCCGGGGCCTATGCGGACAATGGCCCCATCCGTTCCGCGTCTTACGGGAATGCGCAGGATCGAGATGATCAGCGCGGCAATAAGAACTGCCGAGATGAAACTTTGACCGATGCTGACGGTGAAGGGCATGAATGCGGCTCGCGTCAGCTCACTTATGAAAAAGTCCAGCCCGTAGACGGCCGCCAGCACCATGAGGAGATAATAAAGACGGCGCGCCGCGTGGTTCGGCAGCTTCGGCACACGCCATTCGGAGCGCACGATCGCCAGCGATGTCTTGGTGACCGCCTGAACGGTCGCGACGATGATCAGGCTGACGATCGCCGCGACCCCGATCTGTCCGGCCGCACCTGTCAGCAGCCCGGTTTCGGAAACCGCAAGATAGAAGGCGATGCCTGCGACCGCCGTCGGCATCAGGCGCAACAGAATGACCTGACCGGCAGAAGCGGTCCGCTGCCATTCCGACGGCGGCTCCGCGCCATGCCATCGCCTTATGTCGTCGACCCGGCGACGGCTGTAGAAAGAAAGCCCCGCCCAGAGCGCAATGGCGCCGATGAGGAACGAGAGAAAAAGCGATTTGCGCTCCAGCCCTCCCCACCAGTTCGCAAGAATGAAGTTGAGGCGGTTCAGGCCGATTGGCGTATCGCGGGCGATATATTGCCAGAGCAACGGCGACAGCGGGCTGCGGTCCCGCTCCAGTATTCGCGTCTCGAAGAGGCTGCGACGCACCTCCTGTGCCCGGTTGCCAAGAGCCGTCAGGCGGGCGCGCGCTTCGTTGGCGCCCTTCAGCGCGCCTTGCAGATCGCCGACGGATTTTCTGAGCTGGGCCCGCTGTTCTGCAACCGGCGCGGGTTCTGGCGGCTCCCCCTCGGCGGGCGGATCTCCTAGGCTGCGCAGCCGTGCCTCAAGTTCGGGAAGGCGGGGACGCTGAGCGGCGACATAGGCGTCGATGCGCTCGCGCAGATCGTTCAATTCGGCCCGGATCGTATCGACCGCGCCCTGGTCGAGGCCTGACGCTTCCAGTTCCGCTTCGATACGGCCGAGCGTTGCGTCCCATTCGCGGATCGGGGAGAGAATATCCCTCTGTCCGGGCGGCGCGACCGGTTCCTGACTTGCAGACGGCGCTGCGTTCTCCTGCGGCGGCGCGGCGTCATCCTGCGCGGAGACAGCCGATGCGGCCAGCACGACGCAGGCGATCGCCATCAGGACAGCCTTGACCAGCCCCGCCATCATCCGTGCCCCCCACCAAAATCTTCAGCGACGTCAGTTGGCCTGACCCTGCCGAATATCGAGCGCGTCGTCATCCATTTCGTAAGGCGAACGCGCGCCGTCCAGACCGTTTTCGTGGGCCAGCATATTCCCGGCTCCGTTCAGGAGGCCCGCCCTTGCCGGAATTCCGGTCTCGATGACCACATCCACCGGACCGCCCGTCATGATCAGATGTTCCACATTGTCGCGCCGGACGAGAATGAGCCTGCGCCGGCTGTCGACCGAGGTTGCCTCGACGACGCCGGTGCGCCGCGCCTTTCTCTGGAAGATCTTCGGCCCCGCGCCGCCCATGCTCTGCTGTACGATCCAGAAAGCCAGACAGCCGAGCGCGATCAGCAATGTGATGGTGATGATGTAGATTACGCCGTCAGACATGCAATTCGCCTTTTTTTATGCACAACATAAATCGCTCCATTTCGTACCGGCGCTCTCTATGCCCCCAAATTTGCAGCCATATTTCCCGCTGCGCCCCTCCCCCCGGTATAACGGCTATTGGTCATAAATTTAACAGTTAAGTTGGCCACCCGGATTTCCTGCGCCGACGCACAATCGGAGGCGCATTTTTGCGTCGCCCCGCGCGGGGTTGTTTATTTCACGTTTCGCGCGCAAGGGAAGAGTAAGATACGGCAATCGAATCGGATTACGATTCAAGGCATGATACGAGGACGGAACAGCGCGGATGGAACTGCGCCCTTCTTTCAGCGCAAGCGGGAGGAAGGCACACCGGTGCGTCGGCTGATCTGGCTTGCCGCCGGACTGGTCGCTTGCGTCTTTCTCTCGGTGCTCCTGCAGAACAACGCGACGCCGCTGGTCTTCGGGCTCTTCACCTTCTTTGCAATGATCGGCGTCGCGGCGCTGGTGTTCTCGGCGGCAGGCTTCCTGCAATTCGGCTTGCGAACCGCTTCTTCCGCGCCGGACCTGACGCGCCTTTATGCCGAAAATGCCAGCCGTGGCATCGCCATAACCAGCAAGGACGGATCGACGCTGTTCTCGAACGAGGCCTATCAGCATCTCGTCAAATCGCCGGAGACCTCGCCGTTCAGCGTCGAATCTGCGCTCGTCCGGCATTTCGGCGGATCGGAGCCGCTCTTCCGTCTGATCCGGGCCTCGCGGCGGGGCGAAACCGCGCACGAGGAATTCCAGGCGCTGGGCGCTCCGGGCGCCGGCCGCTGGATTCGCGCCTCGGTTCGCCGCGTTCCCGTTACGCATGACGGCGATCCCCGAGACTGGGTCTGCCTCTGGGAGATGAACGACGTCACCGAGCACGTCGAGAGCGAAACCCAGCTCACGCAGAAACTTCAGGATCTGCGCAAACTTCTCGATCAGACCCCCATCGGCGTGTTTGTCTCCAACCGCGAGGGACGCGTCTCATTCGCCAATGCCCTGCTGCGCGATTGGGCCGACATCGGCGATCCTGACAAGGATACCGGGCTGCACCTGTCCGCATTCTTCCCCGATCAGGCCGACAACATCCTGACGCCGCCAGCCGACCGGACCAAGTCACGGACGCTGAACTTCGAGCTGATCAAGCGGGATGGCACGGCGTCGCCGGTTTCGGTCCTGCTGATCTGGCAGGATCACGGCAGCGATCAGGAAATGAGCCTCGTCGGCACGGTGCTGGAGCGCCATGCCGCGGTCGCCCCCGAGGACGCCCCGCAAACCGAACTGGATTCGCTTTTCGCGCTGCTGAAATCCGCGCCTATCGCCATCGCCGCGGTCGCCAGGGACGGCGGGGTCACTCGCAGCAATCCGGCCTTCACGAAATTCGTGGGCGCCGGCAATGACCGTGAAACGCTCAACCTGTCTGAACTGGTTGACGATGCAACGCGCGAGAAGCTGACGCAGGCGGTCGAGAAGGCGAGAGCGCGCAAGGTATCCATTCCGCATGTCGATATCAGCACGACCGAAGGCAAGCATACGGGCCGCCTGTTTTTCACGCCCGTGCTTGAGGCGGCGCCGACGGATGATGCCGCCCTGGTGTTCGGCATCGACATTTCCGAACAGCGTTCGCTGGAACAACAGATCGCGCAAGGCCAGAAGCTTCAGGCCATAGGGCAGCTTGCGGGCGGCATCGCGCATGATTTCAACAATGTGCTGACCGCGATCATCGGCTTTTCCGACCTGCTGCTCGCCAATCACCGGCCAAGCGATCCGTCCTTCGCCGACATCATGAATATCAAGAGCAACGCCAACCGCGCGGCGGGCCTTGTCCGTCACCTTCTGGCGTTCTCGCGGAAACAGACGCTGCGCCCGCAGGTCATGTCGCTGACCGATGCGCTGGAAGACCTGATGGTTCTGCTCGACCAGTTGCTCGGCGAGAAGGTCAAGGCGCGCGTCATTCACGGCCGCGACCTCTGGCCGATCAAGGCCGACCCGACGCAGTTCCAGCAGGTGATCATCAATCTGGCGGTGAATGCGCGCGATGCGATGCCGGGTGGCGGCGAGTTGACCTTCCGCACCGCCAATATCAGCGAGCGCGAATCGGCAAAGCTTGGCCATGCCGTCATGCAGCCGGGCGAATATGTGATGTGCGAAGTCAGCGACACCGGCAGCGGCATTCCCCCGGACGTCATGCGCAAGATTTTCGAGCCCTTCTTCTCCACGAAAGAGGTCGGCAAGGGCACGGGGCTGGGACTTTCAACCGTCTACGGCATTGTAAAGCAGACCGGCGGCTATATCTTTGCTGAAAGCGAGGTCGGCAGCGGCACGATTTTCCGGATTTACCTGCCGCGCTGCGAGGATGAAGTCGCGATTGCCGAGGCTCAGGCGGAGAAACCCGCCAAGAAGGAGCCCGCGCGCGATCTGACGGGCTCGGCAACCGTGCTGCTCGTCGAGGATGAGGACGCCGTGCGCAGCTTCGCCGTGCGCGCCTTGAGGACACGCGGCTACAAGGTTCTGGAAGCGATCAGCGGCGTCGATGCGCTGGAAGTCATGAAGGAACATGGCGCGGATGTGGATATCGTCGTCAGCGACGTGGTCATGCCGGAGATGGATGGGCCGACGCTCCTGAAACATCTGCGCAAGGCCAATCCGGACATCAAGATCATTTTCGTTTCCGGTTATGCGGAGGATGCGTTCCGTAACAATCTGGAAGAAGACGTGAAATTTACTTTCCTGCCCAAGCCCTTTTCTTTGAAAAAGCTGGCGGCGGCGGTGAAAGAGACTTTGGAAGAGGATTGAAACCCGCTCCGCTATCATACGCGCCATTGTATGGGAATCACCGCATCAGTATTCATCCTGAGCGACGCAAGTAAAAAATACGGACGATTCGTATTTATGCCTGCTTGCAATAAGGAACAAAATGAGTACACTCGGGCGGAGATTGCAATAAACCCGGCGATATGAAATAAGGAGCATGACAATGGCGAAGGCGGATTTGCGCCTCGTGGAGGGGGCTGAAATGGACAAGCAGAAAGCGCTCGAAGCCGCACTGGGCCAGATCGAGAAGAATTTCGGCAAGGGCTCGGTCATGCGCCTCGGCAAGAACGAAATCCCGAAGGGCATCGAGTCGATTCCGACCGGCTCGCTCGGTCTCGACATCGCGCTCGGGATTGGCGGCCTGCCGCGCGGACGCATCATCGAAGTCTTCGGTCCGGAATCCTCGGGCAAGACGACGCTGGCGCTGCATGTCGTGGCCGAAGCGCAAAAGCGCGGCGGCATTTGCGGCTTCGTCGATGCCGAGCACGCGCTCGACACGATCTACGCCCGCAAGCTCGGCGTCAACCTTGAGGAATTGATCCTCTCGCAGCCTGACAATGGCGAGCAGGCGCTGGAAATCACCGATACGCTGATCCGCTCCGGCGCGCTCGACGTCATCGTGATCGACTCGGTCGCGGCGCTGACGCCACGGGCCGAAATCGAAGGCGAGATGGGCGACGTGCTGCCCGGCATGCAGGCACGGCTGATGAGCCAGGCGCTACGCAAGCTGACCGGCTCGATTTCCAAGTCCCACACCATCATCATCTTCATCAACCAGATCCGCATGAAGATCGGCGTGATGTTCGGCAATCCAGAAACGACGACCGGCGGCAATGCGCTGAAGTTCTATTCCTCCGTCCGTCTCGACATTCGCCGTATCGGCCAGATCAAGGAACGCGATGAGGTCGTGGGCAACCAGACTCGCGTGAAGGTGGTCAAGAACAAGATCGCCCCGCCCTTCAAGCAGATCGAATTCGACATTATGTATGGCGAAGGGATCTCCAAGACGGGCGAAATCCTCGACCTTGGCGTGAAGGCCGGCGTTGTGGAGAAGGCTGGCTCCTGGTTCTCCTATGAGGGACAGCGCGTCGGTCAGGGCCGCGAGAACGCCAAGCTGTTCCTCAAGGCCAATCCGGAGATCGCCCAGAAGATCGAAGCCGCGATCCGCCAGAATGCCGGCCTGATCGCCGAACGCATTCTCGGGGAGATCGACGAGGATGGCGACGCCGCCTCTCCCGATGAGGACACGAATGTCGAGCCGTTGAAACCCAAGAAGACCGGATAAGCCGGAATCGGCTGTTGATGGCCGCCAAAAGCGTGTGTGGTTTTAGCGAGAGGGCGTGGCTGTTGCTGGACAGCCTGCCCTCTCGCCGTTAGAGAATAGGACCGATTTTCGCTGAAGTTTTGGGCTTCAACGGTTTAACTTCAGCAAATGCACGCAAAATAGTGAGCTGACAGGCCTCCCGATGGCCTGACGGCATGGAAGACCTTGATGACCCGCACCAACGAAATCCGATCGGCATTTCTGAATTATTTCAAGCGCAACGGTCACGAGATCGTGCCGTCAAGTTCGCTCGTTCCGCAGAACGATCCGACATTGATGTTCACCAATGCCGGCATGGTGCAGTTCAAGAACGTCTTCACCGGCCTCGAAAAACGCGCCTATAACCGCGCCGTAACCTCACAGAAATGCGTTCGCGCAGGCGGCAAGCATAATGACCTCGACAATGTCGGCTACACGGCGCGGCATCACACCTTCTTTGAGATGCTGGGGAATTTCTCCTTCGGCGACTATTTCAAGGAAGACGCCATCGAATTCGCCTGGACGCTGATCACAAAGGAATTCGGCCTCGACAAGAAACGCCTCCTGGCCACCGTCTATGCAGAGGACGACGAGGCTTTCGATCTGTGGCGCAAGATTGCCGGTCTGCCGGAGGAGCGCATCATCCGAATCGGCACGTCCGACAATTTCTGGGCGATGGGCGATACCGGCCCATGCGGTCCGTGCTCCGAGATCTTCTACGATCATGGCGATCACATCCCCGGCGGCCCGCCCGGCAGCCCCGACGAGGATGGCGACCGCTTCATCGAGATCTGGAACCTCGTCTTCATGCAATATGAGCAGCTCACGCCCGACAAGCGGGTGGACCTGCCGCGCCCGTCCATCGACACCGGCATGGGGCTGGAGCGCGTCGCTGCCGTCCTGCAGGGCGTCCACGACAATTACGATATCGACCTGTTCAAGGCGCTGATCGAGGCATCCGTCGAAGCCAGCGGCGTCGCGGCGAAGGGTGAGCACACGGTCAGCCACCGCGTCATCGCCGACCATCTGCGCTCCACAAGCTTCCTGATCGCGGACGGCGTTCTGCCCTCCAATGAAGGCCGCGGCTATGTGCTGCGCCGGATCATGCGCCGCGCCATGCGTCACGCGCACCTGCTCGGCGCTGCTGAGCCGCTGATGTGGCGGCTGGTCCCGGCGCTGGTGCGCGAGATGGGCGTTGCCTTCCCGGAGCTGTCGCGCGCGGAGCCCCTGATCACCGAGACGCTCAAGCTGGAGGAAACCCGCTTCCGCAAGACGCTGGAGCGGGGCCTGTCGCTGCTGGACGAGGCGACGAGCGAGCTTGGCAAGGGCGATACCCTCGCAGGCGACGTCGCATTCAAGCTCTACGACACTTACGGCTTCCCCTACGATCTGACCGAAGACGCGCTGAAAGCCCGCAATATCGGCATCGACCGCAAGGGCTTCGACACCGCCATGGAACGCCAGAAGGCGGAGGCGCGCAAGGCCTGGTCCGGGTCGGGCGAGGCGGCGACCGAGCGCGTCTGGTTCGAGTTGCGCGAGGAACATGGCGCAACCGAGTTTCTCGGTTATGAGACGGAGAAAGCCGAAGGGCAGATCCTCGCCATCATCAAGGACGGCAAGGCAGTCAAGCAGCTCAAGAAGGGCGAGCACGGCGCGATCATCGTCAACCAGACGCCGTTTTATGGCATGTCAGGCGGCCAGATTGGCGACCGTGGCGAGATCCGCGGCGTCAAGGGCGCGCTTTTCACCGTGAATGACACGGAGAAGAAACTCGGCGACCTTTTTGTCCATATAGGCACGGTGGAGAAAGATCCATTCAAGCTTGGCGAAGCCGTTGAGCTGGAAGTCGATCACGACCGCCGCACCGCGATCCGCGCCAATCATTCCGCCACCCATCTGCTGCATGAAGCGCTCCGTCAGGTTCTGGGAACACACGTCGCGCAGAAAGGCTCGCTGGTGGAGCCCGGCCGCTTGCGTTTCGACTTTTCCCATCCCAAGCCCATGACGATGGAAGAGATCCAGACCGTCGAAGATCTTGCCAATGCCATGGTGTTGCAGAACGAACCGGTCGTGACCCGGCTCATGGCCGTTGATGACGCGATCGAGTCCGGCGCGATGGCGCTGTTCGGCGAGAAATATGGCGATGAGGTCCGCGTTGTCTCGATGGGCCGGGCGATCGAAGGCGAAAAGACCGGCAAGACCTATTCCGTCGAGCTTTGCGGCGGCACGCATGTGCGTCGTCTCGGCGACATCGGCATTATCAAGATCCTGGCCGAAAGCGCGGTCGGCGCCGGAATTCGACGCATCGAGGCTCTAACCGGATATGGCGCGCGCAAATATCTGAGTGCGCAGGACAGCCTGATCCGGTCCGCCGCTGGAGCGTTGAAGGTCAAGCCGGACGAGTTGCCGGCCCGCATCGTGTCGCTCATGGATGAAAAGCGCCGCCTGGAGCGCGAGTTGACCGAGGCGAAAAAATCCATCGCGCTCAGAGGCAGCGGCGGCAATGCAGGCATCGCGGCGGGAAGCGGCGCGGACATTCGCGAAGTCGGCCCGGTAAGGCTGCTCGCCCGCACGGTACAGGGCATCCCGCCGAAGGATCTCCGTGGCCTGGTGGACGAGGGCAAGAAGCAGGTTCAATCCGGCATCGTCGCCATTATTGGCATCTCGGAAGAAGGCAAGGCGGGCATTGTCGTTGGCGTGACCAAGGATCTGACGGAGGAGTATAGCGCTGTCGATCTCGTCCGCGTGGGCGCCGAGGCGCTCGGCGGCACAGGCGGCGGCGGCCGGCCCGACATGGCGCAGGCCGGCGGACCGGACGGCGAAAAAGCCGACGCCGCCATCGCCGCGATCGAAAAGCACGTCAAAGCGGGTGCAAAGAGCGCTGCCGCACAGGCTTGAGCCGCAGACGCCGGATCTGTCCGGCAATCATTGTGATACAAGGTGCGCAGACGAGCCCAAACTCCCCGCTTTGTCTCATGAATGCTGATGTCGAACAGGCTGCGTCGTAATTCTCGCCATGCAGTGTGACTAGCATATCTCACGGACTGATTTTCTGGGCGGCGTCCGCTTTCCTGGCGCGGTTGGTGATGGAGGTGGATTGATTGCCGCAAGCCCAACCTCGCCACGAATGCAGCGTTGGTCGGGTCCGGCGCTGTATCCTCCTGTTGTTGACGTTCGGGTTCGGCAAGCCGCTATCTAAGCGGCAGGGCATAATCGCTCATGCGCCATGGCGAAGACGGTTTTCATCGGACATGCTGTATCGATGGCAACCTTGATGCGGCGGACACTGACGGTTGCCAGAGCGCCGAGCT
>JBHJOB010000112.1:0-3762 GCA_050330195.1 Rhodomicrobiaceae bacterium | reverse complement strand
CGCTCAAAAGCGTCGCCTTCGCCGATAGCCGCCACCATCGCGGTCGAAATCATCGGGCCGATCCCGGGAATGCTCATCAGGCGCCGACATTCCTCCTGCTTCTGACTGATGGCCTCGATTTCCCGCGTCACGGTTTCGATCCGCTCGTCCAGCCAGAGCCAATCCTCATAGAGCCCGACGATCAGATCGCTCATGCGCGGCGAAATCTCGTCCTTGCGGTTCTTCAGGATCTCGAAAAGCGAATTGCGCAGCGCATGGGCGCCCGGGCGAACGGCGATGCCGAGCTCGATGAGGAAAGAGCGGATCTGGTTGATGGTCGCCGTGCGCCGCGATACCAGCCGTGAGCGCACTCGGTGGCAGGCCTGCAGATCAAGCTGCTCCTGGCCCTTTTCCCTGACGAGACGCAAGTTCGGTCGCAGGGCCGCTTCGGCGATCGCCTCGGCGTCGTTGTAGTCGTTCTTCTGCCCCTTCATAAACGGTTTCACATAGATCGCCGGAATGATCCGCGGCTCATGGCCGAGCGCCCGCAAGGTCCGGCTGACAAAATGCGCGCTCAGGCAGGCTTCCATGCCAATAATGCAGGCAGGGATCTTCTTGAAAGTATCGGCGAGGGCGGGCCGCTTGATCTTCTTGCGCAGAATGATCTTCCCCTTGGCGTCAAAACCGACCAAGTGAAAGATATCCTTGCCGATATCGATACCGATCGAGGAAAGGACGGGTGCTGCTGTTTCTGCTTTGGCGTTCATCTGCTTCTCCTGTTTTCGAAGCAGTCTTAGCAGACCGCTCCGCGGGGGGAAGCAGCCGGTCCATCCCATTAGGCGACAAATGACCCACAGACGGTTGTAATGGCTTACGAGAGCAGAACTCTAAAACCACATGTCACCGACACATCGGCTTTCGCGTGGAAGGAATTTCCAGCTGTCAAATCCGTCCAAATGATGTACGGCGATTGCGCCTACCGCATCTGGTTCTGCGAGCCGCAGATTGACGGCGATGCGGCGGCGGCCATCCTCTCTGAGCTTGAGCGCGCGCCAGTAGGTTATGCAGCCACAGTGCGGACAAAAATGAAAGCCGATTTCTCGATCCCCCCAAGCATAGACCTGAGTTGAGCCTGAAACCCGTATCCTCTCGTCCTCGTAGTCATAGGCCCAGAGAACCCCGTAGCGTCGGCAGAGGGTGCAGTTGCAAGCAGTAGCCGACTCGGGGACACCTTCAAAACTCCAGCGAACCGCACCGCAATGGCAAGAACCTTCAATCATTGTCTCCACCTTTGCTTGAGCATCCATACAAGTTGCGACATATCAACTATCGCAATCCGAATAAATGATTGATTGCCACATGGATATGTTTCGATTAGGGCGACATATGACGGTGGTTTCTGCGGTGCGACGCCGAAATTGTGGACATTATCGACGTCGGAAATCACCGCATTTGGGTTGAACTGACTGGCAAAGAATAACGGGCAGACTGAGCTCTTTTCTCGCCGTACTGGCAAGTGTGACGAGGCAATCGGAAACTTGCGGTCCCAATCATGCGTGGAAATGTCGTAATCGGATCAGAATAATTCTGACGATCTGCTACGCTTGAGGCTCAATATGAACACTGGGCGGTGTCAGGAATTTTGAGGCTCTGTATGGATCATAGCTGGATTGATCATCTCGATCATGGTCTTGAACCGGACGAACTCGCCAAGCGGATATTTGCCGGACGTATTCTTGTTTTCGAAGAGCTTAAGCCGATGGCGCGTCTGGTGGCAGCCACGCGCACCTTGCTTGACGAGGTGTTCAAAGGACTTCAGCCGACGCGAGCCTTTGCCGAACTGGGCCACGATGCCTACCGGGAACGCATGAAGTCCGCACGTACACATTTCCGCAAAAGTGACGAGGTCAACGAGCATTATGCGGACGCCTTGATTGCAGCGGGTTGCGATCCGCGAACGACCTATGCTGACCGTTTTTCATTGCGCAATGCGCCGCCGTTCGACGCGCCTTACGTCCCCGGCTTCGGCGCGCTACCGGCGCATCGCGATAGCTGGGGCGCAGGACTCGATTGCCAGATCAACTGGTGGTTTCCATTTTATGAACTGACAGCCGAGCGGACGATGGCGCTGTTTCCGCGCTACTGGTCCGAGCCAATTGCGAATGACAGCGAGGGATGGCGATGGCAGCGCGCGCTAAAAGAAGCGGACTATCCGTCCTTGCCGACGGCCCAGGAGGAAGTCGACTGGACAGGCGCTATCTATCTAACCATTCCGCCTGAGGCGCTGGTCGCATTTTCAGGTTCGCATCTTCATGCAAGCGTACCTAACACGAGCAACAAAGCCCGCATCTCCAGTGATACACGGACCATCGATCTAGCGCATCTTCGGGATGGCTATGGTGCCCCTAACATCGATCGTGGAACGGTCTCACCGAGCCTGAAATGATTCTTCCATCTCAAAACGGGAGAAAGCCTCACTTCCGCTGTGTCGGCATAAGTTGCTCGCCTTCTCTCAAACGCCATAAGTAGACCGGCCAGAAAGCGGGAAAGGAGGCAACGCCCTTTGCGGTGCAACGTTGCTCTGGAGATGCCGAGTTCGCGCGCCGCAACCGCCACTTTGCCATGCGCACGCGCCAAGGCGCGCTGCACCATGCGGCGTTCGCCATCGGTGAAGTCGTCTCCCGTTCGTGCCTTCGCTTTCCTCGCTCCAAACAGCCCCGACCCAAGTCTCCAATCGCTAAAGGTTTGATCGTCGCCCGGAGCGCCGCGGCGTTCCAGCGGGACGCCAGTGCATATCTTTTTATTTCTTATTGTATTGCGTGCCGACAGCGGCATCTACCGGCGGCATTCAAACGGCAGAAGGTGCGGCGCGACAATCACGGTAAGAACTCAGCGACAATCAGGATGAGAATGCGCCGAGGATGGCAGGACGAAGGGAGGCGGAGCCGACCGTAGTCCTGCCATCCTCGGCGGCGCGATTTTTCGACCCGTCTGGCGGTCTGGTGGGGTTGGGCCAAGCTATTGATTCGTCTCGAAAACGGGAGGATCAATCTTGCCCGGCCTCCACATCACCGACCAACAGATGAGGCTGTACATGAGTTACCGACAGAAGCTGAGCGCTGAGGCCGCCGCGGCCAAGGCGGGATTTTCCACCGCGACCGCCTACCGGATCGAGGACGATCCGCGGCTACCTTCGCAAAAAGCGGCGCCGCGCGAACGGCGGCGGCCGGATCCGCTGGCGCCTTACTGGGATACCGAGGTCGTGCCGATCCTGAAAGCCGCGCCGGGCATTCGGATCATCGGCGTGCTCGAAGAGTTGCGCCGCCGGCATCCGGAGCTGAACCCGAACATCCGCCGCACGCTGGAACGGCGCATTACGGCGTGGCGGGCATTGCACGGTCCAGAGCAGGACGTGATTTTTCGCCAGGACCACGAGCCGGGACGGATGGGGCTGTCCGACTTTACCGACACCAGCGCGCTCGGCATCACCATCGCGGGCCAGCCGTTCGATCATCGCCTGTATCACTTCCGGCTGGCGTTCTCCGGCTTCGAGCATGCCGAAAGCGAACGTTTATCGTGAGCGACAAGCGCTCACTCTGTCGTGCTCGGCGGGGAGAGTTTTGTCGCCCTGGCCGAGGGTTTGCAAAATGCGTTATGGGCGCTTGGCGGCGTGCCAAAGGAGCACCGCAGCGACAGCCTGTCGGCGGCGTTCCGCAATCTGGATGCCGCGGCCCAGGACGACCTGACGCAACGCTATCAAGCCCTGATGCGGCACTATCGTTT